>QKDN01000004.1 GCA_003252535.1 Campylobacterota bacterium | reverse complement strand
GTGGCGTCTTCTCACAACTCAAAAAACTTATGAAATTACATCAGGGAATGAGTAAGAGTTTGAAGGTCAAATTAATAGATTATTATCTAGTAAACTATAACAAAAAAGAATAATGCAGCCTCACAGATTTTTCATTAGATCTAATATCAAAAAATTGGGGTCGTAAAGGAAGATGGAAGTTATAAATCATATTAGTCGCTTTGATGACTGGTGTTTCATACCATGAAAACATTTAAATTCAACAATAATGCATTCTACTATAAATGTTTATTTTGGCTAGCAATAATGATGCTTCCCTTCTGGGTAGTTGGACTGATCAATCATGGAGAAATTGCCTCCACATTATTTGTTTATGTCGTTATCGGTATCCCTTTGATGTTATCGATTGATCTAATAATATTTCGCTTTCTTTTTGGTTGTCGCAACAAGATAGAAATTAGCGAAAATCAGGTTATTATATATAAGCAAAATTATTTTGAAAAAGAAACAGACACTTTTGATATCAATGACATAAGCATTGAAAATCAATATCTTCCTTGTCTGGAGCATATATATTTTCATTCAACACATCCACAGATTCTTTATAAATATATGTTCTCTATAAAAGATTACAAAAACTTGATTACGGTTTTGGAAAACAATAAAGGTAAAAATGCATACACTTCATATAATATAAAAAGTTTACTATGGACTTTTATTTTGATATTGCTGATTTTGTCTATAAACTTATTGGGTATCAAGATGTTTTTTTGAGAGATTGATTATCACCGATACGACCCGGCTGCCCGATACGATCCCTTCGTATATCTATGTCAGAGCGCAGATCAAGCTCAACGGTCGAGTGGATGAGTCATAGAATAGATGAAATCCACCGTTAACAACGCAAATATTCATTATCCAGATAGTGCGGTTCTTATCGATTGGAGCAGTTGGTGGATTTCATCCACCCTTGTTTTCGTCATCCTCGGGCTTGCCCGGGAATCTTCGGCTATTGCCGCTCATAGAGATTCCCGTTTTCACAGGAATGACGGGTAGGGTGCGCTTGCCAGCGCACCAATTATCACGCATAGATCCATTTTTCACATTGTACGATTATTGCAGATGGAGCAAATGGTGTGCTGGCAAGCACACCCTACTATACTTCTCTAACCGTCACCATCCCTTCATGCATAGAGATATCGAGGAGTATCTTCTCCACCCTTGCCTGCCACAGTTCGCCGAAGAGTTGCTTCTCTCCGTCGCTCGTGCTGCCGCCGAGTGCCTGAGCCATCAGTGTCCTCATGCGGGGGTCGGGCGGGACGGATGAGGGGTCGTAGCCGAGAATGACCGCTCTGCCCGTGTCGGTGCGGCGGAGCATCACCTCGCCCCCGATATCGGCGCCGTAGTGCAGCAGGGACTTGCGGGAGAAATTGCCGCCGATCCCCTTGAATCCCCCTTCGTTCCCCGCACCCGTGATGAAGCCCAGCACATTGCCGGTCACCCCGGTGACACCCTCGTCGAGCGGCTCACGGAGCGACACTTCGATGCCCCCTCTCACAGGCGTGGTATCGCCGTAGAGCGCCCCGAGCCCGATCGCGGCCATCAGGTATGCTCCTGCGACGGTGGGGCAGGAGTGCCCTGCGAGCTTGACACACTCCAGGTAGGATATCTCGATCAGACCCTTTTCGCTGGCTCCGAGGAACTCGCTGAGGGGATCGTAGAGCCGGATCGGTTCGACCTTGTCGTAGAATGAGGGGTAGCGCATGGGAGCTCCTTGTTTTGGATAGGGCGACTCCGAACCATTTTCCTCTCCCAAAGAGAGCGCGAGAAGCCATGCGCCAAACCCATGCAATGGGCGCTTGCGTTCGCATGGCGCAGGAGCGATCTCTTTGGGAGAAGTTTATCGGAGATGCCGCAGGAGATTGTATCCGATATTCCAATGGCGGGGCTTGATATGTGTCAACCGGCCATACCCCGCATCCAGAAGCGCAGAGGTTTTTCGCTCGCCGTGTCGTCCCCCGTATCGAGCCAGGGGATCATGCAGACCTTGTCGGTGGCAGTAAATCCCAGCTTTTGCCAGAGCTCTGTGACGCTCCTGTAGCCGCCCGGCGGCTCGACCCCTGTGCGCTCTATCGAGGCGAGCGTGATGGTATCGTACCGCCCCATCTCCCGCAGCGCGCGGTAGGCGGCATCGATGAGCAGCGTGCTGTAGCCGTGCCCCCTGTAGGCCGGGAGGAGGAGCGCGTCGCTGAAGTAGTAGTGGCGCTCTATATCCTCCCCCGCCCACGGCGCAAGGATCGTCTGCGGGTCTTCGCAACGCAGCGGCAGCCCCGTCAGCGCCCCCGCGATCGCCCCGTCATCCTCGAGCAGCACGGCCATCGTATCCCTCACATCGACGAACTTGCGGAGGTAGTTGGCCTCGGTCGGATAGTCCCCCTCGTAGAGGTAGGGATACTCCCTGAATATCTCTATCCGCAGCCTCGCTATATCGTCGATATACGGCTCGATCGCCGCATTCTGGCATAGGATCACCTGCACCATGTTCACTCCTTCAGGTCTCGTAAATGGTATGAGTATAGCAGAATTCGGGAGAAATTTCGACAACAGCACTTCTATCAACTCTGTGCTCCCTCCAAAGCGTGTGTGACAAGCCATGCGCTCAACCCACGAAGTGGGGGAAAAGCGTTCGCATGGCGCAGGAGCACACGCTTTGGAGGGATGATCGATGATGCACATACAAAAGATTAAGCATATTTTCAACAGAATGGATATATTATTTCACAAATGATAATAGTTATCATTATTGTAAACGGATCACTTCTTGCATAAGACTTCCTGAAAGCCTACAGCATACTGAAGCTGATCACAAGGAAAAGAAAATGAACAACATCAAAGTAGCTCTCGCAGGACAACCCAATGTCGGCAAGAGCTCGCTGATCAACGCCATCTCCAACGCCAGGCTCAAAGTGGGCAACTTCTCCGGCGTGACGGTAGACAAGACAGAGATCAACTTCAGGTTTTGCGACGAAGTGAGCTGCCAGGACTACAGCGTCGATATCGTCGACCTCCCCGGCGCCTATTCGCTCACGGAGTACACCATCGAGGAGCGCGTCACCAAGGAGTTCCTCCAGGGCGGCGAATACGACATCATCGTCAATGTCGTCGACTCCACCAACCTCCAGCGCAACCTCATCTTCACGACCCAGCTCCTCGAGATGGGCAAAAAGGTGGTCGTCGCCCTCAATATGATCGACGAAGCAGAGAAAGAAGGGATCGCGATAGACGAGAAACAGCTCTCCCATATCCTCGGCGTCCCCTGTATCAAGACAAGCGCCGCCAAGAAGATCGGTATCGAAGAGATCAAGAGCGCCATCGTCGAGATTTACAACGCCCCCAAGCTCCCCTCCAAGGTCGTCTACAGCGACTTCATCGAAGAGGAGATCGAGCGGCTCAGCTTCTTCCTCAGAGCCAAGAGGTTCCGGAGCGAGCTGGGCTACCGCGACCTCAGCGTCAGGCTCCTCCAGGACGACAAAGCGATCTACCAGAGCCTCCACGACAAGCCCATCTCGATAGAGCTCGCCCCGCTCATCCGCGAGGCCAAGGAGCATATCTACCTCCACACGGGGAGCAAGGATCTGAACGAGATATTCGACGATGAGCACTTCGCCTTCGCCAAGGGTGCGAAGATGGAGGTGATCAGCACGAAGGATATGCGCGCCAAGAACCTCACCCAGAAGATCGACAATATCCTGATCAACAAGTTCGTCGGTATCCCGATCTTCCTCTTCTTCATGTGGGGGCTTTTCCAGCTCACCTTTACCCTCGGTGCGATACCGATGGAGTATATCGACCGCTTCTTCGCCTTCCTCGGCGAGAGTGCCAAGACGCTGCTGGGCGACGGGAACCTCGGACAGGTGGTCGCCGACGGGATCATCGCGGGGGTCGGGGCGGTCGTCCTCTTCCTCCCCAATATCCTGATCCTCTTCGTGGGTATCGCGCTGCTGGAGACGACGGGGTATATGAGCCGCGTGGCGTTCCTCCTCGACGGGTTCTTCCACAAGTTCGGGCTCCACGGCAAGAGCTTCATCCCCCTCGTGACGGGCTTCGGGTGCTCCGTACCCGCCTATATGGCAGCGCGGACGCTCAAGAACGAACGCGACAGGCTGCTGACCCTCTTCATCATCGGGTTCATGAGCTGCGGGGCGAGACTGCCGATCTATGTCCTCTTCACCAGCGCCTTCTTCTCCCAGGATCAGGCGGGGAACATCCTCTTCCTCATCTATATCTCGGGGGCGATCCTGGGGCTGTTCGGGGCGAAGGTGCTCCATACGCTGGTCTTCAAGGGGGAGGATGAGCCCTTCGTCATGGAGATGCCAAAGTACCGCCTCCCCTCGCTCAGGCTCATCTGGCACACCGTCTACACCCAGGCACTCTCCTATCTGAAGAAGGCGGGTACCTATATCCTCGCTGCATCGGTGATCATCTGGTTCGCCAGCAACTACCCCAAGAACGAGACCCTCGAGGCCGACTACCAGACCAGGATCGAGCAGAGTACATCGGACGATGAGAAGGGGAGACTGGGCAACGAGCTCCAGATGAAGCTCCTCGAGGGGAGCTACCTGGGGATGGTCGGCAAGGCGAGCGAGCCTTTCGTAGCGCCCCTGGGGATGGACTGGAAGATGGCTGTCGCCCTCGAGACGGGTCTGGCCGCCAAGGAGATGGTCGTCTCGACGCTCGGCGTCCTCTACGCTATCGGCGATGCTACCGAGGAGAGCACCAACCTCCAGGAGCAACTCAAGGCCAATATCTCCCTCCCGGCGGCGATGGCGTTCATCGTCTTTGTCATGATCTATCTGCCGTGCCTTGCGGCGTCGATGGTCTTTGTGAGGGAAGCGGGGGGATGGAAGTATCTCGGATACCTCTTCCTCTTCACCACCTCTACCGCGTGGGTGCTGAGCTTCATCACCTACAGAGTATTACTTTTGATCTAAAGGAGACGCTATGAGTATCTATGAACTGCTGATGGGACAAAAAGCCAGGATCGTCACGATCCATGCCGCACCAGACCTCAAACACAGGCTGGGTTCGCTCGGTATCCGCCGCCATGCCGACATCGAAGTGAGAGCCTTCTCGCTGGGGAAACAGACGGTCGAACTACAGATCGACGACACCCTCATAGGGCTCCGGGCGGGCGAGATGCAGATGATCGAGGTCGAACCTCTCCTCTAGGAGGGGATTCTTTTTGTATGCTTCTTTACTGATAATGATTATCGGTAAAGATATAAGGCATGTCGGACTTTTTGTATAAGCTCCCGGGTTCAGAGGGGAGATTATGCAAGAGGTCGGCAGAGAACAACGAACCAAACAAAAGGAGAACACAATGAGACGAATGTCTGTTTTTTTTATCTTTAATATGATAATGAGTATCAGTATTATAGCTGGGGATTTCACCTACGAGGGGTACATCCGCGCCGGGTACCAGGATCAGGAGAACGGGGGAGACCACACCGGCGATACGGCGATAGGTGGCAAGCTCACTCTCGAGTACAAAGAGGCGGATCAATTTGCAGTTCGAGCGACACTCTACGGGTCGTTCGCCCTCACCGATCCCGAGAATACCGGCGTAGGCTTCTACGGCAGCGACGATGAGAGCTACCTCTCCCTCGGGGAGCTCTACCTGCGCACCCGTCTCTCAGAGACCGTCATCACCGTGGGTCGGCAGAGTGTCGACACCCCCTTTGCCAACAGCGACGATATCGGGATGGTGCCGAACTCGTTCGAGGGGGTCGTCGTCGAGTCGAGGGAGATCGCCCAAAATACCTTGATCCTCTCCTTCCTGAACAAGTGGAGCGGTGTCGACAGCGATGCCCCCGAAAAGTTCACGAGACTGAACGGCGACAAAGGGCTCTGGAGTATCGGCGATATCTACGAGGGGATCGAGGATACGCGGATCGAGGGGTGGTACTACCACATGGAGGGGCTTGCGAGGGTGGGATACCTCGAAGCGCAGAGATCGTGGAAGATGGGTGACTTCGGATTCACCCTCGGTGCACAGTACGCCCACCAGGATATCGCAGAGGGGTCGGTCAGCCGCATCTACGGTATCCACCTCGAAACAGGGTACGAACCATACGGGATCGGTCTCAATATCGCCTACAACGCGCTCAACGGCGCCGGTGCGGACAATTTCTTCGGCGGCGGACCGTTCTTCACCAGCAGCGAACATATCACGCTCGCCGACGGTGGCGTGGATGCGAAGGCGCTGCTGCTCAGCGGCTGTCTCGATGCCGCGAAGATACTGGGGATCGACGATCTCTCGCTGACACTCAACCATCTGAGCGTAGAGAGAAAAGCGCTCGACTCCATTACGGAGACCGATCTCATCGCCGAGTACGAGCTCAGCGGGGATATCGCCGTGAGAGTCGTCTACAGCGATATCGACGACCGTTCGATGAGCGAAGAGTCGTTCAGCAACCTTCGATTCTTCGTGGACTATAGCTTCTAAAACTATTTTTTGGAAGCTTTGCCCATAAAACAGGCACTCTCAAAACTTTCCCGAATACAAAAATGATATAATTTACTGATAAAGAATGTCAGGAAAAAGAATCATGAAGAAGACCTTTCACGATAAAAAAGTACAATTGTTTCTTCTCTTCATCTCTTTTGCCCTGATCCTCTCGCTGATCGATGTCGTCGTCGAGAAGCTCTACTTCAAGGATTCGCTCAAGAACACGGCGCTCCACGATGCGATATCTCTCGCCCACGAAAGGGAAGAGTATCTCTCGAACTTCCTCCAAAAATCCGAAGATATGCTCCTCTCGATCCGCGATCTCGATCTTTTCGGAGACTATATCAACCACCTCGCCCACGAAAACCTCATCAGGGATATCTTCCTGATGTATGCCAAAAGCCACCCCGAGATCATGAAGCTCCGCTATATTGACAAAAACGGTCGCGCGCTGATGCGGATCGACCGCGCGACGCCAGGGAGCGCCCCATTCGTCGTCCCCCATGATGCACTCCAGGACAACTCCAGGCGCTACTACTTCACCCAGTCACGCCTCAAACCGCTTGGCAAGGTCTGGTTCACCGCCATCGATCTCAACCTCGAGAATGACCGGGTGGAGATCCCCTACAAGCCGACGATCAGGGCGATCCTCCCCCTCGAGGACAAGGGGGAGTTCAACGGTATCCTGATCATCAACTTCTTCATGCAGGATTTCCTGGAGACCTTCGTCACGATGCCCCTCTATGATGTGATCCTCTGCGACGACAGGGGCTACAGCATAGCTCACTTCGACCGGAGCAAGGCGTGGGGCTTCTACCGCAAGCCCCCCTATACCATCGCCGACGACTTCCCCCGTGCAGCGCAGAAGATACTCTCGAACGATCTCACCGAGACCAGAAGCCTCACCGCCAAAAGGCTCGATGTACCGATCGAAGGGGGACTGCACCTCATCCTCCAGCTCAAACAGTCCTACCTGCAAAAGGAGGAGCGCGATTCTACCGATCATTCGCTCTTCATCATGTCGATCATCCTCCTCGCTTCACTCCTGCTGAGCTTCATCGTGGTCAAGCTCTTCAGCAGGACCCTGCTCAACCTCAAGCAGCTCAACGATCTCAATGAAACGCTCACCATCGCCTCCAGGGTCGCCAATATCGCTTTCTGGGAGTATTTCCCGAAAGACAAAAAGCTCATCTGGAGCGACGGTGCGTCCAATATCTTCAATATGGATCGTCATGCGCTCCCGGCAACCTCACAGGAGTTCTTCGCCTGTCTTGATCCCGAAGAGGTCGCAGGGGTACGCAAAGCGCTTACCGCTTCGATCAGGAAACGATCGGAATTCTATACCCTGCACAAGCTCCACACCCAGGGGGGCGAGCTCAAGTATGTCGAGCAGCGCGCCAAACACGAATACGACGGCGATACCCATATACGCTCGATCGGGAGTATCCTCGATGTCACTGAAGCCAAACGCAAAGAGCGGGAGATCACCGACTATGTAGCGCTCATCGACGAGCACATCATCACCTCGTCGACCGACCTCTCGGGGCGCATCACCTACACTTCCAAGGCGTTCTGCGAGATCAGCGGCTACAGCAGGGAGGAGCTGCTGGGGCAGTACCACCGCATCATCCGCCACCCCGATATGCCCAGGGAGCTCTATGTCGATCTCTGGCACACCATCACCGGCGGCGGGACATGGCGAGGGGAGATCAAAAACCTCAAAAAGGACGGCGGCTACTACTGGGTCGACGCCACCATCTCCCCCATCTATGACGAGATCGGGCACAAAGTGGGATACACCGCCATCCGGCAGGACATCACCGACAAGAAGCTCATCGAGGAGATATCGATCACCGACGGTCTGACACATATCCACAACCGCCGCCACTTCAACGATCTCTTCCCCCGGATCATCAATGCCGCCAGACGCCACGACCGTCTCGTCGCCTTCCTGATCATGGATATCGACTACTTCAAACAGTACAACGACACCTACGGCCACCAGATGGGCGACGAGGTGCTCATCAGGGTCGCCGCCGCACTCCGGGGTTCGCTCCAGAGAGCGGAGGATTTCTGTTTCAGGCTCGGGGGCGAGGAGTTCGGTGTGATCTTCCATCCCGACGACAGGGGGCACGCGACAGCCTTCGCCGAGAGCATCCGCACCGCGGTCGAAGGGCTGCGGATAGAGCACAGCAAGAACCAGTCCTCCCCCTATATCACCGCCTCTATGGGGCTGATCTGCATCGAACCGGGCGATGAGATAGAGAGCGACGAACTCTACAAAAAAGCCGATGAACTCCTCTACCGCGCCAAAGCCGAAGGGCGCAACAGGGTAGTGATCGGATAATAAGCACCTCTATAGACTATACCTTATTCCGAAAGTGAGCGCGACAAGCCATGCGTCTAACCCGCGATGCGGGCGCTTGCGTTCGCATGGTGCAGGAGCGCTCATTTTTCGAATGGGTTTTCAGAGATGCCTAATAGCATTCAAACGAAAACTTCGCTATAGTTGCGCCATCACCCAAAGGATCGATCATGAACATCACTCCCCAATGTGTCAGCTGCATCTTCAACCAGGCGCTGCGCGTCACCAAAGAGCTCCGTCTCCCCGAACAGAAGGCCAAAGAGGTGCTCGACCTCGCCTCCTCGTTCGTCCCCCGTTTCAGCATGGAGCAGAACCCGCCGGTCAATGCCACGATGATGTACGAGGCGATAGCGCAGCACCTGGGTATGGAGGATATCTATGCCGAGGTGAAGGCTCACTCCACGGCCGAAGCGCAGCGGCTCGTCCCCTATTGCGAGGAGCTCCTTGCGCAGAGCGTCGACCTCTTCGTCGATGCGACCAAGGTAGCCATAGCGGGCAATGTGATCGATCTCGCCGCCGAGGTGAAATACGATATCGAAGAGGAACTTCGCAAGCTCATCCACACCCCGCTCGCCATCGACGATACCGCCACCCTCCGCACCTCTCTGGAAAATGCCAAAAATGTCGTCTACCTCGCGGACAATGCCGGGGAGCATATCTTCGACCGTATCTATATCAGACACCTGCGTGAACTTTTCCCGCAGATCAGGATCGCCTACTTCGTCCGGGGCAACCCCATCATCAACGATGTCACTTACGCAGAGGCAGAAGCGGCAGGGATCGGTGATTATGCTACGATCATCGACTCCAGGGCTCCCACCCCGTGCATCATGGCAGAATCCCTCGAGGGGGAGGCCAAAGAGCTCTTCGAGAACGCCGATACGATCATCTCCAAGGGGATGGGCAACTACGAGTGTCTCAGCGGACAGGCCTCGCGCCCGATATTCTTCCTCCTCAAAGTCAAATGCTCGGTGGTCTCGGACTCCATAGGGCAGCCCATGGGAAGCATCGTATGCAAACGGATCGGGAAGTAAACGAAGAGAAGAAAGAGAGAAAAAAGAAGTGTGTACTCCCCGCCCGGAGGAGTACAAAGGGTCGCGCTGTCAGATAGCGCAGGTAGCCTCTACATCAGGAAAATACATACAGTTCGCATAAGTCTCTGTCAATACACCGTCGACATAGATTGCAACGCTCATATCGGAGTTGAAGACTACATTCTGAGTCGATCCGCCCATCTCGATCTGAAGTTCTCCTGCCGTAGGGCAGCTATTGCCAAACTCGATATCGGTGATCGTCGTGATCATCACGGTATCACCCAGGCATGCAGATGTGATCATACCGTCCATACTGAAGCTGCCGGTCTCGGTCGTCATATTGTAAGTCTCTTTGTAGACGATATCGGTAAACTGTTCACTGAAGCTTCCGATTGTGATACTGCCGGTCATCTCGATCGAGATCGACATTATGTTGGCATCCCCTGCCAGTACAACCGTCGCGCTCGTATAGGTGACCGTAGCTGTTCCGTCCGTAATCACAAGGTTCGAGAACGTCATGGTGATACCGACCTCGTTGCTGCTCATCTCCATCATACCGTTGAGTGTTATACCCTCTTCGACACAATTGATATAGTTCATGGAGATATAGGAACCTGTATCGGCCGCACTGATATCGATCGTACCGCCGTTGGTGCAGCTGTAAGAAGTATCCACTCCTATATCAAGCTTTGATTTTGAATCCATAGCGACCTTGCTGAGCAGCGCTGCGCTTTTTGCCTGTCCTGTTGTCGATGTCGTTCCGGGAAGTTCGGTAAGATTCATATTCAACATTGTATCGACGGTACCGGCTATCACGGCGCTTGTCTTGTCGGCTTCGGTAATATCCGTATTCGTAGTATCATTGGTAGTACTGCTGCTACCACCGCCACCGCATCCTGCCATCACCACTACGCTTGCCAACGCCAACCAAAACGATCGTACATTTTTCATTCTATCCCCTTTGTTATTGATATGTATTCAAATTATATCACTTCCGCATACTTTTGTATAGGGGATTCTTATCGGTAAACCGTATTTTTATCAGTCGCTGATCCCGAAACAATCCTCCAGCAGCATCCGTGCGATATCATGCTGCCTCCCTTCCGAGAAAGTGTGATGCAACCAGGCCGACTGTGCGTTGAGCTCAAGGACACGGGCGTATCGGTCGGGATCGGCTTCGGGGGATGGGGTCATGACATCGAGGGAGAAGAAACGGATACCGAGACTCGCCGCCAATCTGTGGAGGTACTCTGCATATCCGGGATGGACGCGGTCGGTCACATCGATCGCATGGCCCCCCTGCGCCATATTGGAGACATCCTTGATCTGCATGGTCTCGCCATCGGGGAGTACGCTCGACAATGTACAGCCCGCATTATCCAGCCGCCTTTTGACCTGATGGTCGATATCGATACGGTTGTCTGGATTCTGCGCGGCTATCAGTCTGTTGCGATCTTCGATCAGCTCCCCTATCGTCCGCTCCCCGTCGCCTCTGAGGGTACAGGGTCTGCGGATACAGGCCGCGACGAGCCTGCCGCCGAGGTACTGGAGCCGCAGGTCCTCCCCCTCCGCCTGCTCTTCGAGCAGCCATCCGTCCCCTTCCCGGAGGTTTTCACCGATATGAGCCAGCACCTCACCGGCGCTCTCCAGATACATCGCCACACCCCTGCCGTCCGTACCGCTGAGCGGCTTGGCGACCACATACCTGTACTTTGCCACAAACTCTTCTATCCTCCCCATGTCGATATCTCCGGCCGAAAGGAGGCGGTTGTCGGGAACGGGGATGCCCAGCTCCCGCATCAGCGCAGATGAGGCGATCTTGTTCGATGCGATGGTATCGGCCACCGTATTGAGATGTGGGAATACCCGCCCGTAGAGCACGGTGGTACTCCTCTCCCTCCAGTGCAGTCTCACCGCATCGACTCCCCACTGTTCCTCCATGGTCTCTACCCTGATCCCCATCTGCACGGCTCTTTCGATCAGCTTCTTCTGGTGCGGGTCCACTACCTCACCTCCTGCACCAGTGTGATACCGGCGACCTGATCCATATGGTTCTGCATGAAGTCCCGCATCAACCCCATATGCATCATATGCCCCGATGATGTATACCCTGCCCCGAGCAGTACGGTGTGGTCACCCCGGAACCACGGATAAGAGAAATCTGGGTAAAGGGGGTGTGTCCTGAAGTCATCCTCTCGCAGCGGTCCGAAGCTCCCGTCCGCCCATCGCGCTACATTGCCATAGAGATCGACACCTGTTACGGGCCCTGTAGACTCCCCCACGGGTACGGGAGAGCAGCGGCGCATATTGACATTCATCCCGCGGAGTCCTGCCATGAGACTCTCGTCATCCGGGAAATCCAGATGGAGCAGATAGCGGAACTCTGCCTCCCTGATCAGCCTCACACCTGCCCATACGGCATAGGCGGCCGCCTCATGCTTGTTGACCTCCACGGGCCACTCCCAGGGCATTTCCATCTCCTCGAACGGCGCACGGTAGCGGTACCCTCCACCACCGTCATCCACCCATGATGCGGGATGCTCCGGGGCAAATGTCCCGAACCATACCTCCGCCTCGGGTGTGCGCCACAGGGAGCGGTCACGGTAGCCGCCGTCCAGGACGAACTCGAGGAACTCCCTGTTGCTCACGGGGTACTTCCGGATACGGAATGGCTTCACTACCACCCGCACCTCGCCGTACTCGTTATCCCAGCCATAGTATCTATCCTCTCCCCGCTTTCTGCCGCAACTCACTTCTCCACCCCCGAAGGCGATCCATTCGCTTTCTTCATAATGTGATGGACCACCGCCACGGTAAAGCTCCCATCCTCTCGGAGGCGTGAGCATCTCCAGAGGCGCCTGGCGTATCAGCGGCACACTGGTCTGGAAGTGTATCAGGTCGTGTTCGATACCCATCAGCAGCGCCCACAGCGGGCTCTCCTGATCGACAGGTGTAGTAAGATCGGCATTTTCTATGATCTGTGTCACTGTTCTGTAGACGCTCTCTCTATAGTCGCGAAGCTGTCCGAATGTCGGCCAGTTCTGTGAAGTGATCTCAGATATATCTTTGGGCCATACCCCTTTTGCCATCGATCCATCCCATTGAGAGAGAGGCTCGTCCAGCAATCCGGCTTTGCGCAGTGTATTGGCATAGAAGGCTGCAGTGTGACCATAATAGAAGGCGAGGGTATTGCGAAAGGGGTTGGGCTGCACACTATCGATCCTGGGATCGCTGCGATCAAGACCGTCGAAGAGCCACTCACAGAGCTGCCATGCCCCATTGAAATATGCGAAGATATCCGATCTTGAAGCCTCACGGAGGTTGAGTGGGTAGAGGTGTTCCAGCACCTCTCTGTGAAATTCGAACTCCTCTCTCACATCGACATCTACTTTCTCACATCCATCGCAACTGTTGTGAATGCGACCTCACGTTTGATCTTCCCTTCCTCCGCTTCTACGATCAGCGTGCAGGTATGCTCCCCTTCGGCCGGGGCCGTGATCCATGCATCGGGTGCTTCTGCTACCTGTTTGCCGTCGAGCAGCCAGCTGCACCGCTCATACTCCAGTGCTCTTCCCGCATTGTCATTGACGATCGCACGCAGGCGCATAGGCCGTCTGGCTGTGAGCACCTGACCCTCCTGCGGATGGAGCAGCGATACCGCGGGCGGCTGTTTGGGGGCTTTGACCGTCACAGGCTCGGACGCTGCCGTGAAGAACCCGTCGTTTACGATCACCTGCACCAGTATCTTGCCGCCTGGTATCCCTTCCATCGGCAGGTCAAAGTCATGTCCTTCTTTTGAACGCTCATCGAGCGGCGATTTGGAATGTACAGGATGCCACGTCATCCCTTCGTTGCCTGACCAGCGTACCCAGTAATCAAGCTCTTTGGCAGTATGCTCCACTGCGAACGAGACATGAAGCATCCCGCTCTTGGTCACCGATGCCTTGAACTTGTTCACTTTCGGTTCCTTTTTAGAAGCTTCTCTCTCCCACAGCACCTTACCGGTCTCATCGTTCACTATGCGGATACGAGCACCGGACGCTTTGTTGGGGATAGAGGCATGGACGACATATTCGCCTGGTTCCCCTCGGCTTTCACTTGTGCCGCAGCTCCCGCCTGCCGAGCTCTGCTCATAGCGGAATACCGCAGCAGCAGCGATCACCTCACCTTTCGCATCCAGCAGCTCCGCACTCATCGGCAGACGTTTCATCCCTGCTGTATCTATACGTGTTTTCACACGGGTGAGGGTCCTGATATTCACTTTGTTGCGGCTGTATACGCCGATGATCGTTATCACATCCATATAATAGTTCTCTATCTCGAAATAGGGTGGGTTCTTGAGCCACCACCACGGATCGTACCTGCGCCAGTCATCCCACCATCTCTCGGGCACACCGACGAATTCAGGATGCATGTCAGGGTGCTGGATCAGGCTGCCATAGCGGTAGATCGACATCCACTGCGGTCCGCAGTAGGACATATAGCATTTATGGTTGGCGGGGGAGAGGACATTGCCGTTATCGATATTCAGACCGTATTCCCCTGTCGATGCTGTCGGATTGCCCGCAGGGTCGTAAGGTTCGTATGCCGGATAGGATGCATCGCCCGGTGTACCGCAGGGCGAATGGGGGAAACCGAGCTGATGCCCCACCTCGTGCGCCATCACGATCTCGGCACCGTTCCCTCCCGAACCGATCACTGTCGATGCGCATCCCACGATCGGCCCCATCGGGATGCCGTTCGCCAGCAGACCGAAGTAGAGATCGCCCGCCTGTGCTCCGTCCGCGACCTTTTCCGCTGCAAGGTCGGCGAGGAGCGCGCTCCAGTTAGGCGTGCAGCAGCCGTTGCAACTCGGGGCGTCATTGAGCGGGTCGGTCTGTGTGATCGTACTGACGATACGGAAAGTCACATCCGAGACCGGGTAGGTGGTCTGCATCCATCCGGAAGTGCTCTGAAAATCGGCGAGATTCGGAGCCGCTATGTTCAGGTTGGCTGTGCCGGCGGCATTGTCGCCATTGTACCCCACCATTATCCCGGCCATCCGCATCGTCTGTTTGAGTGTCGCATCGATATAGACACTCTTGTCATCAGCATAGCTCCCGCCGCTCACATCGATATCAAGTCTTAGCTTGCCCCAGAACTCGTCGGCCGGGATGATGAAGTTGAGTGTCGCATTGATATTGTCTCTCTCGATCGTGTATACGGGTGATACTTCGGCCGTCACCGAACCCAGAGCCTGTGGCGAATAGGTCGTAACGTCGGTATAGAAGCCGTAGTTTGACTGCCGCATCAGCTTCAATGTCCCGGTTACATTGGACACCTGGTTCGGTTTGCCGCGTAGATAGACGCGTACCCAGGTTGCCTTCCCGGCTACCAACCGCAGTGAGTTGTCCGGTCCTCTGTCCGAGGCATCTGTCAGATGCTCATCCGCCCTGTAATACTGGATCGACTGTGTGATCTCCACCCCATGGATCGCCAGATGCTTGAACTTGCCGAATACGAAGTCCTGCTTATCCAGATATTCCAGGATGGATTCTTTCATGATCTCCTTCAAATACTCCTCCTTGCCCATGACATCTCCTTTGATATTCAAAATGTGAAACTCATACCGGCCAGACGCAACTATCGAAATATAATCCTTTCGTACAAGCATGACAGAAAATGGTCAATATGCAAAGGAGGATGAAGTAATAGAGTAAAAAAAGGAAAGGTTAAGTAGAAATGCTACGAAAGTACACGTGTAAGTAAGGTGATAGTTTGAAAGTTTCCCTCGTATCATCAGATGATATCGACAGAATTATCAGTCTCGATTCATGAAAACTCAGTTATATCCAATCCAATGAAGAACATTTGGCTGCCTGATGGCAGCTCAAATTGTCTTGATAGATTCAATCATTTGTTTTTTTATCTGTAACACTCAATTTAGTCTTCTTGAGCTCTTCTTCACATTTTGCCATATCCACAATCTTGAATTTCGGATGACCAACAATGACGCCAATAGAGATATAGTGTTCTATGCAATATATCTGGTTTGGATCAACCTTGAGATCAACCTCATTTCGAGCTTCGGTTTTTGCCCAGAACTTGTACATACCTGGATCAACCGTAGTCAAAATATAACCTTTTGATTTTACAGAACCCAACACTTCATCTTGTCCTGTTTTCATATTCTGTTTATGTATATCAGGATTAACAGCCGCACCCATCAATGCAGTTCTATATACATATACACTGGCTTTGCCTTTATTTGGCTTTTGAATACCAGTAAATTCTGGGCCATTGGCACCACATCCATTCACATATAACAGAGCCATCCCTATTAATGTAACCTGCACAATATTTTTCAACATCTAAGTCACCATTCCTCATATTTATGTATTATCAGAAAATATTGGCATAAAGATTTACATTTTCAATAGGAATAAATATTTTTTTTACAGTTTATATTCATCTGTTACAAATATATACATGAGTAGAATTGAATTGAAACAAACGATAGATCAAAGAGGCCAAACGATAATAAACTAAAAAGCTATAGGACAAAGAAATAAGATCATAGAAAAAGAAAGATGAAGTAAGTAAAGAGAGATAATTAGAAAGGGGATGGGTAAAGAAAA
>QKDN01000012.1 GCA_003252535.1 Campylobacterota bacterium | reverse complement strand
GTGAAATTTCACGGAATGGATAAAGAGAACTTCAATTTACATCTTAAAGAGTGCGAGTTCAGGTTCAATAATAGAGGTGAAGATTTGTATAAACTGCTACTCAGAATCTTCAGGAATGAACCTCTAAACTAGTCAAGCCCCTATGTTTAATAGGGTTGGTTCGCAAATATTCAATCTTTTCATCCCAGTCTTTCTTATTGCGGATAGTATGTTCATAGTATCTATCCTGCCATATACCCGAGTGTTGCCGTCTGTAGTTTGATGAAGAGATATTCGTTTTGGCGAAATCTTTTACTTCATCATTCAGCCCGTAGACAAAATTTCTTTTGATATAGGTGATGATCTTGGGATATTCCTGTGGGTTTTGTGGAGTTATGATCATATGGAGATGATCAGGCAGGATCACGATAGCATCTAAACAGTAATCGTATCTGGTTTTGCTCATCACAAACGCTTGTCGTAGAAGATCAATATGTTCTATCAGTAACGGGTTGCGATGGTATGTTACCATAGTGATAAAATAGCTATGTCCGTCAGCAAATACACGCTTGTAGTTCATACTTATTCCTCGGAAATGACCTGTAGGTCGGAGTGCCCTCACTCCGACACAAACTACACATATCGTAACACTATAATATGCGGAATAAATGTCGGAGTGAGGGCACTCCGACCTACGGATATTGCAAAATATATGATAGCAGGATATGTGTAGAGTTCTGAAGAATATGTTGAAATGTAATGATTTCCTACTTCAGCCAATCCCTCCCAGTATTGAAACTAAACGGATACTGATCCCGGAACTCATCGCGGGTGAAGCGGAAGCGGAACTGATCCATATAGAGTGTGACCAGTTCGTAGGAGTAGTTGAGCTTCTGGAACTTCTCTATATCGCCGCCCTCTTTGTCGGGGTGGAGCTTCTTGGAGAGGGTGAGGTAGCGCTCTCTCACCATTTCACGCGTCTCCAGCCCGATGAGACCCAGGGTCTCCACCGCTTCGGTGAACTCATCGTATGTGACCTCGAAGAACATCTTCTCAGTCCCCCGGAGTGATGATCGCCTTGAGAGTATTGGCGAGCTTGCTTTTTTCCTTGATCGTCGAGAGCTCTTTGCCCGGTTCGGTGGTGGTGATGATATTGCGGGCGAGGACATACTTGGAGCCGTTCTCGAGCCTCGTACCCCAGTAGCTGTGCATGATCACCGGTTCACCCTTGTACTCGCCCAGGTAGAGGACGATGTGGCCGGGGACATAGAGCATCGAGCGGAACGGCTTGGCCTTGGAGATGATGGCGGCTTTCTTTTTGGACTTCTCCAGCCCTTTGATACTACAGTAGGCACCGTCAGCCGCCTGTTTGCTCGAGTTGCGTCTGAGGAATATCCCGAACGGGGTGAAGAAATCCTTGGTGAACGCCGAGCAGTCACGGGTCTGGAGGAGTCCGCCCCAGCCGTAGGGCTCGCCGTAGAACTCTTTGGCGATCATGGCGACATTCTGGGGAGTGAAGGGGACAGGCTGGTGGGCGATCACCCCTTTGGTCGCCGCTTTGATCCGCTCTATATGGGCTTTCCCTTTGGCATCTTTGGATGCGAAGAGATAGGCGCCTTTGGAGACGGGGAAGAGTGAGCCGAGCTTGATGAGGGAGACGGTTTTGGCACCGTTCGTGAGCTTGTTGTTGTCCCTGATGGCTACGGCGTAGGAGCCTGTGCGGAACTCCTTGATGAACTTCCCGTCTACGAGTGCGATATTGGAGGTGTGTACCCATCCGAACGCGGTCGAGTCCTGTACGAATGCCCATTGTTTGTCAAGAGAATAGTGCGATATATAGAGCGGTGTGTTGATATGAAAAGAGCTGTTCTGGTTGTAGTCGAATGGGAAGCCCTCGCCGACCTTCTGCGGGTTGTAGTAGTATGCCGTCGTGCTAGGAAACGCCTTGACATCGCAGTGGCGGATGGTGATGGCTCTCTGCTGGACGGTGTCGAGTGCGTCATAATTGGAGTTGGCGATCCATTGGTTGTAGGTAGATGCGTCGATCTGGCGGTGGTTCTTGTCATAGATAGGCTTCTGGGTGACGCTGCGCAAAGGCCACTCGATATCGTTCCTGGTCTCGTCGATCTTCGAGATGCTCCATGGCTTGAAATACTTTTCATTGAACTCTCGTTCGAGCTGGAGCTGTTCGCTTTTTGACATCGGCTGGAGCTGTGAAGCGTAGAATGCCGGGTCCTGCGGAATGGTATTCATATCGGCCACTTTGTTCTTGGGGAGGGTGTCGATGGCGCTGTGGGGGCGTTTGGCAGCGACGAGCGTGTAGTCGGCGAGCAGGGTGAACGGTATCAGCAGTGAGATCAGTATCGTTTTTTTCATTTTCTATTTCCATAATGGTTGATTTATATAATGATATCGAAGAGGGATTAATCATCTATAAATAAACTCTGCTACAATATCCCCATCAGCACAGTTGAAAGGGGTTTGGATGATCGAGAGCGGATTTGGATATCTGGCGCTGCTTGTGGGGCTGGCCGCTGCGACGGTCTATGCCGAGAAGCGGAGCGGGTGGAAGCTCTGGGAGTACCTGCCTGCCATCGTGGCGATCTATTTCGGGGTGATGCTCCTCTCCTCGTTCGGTCTCTGGAGCCGCAATGAAGAGATCACTAACCTCTACAAGACGCTCAAGACCCATCTCCTCCCCTCGATGATCTTCCTGATGCTCCTGGGCGCCGATCTGCGCAAGATCGCCCATCTCGGCAGGAAGATGCTCCTGGGATTTTTCCTCGCTTCGTTCAGCATCGCAGCAGGGTTCGTGGGGATGTATGCGCTCCTTGGAGGTCTGTTCGGCCCGGATGGGTGGAAGCCATTTGCCGCGCTGTGCGGCAGCTGGATGGGCGGTACGGGCAATATGGTCGCTATCCAGGGAGCCCTCGGGGTAGGGGACAGCCAGATGGGGTATGTGCTGCTGATAGACTCTATCGATTATGCGCTGTGGTTCATGCTGCTCCTCTCCCTCGTACCCTTCGCTGCCAGGTTCAACAGGTGGAGCGGGGCGGAAGAGACGGAGAGTACCGTTGCCCATAGCGAGGATATCGGCACGCAGCCCGGTTTCGAGTCGCTCTTCCTCCTCCTCGCCCTCGGGCTGGGGGTATCTGCCCTCAGCGGATGGGGGGCTTCGCTCCTCCCCTCGGGCGAGTTCATGACCGCATCGACATGGACGGTGATCATCGCGACGCTGCTGGGGATCATAGGGGCGATGACCCCCGTCTCGAGACTCGGCGGCGCATCGGAACTGGGCAATATCCATCTCTATATCATCGTCGCGCTGATCGCATCGAGGGCAGATTTCGGCGAGCTCACCGAGGCGCCTCTCTATATCGGTGCGGGGGCGCTCATCATCGCTATCCACGCAGCGCTCATGGCACTCTTTGCCAGGATCTTCCGTCTCGACCTCTATACTCTTGGCATTGCTTCATTGGCGAATATCGGCGGTATAGCCTCCGCCCCAATCCTCGCCTCCGCCTACTCCCGGACACTCGTACCCGTAGCGATACTGATGTCGATGCTGGGGTATATCATCGGGACATTCGGAGGATTGATGGTGGGGAAGGTATTGGCGGTTTTGAGTCAATGATTATGATATAATTAACTCATTAGACACTTTCGAAATTGGAGTTGATATGATACATATGGTTATTGAAAATAAAAGTCTGGAGCTATTCCTGCACGAAAAATTCGGCAATAATGAGAAGCGTATCACACAATATATCAATGAATTCCTCCTGATGTATCTGCCGCATAATGATAACACCCTTTTTCAGGAAGATAAACGCAGATTCGAAGAGACCAAAAGAAATATCGATGCCGGTATGATTGAGCTTCTGGAAGAAGAAGAGGCTGACAGAGAGATAGAGGCATTTTTGGATAGACTATGACACTAGTCAAGTCTCAGGACTATCTCGATACTCTCAAAGAGATACTTGAATACATAGCAGTAGATAAGAAGAGTGCAGCAGTCAACTTTTATCGTGAACTGAACACAAAAATTAAAACCTTGAAAGATTTCCCGTATCTCTATAGAAAATCACTTTATTTTGATGATGACAATATTCGTGATCTTATCTACAAAGGCTACTCTGTTCCGTATCAGATCGATAAAGAAAATGATAAGATCGTAATAATCGGTATTACAAAGTATCAGAGAACTTTGAAATAGGATCAATTTGACAGCATGAATTGTTTATCCCATTTTTTTGATATAATAATGCAAACTTTACCGACACGCAAAAGGAGAAAGAAGTGAATCTGAATGTCGTCTGTCCTCACTGTATGAAGGTCAACCGTATCCCCAAAAAAGAGAGCTATGCCAAGGCCAACTGCGGCCACTGCAAACAGTCGATGTTGGGTGCTAAGCCCATCGCTGCCGACGGTGGCAGTTTCTCCCATATCCTTGCCAACAGCGATCTTCCGGTCGTGGTGGACTTCTGGGCTCCGTGGTGTGGGCCGTGCCGTATGATGGCGCCGGCGTTCGAGGAAGCGGGCAAAGCCCTCTCGCTCAAAGCACAGTTCGTCAAGGTCGATACCGAGGCCAACCAGCAGCTCGGTGGGATGTACGGTATCCGCAGTATCCCCACGATGGTGCTCTTCAAAGGGAACAAAGAGGTAGATCGGGTCAGCGGTGCGATGAGCGCCCAGCAGATACAGAGCTGGGTCATGAGACACGGTTCGTAGGTTTGCCGATGACCAAGGCCAAACTGTTCCTGCTCGAAGATGACGCTACGCTCAACGAGACCATCGCAGAGTTCCTTGAAGAGGAGGGGTACGAGGTACACTCAGCCTATGACGGGATAGAGGCGGAGGATATGCTCTACGAAAGCCGTTACGACCTCCTCCTCCTCGATGTCAACACCCCCGGGATCAACGGGTTCGATCTCCTCTCCAATCTCCGGAAGAACGGGCAGCAGTCTCCCGCCATCTATATCTCTTCGCTGAGCAGCGTCGATGATCTCGAAAAAGGATTTGCCAGCGGGTGCGATGACTATATCCGCAAGCCCTTCGAGCTCAAAGAGCTTCTTATCCGTGTCGAGACACTCCTCAAAAGGGGCTTTTACCACCAGGACAAATCGTATGTCGATATCGATCAGCACATCAAGTACGATATCGACTCGGGGACCCTCATCATCGACAATACCCCGGTCTACCTGGGCAACAAGGAATCGCAGCTGATCAAGCTCTTCATCAAATCCCCCAACGAGATCATCTCTCATGAACGGATATACAGTCATCTCTGGGATTTCAATGATGAACCGAGCGATACGGCGCTGCGAACCTACATCAAGAATCTTCGCAAGATCATAGGCAAGGACAGGATTGTTAGTATCAAAAAACAGGGATACAAATTCATTATTAATCAGTGAGAAGAAATCTCTCGGCAGGTTCCTGGCATTCTATACGCTTCTGGTATTCCTGCTGATAGCGGTCTCTTCGCTCTTCTTCTATCAGAGTCAGGAGAAACTGATGTTCTCCAACAATCGGACGATCCTCTCGAACTACGCCAACGAGCATATCAAGCGGATCAAAACGCTCCATCATTACTTCGACGAGCGGAGGGTCTATCCACGTGACAGCCGGTTCCGAAGTGCGATCTACGATCTCGAAGAGGTGAAGATATTCTCGCTGCTGCGTGACGGCAGGGTACGGCTCGACAGTGAGATATACCAGACTGGCGACAAGATACACTATGTCAAGATACTCGACAACTATTACCTTGGGGCAAAATATCTCATCATAGAGATCGATGCCGATACGAAGTGGCAAAGAGAATCATTCGAGACGATAGGGTTTTACGGATTCATAGCCTTCGTGCTCCTTGAGCTCTTCGGGCTCTACCTGGCTAAGCTCTTCCTGGGGCCAATGAGAGACTCGATCATCCTGCTCGACAGGTTCATCAAGGATACGACCCATGAGCTCAATACGCCGCTCAGTACGATCCTGGCAAATGTAGAGCGGATGGATACAAGCGTCATGATAGAGAGCAACAAGAAAAAGCTCGAGAGGATCAATATCGCAGCAAAGACCGTTTCAATCCTCTATGAAGACCTCAAATACCTGACTCTCGAGAGCGAGCGTCTCAGTCAGAACGAGCCGATCGACCTTAAAACGGTGATAGAGGAGAGGATAGAGTATTTCGATACGATGGCAAAGTCGAAAAAGATCAAAATAGTACATGACCTTCAGAGCGTGATCTTCGTAATGGACAGGAAAAAGTGTACACGGGTGATCGACAATCTCATCTCCAATGCCATCAAGTATAACAAACGCGGCGGTACGGTCGCGCTCTATCTCAGAGAAGGGATACTCTCTGTCAAGGACAGTGGTATCGGGATAAGCGAGGAGAATATCCCCTATATTTTTGACCGCTATATGCGCTTCAACAACTCCGAAGGGGGATTTGGCGTGGGATTGAGTATCGTCAAGAAGATCATAGACGAGTACAAGGTCGATATCAAGGTTGAATCGACACTGATGCAAGGGACAAGGATAACACTGCAATGGAAAAAAGACTGATACGGATCATAGCGGTTCTCGCACTGCTGACAGGGATCACGCTCGGAGAGAACTCCTTTGAGAGAAATTGTGTGAAGTGTCATCAGGAACTCCCCGCTTCGCTCCAGGAGATGCTGATGAACTATATCCAGGTATACAGCGGGGAGAAGAACACCAAGGCTGCATTGTTCCATTTCATGCGTTATCCGCACCAGGATACTTCGGTGATGTCGGAGATGTTCCTGCAGAGCTATCCGGTCAAAGCACCGCTTCGTATCAGTGATGAAGAGCTCCGGGATGCGATCGATGTCTACTGGAAAAAGTACCGTGTGATCGGAAGACTGCGGTAAATATTCACAAAATCTTCACAATTTTACACTATTGTGTTGCGTTTACTTTTGTAAATGAATCGATTCGTTTGTAAAAACAAACATAATTATAAGGAGAAATAATGAAAAAAATCGCTATCGCAATGTTGTTTGCAGGTTCTACTCTACTTATGGCAGACGGTGCTGCTGCATTCGCTAAATGTGCAGGTTGCCACGGTGCTAACGGTGAAAAAGCTGCTCTTGGCAAGTCTGCAATCATCACAGGTGAGGATGCAGCTGTAACTGTTGAAAAGCTTAACGGTTACAAAGCAGGTACACTCAACCAGTACGGTATGGGCGGCGTAATGAAAGGTCAGGTAGCTACTCTTGACGATGCAGCTATCAAAGAACTTGCTGATTACATCGCGTCACTCAAGAAGTAATTCATACGCCTTCGGGCGTTTGAACCCAACCTGTTATCTCCAGCTTCCGGTACTATAGTCAATTTCACTCGCAACAACGGTTTTATCGGCACTCTATTGTGCTCCTCTTAAGCAAAATAGGTTAAAATATTATACTATTCCCCACTTTCCCAAAGGTCATACATGATAGTAGATATTGAACTCATAAACACTGATAACATTTCATATAAAATAACCATCGACTCATTGCCAAAACTCTCGTTCGACACCAAAGTGGTGGTCGTCACCAACCCTACTGTCGCCGGATTCCATCTCGATACGCTCCTTTCAAAGATAGTGGCAAAAGAGCTCCATGTTGTCACGATCCCCGACGGCGAAGAGTACAAAACGCTTGCAACCGTGGAGAATATCCTTGGTGAGTGCTTTGAGCACAAGCTTGACCGCAAATCACTTCTGATAGCCTTCGGCGGCGGTGTGATCGGCGATATGACGGGCTTTGCCGCATCGCTCTATCAAAGAGGGATCGATTTTATCCAGATACCGACAACGCTGCTCAGCCAGGTCGATGCGAGCGTAGGGGGCAAGACAGGCGTCAACAACAAATACGGCAAGAATCTCATCGGAGCTTTCTACCAGCCCAAAGCCGTCTATATCGATCCTGCATTCCTCAAAACACTTCCCCCTCGGGAGTTCGCCGCAGGCGTGGCCGAGATCGTCAAGATGGCAGTGATGTTCGACAAAGAGTATTTCGAACAGATCGAAGCTGCCGATCTCACCGATGAGACCGTCCTCAAACAGATCATCAGAAGGAGCGTCGAGCTCAAGGCCGAAGTGGTCAACCAGGACGAGAAGGAGGCGGGGATCAGGGCAGTGCTCAACTACGGCCACACTTTCGCCCATGTCATAGAGAACGAGACACAGTACCGCACCTACCTCCACGGCGAAGCGGTCGCTATCGGGATGGTGATGGCCAACGAGCTTGCAGTCAGACTCGGACTGATGAGCGCAGAAGAAGCTGCGAGGGTCAGAACGCTGCTTGAGAAGTTCGATCTGCCGACCGGTTACGGGATCAGTGATGTCGAAGATTTCTACCAGCATTTCTTCCTTGACAAAAAAAGCGCTGCCAGCAAGATCAAGTTCATCCTGCCGCATGGGATCGGAGGACACCAGATGCGCTCAGACATCGATGCCTCGATCGTCAAGAGCGTACTGATGCAGTTTGGAGTCGATTCGTGAAAAGAATCTTCACCACGTTAGTACTTCTGGTATCGACTCTCTGCATCCTGGAGGCAGGGGAGTCGAACAGTACCAACAGCACTGCCGATATCATCCAGAACAATCTCAGCGAGATCGCCAAACAGGTGAGCAATGTCATACCGCTCAAGAACCAGTTCTCCGAAGCCGACAAAGCGATCGAGATGCTCCTCGCACGCAAGGCAAAGCTCGATGACGAACTGAAGAACAACAACGTCTGGGCGAAGATATACAGCAACTACCATACCTATCTCTATCTCCAGAAGCAAAAAGAGATGATCAGTGCGAACATAACCGTTCTTGAGAAAAAGAAGAGACTCTCGGACGAACAGCAGAAAGAGCTCGAAGCGAACAGGGAGAATATCGCCACCATCGACGGAAAGCTCGAACTCCTCTCCGAATACAAGAAAGATCCATTCAGCGAACTGGTCAAACCGACGACTATCGAAGAGGCTCCCGCTGTGGAAAATCCCCTCTCGATCATCGCTGCACTCTCTTACCAGAAGATACTTACCGGGCACCAGGATGAGTACAACGAGCGTTACCAGTCGCTCAAGGAGGTCGTGAGCAAGGTACAGGAGGAGAACCGGATTCTCAACGAGCTTCTCAAAAAAGACGTGAACAATTCCAGCTATATCAGTGAGCTCGAAGAGATAGACAGGAAGCTCAAGACCTATGCGCCCATCCTCGAGATATTCGAGACGACACAGAACGTCTATAGCAAAAAGATAGACGAGATCAAGCTCAAGCTCAAGCAGGATATCAAGAAGGAGATCGAAAAGAGTGCGACGATAGGCGGTATCCTCCTTTTCTTCCTCCTGCTCTTCCTCCTCGGCAAATACCTTGCGAGACGCTATATGGCGGAGAACGACCGTTTCTATACGATCAACAAGATACTCAACATCACCTTCATCACGTTCTTTGTTCTTACCCTGCTTTTCGGGTATATCGAGAATGTCAGCTATATCGTGACGGTTCTGGGGTTTGCCTCGGCTGGTATCGCGATCGCTATGAAGGACTGGTTCATGTCGGTGCTCGGATGGTTCGTCATCGTGATCGGAGGGAGTATCCATGTCGGAGACCGCGTCAAGTTCACCAGGGGCGGGATAGAATACATCGGTGATATCGTCGATATATCGATGCTGCGTATGACGATCCACGAAGATGTCACCCTCACGACCTATATGCACAACCGCCGCGGCGGGAGGATGATCTTCGTCCCCAACAACTATATCTTCACCGATATGATCGCCAACTACTCCCATGCGGGGCTCAAGACAGTATGGGACGGGATCGATTTCGTAGTAACCTTTGATTCGGATATCCAGAAGGCTACAGCGATAGCGAAGGAAGTGACCAAGAAATATTCGAAGGGGTATACTGACATCACGAGGAAGCAGCTCAACAAGCTCCGAAGCAGCTACTCCATCCGCAATACCAACGTAGAGCCCAGGATACTGGCCTTCATAGAGCCTTACGGGGTCAAGATCAGTGCATGGTACCTGACCAACTCCTACGCGACACTGACACTCAGGAGTACGATATCGATGGAGATCCTCGAAAAGATACAGCTCGAGGAGAATGTCAAAATGGCATTCCCGACGCAGTCCATCTATCACGACCGGGATGTCCCGAAACCCGGTTCCAACAGTGGAGAAAACATTACACTCGGTGCGAAAGAGGTATCATGAAAAAGGTTTATTTCAAGACATTCGGCTGCCGGACCAACCAGTTCGATACACAGATCATGATCTCGCGCCTGAAAGATTTCGAATATACCGATGACGAAGCACAAAGCGATATCATTGTCGTCAACTCCTGCACCGTCACCAACGGCGCCGATTCGTCCGTACGCAACTACATCAATGCCATCGGACGCAAATACCCCGATACCAAGGTGATCCTCGCAGGCTGCGGTTCACACTCCAAGGGGGAATCGCTCTTTGGAGAGGAGAAGGTGTTCGGGGTGATGGGGCACTCGGAAAAAGAGAAGGTCAACGACCTGTTGCACCAGACGAACCGTTTTTACGAGATAGGCGATCTCAGTCATATCGACTCGACCGTGGTCAGGGAGTTCGTGGGCAAGAGCAGGGCATTCATCAAGATACAGGAGGGGTGCGACTTCCGCTGCTCCTACTGTATCATCCCATCGGTGAGGGGGGATGCACGAAGCCATTCCGAGGAGACTATCCTTAGCCAGATACAGAAGCTTGCGGCCAACGGTTTCGGCGAGTTCATCCTCACCGGTACCAATGTCGGCAGCTACGGGAGGGAGAAAGATACCTCCATCGCGAAGCTCCTCAAGAAGATATCACTGGTCAGGGGAGTCCGCCGTATCCGTATCGGCAGTCTCGAACCGATACAGATCGACGACGAGTTCAAAGAGCTTCTAACTGAACCGTGGATGGCGAAGCATCTCCATATCGCGCTCCAGCACAGCAGTGACCGTATGCTCGAGATCATGAACCGCCGCAATCGTGTCGGGAACGACCTGCCGCTCTTCGAAGAACTCGCTGCGAAGGGGTATGCGCTCGGTACGGACTATATCGTAGGGCATCCGGGGGAGAGTGAAACAGTATGGAAAGAGGCACTGGAGAACTTCCGCCGTTTCCCGCTGACCCATATCCATGCTTTCAGTTATTCCAAACGTGACAATACCCCTTCTGCACTGATGGGTGAGCAGATCAGGGGGGATATCGCCCAGCAGAGGCATGCTGAGATCACGCAGATCATTGCCGAGAAGAATCTCGAGTTCCGCCGCAGCAATAACAAAGGGCTGGAAGTACTCCTTGAAAGCGGCAAAGGGGGGATCTATCAGGGCTACGATCAGTACTTCAACCGGATATCGGTCAGTTCGAACGAGGACCTGATCCACAACTGGGTTCAGATCGACCAAGTGGAGGTAGAGAAAGATGGCAATAAAGCTATCCTTTAAAGAGAAGAATATCAAGATCATTGCCGGTCTTGTCACTGTGCTTCTGATCATCATCGTCTTTTCGGTATTCAGAAGCAACACTGAGGAGGCGACGGCGCAGCAGATCAGCCAGCTCCATAAGGAGAAACTCATCAGGAAAGTCGTGATCGATGGTGAATACCTCCTTGTCGTCACCGATGAGGGGCGCTACCGCATCTACAAAGGTTCGATCAACGCCCAGGCGCTCTACCAGAAGTATCCGGTCGAAGTCAAGGATACGAAAAGCTACTTCTGGGAGTTTGTCTACCTCTTTGTGATCGTCGGGACATTTATCTATATTTTCAGGATGATGCAGGAGCACAGGAACCGTCAGCTCCTTGAGCTCCACAGTGAGCTCGACCGTGCAGAAGAGATGGCAAAACCGGCAGAGGTGACGGCGATCCGCTCCAATGTACGCTTCAGGGATGTCGCCGGGATCGAAGAGGTCAAGGTGGAGCTTGAAGAGATCATCGATTTCCTCCGCAGGCCCCACAAGTACAGGGAGATGGATATCAGGCTCCCCAAGGGGGTACTGCTGGTCGGACCTCCTGGGGTGGGTAAGACCCTGATATCCAAGGCTATCGCCGGTGAGGCGGATGTCCCTTTCTTCTACCAGAGCGGCGCTTCTTTCGTCCATATCTATGTCGGGATGGGGGCCAAAAGGGTCAGCGAGCTCTTTGCCAAGGCCAAGAAGATGGCGCCAAGCATCGTCTTCATCGACGAGATCGACGCAGTGGGACGGAGCAGGGGAGAGTACCGCAACGACGAGAGAGAAGCGACGCTCAACCAGCTGCTGACAGAAATGGACGGCTTCGAGGAGAGCTCGGGTGTGATCGTCATCGGTGCTACCAACAAGATCGACCTCCTCGATGATGCCCTTCTGCGTGCCGGACGTTTTGACCGGCGTATCCATATCGGTCTCCCTGCGATAGATGACCGTGTCAAGACCCTGGAGCACTATCTGGCCAGGAAGCCTCACAGCGTCGATATCGAAGAGGTAGCCAGGATGACCGTTGGATTCAGCAGCGCAGGACTCGATACCCTCACCAACGAAGCGGCGATCCATGCGATGCGCGAAGGGCGGGAGGTGATCGAGACCGAGGACTTCGAGAGCGTCAAGGACAAGGTACTTCTTGGCAAGCACAGGATCATCAGCTACAGTGAACAGGAGCGGGAGATACAGTCGGTCTACCAGGGTGCCAAAGCGCTCATCGCCACATGGTTCGATATCGAGTTCGACAAGATCGGTATCCTCACGACACAGATGCGTGCGCGTGAGCATGAGATCGTCTCCAGGAGCGAATTCATCAACCGTATCAAAGTGCTGCTCGCAGGTTCGGCAGCGACTTCGAGGGCGTATCATGAGAAATTCACGAATGCCGGTGAGGACCTTTCCGAAGCCAGGGCGCTGGCACGGAAGCTTGTGGACTATTACGGGATGGGGGAGAGTTTCATACCGATGAGTGACGAGGCGGAGACTATTCTCGCCCAGGCGTATGAGGATGTCGGCAGCATACTCGGCAAGCTCCATGAGATACATGAGAAGATATCAGGCTATCTGCTCGAGAACGAGACCATTACCCAGGACCGGGCGAGGGAGATACTTCGTGAGATATTTTAGCGGGTTTTCCCTCCATGGGGAAGAGGAGCTGTTCGGAGAGTTTCTTGACAACAGCGACTTTACAGTAGCTGGTTTCAGTTATGGGGCGCAGCAGGCATTCGAATACGCATATGCAAGCAGTGAGAGGGTAGAGCGGCTTATCCTTCTTTCACCGGCATTTTTCCAGCTCCAGAAACCCGCTTTCAGGCGTGCGCAGCTGCGATATTTCCAGGCAGACCCTGAGAGCTATACCACCCAGTTCCTTGCCAACGTTGCCTATCCATCCGATACCGCTTTGGATAAATACCTGCATATTGGGACATACGAAGAGCTCGCGGCGCTCCTGGAGTATGAATGGTCCGTCGAAAGGTTCGAAGAACTTAAAGAGCGAGGGGTCAAGATAGAGGTATATCTCGGCGGAAAGGACAGGATAGTCGATGCCCAGGCTGCGTTCGGATTTTTTTCAGAGCTTGCCCTCAGCTATCTTATCAAGGATGTCGGGCATCTGTTGCGGTGATCCATGTTCCCCGATCAATATCTTGCCGCTTTTACCCTGACACTGCTTGCAGGACTCTCTACGAGTATCGGTGCCCTGATCGCTTTTATACCCAGTGCACGAAGCGATCGCTTTCTTTCGCTGGGGCTCGGGTTTTCGGCAGGTGTGATGATCTACATCTCTTTCGTCGAGATACTCCCGGAGTCGCAGAAGGCTTTTGCAACACTCAGCGGCAGTGTCCCCGCCGGGGAGGCATGGGGGCTCGGAATATTCTTCGCAGGTATAGGATTGAGCGCACTGATAGACAGGTTCATCCCCGATGAGATCAACCCGCACGAGCTCAGATCGCAAAATGAGCTCAGAGCGCTTGAACACCCCTCACGCCATCCTGCATCTCTCAAACGGGTCGGAATCTTCACAGCTATAGCGATCGCAGTCCATAATTTCCCCGAAGGTTTTGCGACCTTCGTCTCATCGATAGAAAATCCTACGCTCGGTGTGATGATCGCCGTAGCGATCGCTATTCACAATATCCCCGAGGGGATGGCCGTGGCCCTGCCTATGTACAAAGCGACAGGGAGCCGCAAAGAGGCGTTCTGGTATGCAACCCTCTCCGGTATAGCCGAGCCCGTCGGTGCGGTGGCGGGATATTTCCTGCTCCTTCCGCTGATGGGGGAGGCGAGTCTGGGGATCACGTACGCCCTCGTAGCGGGGATCATGATCTATGTATCATTCGACGAGCTGCTCCCCTCTGCCAGGGTCTATGGCAACGCACACACAAGTATCCTGGGGCTTACTATGGGGATGGCGATCATGGGCGGCAGCCTTATCGTCTTCAAAGTAGTTTAGGATTCATCGATGAATCATACTTTGGATATCGACAGTTTTCGGCCGTTAAGTGTCCGGATTATAACCCGGAGGGGCAGTATATTTCAGATTTTTTGGATAGAATCCCTTTCATTTTGGGATATTTAATTACTCATCTTCAAGGAGTTGCAATGTCAGATCAGGCAATGGCACTGTTCAGGATAAAGTTCGAAGCGTCTATCCGAAGATTTGAGATGCTCTATGCTGACGGTAAGACACAGGAGATAATTGAACTTATCAGGAAAATGATCAAAGAGGCTCAGGGTGTGGGTATATTCACGTTCGATGTGTTTGAACAGCGTATTATCGATTTTACGATATCCAGGCAGGAACGGCTCAATAAGTTCTATCTTCAGTTTGAAACTGAATCCCAAAAAATCTTCGATGCGATCCGTGCGCTCAAAGAAAATAAAAAAGAAGAAAAAAAGTATATCATAGAGACGCTCGATGCATTGGAAGGGATCGCAAAGTTCAACGGTGATATCAAAGAGTATCGAAATCACCTTATATCGTTTTGTGACAACTACTGCGATACAATAAATAAATTATATAGTTATAATGATGATGAGTTATTGAAACTGGCAGAGTCTATCAGGGAAGAGGCAAAGATCACCGGAGCAAGTAAATTGAACGATATTGCAGTCTTGCTCGAAGATGTATATCGGGGTAATCAAAATGAGAAAAATGTTTTTTTGAAAGATTATAAACAAACAGTCGAATAATAAAGATTCAGTACCGGGAGGTTATCCCGGACGGACTATTTGGCAGCGTTTTGTACCGCATTTCTGGCAAGTGCCAGGTTCGCACCATCTGCATCCAGCGCCATGTAGAACGCCAGCTCCGGTTTGCCCGGTACCATGCCGATGATATGGAGTTGATCTGACAGTGTAATGAGGATATCTTTGATATTCCCATCAAGACCCAGGCTTTTCATTGTCGCCATCTTTGCCTTGATCACTTCGGAGTTGCCGGCACAGGCCAATTCGATATTGAAAGCACCGTTCGATTTCATCCCAAGTGCCATACCGCTCTCCCAGTCTATAAGCGCTACCGCGATAGCACCCTTTACTTTCATCAGATCGCCAAGTATATTGTCGATATTGTTGATATCCATCTTTTATTCCTTTGTATGATTTCGGAATTATTGTAACACATGAATATTTCAAACCTGTTTGTGTTGTCTTATATCTTCCATAATTTCCTGTACCAGTCTTCTTGCAAATGGTTTGGAGAGCTGATAGTCGTAGAGATCCTTATGCCCCTCAAGAGCTTCGGGGTCATTGGTGATCGATATGATGATACTGTTGTATTTCGGATCGCCTTTGAGCTCCTGGGCGATCTCCAGACCGAGCTTCCCTGGCATATGATGGTCGAGGAAGATGACATCGATCGGAGTCTGTTCACTGAGCGCTTTCTGTACTGTCTCGAGGGTTTCGTTGCCGCCGTATGCGAAAAGGACATCTTCGACCCCCTCTTCGTTATTGATGAGGGAGTTGAGTATCTTCACGTTCATCTGCACATCATCGGCGATCAGTACCCTGAGACCTTTTTTGTCGTTTTTGTCCCTGTTGAACTCTTTGAGCTGCTTTTTGATCTTGGATACGTTATCCATATTCGGATTGAGGTAGGCGAAGATAGAATCGACATTATGCTGTCCTTCACGCAGCAGTTTCTCGATTTCCGGGTTGTGTGTATGTCTGAGAAGATTGTCGAAAGTACTCTTGACACTTTTGAGCGAGGTATAGACCTCGATGGTCTCGATGTCAAAAGGATGCTTTTGCATCTCCATATCATGCTGGTAGTGTTCCTGCAGGAATATATCCTTGAAAGAGTTCATGAGATGCTTGATGGTATTGAGCGCGTCTTTGCTGAAGGGTTCGCTCTCTTTGGAGAGGCGGATGATCCCCTCAACCCTCTCCTCCAGGATCACCGGGATGATGATCTGCGCCATTATCTCGATCTTGAAAGGGTTGTCCAGTGCCAGGTTGTACCTCGTGTTGGTCTGAATGTTCTGAGTGAGGTATGCTTTTTGATTGACATAGCTGTTGCCGATGAGGCTGTCATCTCCGAGGTATTTCGTTTCGATCTTCGTACCTTTGATCTTGTCATAGAATATCCCTTCTTCCGGGTTGAAAAAAAGGATCTCCAGACTGTCCGCCTCGGTATAGGTACGCAGTAAAGAGTATGTTTTCTGGAGATCTTCGACCGCTTCCGAGAGCCTGGTCTTGATCTCCATGAGAGGTACTTCTGACATCACACACCACCTTTAACATTTTTTTGACATTATTTAAATAAAGTATAGCATAAAAGCGGTAAACCATGAGCAAAATCCAAAATCTTGCGAGATATTAAAATCCCTGAGTGTATCATACGTTACAAAACAAAGGAGCAGTGATGGGATACGACCTGAATGACAAACTTGTAGTTGCGGTGAGCTCGAGGGCACTGTTCGATCTCGAGGAGGAGAACAGGGTCTTTGAAGAGAAAGGGATAGACGCCTACTACCGCTACCAGCTCGAGAGCGAGAGCAAGCCGCTGCACCGCGGGACGGGATACAGGCTTGTGGAGAACCTGCTGCGGATCAACAGCTGCTTCGACCCCGACAAGAGGCAGGTGGAGGTGATGATCCTCTCCAAGAACAACGCCGCCACGAGCCTGCGCATCATCAACGCTATCAACGAAGCGGAGCTCGACATCGTCCGTTCGGCATGGACGAGCGGTACCGATATCTCCAACTACCTCCATGCATTCAAGGTCGATCTCTTCCTGAGCGCGGATGAGAAGGATGTCCTCAAGGCGATAGAGAGCGGTATCGCAGCCGCCAAGATACTCCCATCGGGCAAAGATATCAGCGCCAAAGGGGGAGAGCAGGTGAAGATCGCCTTCGACGGCGACGCGGTGCTTTTCGGCGAGGAGTCGGAGCTCATCTACAAGGAACACGGCCTTGAGGCATTCCTCGAGCACGAGATACGCAACAAGGACAATCCGCTCGCCATGGGTCCCTTCGCCAAGTTCCTCCTCACCGTCGCCAAGGTGCAGGCGAAGTTCCCCACCGAGCGCTCCCCCATCCGCACCGCTCTCGTCACCGCCCGCTCTGCCCCTGCCCACGAGCGGGTCATCAAGACCCTCAATGTATGGGGCGTGCGGATCGACGAAGCGTTCTTCCTCGGGGGCAGCGACAAGTACGAGATACTCGAAGCCTTCGGCGCCGATATATTCTTCGATGATCAGGATGTCCACCTCGACCTCTCCTCGAGTGTCGTCCCGAGCGCCAAGGTACTGAGCAAGAGCATCATGGAGTATGAGAAGAAGCAGGGGTGATCAGTACCTGCTCTTCGCGTTGTCCTTGACATTGATGAGCACCTTGATGTGTTCGACCACTTCGACGAGCTCTTTCTGGAGCTCCATTACCTCGAAGATATCCTTGTAGGCGAAGGGGGACTCGTCGAGGGTCTTCTCGTCGACCGTCCCGGTGATCCCCTGCATTGCCGCTTCGAACTCTTCGAGCGATACGCTCGCCTTTGCCCTGTTGCGGCTCATGACGCGCCCCGCGCCGTGTGAGGATGAGGCGAGCGAGTCGGCGTGCCCTTTGCCCCGGACGATGAAGGAGCCGTCGCGCATATTGCCAGGGATCACGCCGCTCATCCCCTCTTCGGCATGGGTCGCACCCTTGCGGTGGATCCACTCCCCACGCACTTCGCAGTACTCCGCATGGTTATGGTTGCGGTTGATGAACTTCTCTCCGTCCGTATGGTCGAATTCGTGACTGCCGCCGAGCACATCATTGAGGATCGTGTGGATCGTCTCGATCATCTTCTTGCGGTTCTCCAGCGCGAAGGCGAGGGCGAATTTCTGGTCTTTGATATACTCCTTGCCCAGTTCGCTCTCTACATGGAGACCGTAGATACCCTTGATATTGTCCAGCTTGATCTTTTTGTTCAGCTCTACCTGGGTCTTGAGGGTGAATTTATGGAGCGCTTTCTCATACACTTCAGGGTTGTGCTCGGCGAGGTTCCTGTTCCTCGCGGCGAAATCCTCCAGGATTTTCTCGAGCCGCCCCTCGATAGGGTTCTTCTCGAGGTACGCCTGGAGCATATAGTGTGATGCGATCTTGTGACCGAACCCGCGGCTCCCCGAGTGGATCACGATCCACGCCTTCTCGTCGCTCCCGTATCCCACTTCGATGAAGTGGTTGCCACCTCCCAGCGTCCCCAGCTGCTTGCGCCCCGAGGTCTCCAGGATGTGGGATGCGAGATCGCTCAGCGGGAGGTCGATAGTCATGGGCTGATGGTTCTTGTGTGTGCTGAACCCCAGCGGGATACGCTCGACGATATGGTTGTAGATGATCTCGGCATTTGCCTCGATCTCCACTTTGGTATATTCGGTCTTGTAGGCGCACATGCCGCACCCGATATCGAAGCCCACGAACTGCGGTACGATGACATCCCTGGTGGCGCATACCCCGCCGATGGGCATGGTATAACCTGCATGGGCGTCGGGCATCAGCGCCCCGTAGGTGACGAAGGGCTGCGAGAGGACATCGTGGAACTGTTCCATCGAGGTTTCGTCAAGCAGCTCGGCATAGATCTTGTACGGTTTTTGAAGCTTCCCGAGACGATCGTGATCGATATCGAAGAAGCCGAAATCTTTGAGATTCATTGTCTCTCCTTTTTTGTTTTCTTGAGTGAATTATAAAGGAAGTATCGGTCGTATTATGACCGAAGATTTATTTATGTTCGATGACAAAATTGTATCGAAAAAATCGCCCGATTTTCATCGTCCGATAAGCAAAAGAGGCATACTATTCCGTTTGGATCGATAACGATCCGTGATATTATTTCATAATCAAAGGCAACACAAATGAAGACTTTTCTTCGCTTGATCGGTGTTGGGCTATTTTTGGGTGCATTGCTTTCAGGTTGCGGCGGAAGCAGCAGTAGTAGCGGTGATACGAACAGTACGACGGATACGAACGATACTGCCGATATCAACCAGACGACGGATACGCAGATGGTCACATGCGATACGACACTTTTCCAGGCAGGGGCGAATGTGGTTACCCCGACGGCGGTGCAGCTCGAATCGTATGCGAACGAGTACGATCTCGACGAGGGGTACTATAACGATAGCTATGAGTTCGTCCAGACTGGTACTGCCGTGATGAATTTCGGAGCAGACGGTACACTAACCTACGACGGTACGATATACGATGTGAAGTCAGTGTGTCTTGAGACCTTCAATGACGGTACGCAGGATATAGAGCAGCTTGTCATCAGTACAGAAGTGTCGAATATCGATATCCAGAGCAGCGGCTATGTCACCGGCTCTTCGCCTGCCGATACGACCATTACGATCCAGTCGCAGATGTAGGTACGTACTTATTTCTGAGTTTCCCTCTCCACGGGGAGGGGAGGCGGTCAAAACTGTGACATGACCGCCATAATGAGCTTGATCCCCAGATACAGTGCAAAATAGTATACGATGAAATAGGACGCCTGTTTTACGAATTTCTTCGCTATGCTCCTGTAGCTGTCATCATAGGGATCGTCTGGGCTGCTGAGAGCAAAGAATGTACTCACCTCTTCGGCTTTGCGGGTGTATTCCGCGAAATGTTCGGGAGGTATCGAGGGGACTTTGGTCTGGTAGACGAACTTCTGTATCAGGAGATTTTCGCTTCTGTCAAATATCTCGGCTGCCTCGTAGGAGAAGAAATCGTTCTCCCTGAAGATATTGGTCAATGTGTCGTTATAGGCAAACGGGAGCAGTATCTCCCGCTCATCGACAGTATATGAAGGGTACTTGAGCTCGAAGGGCTCTTTCGAGTTCTTGTTCTCCGGCGTCTTGAGGATGCCGCTGAGCAGATCGTTGACAAAGAGCGCGATATATCCTTTGAACTCTTCGTTGTACCGCCAGATATGCCCCAGATCGTACTCCTCGGTGATCATCAGGATATTGTCCTGGTCGTCATCTTCGATCTCGAAAGGTTTGAGGAGGCGCATATTGGGATAGTTGTGCAGGTAATACTCCGTGTATTCTTTCTCGAGCGCTTCGACCCCACTGTTTTGTATCTTTCTGCGGAGCATATAGGCTTCATGGGCAAAATACCGCGTCACGACCCTCAACGACACATCCTTCTGACGCAGATCGAAAAACTGCTTTGAATGGATATAGATGGTCTGCTTCTCGGCCGGGAGGGCACGGGCCGCTCTCTGCCGAGATTTGTCGTAGGGGTCCCAGTGCCAGAGCTTGTAGGTGGTATAGATATTGTCGAGTCCCGTACGGTAAGCCGCGATCTCTTCTGCGGCAAGAAATCTCTTTTTGACCTTGTAGCTGTAGATTTGGGTGAGGATACCCGAGGCGGCGTCGTAACTCTCCTCTTTTTGATACGAGAAGAACGGGTTCTCTTCCTGCCTGGTGGTGATCGCCTCTTCGAACGGATAGGGGAGGATCACGAGTCTCGTCTCTGTCACATCGGCATCGGGGATGTCCAGAGGGGCTTTCCGATCTCCTTTGTCTGGTGTATGGATTGCGGAGCGGAGCTCATAGCACTCGAAGAACGCCATAAGATCAGACTGATCCCTCTCCTCCTCCCAGATATTCCCCAGGTAGTAGCTTTCGGTGACGGTGATGGTATTGCTCTTTTTGTCGTCCCTGATGGCGAGGGGTTCTCTCAGGCGGAGTTGGGGATAGAGCTTCTGCATATACTCGATATAGTTCTTTTCCATATCTTTGATCTTGCGTCCCCGGGAGCGGCTGCGGGTGGTATCGGCTCTTGCATCGGTATAGGTGGTCACGGTGGTGAGGGTGTTCTCCTCGGTACGCAGGTCGAAGGTCTGTTTCGTCCTCACGGTCGCCCTGTGGCTCTCATGTGTCATACAGGTGAGCGCATCTTCCCCCTCGCGCAGCACCAGCGCGTATCTGTAGTCGGGCTGGGAGACATGGTCGATGTCGCCCGCCTGCCCTGTGAAAGTGGCATCGAACCAGTATTTTTTTCCATTGTGCACTACCTGTATGATCATGTGGTTGAAGGCTGTGACATCGGGGCCGTTCTGAGGGAGTGATGCGCCGTCCTTGGTATGGACGAGGACGGGATACGATTCGACGCCGAGCTGGTCGAGGATGCTTTTGAGGATCACGACCTTGTTTTTGCAGTCGGCGAAACGCATCTCGAGCGATTTGTTGGGATCGATCGGTACCAGTCCGCCGAGATTGGTGCCGTCTGCGAAGTATCGTATCTGCTCCTGGACATAGAAGAGGGCATAGACGATCTGTTCCCCCTGGTCGTCGCTGTACTGCCGGCACTCTTCGGTGAGCCTGCTCAGCTCACTGTCGGCGCGGTAGATGCCTTCATGGTAGATACCTCTCGCCCATTCGTTGACATCGCTCCAGCTTTTGACATTGGTGAAATGTATCCTGCTCCAGGGGTCGTACCATGCCGGAGCATCATCCGGGATCGTAAGGGGTTCGAGATAATTGCTGATGAGCTCGTAGCAGACCATATCCCCGCTCTCGCTCCTGCTCATCGGCGTCGACTGGTTGTAGTAGCGGATATCCAGCCCTTCGTGGCTGACCGGGTCGAAAAGCGCCCGGATCGAGGAGCGGTAGATATCCGCCCTGTTGTTGATGTATTCGAGCCTGGAATAGTACGGTTTGAGGGTGGGATCGACCCCATCCCTGCTGTAGTCATAGTAGAGTAGGTCGCCTACACGGATATCGTAGAGGATCAGCGAGAGGGTATTGCGCCCGTCGAAAACAAGACGGTTGAGCTCCTCTTCTCTCCTGAGGGTGTCGATCTTGGCACCTTCGAGTTTGTCGATCCAGGTACCGTTGCGCAAGACCTTGACCGTATGGAGGGTCATCTTCTCATATGCAGGATCGAAGGTGAATGTGAGGTTGGAGTAGTACTCCACATCCTCGATCTCCGGCAGGCTTCTGGCTATGGCTCTGTAGGTGGCAGCGTCGCATCCGATATAGCGGAACTGCACCGCATTGAGTATCTGGTGGACATACGAGCCGCTCCTGGTATATTCCCCGAAGAGTTTGTCAATGTCTGTAGCTACGACCCAGTCGGGGAGTTTTGGATCGATGAAGTTTTCGTGTTGTTCCATTACTGTTTCCTTGATCACTGAAAATGTCTTATCTTCTCAAAATTGCCTTGATTATACATAAATTTTCTCATATTACTATCTCTTTTCGCTTGTGTCGTTCGATATTTTTACTCTCTTCCCGCAGGCATTGCCCTATCTTCTGCTATAATCCCGTCTATCAGAGGAGGCAGCTATGCAGATATACCAAAGGGAATTTACCCTCAGAGCTCCGAAGCGGGGCTTTCATCTCGTCACCGATGCGGTCGTACGGGAGCTCCCGGAGCTCTCCGGGATATCGATGGGGACGCTCCATCTCTTCATCAGACACACCAGCGCGAGCCTCACTATCAACGAGAACTGTGACAGCTCCGTACGCGGTGACATGGAGCGGTACTTTACCGATACGGTGGACAGCCATAACTCCACCTTCATCCACACCTACGAGGGGGATGACGATATGCCTGCCCATATCAAGAGCTCACTGCTGGGTGCGAGTCTCACGATCCCCGTCACTGACGGCAGGCTCGCCCTGGGGACATGGCAGGGTATCTACCTGGGTGAGCACCGCGACAGACCCGGCGGGCGCAGTATCGTGGCGACGATCATGGGTGTCTGAGGAGGGCGAATGACTCTCCTCTGAATACAAGCAGCGCATCGCCCCGCTCGATCTCCTTCCCCTCTCTCCATCTTGTCTCTCTGGCATCGGTGGCGATGCTCTGCCCGTGGAGGGCTATTTTGGCGATGAGCCTCTCGTGGGCGATCTTCCTGTTGCGGTGCTGGCTCCGCTCGTCGTAGCTCACGGCGCTCAGTCCCAGCCCCCTGTGGACGGCTCTCACACCGCTTGATGTTGTGTTGGCGTGCTGCCCGCCGTTTTTGGGACTTCTCATGCTCTGGTACTCTATCTCCCGGGGGTCTGTATCGCTCTCTGTGGGTTCGTCGTAGCATCGTAGCGAGAAGTACCAGTTCCTCCTTTTGTGTCTCGTGCGAAAGGGGCTCCGCGCTCTCCAGAGGTGTGTCCCCTCCAGTGCCCGCAGTCTCTCATCCATGCTGCGGATCAGGAGTGAGCGGGTGCACATCGGACATTCGCCGCTCTCCCTCTCGACCACCTCGTAGTCGTATCGTTCGCCGAGCCACCGCTCGAAGTGCCACAGCGCACGCATCACCTCATCGACACCGCTGCCGCTGCTTATCATGACCAGCATCGGCTAATCCTTGTAGGTGAGGATAGGGCGGAACGACGCTATCACCGTCGCCAGCCCCGCATCGACGAGATCGCCGATTACCACTTCGATATCTTTGTACGCCTGCGGCGCTTCCTCGTAGAGGAGCGCTTTGTCTCGGCAGAGGACGCGCGAGCCGATGGCGGTGCGCTCGAGGTCGCTCCTGGTGTACTTGTGGCTGAGCTTGCCCCGCGCACTGTTGCGTTCCCATTTCCTCCCGGCTCCGTGGGCGAGGGAATGGAGGGAGTGCGCGGTATCGGCAGCTGGCTGTACGAGGTAGCTCAGGCTCCCACGGCTCCCCGCTATCATCACTGCTCCCTGATCGGTAGGTGTCGCCCCCTTGCGGTGGAGCCATTGTCCATCGCGGCGTGTGATGGAGTTGTGCGCCGTGTCGCTGACGGTGCGCAGGTCTCTCTCGATCCTGATCGCTGCGGCGAGTCTCCCCGCTATGATACGGCGGCTCTCTCTGGCGTACCCTATGGCGGTGTCGTGCGATGCGAGGTAGCGTGCGGCTTCTTCGTCGGCAGCGTCGATACCGCTGCCCGGCTCGTAGCTGCCGCTCACCCGGTCGAATACGATCTGTCCGTAGGCTCTCGATCCACTGTGGACGAGGATGTAGAGCGACCCTGCATCGATCCCGAGAGCATCGAAGAGCTCCCTGTCGGCTACACTCTCCACCACATGGAGCTCGGCGAAGTGGTTGCCCCTGCCGATCGTGCCGAGGTGGCATCCCGGCTCTTCCCCGTCCTCTATGTCATAGAGCGAATCGAGCTTCGTGAGGTGTCTGGCAAACCGCTCCGCCCTGATCTTCTTCCCCCTGACTGCGGTCTCGTAGAGCGCCATCCCGCACCCGATATCCCCGCCTATGAGGTGCGGGTATATCCTCTCTGTGGTCGCGACTGCCATGCCGTTGGGGACATGCCCCACGCTCAGGTCGGGCAGCCCCACGACCCTCTGCACACCCTGGAAGTGTGCTATCTGTCTCAGTGTCTCAACGCTCCGGCTGTCGATCCAGTTGCGCTCCGAAGCGATGATCGTTGGATTGTTCATATTTTCTCCGTTTTCTTTTTTCATATATGTTTGTAGTGCTTTGTTTTGTGTCCGTTAATGTTGCTATGTTTTGCATGGTTTTTCTCCTTTGGTTGTATTGCTGCTATGGTAGCGGAAATGTGTGTCGTATTTTGTCCGACGGGGAATTTGGGCGGTTTTTTGAAATGGATTTTTTTGTGATATAATAGAGTCTCTTATACAAACAGTTTGCAATATATACTGAACAATAAAAAAGGTGACTGAATGAATATTGATTTAAATTCTATAGGAATTGGTGCAATAATTGGTTCATCCATTGTGACTTATGTAAATATTCTTTTACATAAAAGAAATATCAAATATGACAGGTCGAAACAACAACTAGAGAAACTCTATAATCCGTTGAATGCATTGATTGCAGATAAGAAAAAATATTTGACTTTTTTGAAATTAAATAGTGAAGCATTTGAAAAGTTTGCAGTTGAATATTATAATTTTTTCTTAGAATTGCGTCGTATATATTTGACTAATGAAGTTTATGCATCACTCCAATTGAGAACATCATTTCATCATCTCGAACACAATCATCAACTTGAATTTCGAAATTATTCAAAATTTTTTAAATTGAATACAAAAGAAGATATATACAAACAAGTTGCACTTTTCGAATTAAACAGACTAAAAAATGATAATGGGTTAAGTGAGTTTGAACAAAATATTGAAAAATTTATAGAAACATTGAATAATGATATTTACAATATTTATAATCAAAAGCCTGTAGTCCGATACTATCAAGAGGAAAAATATTTTTGGAGAATTTTTAAAAGAGATATTTAAACATTCGAGATGAGCGGGATAAAGGACAAAGTCATGCAGCCGACCAACTTCTACCAAACCATAAAAACCATCCTCAAGACCGCAAGGGATCAAGCCTATAAACAGGTCAACTTCATCATGGTCGAAGCTTACTGGAATATCGGCAAGCAGATAGTCGAAGAGGAACAGCATGGCGAGGATCGGGCGAAGTACGGAGCCGAACTCATCAAAGAGTTATCGAGACAGCTTACGGTAGAGTTCGGGAAAGGTTATTCGACACAAAGCTTATGGAATATAAGACAGTTCTATAAAGCCTTTCCAATTCTCTCCACACTGTGTAGAGAATTGAGCTGGAGCCATTATAGACTGATCATGCGACTTGAGAACCCGAAAGCCAGAGAGTGGTATATCAGTGAGTCCGTGGCGTCTGGGTGGAGCGTGCGGGCACTGGAGAGGCAGATACATACGCACTATTACGAGAGACTGCTATCGAGCAAAGAGCAGTTGCCCGTCAGAGAAGAAGCGACAGCCAATACCCGAAATATGCAGCTCACACCCAAAGACATCATCAAGGACCCCTATGTGCTGGAGTTTTTGGATCTCAGACAAAACGACAGCTTCTACGAGAGCGACCTCGAATCGGGGCTTATTGCCAGGATACAGGAGTTCTTGCTCGAGCTGGGGCGGGGATTTGCCTTCGTCGCCCGTCAAAAGCGTATCCAGACAGACAACAGCAACTTCTACATCGATCTGGTCTTTTACAACTACATCCTCAAATGTTTCGTCCTCATCGATCTCAAGATAGGACAGTTGACGCATCAGGATGTAGGACAGATGGATATGTATGTACGGATGTACGACGATCTCGAAAAGTCGCAAAACGACAACCCGACCATCGGACTCATACTCTGTAGCGACAAAGACGACACCGTAGTCAAATACTCGGTACTGAGTGACAACCAAAACCTCTTCGCATCCAAATACCAACTCTATCTGCCTACAGAAGAAGAGCTCAAACGGGAAGTGGAAAAAGACATCCTTGAATTGAAATTGGGCAGAGTGGATGAAGAAATATGATGTTAAAAAAATCGAAAAATTTTAACATAGCTTGATCGAAGAAAGGACAAACCCATGCAAAACCTCCTCTTTATATGCAGTCGTAACCAGTGGCGCAGTCCTACTGCCGAGAAGATATACAGTAGGGATGAGCGGTTCAGTGTCCGTTCGGCGGGGACGAGTCCACGGGCGAGGAGGACGGTGAGTGTAAAGGATATCGAGTGGGCGGATGTGGTGTTCGTGATGGAGACCAAACATCGCGACAGGCTCAAAGCCTCATTTGGCAGAGCGATACAACACAAGAAAGTCGTGGTGCTTGACATCCCCGATGAGTATCAGTATATGGATGAGGTGTTGGTGGAGATGATCAGAAATTCGGTAGAGGGGTATTTGTAATGTACACCGCACAAGTTATATTTCATATTCATGACGCACAAAAAAAAGATGAACAAATAGAATTGATCTCGTATTTGTATAGCACATGGCAGAGAAGAGGTCATGTACTAGGTTCAAATTATCCTCTTGCTATGAGAAACAGTAACATTGAAATCTATGTATCTACTCCTGAACAGGATTCATTATCTCAAAAATATAATGATGAACTACTAAGCAATATTTTTGAACAATTTCAAGGCATTTATTTGGGGCAACCAGTTGTGACGATTTTATCGGGAGAACCGCTATCACAAAATGTGTGTCAATGTAACGACTTCTCTGAGTTTATTCTCTATACAAACTATTTGGATTTAGCATTACCACTCAAATGCAAAAAATGCTTTAATAGTATCCCCTATTATAAATTGTCAAATTTTACCGAGGATGAGTATATTTCATTCAAGTTTTGGCAAGACAATTACGAAGCATGTGATTCATTGCATATCAATAGCAGTGTTGGCGAGAGATTTGCACATCATCAGCTTGTATCGATCGATAGCCAACTCACAAAAGATGGTTTGGATGTTTGTAAAAAGATCGAAGAGGTGACAGGTATCAAAACCTATTACTATCTCTATAAATATACAGCTAGAAGCAGAAAAAAAGAACTTGGGCGTAAGTGTCCACAATGTCACGGAGAATGGTTACTGGATGAGCCGTTACATGATCAGTTTGACTTCGAGTGCAAAAAGTGTGGTCTGCTCTCGAATATAGGATGGGAGAAGAGATGAGCCAAAAATCCAGTCTATACCGTACCATAGAGATACTCAAGCGGCTCGATGAGGGGAAGAAGCTCTGTGTGAGCGCTCTGGCGGTCGAGTATGAAGTGAGCGACCGGACGATCCGGCGGGACTTTGAGCTGATCCGGGAGCTCTTCGGGGAGTTTACCTCCAAGGAAGGGGAGTGCTACCGGGCGTATCGCAAGGTGCTACTCGAGGAGGTACTCGGAGCCCGTGACCTCATGACGCTCGCCAATATCGTCAATATCTTCGGGATGACCTCGATGCAGAGCGCCATCAGCGACAGGACCGAAGCGCTCATCAAGACCTCGATGGAGGTCTACGACTTCAAGTCCAGACCGCTCGAGGATATGCGCAACGGCGAGATGCTTAAGAGACTCGAACACGCCATCAAGTTCAACAAGCTCGTCAAGATCACCTACAGAAGCGAGAACGGAACGAGCCAGAGATCGTTCCACCCCTACAAGATACTCTTTGTCAATGAAAACTTCTACCTCGTCGGGGAGAATGTCTCGATCAACCGATTTGAGTTCCTGCGTATCTCGATGGTGATGGATGTGGTGCAGACCAGCCGGGTATTTTTCCCCCATCGTGAGTTTTTGCAGTTCATCAGCCGCATCCAATCTCCGTTTTCCACTTTCGGAAAAGAAGAAATTACGGTAAAATTGAGAGTGAACAAAGCCTCGAGGAGATTCTTCAGATTCAAACGCTATCTGCCCAGCCAGGAAGTGGTAGGGGAGTTCGAGAACGGAGATATCGAGGTTCATTACCGGGTCAGCAACCTGCGGGAGGTCGAGGAGCTCCTCATCAAATGGCTCCCCAATATCCAGGTATTGGCGCCGTCAGGGCTCAAGAGGATGCTCAAAAAAAGATTGCAGGAGAAGCTGCGCTCACTCAGCTACCCTCCCGGCAGAGATGAGAAAAAGAGAGAAAAGGAGTAACGATGTCGTCTATCAAAGCATGGCTGAGCAAACCCATCGAGGGGGCGAAGGTACTGTGCCAGGCGTGCGCCCACGCATGCAGGCTCGGTGAGGGTGAGTACGGTGAGTGCGGCGTGCGAATGGTGGAGGATGGGGAGCTGCAGCTCCTCGTCTACGGGCGTGTCGCAGCTGCCAATATCGACCCGGTGGAGAAAAAACCACTCTACCATTTCCTCCCGCGCACCACGACATTCTCCATCGGGACGGTGGGGTGCAACTTCTCGTGCGGCTTTTGCCAGAACCACGAGATATCCCAGTATCCCAGGGAGAACAACGGCGAGGTAGTAGGGCGCGAGCTCCCGCCCGAAGAGGTCGTGAGACTGGCGCTCAAGAACGGCTGCGGGTCGGTCTCCTACACCTACAACGAGCCGGTGATCTTCTTCGAATACACCTATGACTGCGCGAAGCTGGCACACGAGAAGGGGCTCAAGAACATCTATGTCACCAGCGGCTACGAGACCCGCAAGGCGATCGATACCATAGCCCCCTACCTCGATGCGATGAATATCGATATCAAGAGCTTCAGCGAGGAGTTCTACGAGAATGTCTGCGGCGCGAAGCTCAAACCAGTGCTCGAATGTGTCCGCTATGCGTATAGCAAGGGGATACATATAGAGATCACCACGCTGCTCATCCTCGGGCAGAACGACAGTGACGAGGAGATCAGGGAGATCGCGAGATTCATCGCGGGGATCGATAGGTCGATACCGTGGCATCTGAGCGCCTTCCGTCCGATGTACAGGATGCAGGATATCCTGGGCACACCGGAGTCGACGCTTATCCGCGCCTATATGATCGCGCAGGAGGAGGGGCTCGAGTATGTTTACATCGGCAATATAGGGCATGAGGACTACCACTCCACCTACTGCCCCAAATGCGAGAACAGGGTGATCGTACGGGACGGGATCATGCGGGACTCGACGGTCAACAAGCTCGACGAAGAGGGGCATTGCCCCTACTGCGGCTACACAATCAACGGCGTGTGGCAATGAGTTCAGTCTAACTGATGGACACTATCATTAAAATAAATCTAAAAATAACATTAAAGCAAAAATAAGAGGTTAATTGGCTATAATCCGCGCATGAAAGAGAGCCTGAAAATATTTTATCATGATCTGAGAAGTTCTTTCATGGATCTTCTCCCTATTATCGTAGTGGTCGCGTTTTTCCAGATCGCTATCGTCCGTACGGTTCCAGACGATCTGGGCTCTATCGTACTCGGACTCACGATCGTAGCGATAGGTCTGGCCCTCTTTATACGCGGTCTGGAGCTGGGTATCTTCCCTATCGGGGAGAAGCTTGCGACCGATTTCGCCAAAAAAGGCTCGCTCTTCTGGCTCATCGCCTTCGCCTTCACTATAGGCTTCTCCACGACCGTCGCCGAACCTGCCCTCATCGCCATCGCCAACAAGGCAGCGCTGATCAGTGACGGGCGTATCGATGCCTATTTCCTCCGTATGACCGTGGCCTTTTCGGTAGGATTTGCCATCGCACTCGGGACATTCCGTATCCTCCTCGGACACCCCATACAGTACTATATCATCGCAGGATATGTCCTCGTCGTCACCATGACCTATTTCGCACCGGTTCAGATCGTAGGACTGGCTTACGACAGTGGCGGAGTTACTACATCGACGGTGACGGTACCTCTGGTAGCGGCGCTGGGGATCGGTCTGGCATCGAGCATCAAGGGGCGTAACCCCGTCATCGACGGTTTCGGTCTGATCGCCTTTGCCTCGCTGCTGCCGATGATCTTCGTACAGGCATACGGTATCGTCGTCTATTCGGGTGTCGATGCCGCTGCGGGAGCTGTAGCGGCAGTCAGTGAGGCAGTGGATAAGGGACACGAAGCGGTCTTTGATGCGAGTATCGGCCATATCTTCATGGAGCTGGTCGGGGTGATCAAGGATGTAGCGCCGATCCTAATGGTGATATTCTTCTTTCAGTATGTGATCATCCGCAAGCCGGTGATGCATCTGCACAAGATAGGTGTAGGTATCATGATGGTGATCCTGGGGCTCTATGCCTTCATCATCGGGCTTGAGATGGGGCTTTTCCCGATAGGGGAGACGATAGCCTTCCAGCTCACCGGGATGAAGAACGATCTCCTCATCTATCTTTTTGCGTTCCTGATAGGATTCTCTACGACGATGGCTGAGCCTGCGCTCCTGGCGATAGCCATCAAAGCCGAGGAGATATCTTCCGGGAATATCAACCAGACCATCCTTCGTGCCATCGTGGCGCTGGGTGTCGCTATCGGCATCGCTCTCGGGGCATACCGGATCGTCGTGGGTGATCCGATACACTACTATATCATCGCCGGGTACATTATCGTCATCATCATGACCTATTTTGCCCCGCAGTATATCATCCCTATCGCTTACGACAGCGGCGGGGTGACCACATCGACGGTGACCGTACCGCTCGTAGCGGCGCTGGGTCTGGGTCTGGCAGAGAATATCGAGGGGAGGAATCCTCTCATCGACGGCTTTGGTCTGATAGCATTTGCATCGCTCTTTCCTATGATCACAGTCATGGGATATGGGATTTATGCTACTATTATGAAAACCAAAGCATCCAGTCAATCATAAGGTAGGAGAAGATATGAAGTTTACCGCACTGGTCGTAGTGATCGAAGAGACGAAAGAAGAAGAGGTGATAGCTACCGCCAAAGAGGTGGGTGCCGGGAGCGTGACGATCCTTCATGGCAGATCGCTCGGTCTCAAAGAGAAAAAGATATTTTTCGGACTTACCCTCGAAGAGAATGTTTCGGTGCTGCTTTTCGTACTCCCTATGCGCGTCTCGCTCAGGGTCCTTCGTGCTGTCAAGAGCAAATTTGATTTTGATGCGCCCGAGAATCAGAGCTCACTGGCGTTCACCGTCCCGTTGACCCATGTAGCAGGGCTCGATCTCGAAGAAGTGGACAAGTTCAGAGACGATATACAACATTTACTATAAAGGAGTAGACGATGCTAGTAAAAGATATTATGACACCGGCAGATAAACTTTTGATGATGTCGCCGATGGCTTCGGTACGCGATGCACTTTTGAAGATGAAAGAGAAGAACGTCCGTTCTGTCGTCGTAAGCAAGACGGAGGATTCAGGTGCCTATGGACTTCTCACTTTCAAAAATATCCTTGAGACCATCGTAGCCGAAGACGGTGACATAGACCTGCTCAATGTCTACGATATCGCCAGTACCCCTGCCGTATCGGTCTCTGCCCATATGAAAGTAAAGTATGCTGCCAAAATGATGGTCAACAGCTCCATCAAAAGACTTCTGGTCATCGACAATAACGAAATAGCCGGTATCCTCACGATGACCGATATCATCTCTGTACTGATGCAGAGTGTAGAAGAGATATAAAATCCTAACAGAAAGAGAAAGAATGCAATTTATAGAAACACGAGGTAACGACGGACAAAGAGCTGCTGAGATCAATTTCTCGGATGCTATACTCAGCCCAAGCGCAAGCTTCGGGGGTCTGTATGTGCCCAAATCACTGCCCGCGCTCGATCGCGACTTTTTGCAAAAACACCTCAAGAGCCACTACAAAGAGCTCGCTGCCGACTTCCTGGAGAGTTTCGGTATCGATATCGATGCCGATATCATAGCGGCTGCCCTGGAGCGATACAACGGTTTCGACGACCCTGCCGACCCGGTGCCGGTCGTGGCTGTCGAAGAGGATTGTTTTGTCAGCGAGCTCTACCACGGGCAGACGAGAGCTTTCAAGGATATGGCACTCCAGCCTTTCGGCTATATCCTCAGCCGTCTGGCGCAGCAAAGAGGGGAGAACTACCTCATCATGGCGGCTACCAGCGGCGATACGGGGCCTGCGACCCTCGAGACCTTCAAAGATCAGGACAATATCAAAGTGGCATGCCTCTACCCAGACGGCGGTACGAGCGATGTCCAGAGGCTCCAGATGGTCACCGAAGCGGCGTCGAACCTCAAAGTGATCGGCGTCAAAGGGAACTTCGACGATACCCAGAGTGCTCTCAAGGCTCTCCTCGCATCACAGGAGTTCAAGGATGAGCTCGCAAGCAGGGATATCAAGCTCTCGGCGGCCAACTCGGTCAACTTCGGGCGGATCATCTTCCAGATCATCTATCACATCCACAGCTACATAGAGCTCGTAAGACAGGAAAAGATCGCGATGGGCGATCCGATCTACCTCGTTGTCCCAAGCGGCAATTTCGGCAATGCACTCGGCGGTTACTATGCCAAAAAAGCGGGCTTACCGATCAAAAAGATCCTTATCGCCTCTAACATCAACAATATCCTCACCGACCTTATCACCAAAGGGGAGTACGATATCAGCCACAGGGAGCTCATCCTCACTGAATCTCCTGCGATGGATATCCTCATCAGCTCCAATGTCGAGCGTGTCCTCTTCGACAAGTTCGGCGCAGCGCGTACCAGGGAACTGATGGAGCAGCTGGCAACACAGAAATCCTACTCGCTCACCGATGCAGAGCTCGCAGCCCTCAGGGAGGACTTCGATGCATCGTTCAGCAACGACAGCGAGTGTGAGAGCGTCATAGCGGCGTATGCGAAGGCCGGGTATATCATGGACCCGCATACTGCGACCTGTCTGCGCGCATACGAGGAGCTCAGGGAGGAGAAACTCCCTACGGTGATCTATTCGACTGCGGAGTGGACGAAGTTCAGCACTACTGTGGCAAGAGCACTCGGGCATGAGTGCAAAGACGATCTCGAAGCGCTCGAATGGGTGAGCCAAAATGCAACCGTAACGATCCCAAAAGTTGTCAGCGATCTCTTCTCAAAAGAGATCAAACATACGACGGTAGTAGAGAAAGACGCTATCAAGGAGGAGATGCTGAAGTTCCTGTAACTTCAGTATGAATGTCAATGAAAAGTACCCTACTGATCGCCGGTCTCGTCACAGCAGCCAGCCCACTCATGGGGATGGGCAATACTGTGATCGACTGCCGCCTCGTTACTTCCAAGACGACCGAATGTATGCCGTATTCGGGCAAGTTTATCTATACCAAAAGCGTTGCAAGCCTCACCAGCGACAAGAATGCCCCCATCATCACCAAAACACTCCCGCTTCCTCGTAAGAAGAGACTCAAGGTCGTTACTGTCGCCGATATGTTCGATCAATACACCGAGCTCTATGAGCCGCTCCGCTATCAGGGAAGCGTGACGAAGAGCGAGAAGTTCGTCCAGGTACCTACCAAAGAGGAGAACCTGACGATCGTCGAAGAGGAGAAGGCAGAGGAGATCGAAAAGGCGAACGAGCTTGAAGAGAAAGCGCTCATGGCCGAAAAGTTCCCGGTATACGAGGTGGTTTCCGGAGATTCGCTTATCGGTATAGCCAAGCGATTCGGTCTCAAGGTCTCGGATATAGCGGAGTGGAACGATATAGGGGACAGCGCCAATATCATGATCGGTGACACGCTCATCATCCCGATAGCAAAGGCAAAGTTCTCCAGAAAGATGAGTGCATACAAGCTGCTCAAAGAGCGGCTTGAGAGGGAAGAGAAAGAACGGATCGCCAAAGAGAAAAAAGAGGCCGAAAAGAAAAAAAGGCTTGCCAAACAGCTCTACCCCGGGAAGGATGTGCAGGATCGCTACAAGATCGCTCCCAAACTCCGTGGGCGTTCGCTGCGTGTCACCTCTACGGCATACAGTTCGCATGTCAGACAGACCGACGGTTCTCCGTTCCTCGCGGCATGGAACAACCGTCTGCGACCGGGTATGAAAGTGATCGCGGTCTCAAGAGACCTGATCCGCGAGTACGGACTCACCAACGGTATGAAGGTCAAGATATCGGGACTCCCGGGCTACTACACAGTCAGGGACAAGATGAACAGCAGGTTCAGAAGAAAGATCGATATCTATATGGGTATCGACCGCCGACGGGCGCTCAGCTGGGGTAGAAGAAGCGTTATTATCACATGGTAACGTCTGACACGCAGGGCGTACCGCAGTAGAAGGTGCAAGAGTATGATCTATGTATACGGGAGATCGTGAGGAGTGATTTTCATACGTCCTAAATGGTTTCCCAAACCCATCTCCACCTATCATCCGCTCCTCTATCATCTCGCCGTATTTCTCAAAAGAACAGAACGATCGATAGAGTGGCGGCTTGATGACCACAGATATGCCGGAACGATACAGCGTGAGAGCTTCCCGTACCGTATCAAGAAGCACCAGAGCGTCCTGATCCGAAAGTACTCCGGCAGGCACGACATGTAGCTCCAATACAACAAGGTGGAGAACCTCAGGATCGTCATACGGATGCTCGACGGGATCGTGATAGCTCCAGGGGAGACATTTTCGTTTTGCCGTCTCGTAGGGAAGCCGACCCGACAGAGAGGATTCCTGGAGGGGATGGAGCTCGTGCGGGGTGAAGCGAGGGGAGGGATCGGCGGCGGCATCTGCCAGGGCTCCAACCTCATCTACTGGCTGGTACTCCATTCGCCGCTCGAAGTGATCGAGAGGCACCACCACAGCTTCGATCCGTTCCCCGACGAGGGGAGGGTGCTTCCTTTCGCCAGCGGCGCTACGGTGATGTACAACTACCGTGACCTTCGTTTCACCAACAATACACCCCACAGCTACCAGCTGCGGCTATGGCTCGACGAGAAGTGTCTCAACGGCGATCTGCGTTCGACGCACCCCTCACCACTTTCGTACCATGTCTATGAGCGCAACCACAGGTTCGAGAAAAAGGGGGAATACTACCGCGCCAACGAGCTCCACAGGGAGATACGCACCAAGGATCACGAAAAAAGGCTGGTAGAGGACGAGTTCATCGTCGCCAACTATGCAGAGGTGAAGTACCTGCCCGATGCAGGGGCGGTAGTGGAGGTCGGGGAAGAGTGATCCGGGAGATTCCGACTAGTACTTTTTGTTGGTATAGATCAACAGGTCGTTTTCGCCCAGATCATCCAGCAGCGATGCCAGGTGTTCCCCCGAGAGGAGCGTCACGGTCGTATCTTTCTCCTCTGCCGCTTCCGTAGTGAAGCCGTTTTTGGAGAAGAGGATATATTCGTCGATATCGAGTTGGGATGTTTGGCACTTCTGTCTGAGGGTGGTGAGCATATTAGCCTTTGCCGGCTCCCTGGAGTATTTGCACGCGCCTGCGAGCATCCTGCCGGATTTCGTGACGGCGAGTATCTCGATGTGCGTGTGCTTGTCATAGTATGACCCTATGGCGGCGATGGGATCATTTGTCACCCTTGCGCCGAAGCTTTGCTTCACAAGATCCCGCACCAGCAGGTTGCTGAGCAGTATGGCAAAATTCTCTTTTTGCTGCGCCCATTTCTGCCGCCATTCATCGAAGTTCCCCTCTGCTATACTCCTGTAGTGGGGAGAGACGGTCGCAAACCAGAAACGCATAAAGGGGAGGGAGAAGAGGAGCCTGTCCGACTTCCAGTCGCTTTCACCCAAAGGTTTTTCCGTCGAGAGGTCAAATCGCAGCAAACTTTTCTTCACCAGGTAGTCTACTGCCTCTTCGCCCCTGTCTTTCCCTATCCGTGCCTTGCTGAAGGCATCATGCTCATGCTCCGTACCAAGCGCTATGAGGGTGAGCAGCTTATGATAGACGGGATTGTTGTGGGTGTACCTGGTGATGCTTTTGTGGAGTGGTTCGTAGTGACGGAGTATCTTTGTTTCGATGAGCGCCTCGAGGCTTACAGATGTGTCGACATCCCAGCCCGTACCCCCGAATACCGCGAAATACTCCAAGGCTTTGTCGAAATCGGAGATATTGTTCTGAAATGCAAAAGAGCGAAAATGTTGCAGGAGTGTCGGGTGTTTTGCCATGGGTCGCCTTTAGTATTTTTTGTTGGTACTTACGATGAGATCCTGCCCGCTGAGATTGTCCATCAGTTTGCTCAAGTGTCTCATGGAGAAGAGCCTGGTGTCGGCCTCGATCTCGTTCTTCAACTCGGATGAAAATTTGTTCTTTGAAAAGATCACATAGTTCTCTACATTGTCGAGCTTTGCTATCCGGCAAGATTCTTTGAGTTTCGCAAGTTCCGATCTGTTGACTTTGGACTTGCCGTATCTGCATGTACCGGCAAGATAGGCGCCGGATTTGCGTTTGGCAAGTATATCGATGGAGACATATCTGTCATAGTATGAACCTATCTTTACGATCGGGTCATCCCCGAATGCCTCTTTGAAGCTGAGGCTGACGAGTTCCCATACCAGCTGTGTATAGATGAGCGTTGCAAACTCGTTTTTGACCCCAAGCCAGCGCTCCCTGAACTCGCTGTAGTCACCCTCTCGGATACTCTTGTAGGTAGGTGAGACCATAGCGAACCAGAAACGCATAAAAGGTGTAGCGAAAAGCAGTTTGTCGGAGATGTCACCCTCTTCATCGAGTGGCTTCTCGACCGATGCATCCAGGAGCAGCAGGCCTTTGTCGATCAGGAAGTCAACGATCTCTACCCCTTTCTGCCGCTCTATCCTGATCTTCTTGAATGCGGAGTGCTCGCGTCGGTCACCTGTGGCTATGGCAGTGAGCATCGCATGGTGTACCGGCTTGGAGTGTGTGATCTCGGTAATATCGGCATGGATATACCGGTAGTTATCGAGCACCTTCTGTTCGATAAGGGCATCAAGGGGGACAGTCATGTCTATGGCCCATCCCATCCCGCCAAATACCGCGAAATATTCTACAGCCTTCTCAAAGTCTGTAGCTTTGTTTTGATAGCAAAAAGAACGGAACTGTGCCAGAAGCGAGGGGTGGGAAGATGGGTGTTGCGACATAAGAGACCTTGAAATAATTTAGGCATTATATCCAAATTTGTCAAACATCCCGGAAATGGATCAAAAGTGCCTGCACGCTGCCTGCCGCGACACAACCCGCCGGAGTGTGTCGTGATAGGAAGCAGCTTACTTCGAGAGGTTTTTGTAGAGTATCTGTTTGCCCAGTTCTACGCCCGGCTGGTCGTAGGTGTTGACACCGAACATTGCCCCGACAAGCGAAGTGAGAAGCTCATAATAGGCCAGGAGCGAACCGACGTTCTCCGAATCTACACAACTCATAGTGATCGTATCGCAGTTGACCCCGCTGTCAAGGAGGCTCTGGAGTGTTGCATCTGCCTGGGCATTGATGAGGGTGCCGAAGTTCTTGCCGTTGATGAAATCGGTCTTTTCGATAGCATGAAGTGACACCGCAGGTATCTGGAGCTCTCTCTGGAAGTCCTCGATCTTGATGAAGGTGACATTCTTGTCCCTCGGTCCCTCGATAATGAGCTGGAGGAACGAATGCTGGTCGACCGCGCCGATGAGACCGATCGGGGTGAGCCCTACATTGTTCCCTTCCCTGTCGATCTTGCCGAGCGATTCCCCCCAGAGCTGCACATACCATTTGGTGAGATTTTCGAGCCTGTCTGCATAGGAGAAGAGGACATTGATCGATTCCCTGGAGCTGTGGCTGTAGAGGTGGAGAGCTTTGGAGAGGAGGTGATCCTCCTTCCCTTCGAAGAAGTTCTCTATCATCTTGCCTGCACCTCCAAGGAGTTCAGCGGTATCGAAACCGGCGAGGGTGAGTGGTACGATCCCTACAGCAGAGAGCACGGAGAACCTGCCGCCGACATTGTGCGGAATATTGAATTCTCTCAATGTATGATACTTTGCAAAGTCGCTGAGGACGGACCCCTCGTCGGTGATAGCGAAGACCCTTTGCTGATCTTTGCCGTCAAGATCGAGATTGAAGCAGTCGATGATCTTTTTGAAGATAGAAGTGGTTTCGATCGTAGACCCAGACTTGGAGATGATGAAAAAGAGCGCTTCATTTTCACGAACCTTAGAAAGGTTTTCAAGTATGGTCAGAGGATCGGAGTTCTCGAAGTAGAGTATCTCTTTCGCTCCTGGGGTATAGGGACGGAGGAGGGCATCGACTGCCTTGATCCCGAGCGACGAACCGCCGATCCCCATGATGACGATCTGCGTGATACCAGTCGTATCGATACTCTTTGCTGCATCGATCAGCCCTTTGGAACCTTCGGGGAGCTTGTAATAGCCGATCGTATCGCTCTGCATCTCTTCCGTTACTCTGCTCAATGCATTTTGGATGATCTCTTCACCTTTGTTATTCTCTGTGGATTGATAGTGGTGTGTGAATGTCAGCATGATTCCCCTTTGTATATGAATTATTTTGTTCCTATATTCTATCCCAATTTTATCCCAAAAGCCCTTTGACGAGCTCTTTTGCCTCGTCGATGATCTGCGAGAGGTGCTCTTCGCCTATGAAGCTCTCGGCATATATCTTGTAGATATCTTCCGTACCGGAAGGGCGCAGGGCGAACCATCCGTTGGCGGCGATCACCTTGAGCCCTCCGATGGCCGCTCCGTTGCCTGAGGCGTGTGTGAGGATCGATTCCACCTTTTCACCCACGAGAGTATCAAGTGCCAGTGCTTCAGGATTGACCGACTTGATGGCTGCTTTCTGTTCGGCAGAAGCCGCGGCATCGATGCGCTTGTAGTACGATCTACCGTATTTGGCCTCCAGCTCGGCATAAAGCTGTGAAGGGTCCTTGCCGAGGCGCGCCAGCATCTCAGCCGCAAGGAGGTTGAGGATGATACCATCCTTGTCCGTGCTCCAGACACTGCCGTCAAAACGGAGGAAAGAGGCACCTGCACTCTCTTCGCCGCCGAAGCCAAGCGTCCCTTCGGTCAGTCCGTGGACGAACCATTTGAATCCAACCGGGACTTCGACCACTTTGATACCAAGGTCGGCTGCGACCCTGTCGATCATTGCGCTCGATACGAGGGTCTTGCCTATGCCAAGCCCCTTGCTCCACTGCGGTCTGTGGGTAAAGAGATACCAGATAGCTACCGAAAGGTAGTGGTTGGGATTCATGAGCCCGCCGGTCGGGGTGACGATGCCATGGCGGTCGGAGTCTGCATCGTTGCCGAAGGCGATATCGTAGCTGTCCTTGAGGGAGACCAGCGAGGCCATGGCGTAGGGGCTGGAGCAGTCCATCCTGATCTTGCAGTCGTGGTCGAGGGTCATGAATGAAAATGCCGGGTCGATGACCGGATTGACGATCTCCATGTTCATGTCGTAGAGCTCTCCGATCTTCTCATAGAGTGCGAGGCTCGCTCCCCCCATCGGATCGACACCGATCTTGATACCGGACTTCTCGATCAGTTCGATATCTACGATCTGGGTAAGGGCTTTTGCGTAAGGCGTAGCGTAATCGTACATGGTTACAAAGCTGCTGTCGAAAGTCTCTTCATGGCTTACCCTTCTGATCCCTTTGAGTCCATTCGCGAGTATCTCGTTCGCACGGTTCTCGATCCACTTGGTGATCGTCTCGTCGGCAGGACCGCCGTGGACGGGATTGTACTTGAAGCCCCCGTCATCCGGCGGATTGTGCGATGGGGTGATGATGATACCGTCAGCTTTGGCAACATTGTGTTTGTTGTACTCGAGGATGGCGAACGAAACCTGCGGGGTTGTCACATAGCCGCTATCATCTGCGACAAGTGTCTCGACTTCGTTGGCAACGAGTATCTGAAGGGCGGTGATGTGTGCAGGTGTAGAGAGGGCATGGGTATCCTGCGCGAGGAAGAGCGGTCCTGTGATCCCGGCATCCTTGCGGTAGTCGCACACAGCCTGGGTGACAGCCAGGATATGATCTTCGTTGAAGCTTTTGGCCAATGCCTTTCCCCTGTGGCCGGATGTACCGAACGATATTCTTTGTGTCGGTACTGAGAGGTCGGGTTTGAGGGTGAAAAATGACGAGATGAGCCGGGGTATATTGATTAGGTCGCTTTGAGAGGCTCTGGTCCCTGGTATGCTGTTTGACATGGGTAGCTCCAAAAATAAAATGTATATTAAATTATGCAACAAATATTCTGAGAGCATGTTGATTTTATGCAAGCTGCAGCACTTTGCGGTAATTGGTATAGACAGGTGAACTTTTGGGAAAATATTCCAGTATCGCCCGCGTATAGCGGTCGAGAGGATTGGCTATCTTTGAGAGCTCCCACCGCTTTCTCCACGGGAGGTCATAGCTGGTGAAGAGGGTGGAGTATACTACGGGGTAGTCCGTACTGAAGAGGAGCCGCTCCTCAAGACCCCTCTGCGAGAGGTCGCGGAGCACCCTCGCCTTGAATACCGTCAGAAGCGCGGAGATATCGGCATAGAGGTTGTCATACCGCTCCATCATCTCCATCAGATCGAGATATTCGCGGTTGAAGTATTTTGGATCACCGGAGAGGTTCCTCCAGAATCGCAGCTTTTCACCTATATCACCTGCACCTACATGGGCGGCTATCACCCTGACGCCGCATTCGAGCGGCAGGGTGAGCATCCGTGCGCTCTCGTATTGCGGGCTGGAACTGATGGTGTATTCGCTGCCGATATGGATGATGAGGGGGATGCCCAGCTCGGCGAGCTTCTGGTAGTAGGGGATGAGCCTCTCCTCGCTGAGGTCGACCTCCCAGTAGTTCTGGAGGAACTTCATCCCCACTGCGCCCTCACGGTAGTATCTTTCTATCAGTTCCAGGGCATCTTTGCGGTTGGGGTTGACAGACATGAAGGGGATGATGTATTCGGGGAACTCCCGGTAGAGCGCCAGTACATCCTCACTGTGCGAACAGACGGTAGCATCCCTGTGTATCTCCGTACCGTCGCGGTCGAACTTGCTGTCGACGGGGAGAAGTGCACCTTTCACGATATACTCCGAGTCCCTGATTGAAGAGATCAGTGCATCGATATAGGCGCCGTACGGGTCGGTTTTCATCTTCTCGCTGTCCAGGCCGAACTTCCTGCCAAACAGGGCGATGGCGACCCTGTCAAAGAGCCTGTCGAACTTCACATTGGGGTTGAGCAGATGGAGGTGCATATCGACGGTTTTCATGGGTGTTCCTTTTCTGAAATTGTAACGCAATAATTATAAAGTGTCAAGTAATGCTTTACAATATTTTATCCCTCGTTTGGTACACTTGGGAGTGATGTGAAATTTACTCAAAAACTTTCAAAAAATCCTTTGCAAAGTGTAAATCTTTTCGATAGTATGGTCCTGATATTTTGACAGGAGCGACAGGATGACACTGGAGATCAATGCCACGGATACTGCCGAACTCTACGCAATCAATGAAACACTTGCCCATGAGCAAAACAGAACGCTTCGTATCAAAGGATATGACAACAACCAAAGCTTCTACATCTACAATATCCCTCTCATAGCAGGGACAAACGAGATCAATGACCAGAGCAACAGTGACGGCAACTTCACCGTTACACTCTCCAGTGAGGGAAGATACAGACCACGGGTCACTATAGAGACCACCGACGGTCTGCTCTATAGCAGCGGAGCGTATGCGCTCAGTCTCGATGTCAAAGCCGATGCCAACCAAAAAGACCCCAAGGGGGCTGAGCCTATGGATGTGGCGAAGGAGTTTGTCAATGCTATCATCGGTGATGACAGGGAGATGGTGGAGAGACTGACAGGGGGTAATCCCTATATAGCAGCTTTACTATACGGTAACGAAAAAAGTATCCCGCTACTCAAAGACATATAAGGCTCTATCCATGAATGGGGAGAGAAAGACCTCCAGATGGACGGCATGGCGAGCATTCACTTTTTCTTCGATGTCAACGGTACTACCTACGCAGGAGGCTTCGAGCTCAAGCTTATCAACTCTCAGCTCTATAGGGGCAGAGAGTGGATTGTTACTTTTATCTATTAGGTGGAAAGTTAAATGTTGGAATTTTTAGTTGATTTTATCATCTGGACAGCATTTATGCTGGTCATCATTATACTATTTATGGTAGCCGTTTCCAAGAACCGGCTTAGGGTATTTTATATTTTATTGACGGTCTACGGTGTCGGTATATCGATTCTGTATATTATAGATAAAAATAACTACGAGAGAGAGTGTACTCCAAATGTACAAGATGTAGCCGTGATGAAACCGCAAGCCAAAGTCATCTCCGACTATATACTCAAGCATAGTATCCCTGAGTCATTAGCTATGATACCGGATTTGGTTTATCCTTTGGAAAGATGTGAACAGAAAGATGAATATTTGGATGAAGATCATAAGTTAGCTGTAAAACGAATAGCACATCGTGTGATAGTTGAAGAGATATGCAGTTTTATGACAAATAATAAAAAATATGAAGTCAAAATATTTTTTTCTCCTGTCCAACAAGAGTTGAAGTTGCATAGTCCAGAAACATCTACATGGATAGCATATAGTTTTCAATATACTGAAGACAAAAATGGATTTAAACTGACAAAAACCCCCAATGATAATCCACATATATATGATAATAAAACAGATGGTATCTGTACACCATTCAGACCTTAGGAGGGGAAGATGAAAAAAATAGTTTTAGCGATAATAGTTTGGACAACACTGGTCAATGGTTGGGAGATCAATACACATAGAGCTATAGATAAAAGCGCAATGGAAAAGACTCCAAATCTGACTAGTTTTATAGTAGATTCAAAAATAAATGATTATGAATATACAGTTGAAGAGAGTCAATTTGCCTCGTTCCGCAATTAAATTGCGGAATGCATATTGACTGTACTGCGTAGTTCTCGTATGGATTCCCAAGTACAACTTGGGAACCAGAACAAAAATCTTTTATCGGTGCGAATACCCCAAAGAGCGCCTTTGCATGTATAAAAATAATGAGCTTTAGGATATAATGATTCAACAAATTCAAAACAGTTCAAAAGGAAGTTCCGTGCAAAAAGAACCGATGCTAAAAGTCACCTACGATCGTCTGTCAAAAGAGCTTGAGTTCCTCAAAACTACAGAGAGAGCCAATATCGCAAAAGTGATAGACGAGGCAAGGGCGCTGGGTGATCTCAAGGAGAATGCAGAGTACCATGCTGCCAAAGAGAAGCAGGGACTTATGGAGGCACGTATCCTCGAGGTGGGCGATCTCATCGGGAGGGCACAGGTAGTCGACCCCTCGACACTTGCGCACAAGAGGATCAGTTTCGGTTCGACCGTCACCCTCAATGACGTCGAAACGGACGAAGAGACCACCTACACGATCGTCGGGGGCCAGGAGTCCAACCCGGATAAAGGTCTGATCTCTATCCAGTCGCCTCTTGCCAGGGTATTGCTGGGGAAAGAGGAGGGTGATGAAGTCACGCTCGAACTTCCGTCAGGTAAAAGGGTCTACGATATCGAAGAGGTATTCTACAGAGAGATAGTACTATGATACGGGTAGGTGTCGTAGGGGCCAGCGGTTATACCGGCCTCGAACTGGTCAAAATGCTTGTCAGTCACAAAGAGTTCGAGCTGACATACCTGGGCACGACAAGCGGCGATGCGATGATCGAAGGGCTCCACCCATCATTGAGCGGGGTGATCACCATGAATGTCAAAGTCGCTACCGCTGATGGTGTGGCACAGATGTGCGATCTGGCATTTCTGGCTCTGCCGCACAAGGCATCGATGGGATTTGCCAAAGAGCTTATCGCCAGAGGTGTCAAGGTGGTGGACCTCTCGGCAGACTACCGCCTGGAGCTTGAGACGTATGAGAAGTTCTATTGTGAGCATGAGGACCGTGAGAACCTGCCGCAGGCTGTCTACGGATTGATCGAGTATTATCGTGAAGAGATCGGGAAGAGCTCGCTCGTGGCAAGTCCCGGGTGTTACCCGACGGCTACGCTGTTGGGATTCCTGCCGCTCGTACCCTATATAGACCCTGCTTCTCCTGTATTCGTCGATGCCAAATCGGGTGTGAGCGGTGCCGGGAAGAAGCTCTCGGAGACGACCCACTTTGTGACGATCAACGACAATATCTTCGCCTACAACCCGCTCAAACACCGCCATGCACCCGAGATCAGGGAGAAGATACTGAAGGTGCACGGTGTCGATACGCAGGTCAATTTCGTACCGCATCTCATCCCTGCGACGAGGGGTGAGCTTGTGAGCGTCTATGCGAAGCTTTCTGACGAACATCTCGGTATCGATCCAATCGCCATACTGAAGGAGAGATATAAGAACGATCCTTTCATCCGTATCAGAACGGAGCCCGTGGATATCAAGAGTACGGCAGGTACGCACTTTTGCGATATATTCGCAGCTGTACACGGCAACGGACTGTTCATCTCCTCGGCCATAGACAATCTGCTCCGCGGTGCCAGCTCACAGGCGATTGCAGCAGCCAACCTCATGTGCGGGCTCGATGAATCCGAGGGGTTGCCTGTTATCGCTTATGTACCGTAAAGTTTCACAATTTTAGTAGGGGTATGCTATACTTAGCGATGTAGTTGCCTCGGGCAGCGTGAGTTTGATTTTGATTAAAGTATTACAATAAAGGAAGATAATGACTTCAGTTACGAAAAAGATTTTGAGCATTGCCCTGGTCGCGACAGTAGGGTTGAACTTCAGCGGTTGTGTGAAGGTTGTCAAACCGGGAGCAGCAAAAACCGAGACAGGTGCTCCGGTTTCAAAAAGAGCAGCACTTCATGCCAATATGAGCGTTGAAGAGAAAGAGCAAGCGTATACTCTCGCTATGAAAAGTGTCGGTCAGGATGTGAAGGCTAATCCGAGATATAACAAGATGGACCTTCTCAAGCCTGTTGACAACCGTGGTTGGTTCAAAGAGCTCACTCTGCAATTGTGGGATGGTGAGATCAACAAGAAACAGTTCGTAGCGTCAGGTCTTGAGGTCTACCCTTCCAACAAGTATGAATTCAACTTCATCGCAGACAGTATCCTCACCAAGTAATCCCTTTTTTGATCCCGTTATTGAACGGGGTCGTTTTTGATTATTCCCTTCGATTCAGTAGTTTGGAATAAGCCACCCACCCTAAACTATCGCCACATATCTTGGTATAGTGACAAAAACTTTCAGGAGCCGGTATGACCCCTCAAGAGATCAGTGAAAGCATCAAAGCAACCTATAATCGTGACCTGCGGAAACAGGTTGTCAAAAAACTGCTGAGTGATGAAAAAGAGAAACATTACGATTACAGGATCGTCAACCAGATATTCTCATACGTGATCAAGAGCCTTGGATGGGATATCGCAAAAAATCGTGACGAGTGGGATGAAACACCCCTTGAGATCATGAAAGATGTATTCCCGAAGATCGAAACGACAAGATGGTACCAGAACCAGAAGGTCATGGCCGAAAAGAATATCGGTGTAGTGGTCAATGACAAGTAATACCTACCTGCCGCAGAGAGCAGCTGCTCTCTGCAAGATTTTCTCTATATCCATCCAAGTTCAGCAAAGATAGGTTCCAGCTCAAGCCAGTATTTTTCAAAATGGTTGGAGAAGTCACTGATGGCAGTCTCTTCTTTTTTCCACTCGTTGAGCTTCTCCATGATGGCAGCTTTGTTCTCCTCATCGATGTGTTTGGCTTCCTGTACCATATTGATCGTTTTCTCTATTTTTGCTTGCATGAACACTCCTTTCTTTTTCTTAGTATAGCATATTCAGTCTATTTTAGTATTTGATTTGCCATAATAGCGGCCAAAGGAAACTTAAGGATATATTTATGAAACAAAAACTCTCCTGGATATTCCACAGCGAAGCGACAAGCGGTATCCTGCTTGTAATGATGACGATACTGTCACTTATAGTCGTCAACACATCCCTGCAGGGATTTCACACTTCGTTGCTTCATCTCAATCTCGGGATAAGGGTAGGGGAATATGCGTTCGACAAGAGCATACATCACTGGATCAATGACGGCCTTATGGCCATTTTCTTCCTGCATGTTGGGCTCGAGGTCAAAAGAGAGAGTATCGACGGTTCGCTCTCATCGATCCGTGCTATTGCGCTGCCGGCGTTCGCAGCTATCGGAGGGATGGCCGTACCGGCACTGATATATCTCTATTTCAATATACACGATCCTGTATTTGTCAGGGGATGGGCGATCCCGACCGCTACCGATATTGCATTTGCACTGGGGATACTCTCCCTGCTCGGGAGCAGAGTGCCACTGTCACTGAAAATATTCCTGATGGCCCTTGCGATCATCGATGACCTTGGTGCGATCGTGGTCATCGCACTTTTCTATACGGTCGATCTCTCCGTGGCCTCGCTCGTAGTTGCCGGGATATCGCTGGGTGTGCTTATTATTTTCAACAGGCTCAATATCAGACATATCTCACTCTACTTTGCCGTAGGTATGGTCCTGTGGGTAAGTGTACTCGAGTCGGGAGTCCATGCGACACTGGCCGGTGTGGCCCTCGCATTTACGATCCCATATCGGTTTGCCAGTCACAAAACAACGGAAAGACGTTCGCCGCTTATCGCGCTCGAACATTCGCTCCACCCCTGGGTGATCTACTTTATCCTCCCGCTCTTCGCATTCGTCAATGCAGGGGTGGATCTGCGGAGCATCTCGATAGACTCTATGCTCCATTCGGTACCGCTGGGTATATTCTTCGGACTGCTGATCGGCAAGCAGCTGGGGGTATTCGGCTTCAGCTGGATCGCTATCAGGCTCGGACTCTCTGAAATGCCGCAGGGTGCGACATGGGGTATGCTCTACGGAGTGAGCCTGCTTACGGGGATAGGATTTACGATGAGTCTCTTTATCGATTCACTTGCGTTCGTTGACGATACGCTCTTCGATCACATGGACAGGGTGGCTATCCTGAGTGCTACCGTTCTCTCTGCAACGGTCGGTTATCTGGTGCTCAGGCGCACCTTGAACGAACAAGCTTAATATACTTTTAAACCAAATGCTTATGCTGTTGCACAATCATCTTCAAAGATAAAAGTGATTAGAATAAGCGACTCAAGAATCTAACAGAAAGCAGATTGATGGTAAAAGCTCTTCTTTCCATGAAAATGGCGGTTTTATTGATGTTCGTGTTTGCAATCACGATTGGTATAGCGACTTTTATCGAAAATGATTACGGTACTCAGACCGCCAGGGCTTTGGTCTATAATTCAGCCTGGTTCGAGATATTCCTCTTCTACTTCATTCTTGTACTCACCTATCAGATGTTCCGTTTCCGCTCGTATCGGAACCGACTTCCAGTATTCCTCTTCCACACCTCGTTCCTTATCATTGCCATCGGCGCTGCTGTGACGCGATTCATCGGTTATGAAGGGCTGATGCATATACGCGAAGGGGAGAGCTCATCAGTGATCGTAACTGATACACAATTCCTGAAGATCGACGTAGAGTCTGGCGGGAAAAGCGCAAGCTATGAGAAAATGCTCTATCTCTCTTCAATGACATCCAACAGTCTCAGTGGTTCTGTAACGGCCGGTGAGAAGAAACTGGATTTTGATCTCCTTGGCTATATGCCCAATGTCACCAAAAGCATCGTAGACGACCCGAAGGGTAAAAAGATACTCGAGTTCAAGATCGCCAGCGGTAGTATGCAGGGGAAGATCGTACCGCTGGCATCGGGTGAAGTGGTGGATGCAGGTGACTTCATCCTCTCCTACAATGCTGTAGCTGGAGGGGAGAAGCCGCATTTTGCAGTCACTGACAGCAACGGTTCTCTCTGGGTAGACAGCAGTTACAGCCTCTCTACTTTCAATATGGATACACGGGAGCAGGGTGAGCTCCCTTCTGGTCTCAATGAGCTCAAGACCAGACATCTCTACCAGTTCGCATCGAGTGGGCTGGTACTCAAAGAGGTGCATGAGAAGGCGATTGTTTCCAATACACAGTCGGGTCTCAAACCTGTTTCAGGAATGCCTGAGATGATCAGACTCCGCCTCGCTGTAGGAGACAAGACCAAAGAGGTAGAGCTTATGGGCACGAAGGGAACCCCCGGGGATACAGAGAATGTAGAACTCGATGGACTCAAGATCAAACTCTCCTACGGTGCCAAAGCCATCGATGTACCGTTCGCACTCAAACTGACGAAATTCGAGCTTGAAAGATACCCCGGGTCCATGACCCCCTCCTCCTATGCCAGTGAGGTTGTCCTGATCGACAAGGAGAACAATATCGATGAGCCCTACAGGATATATATGAACCATGTTCTTGACCACCGAGGATACAGATTCTTTCAGTCCTCGTATGATATGGATGAAAAGGGTACGATCCTCTCTGTCAACCACGATCCCGGTACACTCCCGACATATATAGGTTATATCCTTCTGACGATCGGCATGTTCTGGTCACTCGTACTGCATAACGGAAGATTCAAGAAGCTCTTCGGAGATGTCAGGAAGCTTCAGGGGAGTACGACTGCCATGATAGTGCTCCTGATCCTGATGGGCGCTTCGCCGCTCAGGGCAGATGATCAGAGTATAGTGGCGCAGCTCCCGGCGCTCGACCAGGGGCATGCGATGAACTTCGGCCACCTGAGCGTACAGGATTCGCAGGGACGGATGAAACCGGTCAGTACCCTTTCACACGAGGTTGTAGCTAAGATTACCGGCAGATCGTCATTTCTCTCCAGGAGCCCGGAAGAGGTATATCTGGGGATGACGCTTCGCCCCGATCTCTACCAGCAGATCGAGATGATCAAGATCGGACATCCGCTGATCGCCAAGAAACTCGGACTTGATACAGCAAGCAAATATGCAAAGTTCTCCGATTTCTTCGGTGCCAACAACAGTTACAAACTCTATAACGATATCAGTGAAGCGAGCAGAAAAAGGCCGATCGAGCAGAGTCAGTACGACAAAGAGCTACTCAAGATCGACGAGCGGGTCAATGTAGCCTATATGGTCTATACCGGTTCACTGCTTCAGATTTTCCCTTTGCCAAAAGACAAAAACAACGGGTGGAAATCCCCGGTCGATGCTTTCAAGTCCTTCCCTCAGAAAGAAGCGCAGATGGTGCAGCTGATCATGAAGAGTTATTTCGTCAGTGTCGAAGAGGCTCTCAAGAGCGGTGACTGGAGCAAGGCAAACAATGCGCTCGACGTGATAGGAGACTACCAGAGCTTTTACGGAGGCGAGGTGATACCGAGCGCCGAATCGATAGAGCTTGAGGTCTATTACAACAAGCTTGGGCTCTTTGGGAAACTTGTTCCCTATTATCTCGTTCTTGGTCTGTTGCTGCTGCTCTTCGGAGTATACAACGTAGTGAAGCCGTTCAAACGTCAGGAACTTATCCTGCAGATAGGCTGGGTTTTGCTCTGGATCGGTTTTGCCGTCCATATAGCAGGGATGGGGATACGATGGTATATTGCCGACCATGCACCGTGGAGCAATGCCTACGAATCGATCATATTCATCGCAGCGTCTACAGTATTGGCAGGTCTGCTGCTGGCCAGGAGATCGCCGCTTGCCCTTGCCGGTGCTACGATACTTGCCGGGATCACTATGGGCGTGGCACACATGAACTTCATCAACCCGGAGATCACCAACCTTGTCCCGGTGCTCAAATCCTACTGGCTGATGATCCATGTCGCCACCATCATATCGGGTGACGGATTCCTCGGTCTTGGTTCTGTCCTCTCGTTGATCGTGCTTGTGCTCTTCATCTGGAGAAGCAAAAAAAGCAGCGAATCTATCGACCGTTCGATCAGGGAGCTTACTGCACTCTCCGAGATGAGTCTTATCATCGGTCTCATCCTGATGACTGTTGGGAACTTCCTCGGCGGTGTATGGGCCAACGAGAGCTGGGGAAGATACTGGGGATGGGACCCAAAAGAGACATGGGCCGGGGTCACAATCCTCATCTATGCCACTGTGCTCCATCTGAGATTCATACCGATGTTCAATACGACCTATATCTACAATGTCGCCTCAGTCTGGGCCTACAGCAGCGTACTGATGACCTATTTCGGTGTCAACTACTACCTTTCCGGGCTTCACTCCTATGCTGCCGGTGACCCTGTGCCATTCCCGGCATGGGCCTGGTACAGTATCGCCGTACTGCTGATCGTCAGTTTTGCCGCATCACTCAATCGAAATCTGCAAAAAAAGTAGAATGGTTCAGGAAGTTGTCGGGGAGATAGAAGAGGGTGCGCTGTTCATAGCAGATGCCCATTACCCGAATCATGGCAATGAACTGCTCATCCTCCTGCAAAAGATAGAAAGCGGCGAGCTCGCGCTGCCCCAGCTTTTTCTGATGGGGGATATCTTCGACCTTCTCTTTGGATACAGTCCAGCCTCCGCGGCCAGCAATCATGAAGCGATCACTCTGCTCAGGAGTATCGCGAAGAAGGTCCGGGTCTATTATTTCGAAGGAAATCACGATTTCACTCTCGGCAGTTTACTTGAAAACATTACCGTCTATTCAAGAGGGCAGCAGCCTGTCTGCTTCAGCTTTGGCGGCAAAAAGGCCGCACTTGCCCACGGTGACAAATACGGGATGGGATTGATCTACGAATACTATACAGGGGTACTTCGCAGCCCGTTTTTCCTCAGAGGAACCGCACCATTGCATCCACTGATCATACAGATGATGCAAAAAAGGCTGAGGCAAAAAGATATCTGCCGTCCCTTTGAAGGTTTTGCGGCCAGGGTTGCGAAGATCATGGAGTATTATGACGATGCAGAGATGGTGATCGAGGGGCACTTTCACCAGGGGAAGATACTGGGGAATTACTGCTCTCTCCCTTCCCTTGCCTGCCAGAAAGAGCTGGCAGAGGCCAGGGACGGGAAGATAGTCTTCATCCCTTTCGCTGCGAAGGTTATTCCGCTGTGAGCGGTACGGCAGCGTATGCCTCTTCTTTGTCTCTGAGCTCTTTTTCGATAATGAAACTACCGAAAGGGACGAGCGAGAGGATGAAGTAGATCATCTGCTCTTTTTTGCCAAGCCCGGTCTGGAGCAGCTGGTAGACAAACGCCATGAAGAGCAGTCCGTGCAGCATACCTGCGATCTTGGTAGCCAGAGCAATTCCCATGCCGTATTTGAGCGGCATGGCGATAAAGAGCAGTACGAGGTACGAATACCCTTCTATTTTGTTGATCGATCGAAAACGTCTGAGTTCTTCCAAATCTTCTCTCCTGAATTTTTGGAAAAGTATAGCAGAAGATGATTTGTTAAAAATTATGATTATTATTAGATGAAATTTTTAAGACAGCCTCAGTCGAAGTTGAGCCTGTAGCCGCTCCCGTATTCGCTGACGATGAGATCTTTGGGGAGTTTCTTGCGCAGGAGGCTTATGGAGCTTTTGAGCGTGTTGATATATTTCTCGTCACTGTCGTTCCAGATCGCCTGCATCAGTTCCTCTACCGTTACAGTCTCCCCGCCATGATTGCACAGAGTCTGCATGATGAGTTTCTGATGTGATGTCAGTTTGACGGTCTTGTGGTGATGGAGGAGTTTCTGGTTCTCGTACACCCATTTGTATCCATCATAGAGCTCAAGACATTTCTGTGAGATCACCTTGTACTGGTTGATCTCATCTATCGCTTTCTGGAGCGCCTGTCTGAGCGCGTCCCTCGCTATAGGTTTGACAAGGTACCTGGTGAGCATAAGTTCAGCCGCTTCTATGAGCATCTGCTTGTCAGTGTAGGCAGTGAGCATGATGGCACGGGTCGTATGGTCACTCTCCCTGATCGTCGAGAGGAGTTGCAGTCCGCCGAGCTTTGGCAGCTCGATATCGATGATCATGATATCGGGTTTGTTCTTGCGATATGAGACTAGCCCCTCGGCACCGTCTGCCGCTGTATAGACATATTCGAACTGTCTTGAGAGATAGGCAGCGTAGTTCTTTCTGATACCCTCCTCATCTTCTACCAGCAGTATGCGATAGGGAAGCAGTTGATCAGGCATTTTCTCTCTCCTTGGCAAAAGTGATAATAAAGCATGAACCATTGTCAACAGCTTTATAGGTCAATGTTGCATTCATATTTCTCTCTATGATCGTTCTGGCTATCGAAAGTCCCTTGCCTGTACCGTTAGGCTTGGTCGAGACATTCGGCTCGAACATTTTTTCGGCGATTTTATGGGCAATACCCCCTGCATTGTCACAGATAAGCAGTCCGAAAGTCTCTTCATCACTCACTCCCCTGATCTCGATAAAGGGTTCAGGGACATTGGATGAGATGAACGCTTCATAGGAATTCTGGATTATAACCAAAAGCACCTGTTGAAATTCACTCTGGAATCCATACACCGTATGTTCGATGGCAATATCGGTTTCGATATGTATCTCTTTGCCATTGGCCTGACGAGAGATCATAGGGAGAGTCTT
>QKDN01000065.1 GCA_003252535.1 Campylobacterota bacterium | reverse complement strand
GAAATTTCACGGAATGGATAAAGAGAACTTCAATTTACATCTTAAAGAGTGCGAGTTCAGGTTCAATAATAGAGGTGAAGATTTGTATAAACTGCTACTCAGAATCTTCAGGAATGAACCTCTAAACTAGTCAAGCCCCAAATAAAAAATCTACAATGTTGCACAGGGTAGAATTATCAATTCATACGGAAAATTTTTTGTACGGCATGGTCGCACCTACAAAAGATCACAGCCTAATCTTCTGCCACTCTCCCTTATCAAAAACCCTCCAGAGTATGATTGCTTTGATGATCGTATCGGCGATCATGGCGAAGTAGACCAGGACGATGTCGTGCCAGTAGAGGCTGATCAGCCAGGCGGGGAAGAGGCGGATCGTCCAGAGGGTGACGAGGTTGACCTTGAGAGCGGTGGCGCTGTCGCCTGCGCCCCGCAGCGCGCCGCCGAGGACGAAGTTGAGAGCCAGCGGTATCTGCGAGAGGCCGACGATGATGAGGTAGATGCTCGCATAGGCGATGGTCGCCGCATCATCGGTGAAGAGCCCCGCGATCACTTCGGGTACCCCTACCATGAAGAACCCCAGAACCCCCATAAAGAGGATCGTGTAGCGCATAGTGAGGATCACATCGGCCTTCGCCTGCGCGGGGTTCCTCGCCCCCAGCCCCTGACCCACGAGGGTCATCGCCGCGATGGTGAACCCGATCCCGGGCATATACGCCAGCCCCTCGATACGAAGTCCCAGCTGGTATCCTGCGAAAGCATGGGTGCCGTAGGAGGCGAGGATGAAGCTGAAGAGCATATACGACCCCACCGAGAGGATACGGTCGACCGAGGAGGGGATGCCGACACGCAGCAGCTTCCGCACGAGGGGGATCGAGTAGCCCCACATCGGGGTGAACGGGGTACGGCGGCGGATATAGAGGAGGGCGTAGATGGCGCATTCGAGGATATTGACGATCACGGTGGCAAGGGCAGCCCCGGCTACCCCCATCGCCGGGATGGAGCCGTAGCCGAAGATCAGCAGGTAGTTGAGCGCGACATTGAGGATGATCGAGACGATCTTGACGACGAGCGGCGTCCTGGTGTCACCGTAGGCGTTGAGGGCGGAGACGAAGACGAGCTTGAGGATCACGAAGGGGATCATCGCCGTCAGTACCCCCACATACTCGAAGCCCAGTTCATTGACCATCGCATCGGTGCCGAAGAGGGTGTAGAGCTGGGTCGAGATGAGAAGCCACAGAGTGGTGAAGGGCAGTGCGCTCCAGAGTCCGAAGCGGATCACGGAGCTGAGCGCATAGGAGGCCTTTTTGAAGGACTTCGCCCCGATATAGCGGGAAATCACCGCCGTCGTACCGATATGGAAGAGGGCGGTGAACGCGAAGAACATCATCAGTGACTGGAGCCCCAGCCCTACGGCGGCGATAGCATAGGTGGAGATGCGCCCCACCATCAGGAGGTCGACGATGACGCCGAGCATATCGAGCAGCGCGTTGGCAGCGGCAGGGAGGGCGAGGGTGAGGACTTTTCTGTGATCAGTGGTCGTTGTCAATTGTGCAACCTGTTATGAAACGGATATTTTGGATGGAGGTTATTATAGTATATTATTGCAGCATGTAGAGCGACAGAGCCGGGATACGGCCTGCTCACTATTTCTTGATGGTATCCTTGAGGATCACTTCACCGTAGACCGTGTCGAGAGGGTAGCCGGCTTCGACCCATCCTCTGATCCCGCCCTGGAGGGAATAGACATTGGTATATCCCATCTCCTGGAGAGTTTTGGCAGCGAGCGCGCCTCGTTTGCCGGTACAGCAGTAGACGACGATACGGGCTTTTTTGTCGGGGAATGCCTTCTCGACCTTGAACTCAAGGTACCCTCTCGTGATCTGGACGGCATTGAGGTGGAATATCTCACCGTGCCCGATCTGGTCAGGCTCTCTGATATCGAGGATACTCAGGTCGTCGGCATCCTCGCTGATGAGCTTGTAGAGCTCTGCGGCAGGCATCTCTCTGGCAATGTTCGGTTTGGCAGCGGTTTCGGCAGGCTGCTCAGCCGCGAATAGAGAGGCGAATAACAAGACGGATGTAAGTAGTAATTTTTTCATGATTTATTTCCTTTTCAAAACCATATTATACTATTTTCTTATCATTTTTGCGGCAAGAATCGGGTGAAATCAGTATGATGTTTACGGAAAATTTCAAAAAGAGGTTTAGATGCGGTATGGAGCCTTTTACAGCTCCACCACGGTCGTCCCCGTATTGCCGGGCATACGGTAGAAGGTTTTGATCTTGGGGTGGGTGCGGAGGTACTCGGAGACGAGTTTGGCGAGGATGCCGCTGCCGCCGCCGTGGATGATGTGGACTTCGTTGAGCCCGTTGACGAGGGCGTCGGAGAGGAACTTGTCGACCGCTTCTATTGCCTCGTCGCCGAACATCCCCAGGAGTTTGATCGAGACGGCCGCGCCGCTCTTTTCGACATGGACGGTGGTTTTGGGCTTTTTGGCGGCGGGCTTGGGGGTGTCGCCGGAGCGTTTGAGCTCCCTGAGGGGGACTTTCATCCGCATCCCGTCGACGATGATGGTGGCGCTCTCACCCCTGATGGCGAGGAGTTCGCCGCGGTGGGAGCGGTACTTGATGCGGTCGCCCTCTGCGAGCGGCACTTTCTCCTCCTCCACGCTCCTGGCGGGAGCGCTGCGCTCTTTGTGCTTGTGGGCTTCGGTGAGGAGCCTGCGCCCCTCGGTCGATTCCTTCGCCTTGAGGGCTTCCTGCGCCCGCTTGGTCGCGGCGTTGTAGCGGTTCTCGAGGGTCGCTATCGCTTTGCGGTGCTTCTCTTCGAGCTTCTCCGCCTGCTCTTCGAGGTGCTGTTTTTTCCGCTCGATCCCTGCGCGTTCTTCTTCAATAATGGCGATCTTCTGGCGCATTTCGCGCTCCAGGCTCGTGGACTTCTCGATGAGCTCGTTGAGGTTCTCCTTGTCCTCGCCGTAGATGACCCGCGCCTTCTCGACGATATGGACGGGGATGCCGTAGCGCTCCGCCGTCTCGAAGGCGTAGCTCTTGCCGATGCTCCCCTGGAGGAAGGTGTAGGTGGGGCGGCGGTGCTCCTCGTCGTAGAGGGCGGCGATGAGCTCCACATCGTCGTCGGCTCCCATCAGCGAGGCGAGGCGCTTGTGGTGGGTGGTGACGACGAAGGTGATATCGCGCTCCCGCAGATTCTCCAGCATCACGCGGAAGAGGCTCGACGCCTCGTCGCTGTCGGTCCCCAGCTCGATCTCGTCGACCCCGACGATGGCGTCTTTGATATGGAAGAGCTTCGAGAACTCCACCATCCTCCCGGCGAATGTCGAGATGTCGTTCTTGACCGACTGCGGGTCGTCGATGACCGCTTCTATCGAGCGGAAGTGGGATATCTCGCTCCGCTCTATATCGCAGCGGAAGGGGAGGAGGTACTTGCTCATGTAGACGGCGCTCAGCATCGATTTGAGGAGCATCGTCTTACCCCCGGCGTTGACGCCCGTGATGAGCATCACCGAGCGGTTCAGGTCGATCGTGACGGGGGTGGGGTCGCTGATGGCGGGGTGGGCGAAGTCGGTGAGCCTGATCCGCTTTTTGGTCGATTTGGAGGGGAGGAGGAACTCGTAGTCGTGCGCCCTGGCGAACATGACGCGCGCCTGGTAGTGGTCGAAGCGGTCGTACTCTTTGTTGATGAAGCCGAGGAACCGTTCCCATTTGGAGTAGATCGCCGATATCTTCTGGCAGTAGCGGTAGATCACCTCTTCGCGGCGGCTCAGCAGCTGCGATTCGCGCTCTTTGAGCTGGGTGATGGTCTGAGGGATGATGTAGAAGTATCCCCCGGAGCTGCGGCCTGTGACGGTCGCCTTGATGACATTGTTGAACCCGCCGCGCACGAGGAGCATCTCCTCGCCGTTCTGGAAGTGTATCTGGCTGTCCACGAGGTATTCGCGCAGGGATGAGGAGTGGAGGGTCTTGTAGAGCGACTCTTTGATCTGGGCTTTGTTGGTCTTGATGGCGTGTTCGATATCGGAGAGCTCGGGGTCGATGGCGGGGTTGATCTCGCCGCGGTCATCGAAGTATCCCAGTGTCTCACGCACTTCGTCGGGGACTTCGATACCGAAGATCCATCCAGAGAGGGGTTCGGGGAGGCCGATGCTCTTGAGCTTGTTGAAGTACTCGATCATCGTCGCGAAAGCGTGGAGCTCTTCAAGTCTCAGCGTCGTCTGGAGCCTTAGCCGCGCGAGCTGGTCGTCGAGCTCGGGGACGCTCTTGGGGAGTGGGAACTCCAGCGGCGAGAGGGCCTTGATATAGCGGTAGTGCTGGTTGATATCGCCCTGGAGGATGATGGGTTTGGGCCGTGCCAGGAAGCTCTCGAAGCGTTCGATATAGCCATCGAGGTCGAGCTTCTGGACGATGCTTTTTTCATTGGTGTTCAATGGTTGTTTCCTTGTTTCTGATACCATGTCGTATGCGGGATTCTTTTTCTACTTTTTTTAGAAAAAAGTAGCCAAAAAAGCGTCGCCGCTCTCGAATCGTTCGGCTTTGCCTCACTTTCAAGGTCGTTCGCGGCGACAATTATTATTGATAGGATTATAACATGGTTTGAATCAAAGGGGATTGACCGCTAGGCTACGAGATGGGCGTTTTGTCTGATGTAGTAGTCGCTCAGGTAGGCTATCGCTTTTTCTATGTCGTCGTGGTCGTAGAATTCGATCATGACCGAGTTGAACTCCAGTTTGTCCCTGGCTTTGATATTGAGGATCGGGTAGCCGCTGCTGAGCAGTATTCCGTTCATCATCAGTCTGGAGGTGCGTTTGTTGCCGTCAAAGAAGAACTGGCACTTTGCACCGAAGAGAAAATAGGTGATGGCTCTGATGATGGGATGGGTGATCTGCATGATCTGGGCGATCCCGCGCTCGAATACGCTCTCAAGCTCGCCGGCTGAGGGCGGGATGTATTCTGTCCCGCCGATATTGACCCCGCTCGTTCGGAATGCACCCCAGCTCAGGGCTTCCTCTTCGGCTACTTTGGCGTGGAGTCTGAGGAGGGTCGGCTTGTCGATCCTGAAGTCATCTCTTTCGAGGAGTTCGAAGAGGAGGGTGACGCTTCGGTTTTGATTGAGTATCTGCTGTTCGTCGCTGAGCTTGTGACCGCCGACGGTGATCCCCTCCAGCAGCGTCTGCACCTCCGGGAAGGTCATCGCGTTCCCCTCCAGCGCCGCCGTGTTGTAGATGAAGTCCACCCTGTCCTTTTTGGCAAGGGCAAAGGAGAGTGGCTTGTCGGGGGTAAAGATTTGCAGGTTTGTGGTATCGATGGTGTTGATTTTTTGGCTGTTTATCATCATCTAAATTTTTTCTCTTATAAGCATGCGTATTGCATTCAAGTAATATTATTAACTCATGTTGCGCACTTTTATCGGAAGTGGGACTTCAGTCCCACAAAAGCTTGAGTTAAGTTGCCGTTTCTATCAAAGCATTGGGTGAGGCTGAAGCCTCACTTCCAAAAATAGCATTACAACTGTAGCAATACATATAAGTGCGAAAAGTCAGTTATGAATGTGATTATAGCACGGTTCGAATCAAGTAGTAATGACCGAAAAGAATTAATCTTGTGGTGATTCCACAGTAGGTTTCGTATGGGTATCTTTTTGAGCGTTCATAACATAACGAAACAATTCGCCAAGTGTCAGATTTTCGTTCCATATATGATCGAAATCAACCGGATATTCTTTTTCAATATCTATTGCAAGTGTTTCAAGTTCCATAGAGTCTGCACCTTTTAGCGGATAAAGTGCATTGTAAATATCAGCGATTCGGTCAGATGGTTCAAATTGAAATTTATATTTCGGCTTGAAGGCGAAAGCATATGCAAAAAGAAGCAGAAATTTCCTGATCTCATCATTTTCGATATCCGGGAATTCCTTTTTCCATTTTCTAGCAGTAGGTTTTCTGGTATTGTATGGCTTGGGAGCTTTACCTCCCCATATTGTGCTATATGTATAAAGAATTAGAATGACGAAGATTACGATAATAGTTTGCGTTTCCATATATTTTACCTGATATATTTTGGATTTTTTGTCGGTATATAAGTCTATCAAAAAGATATCAAAATCATTCACTATCCAAACATTGACTATGCTATAATACTGCATGGAGTTAGAGAGTCGCAACCTCTCTAACTCTTCTACTTCGGGGCTATCGACACTGAGTAGTGAGGATGACCAAAAGCAGTATGATGATGTACAGCACACGCATAGCGTATCCTTTCTCTTGGGCTGTCCCAAGCCCCACCCACCTAGATACTTCCGTACCCTTGCGAACATTATCAGATCATGCGGAATGATTATACCGAAACTATTGACATATCAAACAGGTGATTTCCAACCCGGATAGGTTGGAGAGAAAGATAGAGAGATTGTTTGTGCGGCGGGGTTGAAGCCCCGGTTCCGATAGAGGAGCGGGAACTACTCCCCGATATACCTCTCCCTCTTGGACTTTTTGATCTTGTCGATCTCTACGAGGATGAAGCTGTCGATGCAGTTGGCGAAGTCGGGGTCGATATTGAAGTCGTAGAAGCCTATGCCGCCCTCTTCGCAGAGCTCGGAGTATTGTTTGTAGAGGGTCGGGACACCCTGATCCATGCTCTTGAGCTTGTCTTTGAGGAGTTTGAAGTCCTCTTTGTAGTCGTCGTAGGTGAACGGGTTGTCGAGTGCGATATCGGAGGTGACGAACTCGAAATCAAGGCGCGCTTCGACGAGCTTCTCCGATCCCTTGAAGTAGCTGCTGTAGAAGTCCACCATGAGCTCTTTGGCGTACTGCGGGTAGTGGCCGCTGAGGCTGACGGGACCGAACATATACTTCACCTCGGGGTGGTGGCGGAGGTAGGCGCCGATGCCGAACCACAGGTAGTCGAGCGCCCTCGTCCCCCAGTATTTGGGCTGGACGAAGCTGCGCCCGAGCTCGATGGAGTCGGGGAGGTACTTCGAGAACGCTTTCTTGAACTTGAAGAGGGTGTGGGTATAGAACCCCTCTTTGCCGTACCGCTCCATGATCGTCCGCCCCTCGCCGATGCGGTAGGCGCCGACGATCTCAAGCTCCTCCTCGTCCCAGAGGATGATATGGCGGTAGTACTGGTCGTACTTATCGAGGTCGCGTTTCTTGTTGACCCCTTCGTTGACCTGGCGGAAGCTCACTTCGCGCAGGCGGCCGATCTCGTTCATCACTGCGCTGTTCTCGCGGTAGTCGAAGAGGTAGATCTTCTTGTTGTCATTGGTCTGGCCGATGAGCTGCGAGGCTTTGAGCTCTTTTTTGATATTCTGCCTGTTCTCCCCGCCGGCGATGGTGTTGACCGTCTCGAAGTAGCTCTTCTTCCCTTTTTTCAGACCGTAGAGGTGTTTTTTGTACTGCTCTGTGAGGGGGTACTTGAGTGAGGTGCGTATGGAGATGTTCTCGTAGGGGATGAGCTTGCCCACTTTGATGGTGATATTCTTGTCGCGTTTCTTGTACATCTCGTCCGAGAGGAGGATGGTGGAGAAGGTCTTGTTGAGGATCGAGAGGGTGTAGAATGTCTTGGAGTTCTTGGCATCCACGAGGATCGGGAGGATGGGGCTGTGGGATTTCTCGGCGAACTTGAGGAACCCTTTCTGCCACTTCTTGTCCTTGATCCCGGTGGGGGTGATGCGGCTCACTTCGCCTGCCGGGAAGATGATGATCGCCTCTTCATTATCGAGGGCGTCATAGATCGACCGGATCGCCTGCTTGGACTGGCTCGACTTGAAGTTGTCGACCTTGATGAAGAGCGATTCGAGCGATTCGATCTGGGTGAGGAAGTCGTTGGCGACGATCTTGACATCTCTCCTGACCGAGCCGACGAGCTTGAGGAGCGAGAGGGCGTCGAGGGCGCCGAGGGGGTGGTTGGCGATGATGACGACGCGGCCTGTCGAGGGGATGTTCTCGATGTCCTTGCTGGTGCAGAGGAAGTCGAACTTGAAGTAGTCAAGCACCGCTTCGACGAAATCGAACCCCTTGAGGTGGGCGTGGGCGTCGATGAAGCTGTTGATCTTGTCTTCGTGGATGATCTTCTGGGCTATCTTGAAGAGCGGCTTCTGGATCATGGGGCTTTTGGAGGTGATCTTGGGGAATTTCTTGATGATCTCTTTTTCTATGTCTACCATTTGGTCTCCTGGTGTTTCATGGTGAAAATATAGAGCATCTTGGTTACAGAGTGGTTACGGGTTTGGATGCAGGGATTTTTTCTGGCTATAATGGTGTCTATGATCTGAAAATTCTAAATGTCGGGGATCGTAGGTTTGGCACCGCCAAACGCCTTGGGCATCCGTCAGGAAGATTGGATGGTTCTTATTCAGGGATATGTTGCAGGTTGGTTCGGTTATATCACGGGGAAAGTTCCATTAGCGTTTGGCGGTGCCAAACCTACGGGGACAATGGATGGTAAACGGTAAAGTGTATGGTTGAAAAAGTGGCTCTACTCAAAAGAACTACATAAAAAGCCGAGGAGCATAGATCGTAGGTTTGGCACTGCCAAACGCCTCGGACGACCAATGAAAATCGTGGATGGTTCTTATTCAGGGATATGTTACAGGTTGGTTCGGTTGTATCACGGGGAAAGTTCCATTAGCGTTTGGCGGTGCCAAACCTACGAGATTGTGAAGGAGGAGTATAAACGATGAGGTACAGAAGGCTCTATCTTGACGGCTACAGCTACTTCCTGACTATCGTGACATACGAGCGCAATCCGATACTGACCGAAAATATCGCTCTTCTGCGAGAAAGTTTCAAGGCGGCCAAAACTCGCTTTCGATTCGAAATCAATGCAATCGTTGTATTGCCTGACCACTTTCATGCCATCATGACCTTTGATGATGCCCGAGAGTATCCCAGGATAATCGGTTTTGTCAAGAAGTATTTCACCTCCCGCTGCGATCCGAAGTACTACAGCCATCTTCTCCAGTCTCAAAGCCGCATTGATCAAAACTACAAACCTGTATGGCAAAAACGCTTTTATGAACACACGATCAGGGATGAGAAGGATTATCGGTTGAGACTTGATTATATCCATTACAATCCGGTCAAGCATGGGTATGTATCGCAGGCAAAAGAGTGGGAGTATTCTTCTTTTAGAAGATTTGTAAACGATGGAATCTACCATATCTCATGGGGAGATTTCGATACAAGCATTGAACTGTAGGTTTGGCACTGCCAAACCTACAGGCAACCAATGAAAATCGTGGATGGTTCTTATCAGAGATATGTTGCTGGTCTGGTCGGTTGTATCACGGGGAAAGTTCCATTAGCGTTTGGCAGTGCCAAACCTACTTGGAGTGGAATATATTGGTAATTAAGACAAAATTTATCTCATTCATGTTATATTTCCTCGTGATCGGTGGATTACCGACACTTCAAACGCTGTGGGATAGACCCTAAAAAGCATTTATGATTAGTAAGGAGTTTACTAATGCGCTACGATTATACACTCTACATAGGCAGATTTCAGCCGTTTCACCTCGGACACGAGAGCGTCGTCCGACAGGCACTCACCATCAGTGACAAACTCATCATACTCATCGGTTCGGTCTACCAGCCGCGTACCGTCCGCAATCCATGGAGCTTCCAGGAGAGAGAGGCGTTCATCCGTGCGTCGTTCAGTGAGGAGGAGAACAAGGCGATCATGATCTTCCCGCTCCCCGACGCGACCTACAACGACACCCTCTGGATCAGGTCGATCCAGCAGATCGTCTCCGCCGTCGCCCATGCCAAGATCGGTTCGCACCCCAGTATCGCGATCATCGGGCACGACAAGGACGACAGTTCGTACTACCTCTCGCAGTTCCCCCAGTGGGAGCGGGTCGATGTCCCCAACTACAACGATATCTCCTCGACAGCGATCCGTGAGAGCTACTTCGAGGAGGGGAGGATCGGCGATGAGGTGAGCGGGAGCGTCGCCGACGCCCTCGCGAAGTTCAGGGAGAGTGAGGCATACGAGCAGGTGGCAGGCGAGCATAAGTTCGTTCGAAAGTACCGCGAGGGATGGGCGGCCGCGCCGTATGAGCCGACCTTCGTCACTGTCGACGCGGTGGTGGTGCAGTCGGGGCATATCCTCCTCGTCGAGCGGCGGGCGCACCCGGGCAAAGGGCTCATGGCGCTCCCAGGCGGTTTCCTCGATCCCAGAGAGAAGCTCAGGGATGCCGTCATCCGCGAACTGCGCGAAGAGACCCGTATCAAGGTACCCGCCCCCGTCCTCACAGGCTCGATAGTCAAAACGGAGGTCTTCGACGATCCCTACCGCTCGGCGCGTGGGCGTACGATCACCCACGCCTATCTCATCGAGCTGAGCGGCGACACCCTCCCCAAGGTCAAGGGGGGAGACGACGCTGCCAGGGCGTTCTGGGTACCCTTTGCCGATATCAAGCCGGAGATGATGTTCGAGGATCACTACCATATCATCTCTGCGATGGTAGGGCAACGATAGTTTTGTATCCGATAGACGGAAGCATCAACCAATATTCGACCGAAAGTCTCTGTCGTCTTCGGGCTTGACCCGGAGACCTACAGTTTACGACTCCAGTCATCCTCGGGCTTGACCCGGAGATCGACTGTGACAGTACCTGTAGAGATTCCCGTGTTCACGGGAATGACAGGAAGAGAGGTCGTTACAGGAAATATAGAAGGATTTTCTATGAAAAACATCATACTCAATACAGACAGCTACAAAGCAAGCCACTTCCTCCAGTACCCGAAGGGGACGCGGTTCATCTCTTCCTACATCGAGGCGCGGGGCGGCAAGAGCGAAGCGGCGCTCTTCTTTGGGCTCCAGGCCTTCGTCAAAGAGTACCTTTTGACACCGATCACGGCGGAGGATATCGCTGAGGCCAAAGGGGTCTTCACCGCCCACGGACTTCCGTTCAACGAAGCGGGCTGGGCCGCCATCCTCGAGAAGTATGACGGCTACCTTCCCCTCGAGATCACGGCGGTACCCGAGGGGAGCGTCGTCCCGCTGGGCAATATCCTCGTGCAGGTGACCAATACCGACGAGGAGTTCCCGTGGCTCGTCTCCTATATCGAGACCGCACTGCTCCGCGCGATATGGTACCCCACGACGGTAGCGACCGTCTCGTACGATATCAAGCAGACCATTCGCAAGTACCTTGAGCTCACCTGCGACGATCCGGCGGCGCAGCTCCCGTTCAAGCTCCACGATTTCGGGGCTCGCGGGGTATCGAGCGAAGAGTCTGCGATGCTGGGCGGTATGGGACACCTCGTCAACTTCATGGGGAGCGATACGGTGAGCGCGCTGATGGGAGCGCGCCGCTACTACGGCGCCGATATGGCGGGGTACTCGATCCCTGCGAGCGAGCACTCCACGATCACCAGCTGGGGTCGCGACGGCGAGAGCGCGGCGTATGCCAATATGATCGGGCAGTTCGGCGGCGCGGGGAAACTCTTCGCCTGTGTGAGCGACTCGTACGACATCTACAACGCCGTGGAGAAGATCTGGGGCGGCGAGCTGCGTGAGCAGGTGATGGGGAACGGCGGTACGCTGGTGATCCGCCCCGACTCGGGCGAACCGCTCAAGGTGGTGCGCGAGGTGATGGAGCTGGCCTATGACCGCTTCGGCGGTACGGTCAATGCCAAGGGGTACAAGGTGCTCCACCCAAGTGTGCGGATCATCCAGGGTGACGGTGTCGACGGCGAGGCGATCGGGCAGATACTCGCATTGCTCGCAGAGGATGGTTTCTCTGCGGAGAACATCGCCTTTGGTATGGGCGGCGCGCTCCTGCAGAAGCCCAACCGCGATACGCTGAGCTTCGCGATGAAAGCCTCGGCGATCATGATAGAGGAGGCGTGGCATGATGTCTACAAAGACCCCGTAGGCGACAGCCGCAAACGCTCCAAGCGCGGACGACTGGCGCTGACAGAGGCGCTTGAGACCGTGCGAGTCGAGGAGCTGGACGGGCGCACCGACCTCCTCCAGCCTGTCTACCGCAACGGCAAACTGCTCAAAGAGCTCAGCTTCGACGAAGTGCGGGCCAATTCCAACAAATAGGAGAAAAGAATGAGAATAGCGACTTTATTTCTGGCGCTGAGCCTCTGGCTCTTTGCCACCGGGCAGTTCGGTGATGTCATCATCTACGAGGGGAAAAAGGAGCAGCTCTTCACCAACCCTCTCCAACCCTACCTCCAGGAGAGAGGGATCAAGTTCAAGGGGACCTGCTCGGCATGCTGGAGAGGCTACCAGGCGACATGGGAGGTACGGGACAGCGCTCTCTATCTCGTCAGGCTCAAGGAGTGTACCTGCCGCGATACCGACAGGGATATCCCCCTCTCGAGGATAGCCCGCGGCTATCCCAAAGAGCTCATGGCGACATGGTACAGCGGTGAGCTGCGCATCCCACAGGGGAAAATGCTCCAGTACTACCATGCGGGGTACGCGTCGGTCTACGAATACGATCTTCTCCTCACGATCAGAGAGGGGAGAGTCGTAGAGACGAAAAAGATAAGGAATACAAAACAATGAAACATTTCCCTGAACACACCGATATCGGCAAAGGCTTTTCATGGACGGCGACCTTCGACAGCCATGACTGGGGGAGGAATTTCGACTTCTATTTCACTGTCACGCTCTACCACGGCAGGATGAAGATCACGACGATCAGCGTCAAAACACCCGATCAGATGTACGGCGACCCCAACTGCAAACTGAGCAATGAAGAGATAGCGAAGTTCGTATGGGGGATGCTCGACACCGCCGCCCGCAAAGAGGCCGCGACTATCATGGTCGGGGATGAGTGAATAGGATGAATCGTTCGGGACTTGTGCAGGGGGTTCCTGCCAGTCTCAGACGATCGGCATGATGGACGATTTGTCATGCAGGATGATATCATGCTATAATCTGCTCCAGAAAGGACCCGTCAGAGGGTTCTGTCCCTATCCCTATTCGAAGTAATCCATGAGACCACTGTTCATTCTACTACTGGGTATCCACCTCCTTTACGGCATCGAAAACTACCGTGCGATCAATGAGGCCGTTATGTATGGCAACCGCCCCTGCCGCGCGATCCGAAGCTATGATACGAACCATACCAGGCACTACCTGCTCGTCGACGAAACGACTCTCGTGACACGGATCGTCGCAGCGCCGCTGTCAGCGAGGGAGCACAACATCACCACCACTTATCAGACCCTCCTTGAGCGCTACACCTCGCCGCCGTACAAATTGCAGGATTACGGATTGACTGCGATCGGGAGCGGGAGGATATATATCACCACCGATCTCTGCCCCTCTTCCAAGCGGGGGTTCGAGCGGGAGTTCTACCAGAAGCTCATCGACCATTACCCCAACCCGGTCGATGTCACCCTCTTCATATGCAGCCGGTGGATCGACAGGCACCCCGAGGAGTTCGCCCAGCTCAAGCAGTGGCAGAGCGAGAAGAAGCTCAATATCGTATGGGGCAACCACACCCACTCCCACCCCTTCCATCCCTCCAGACCGCTGGACGAGAACTTCCTCCTCTCCAGAGGGGTCGATATCGAGAGGGAGATACTTGAGCTTGAGAAGAAGCTCATCGGATACGGCGTCACCCCGTCGGTCTTTTTCCGTTTCCCCGGGCTCGTACAGGATGAGAAAGCGGTCCTCACCCTCAGACGCCTCGGTCTCATCCCAGTGGGGACAAACGCATGGCTCGCCAAAGGGGAGAAGATACACAAAGGGAGCATCATCCTCCTCCACGGCAACAGGAACGAACACGAGGGGATCAAAAAAGCCGACCTCCTCTTCCGCCAGCCGGGATACGATATCGGATCACTCCTCGATATCGCGCGGCCGGGAGAGGAAAAAGCGACGGATGGGTCGAAGAGGGTCGTGCCGGGCGGGAGGTAGGGGGGTCTGGGTGTATCATACAGACACCCGGTGATGCTTCATCTGCTGAAGCGCTGATCCTGTTCTACTTCCCCAGCCACTCCAGCAGCGGCGGGAGGAGTCTCTCGTAGGCTTCGATATGCGGCAGGTGCCCGACATTGTCAAACTCCACGAGCGTGGCATCGGGGATCGCTTTGGCTGTCTTCTTGCCCAGCTGTTCGTATCTGCCCAGACTTGCCTTGATCTCATCGCTCACGAGGTTCTTGCCCAGTGCAGTGCGGTCTCTCGTGCCGATGAGCAGCAGCGTGCGGCTCTTGACCAAGGGAAACTCATAGACGACAGGCTGGGTAAAGATCATATCGTAGGTGAGCGCCTGGGTCATCGCCATCGTGGGGTAGTCGGGGCTGTCGCTGATATTGGCGAGGAGGTCGACCCACCGGTCGTACTCGGATTTCCATTTGCCGTCGTAGTAATTGGTCTGCTGGTATTTTTTGATCCCTTCGGCGCTCTTGTGCAGCTCTTTTTGGTACCACTCATCGACCGTCGTGTAGGGGACGACCCGCTTCCAGTCCTCCAGTCCGATGGGGTTGAGCAGGATCAGTTCAGGGGTATTGTCTGGGTACATGAGGGCGAACCTCGTGGCGATCATACCGCCCATACTGTGCCCGAGCACCGTCACCTTGTCGACACCGAGATGCCGGAGGAGTGCACGGGTATTGCCAGCAAGCTGATGGAAGCTGTAGTTGTAGGGGAGTGGTTTGGAGGACTTGCCAAATCCTATCTGGTCGGGGATGATGACCCGATAGTTGGCCTTTTGCATATCCTTCGCCAGTCTCTCGAAGTAGGCGCCGTTGAAGTTCTTGCCGTGGAGAAGCAGGATATTCTTGACGGGTTTTTGCGCTGGCTGTACATCCATGTAGGCCATTTTGAGCCGATGCCCCTGACTGTCGAACTCAAAGAACTTCACATCAAAGGGGTATTGTACCCCCTCGAGGTTGATCCCATAGCTCTCTTTGGCCGCTGCGGGCACGAATACGGCGCCCAGGAATACCAATACGGTGATGATCCGGCTGACGGTTTTCATACTTGCTCCTTTGGGGTGAGAATAGGTGTATTATAGTTGAATTGTGTTGAAGGCAGTGTGTGGATGGATAAGGCGAGGCAGATGGGATAAGGCGGGTGGACGGTAGAGTGTTTCTCATCGGAAAATGATGCTCTGAGGAATCGGAGACTTCAGTCCCGAAAAGGCAAATATCGGATGGTGTGAATCATCAATTATCGACCTATAGACGGAAACTTAACGATTTCACCAGCTGTGTTTTTAAAGCATTCTCTCACTTGTCTTGCATATTCTGTATCGTTTGTATTTTTTATGTATTTGACTATTGCAAATAATTCATGTGTGTTAACAAGAGCAATTCCCGTTCTTTTTGCTGAATCGATAGCTTTTTGAGTAAAAAATTCCTTTCTATCATTTGGATGTATTAGTCTGAATGGATTCCCAAATAAAACACCTTTTGCATGTTGTGTCACTTCATCTCTTTCATAATCTTCATGTATGTTTGATTCTAGTTGACGAAACTTTGTTACATTTATTGCAGAATTATCTTTTCCCTCTGCTTCCCCGATAAATCTTCCTTCTTCTGACTCAAAAACTATATCAAACTCTGATTTTCCATCATCATAATTTTGAGCTTTAAATCCTATTGTTTGCAAAGCATCAATAATCGCAATTTCCAAAGCCTTCCCATTTTCATATAACAGTTTTTTTGATAGTGACTGTTTTGAGAGTTCAATTTGTTTGTATTCAATTTGTGATTTGATTTTTTCTATTTGTTGATTCAGTTTATCAATCTCATCAATGTATTTCTGTTCTATATCAAGTTGAAACTCTTTATTACCAAGCCACTCAGGTTCAGGTGTATTATCAAGAGAAGATTTTAAAGCTTTATCAATCCCTATGATTTGACCTAATAATGATTTTCCAAATTGAATGGCTTTTTTTGTCCATATTGCAGTTTTACCATCTGAACTTACACCTGTAAAATCATCTGGTAAAATGATTGGTGGTAAAAATAAAATAGTTCCACCTTTACTATTTTGAATCATGGCTCCGACAGTTTTGTCACCACTTTTAGTAAGTAACAATGGTTTTGCTTTTTCTATTTCAAAATATAGTTGATATTCAGTGAAATCTTTTATCAAATCAATATAAGATTTTAAAAAATTTGCTTCTGTTGAGAATTTTATATTTTGACCATTTGCAATTTTCTTGCCATTAAAATATATAGGAAGCATCTCATAACTATTTCTTTCACTGACATTTCTTACTTGTTTTTGACTTTTGCCAGTTCCAGTAAGTGTATTACCTGTATGAACATACACATCTTCAGGTGCTGTTAAAAATATAAAAATTGTTTTCCCATTCTCAAAAGCTATATTGAGCTCATCTTTCCAATGTTTTATTGAATTTATACACTGAACAGAGCTTTGATCAGATAAATTTGGCTTGCCATTATATTGACTACTTGAAAAAAAGTCTGTTTGATATTCTAGTTTGGGCTCAAATAATATAATATCCGCATCCAATAATGAAGTGTTTGAATGAAAATATTTGTATTGAAAGATATCTTTCGTCGGTAACTGAAAACCTATCGTGAATATTGTTTTGGCTGCCATTTTTTAACCTTTATTATTGCTATACAAAGCTCTGATATTCTATCTAAAAAATATTCTTCAACAAAGGTTGATAAGCGTACGTATTTTATTTTTCCCTTTTTAGAC
>QKDN01000029.1 GCA_003252535.1 Campylobacterota bacterium | reverse complement strand
GTGAAATTTCACGGAATGGATAAAGAGAACTTCAATTTACATCTTAAAGAGTGCGAGTTCAGGTTCAATAATAGAGGTGAAGATTTGTATAAACTGCTACTCAGAATCTTCAGGAATGAACCTCTAAACTAGTCAAGCCCCATTTTTTATTGAAGTAGATAGCATAGTTCATATTGATCTGCCGCATAAACTTTGAGAGGTTTTCATGGCGTATTTCTATAAGCAGATGGTAGTGATTGGTCATCAGGCAGTAATTGTGTATCACGATACCAAAACTCTTTGTATAGAAGCACATCAGGGATTCAAATTCTTCAAAGTCCTCTACGGTTTTAAAGATATCTCTTTGTTCTACGCCTCTGTTGATGATGTGGTAATAGCCGGGCAATTCAATTCGTGGTTTTCTTGGCATACCTACTCCTAAACCTTTAGTATAGCGGAAGAGATATTAGGTTATCGTTATCACCTGACCCCTTTACTGACCCCTTTACTCTCTTTACTCTTTGGATATTCGTATTTTCATGCGAGTTGCCCATAAATCATTGTAATATAGTTTTCTTGTGAATACAATCAATTAATCGTTGTTTACTAATCATACCCTCAATAGAATATTGATAAGTGACAAATTTATCATCAACGAAATCTATATTTTTAGACGCATTAATCCAATCTCCTAATGCACAATACGAAATAACTCGAAATGCATGACAACTACTCAATACATAATCCCTATGTCTAAGTTTATAATTTTTTATCACTACCGTAAAATCATCTATCGCATCGTCGAAAAGTTTTGCATCAATATATGCAATACCTCTTGCATGATATGGAATGGCATTTGCTGTCTTATCTAATTGCAACACATTGCTATAACTTTTAATTACATTTTATAGTTATTATCTTCTGTCTTTAATAATCCAGCTTTAATCATGTAGCATTCTGGGCTTTCTGGATATTTTTCAATGAGTTGATTTATCGCTATCAATGCTTTCTGAAATGAATACTGCTTTATCACTTTTGACAAAGCATATATTTCATCATTTGTACCATACCCATAAATATTATTTTGTATCATTGTATGTGCCTTTATTTTAAATGATTGTTAATAAATTAATGGATTTTCCCTTGCATCTTTCTGATACCAAACCTCTTGCACAGTCTTCAACATTTTGATAAGTACCAGTTATCCCACAATCAGGAGTTTGTTGCTCAAGTTGCTCCCAACATTTATCTCTGGTCGCATCCCATTCTTTAAGATATAGGGGTCAAGATATAGGAGATATAGGGATATAGGGGATATAGGCAGATATAGAGATATAGAAGATATAGGGGTCAGGTGATAACGATAACTCACTTCTTGCTCCTCTTCACTTACGCCATACACGGCAGGTTGTGATATGCCAAATACTTTAGCGATCATATGCTTAGAGTACCCTTTAGTATAGCAGTAGAGATATTAGGTTATCGTTATCACCTGACCTCTTTACTCTTTACAGAACTGCAGGGGCATATCTTGGATGATTTTTCATTATCACTTGATCGCCTCTGCGACCCTTCTATGAGCAGTGTAAACCGTGACTATACGCTCTTCTATCTCCTCAATCAGATACGCAAGGGAAAGGATACCGAGCTCTACGAGGAACTGTCAGGAATTCTCAAAGAGATCGAAAAGAGCGCCACAGGGCTTAGAACGCTCAGGAATAATGAACATGGCAGGGTAACCAACGCCGTATCCTTCAACGACAAAAATGCACCCTTCAGTGACCTGAAAACAGCAGACATATCAAGGCTCCTTGATAATATCATGCATTTTCTCAATCTTATCGAATTCAGATACCTGAGAAGCGTCACACGGTACGATATGATATCGCTCCCTTCTGACAGTGATGGAAGGGCTTTGCTTGTATGGCTCAAAAAAGCTTTGCCGGACAGATGAAACAATCCGTAAGTGTTGATTTGTTTTGAAAGTGGTTGACGCTGGTGGAGGTATGGAGAGATTGTAGAACGCAGATGCGAACCTACCTGTTGTAGGCTCTCATCCTGTCATCCTCGCTTCTTCTGATGCTGCTTTTGTAGTGGTATATCTTCATAAGATCATCCTGTGCGTACGGCATAAAACTGTGGCGCGTGACAAACACAGGCATACCTTCGTGGGCCCAGTTGAAAAGTGACGGAATGACTTTTTTGTGTACGTGGATACACCCGTGCGACATCCCCGTCATACTCCCCTGGTGAAGCGCATGACCGGCTTTGGTAAAGAAGATACTGTAGTCCATATTGTTGATACCGTCTTCGTCCGGGTATTTCGAAGACATGTGGTATCTCTTTTTCAATACGACAGCCCATTTCCCTGATGGGGTAAGCATGTCGATCCCCGATGTGACAGCTGAGCTGAGCCAGACCGTACCGTCTCTGTCGACTGCATAGAATCTCCCATCTGCCCCGGATTCCCTGACTGATATCAGGATAAAATCCTGTCCGTCCATATCGATGACATCTTTGCTACCGTTTTCACTTTTGAGTACAAATTTATTCTTACCTACAGGTATGACCTCTGCCTCGTAGGCAGAGAGAAACGTACTCATCAATACCAATATACCGATCAAGTATCTCATGTTTTACCCTTTCTGTTTTATTATCTGACCGTGTGGAGATCGACCCTTCTGTTCCTTGCATAACAGCTGTCTGTCATCTCGCGGCACTGAGGATTGCTCTCACCGAAGCTGACGATCACGAGATTCGATGCCGGTACACCCTCTGAAGCGAGTGAATCCTTGACAGCTTTTGCACGTTTGAGACCAAGAGCATAGTTGTATTCATCACTGCCGAACTCGTCGCAGTTCCCCTCGATCTTGATCTTGTTGCCGCTGAGCTTGCCGTTGATCACACCGGCATTGAAAGTAACGTTCTGCTGCATATCCGGTGTCACTTCAAACTTGTTGAAGTCGAAATAGAAGCTCTGCATACCGTCAGAACTGCTATTGTAACCATTGCTGTTGACATTGTTTTCGTCGATCGTGACCGTTTCATCACCGTTCGTGACATTTGGTTTTTTCTGTGCACAGCCGTTCATCATGAGTGCACCGATTGCCAGCAATATATAGAGTTTTTTCATTTTTCTTCCTTTTACCAGTCAATTGATTGTACTTTTCCGCCTAATGGGAAGAGCAGGTTTTCTTTGCTGAGCAGGTTGATATACCCTATCGAGCTGCTGCCGCCTTTGTTTTTGATATAGAGAATTATACTTCCGTCAACTGAAAATCTCGGGAATTGATTCGTCCCGCTCGATGTCAATGGTCTCACTCCACCGCCATCGCCGCCGCCGAGATAGAGGTTGAACGTGTTGTTCCCGTAGCTACTCGAGCTCTCTCTGCTTGAGTACACGACCTGGTTGTTGTATGTATCCACATCGTTGCTGCTGCCACGTGCGATGACCGAAGCACTGCCGCCACCGATTGATTGCCTGTAGATCGTAGGTTTGCCGCCTCTGTTGGAAACGAATGCGATACTTGCTCCTCCATCGAGGTACTTACCGCTGACATCGATATCTGAGAAATCCGTGATCTTTCTGGGTGATCCGCCACCGGCGCTCATCTCATAGATATCGGGCTGCCCGTTCGGTGCCATAGTCACGAGTATCCTGTCTCCTGCCGGACTTACATCCGAACAGACGATCATCCCCTGTGAAGAAGCGATCGTGCTTTTGCTTCCGCTGTAGATATTGAGTCTGTAAAGTGTCGGCAATGTCCCTGAATACGATGTATAGTAGAAGCTCTTCTGGTCTTTGTCTGCCCACTTGGCGAAGAGGTTCAGTCCACCTTTGATGATCGCTTTCTGGTAGCTCATCGTATAGTCTGCCAGTATGACCTGGCTCTGTTTCGCACCAGTATATCTCGTGAAAAGGATATACCTGTTGATCCAGCCGATATCGGTATACCCTATCTTGTTGTTGACATCGACAGCGATCTGGTGCGCAAGGAACGGATATTTATCGGCAGACGTGATATGGTAATCCTTGCTCAGGATCACTCTTCCGTCACCTGCCGAGAGTAGCTTGACCGTTGCGTTCATACCGCCGCTCATATCGAGTGCGTATTTGAGCACATATTCCTGGTTCTTGAGCTCAGGATCAATGGTGTCGCTCATACCCGCTTCAGTACGATGATTCTCCTCCGGGATAAAGTGTCCGCTTATTTTGAGGTCTGCGATGAGTACATCGAAGAACTTGCTTTTGACCGGGCTTGCACCTGTCGTTGCATCGACCAGTGATATCTTGCCTCTCTGCTCGACATCCTTTTTGATCGTAAGTGTTGCATCGACTGCATTGAGCCAACTGATAGTTAAGAAAAGACCTGCCAAAATGATCTTGATTGGCGACATAGAGTTACTCCTCTGCTTCAAATTCTACATTAATTTCATACGGTTTGTCGCTTGTGTGCGTATCAAACCCGACTTTTTGTAACTGGTCCAGATATTGTATCAATCCAGCGTTGAATTCTTGATTATTGGACATTTTTACCAATCTGTATTCAAAACTTCCATCTTTACTGATCTTCATCCAGACCGTTGCCTTTTCACCTATATACTCGTGCATCGCAGGCCAGTAATAGAGCGTCTCCTCTACTTTTGCCAGGTATGCATTCATAATCCCCTGATCGACACCCGCCTCTTTTTTCTGAGGTGTAGTGTTCTTGCTCTCTTCAGGTTTCATATCCGTAGTCTCTATAATATTTCTTTTTTCTTTTTTAGGCTCCTCGTTAGATTTTTTCTTTTCTTCAAGTTCTTTCTTCTTTTTTTCAAGCTCTTTTTTCTTCTCTTCAAGCTTTTTTTGTTCCAGTTCTTTTTTCTTGAGTTCGTCCTGTTTCTTTTTCTCTTCTGCTTTTTTCTTCTGTTCGAGTTCCTGCTTCTTTTTCTCTTGCTGTTTTTTTATCTCGAGCTCTTTCTTCTTTTTTATTATCTCCTGCTCTCTCTTCGCTTGTTCTTTTTTCTTTTCTATCTCTTTCTTTTTTATTTCCTGGGCTCTTTTTTGTTCTTCTTCACTGCTTCGTTCACTTGAAGCTGACGGAGCGTCAGACTCTTTTGTTTTTTCCGGTACAGACTTTTTTTCTTTTTTCTGCTCCGGAGGCGGTGTTTTTCTTGCTATCTTTGCCGGTTCCGATACTTTCTTTGTACTGGTTGAGCCTATCGAGACCTCGACTGTATTACTGGCATTCTTGCTGAAATGTACAGAGGCTTCTTTTTTGGCTTCATAGAAATAGAAGGCAAAAAACAAAACTATTATCAGCACAGTGAGTGCCGTAAGTATGGTACTTTTGATCTGATAGTAATTGAACATTATTGGGTTACGAACGATACTTTCAAATATCCGTTTTTCTTAAGAATGCTGAGAAGCTTCATCACATCACTGTATGGCAATGTTTCATCTATCATCATAAATACAGTCTCATCTTTTGAATATTCATCACCGATCAACAGTGTTTCAGTTCTCTCTTCAAATTCATCAAGAGGTATCGAATTGTTGTTGAATCGTACATCCCTGTTTGCATCAAGCTCCAACGTGAATGTCTTTGTAGACTCTGTCTGCTTTGTTTTTGAACCTTCAGGTAATGTGATCTGCTCATCATAATGAATAGTAGGCGCAGTTACCATCAGGATTGCCATCAGGACCAGCATTACATCCACCAGTGGTGTAATGTTCAGTTCTGGTTCATCATCCCAGGCAAACACTAGTTTGCCTCATTGTTTTTTGCAAGGATAATATCCGACTGCGATTGCAGGATAGAACCGAGTTCATACGCCTTGCGTTTGAGGATGATATGAAAACTGTATGCAAAGATCGCCACAAAGATACCTGCCGCTGTTGCTACGAGTGCTTCCGAGATAGCAGGAGCGACCACACCAAGCGATGCTGTCTTCTGACCACCCAATGTTGCGAATGTCTCAAGTATACCTATAACCGTACCGAAAAGACCGATGAAAGGCGATGTCGAGGATGCTATTGAGAGGAGTGTGAGCCCCTTGGTCGAGCTTCTGACCACATCACTGATAGCAGCGTTCATTATCTCCCTGTTCGGTTTGGCAGAGCGCCTGAGATAATTGTGTAGGATAGAATCTCTCGAAACAGTGTCGATCTTGCCCATATAAAGGAATTTTAGCGATGAGGATTCAAGCTCGATGCGTGATTTGAGCATCTCGTACCGATAGTAAAATACCCAAAGCGTCAAAATGAAATATGTAAATAGTCCAAGGAGTACAATTACTGTAATTGCACTGCCGTGGAAAAGATAATTGAAAAGATGTCCGAAGAAATTCAATGTTGTATATTATTTGCCAATACGCTCAACTTTACTGATAGCCGTAGCTATCGCTGTATCAGAGGCACTTGCAGATTTGAGAAGTGCTTTTGCCTCTTCGATCTTCTTCGCGATGTCGTTATCGCCCGGTGTCAATGCAACTGCACCGTCAACAAGACATGAAACTTTCCCTTCATTGACCTTGACATAGCCAGAGTTGATGGCTACATCGAGTTTACCGTTATTTTCTGTCTCAATAGTGATAACACCGGTAGTAAGCAATGAAACGAGAGTAGCGTGGTCTGCCAAGACACCAAACTCACCTTCTGCGCCCGGCAATGTTACCTGCTTGACGTCAGAATCAAAAGTCACCCCCTGGGGAGTAACTATTTCAAGCTTCATGAGTTTCATACAAATCCTTTAGATCTATGAAGCTTTTGCTTTTATTTTCTCATGCTTAGCAATAGCTTCTTCCATGTTACCGACCATGTAGAATGCAGCTTCCGGCATATGGTCGTATTTACCTTCGATAAGGCCTTTGAAACCTGCGATAGTATCACCAAGTTCTACATATCTACCCGGGCTACCTGTGAAGACTTCAGCAACGTGGAAAGGCTGAGAAAGGAACTTCTCGACTTTTCTTGCTCTCTCGACAACGAGTTTGTCATCTTCACTGAGCTCGTCCATACCAAGGATCGCAATGATGTCCTGGAGGTCTTTGTACTTCTGAAGGATCTGCTGTACACCACGAGCCAGCATATAATGCTCTTCACCGATGATTTGCGGATCGAGCATTCTTGATGTTGAATCAAGTGGGTCAACCGCTGGGTAAATACCTTTTTCAGCGATCGATCTGTTAAGAACCGTAGTTGCATCGAGGTGAGCAAATACTGACGCCGGAGCCGGGTCAGTAAGGTCATCCGCAGGTACATATACAGCCTGAACAGAAGTAATAGAACCTTTTGTCGTAGATGTAATTCTCTCCTGGAGTGAACCCATCTCACGAGCAAGTGTCGGCTGGTAACCAACAGCTGAAGGGATACGGCCGAGAAGTGCTGACATCTCAGAACCTGATTGAGCAAATCTGAAGATGTTGTCGATGAACATAAGAACATCAAGACCCATCTCGTCTCTGAAGTACTCAGCCATAGTAAGACCAGTAAGAGCGATTCTGTTTCTTGCTCCAGGAGGCTCACTCATCTGACCGTAGCACAGTGCAACTTTGTCAAGTACGTTCGACTCTTTCATCTCGTGGTAAAGGTCGTTACCTTCACGTGTTCTTTCACCAACACCTGCAAATACAGAGTAACCGCTGTGTTTCATCGCAACGTTGTTGATAAGCTCCATGATGATGACCGTTTTACCAACACCTGCACCACCGAAGAGACCAACTTTACCACCTTTTGAGTAAGGTGCGAGAAGGTCAACGACTTTGATACCTGTTTCGAAAACTTCAGTCTTTGTTGACTGTTCTTCAAATGCCGGTGGGTCTCTGTGGATTGACCAGTACTGCTTTGCTACTACTTCTGAACCGCCATCGATCGTATCACCTACGACGTTGAAGATTCTACCGAGAACCTCTTCACCTACCGGTACTCTGATTGAGTCGCCTGTAGCTTTGACCTCTTGACCTCTTACAAGACCTTCGCTCATATCCATAGCGATAGTTCTTACTCTACCGTCACCAAGTTGTGCTGCAACTTCCAAAACGAGTTTCTGCTCTTTACCATCAACAACGAAATGTGTTTCAAGCGCTTCGTTGATCGCCGGTAGATAGTCTATGAAATCCACGTCAACAACCGGACCCAAGACTTGTACTACTTTACCTGTCATATCTTCTCCTCTTCTTATTTCATTGATTCCATACCACTGATGATCTCGATGAGCTCAGTAGTAATAGCTTCTTGTCTAGCTTTGTTGTATTGAACACTCAGTTTTTTAACCATCTCTTTCGCATTGGTCGTCGCTGCGTCCATTGCCTGCATACGTGCTGCATGTTCTGCCGCAAGTGAGTCAATGAGGGTATAGTACATGCTGTACTCCACATAACGCTTGATCAGTGCATCAAGAAGTGTTCCGTCATCATCCGGCTCAATCTCAAGTTCTGAATCAGACTTCATCTTCCCTTCCAGCCTGCTGCTGTCGATAGGGAGTATCTGATCCTGCTTGATCTCCTGTGTGATCATATTGATGTAACCGTTGTGCACCATGATGATCTTGTCAGTTTTACCGCTTGCATAGTCCTCTGCGATCCCGGAGATGAATGCTGCTGCCTGGTCATAGTCAGGTGATGAGCTCAGACCAATGACTTCACTGGCCATCTCAACACTGTTGAACTTGTAGTAATCGATACCTTTTCTACCGACTGCATGAAGTCTTACCTTGACATTGTCAGATTTGATCTCGGAGATGAGTTTGTTCACTCTTTTGATCGTCTGCGCGTTAAAACCACCACATAGACCTTTGTCTGCCGTCACGAAGATGATATCTACGTTTTCAACTTCGTCTCTTTTTGAGAAGAAAACGGAGTTATTCGCCCCTTCTCCAAGTCTCTGAAGCTGCAAAGCGATCTCATCGATCATGTCGGTCAGTTTTGCCGCATAGACTCTGGATCTCTTCGCCAACTCCTCAGTTCTTCGGAGTTTAGCAGAAGATACCAGCTTCATAGCACGCGTAGTCTTCTGTGTGTTCTTAACACTCTTGATCTTACGCTTAATATCTTTTAAGTTAGCCATTTAAGAGCCTTTTAACCTGCGAAAGAGGTTTTGAAATCACCAAGTGCTTTTCTTAGATTAGCATCTGTCTCATCATCGATCTTTTTACTCTCTCTGATTGAGTCAAAGATATTAGAGTATTTAGCTTCCATGAACGGATAAAGCTCGGCTTCGAACTTCGTTACAGAAGATACTGCCAGATCATCAAGGAAACCGTTGGCACCTGCGAAGATCATAACAACCTGCTTCTCGATAGGTACCGGCTGGTATGGTGGCTGCTTAAGAACCTCTACCATTCTCATACCTCTCTCGAGCTGGTTTCTGCTGTGTTCGTCAAGGTCAGATGCGAACTGTGCGAACGCCTGAAGCTCTCTGAACGATGCAAGGTCAAGTCTGAGTGTACCTGATACCTGTTTTGTAGCTTTGATCTGTGCAGCTCCACCGACACGTGATACAGAAAGACCAACGTTGATCGCAGGTCTTACACCTGAGTTGAAGAGGTCGGTCTCAAGGAAGATCTGTCCGTCTGTGATCGAAATAACGTTCGTCGGGATGTACGCAGAAACGTCACCGGCCTGAGTCTCGATGATCGGGAACGCAGTGATCGAACCGGCACCTAGCTCATCGTTAAGCTTTGCAGCTCTCTCGAGAAGTCTTGAGTGCAGGTAGAATACGTCACCTGGATATGCTTCACGGCCCGGAGGACGTCTGAGGATAAGTGACATCTCTCTGTATGCAACTGCATGCTTTGAAAGGTCATCATAGAAGATTACCGCATGTCTGCCGTTGTCTCTGAAGTACTCAGCCATTGTTACACCTGCATATGGAGCAAGGAACTGAGTAGCAGCAGAATCTGATGCAGAAGCGTTGACTACGATAGTGTACTCCATCGCACCATGCTCTTCAAGTTTTTTGACGATAGAAGCAACAGTTGATTTCTTTTGTCCGACTGCTACATAGATACAGATAACATCCTGACCTTTTTGGTTGATGATAGTATCGATAGCGAGCGTCGTTTTACCTGTCTGTCTGTCACCGATGATAAGCTCTCTTTGTCCTCTACCGACCGGTACGAGTGCATCGATAGCCTTGATACCTGTCTGAAGCGGCTCATGAACAGATTTTCTTGCCATGATACCAGGAGCTTTTTCTTCTACGAATCTTGTCTCAGATGCTTCGATAGCACCTTTGCCGTCAAGAGCTTCACCGAGTGGGTTGACAACTCTTCCAAGAAGAGCGTCACCTACCGGTACTTTGAGAACGTCAGCAGTTCTCTTCACGCTCATACCTTCTCTGATGCCTTCCATGTCACCAAGGATAACGACACCTACGCTTGACTCTTCAAGGTTGAGTACAAGACCTCTTTTACCGCTCTCGAACTCTACAACCTCACCGGCCATAACATTATTGAGACCGTATACAGAGGCAACACCATCCGCAACACCTACAACCTTACCTATCTCGTTGATATCAACATCAATCTCAAAGTTCTCGATTCTCTCTTTGATGATTGAACTGATCTCATCTGCATGCAACTTAACAGCCACTACTACTCCTTTCTTTAGATTACTCTATTACAGTGATTTTTTAATAAAATCGATCAACTGATCTTTAACTCTCTCTTTTGAGAAGTTCACCTCAATACCCAAATCATCAACCGAAACTCTCAGTCCGTCAAGGTCACTCTCTACCTGCTTCAGCTTGATCTGTGAACCTGTGTATCTGTTCATAGTAGCTTCAAGGTTTTCGATAGATGCCTCATCGAGCTGTGTTCTGCTCTTGATCACGCCCTCATACATATTCGACTCTTTTTGGATCAGAGCGTTCATTACCTTAGAGATGGCAGGGATCAGATCGAGTCTTTTCTTCTCACCGATCACTTTGATGAAATTGACAAGTTTGTTGTCTGCATCCTGTCCAAGTGATGCGATCAGAAGCTCGACTTTGTCATTGCCTGATACGATTGGAGAATCAATGATCTGCTTGACCTTTGCTTCGCCCATCGCAGCTGCAATACCTTCGAGAAGCTCAGCTGTCTTCGCTTTCTCTTCTGTACCGATAACACTGAGAAGTGCTTTGACATATCTTTTTGCTATAAGCTCTTCCATTATGCCACCTTCTTATCGATTAGATTGATTACTTTCTTCTCGTCGAGATGGATGTCATCGCTGGAAATATTCTCACCAAGGATTGCATCTACCGTTTCACGTACGACCTTTCTCTCTTCGAGAGTGATCTTTTCCTGGAACGTTTTCTCAAGAATCACGATCTCGCTGCTGTTCTTTTCAGCGATCTTGGCTGCAAGGATCTCAGCCTCTTTGTGTGCAGTGTCGACGATCTCGACAGCTTTAACTTTCGATTCCTCGACTCTTACTTCTGCCTCTTTCTGCATATCTCTTGATGCCTGAAGCTTTGCTTCGATCTCTTTGAGCTGGTTGGATATACCTTCCTGTCTCCCTTTGAAGAACTCCTTGATAGGGTTCGCCAAAAGATAGTAAAGGATACCTGCAAAGATCACAAAGTTGAATATTCTTTGAAAATAGTCATTTGACCTGCCGGTTAATGCTTCATACTGCTCGTTCCCGCCTCCGCTCGCTACAAGCAAAGCAGGTACGGCAAGTATGATTGCGATTGCTACATATCTACTCTTCATTCCTTCTCCTTACAACTTACCAAATTTAGCTTTGAGGCTCTCTTTGATAAGAGGCATTTGTGAAAGGAGCGTATTTCTGAGTGTCTCCTTCTCGCTGCTTAGTTGCTCCAAGAAAGCATCGTACTCTTTGCTCAGCTCGTTTTGCTTATCGGCAACCTTGCTCTCTGCAGCAGCTTTCGCTTCGCTGACTGCTTTCTCTCTGATCGCCGAAGCTTCCGCTTTTGCCTTGGAAAGAATCTCGTCAGCTTCATTGTGTAGTGCATCGCTATTATTTGACAAGCTTTTAGCCGCTTCTAAATCTTTGGCGATAGAGCTTTCCCTATCGTCCATAAACTTCAACAGTGGTCTGTACAGAAGCTGATTTAAAATGACTAGAAGAATCAAAAAAAGAGCCAAGACAAACAACATTAACCATGGACTTATGTCTAGCATTCAAACTCCTCTAAAAATTTGCTGTATTTTAGCACTTAAGAGGTAAGAGGTGGATTAAAAATTATTCTTCTTTAGCAATTTGTATAAATTGCATAAGCTCATCTTTATTTTGGAAGGTGATCTCAAGCTTGTTCTTTTTGAACTTGTATTGAAAAGGGAGGATCGATTCGAGTTCTTTTGCAAGTTCGTCGACCCATCCGTAATCTTCACGCTGGATATAGGCGGGAGAACTTTTCTCCTCGTTCGTTGTCTTGATCTTTTTGACGAGTTGCTCGGCTTCTCTTACACTGAGTTTCTGTCCGATGATCGTATCAACAATGAGTTTCTGTTCTTTTGGTGTCACGCCGACGAGTATCTTGGCATGTCCCTGGGATATTTCGCCTTCAACTAGCTTGTTTTGGGCATATTGGTCAAGCGAGAGGAGACGCATCGTATTGGTGATCTGAGAGCGGCTTTTGTGTACGATGACAGAGAGCTCTTCATGAGTGATATTGTGGACCTCGATCAGCTCGGAATATGAGTTGGCCAGTTCTATCGCATTGAGATTTTCTCTCTGTATATTCTCGATAAGTGCGAGCTCTCTCAGTCGTATCGTATCGATGTCTACATCGGCAACGATCGCCTTGATAGCAGGTATACCGGCAAGCTTGTGCGCTCTGAGCCGGCGTTCACCTGCTATGAGGAGATAGCCGTCATCCTTCTCCATCACTACAATCGGCTGGAGCAATCCATGATTCTGTATCGATTCGCTCAGTTCCCTGAGAGCATTCTCGTCGAAATGTTTTCTCGGCTGATAGGGGTTTGGAGCTATACTCTCGACATCTATTATCTCAATATGAGCCCTGCTTCCGCTTGGAGTAAGGCTGTCGCCGTCGATCATCTCCATCTCATAGGCTCTTCCCACTTCGTCAAGTATCGCACCCAGTCCCTTGCCCAATGCCATCAATTACCCTTTGATAATGATCGATGCGAGTTCGTTATATGCTACGCTCCCTTTTGAACCGCTTGCATATTCTGTGACCGGCTGACCGAAGCTCGGGGATTCGGCGATCTTGACGTTTCTTGGTATGACGATGCACCCTTTGTTCTTCTTCAGGTGGAAAAGCTTGTCCTTGAAGTGATGCGAGAGATCGTCAAGCACCTGCTTGGAGAGATTGTTCTGCCTTGAGTACATCGTCGGCAGGAAACCTTTGATCTCCAGCTTCGGGTTGATCGTCTTCTTGAGCAGGCTCACGGTATTGAGCAGCTGAGCAAGCCCCTCCAATGCGAAGAACTCACACTGGATGGGGATGATGACCGAATCGGATGCGCTTAATGCATTGATCGTGATAGGGCCGAGCGCCGGAGGCGAATCGATGATGATGTAGTCATACTTGTCCCTCATCTCCTGTATCTTGCTTCTGAGGATAAGTTCCCTGTTCTTTGTCTTCGGATCATAGAACTCTTTCTCTATTCCGACAAGACCGATGTTCGACGGGACCAGTGAGAGGTTCTTTACGTCGGTCTTGAGGATCACTTCCGAAAATTTCTTGATCCCCAGGAGAACATGGTAGATATTGAACTCATAATCGCTTCTGGTGAACCCGAGGCTCGTTGTTGCGTTTGACTGCGGATCGATATCCATCAAAAGCACTTTTTTACCGCTTCCGGCCAGTGATGCCGCCAGGTTTACCGCAGTTGTCGTTTTCCCTACGCCGCCCTTTTGATTGGCTATGCTAATAATTTCACTCATCGTAAACTATATACTCTCTTTCCATCAATTATTAGTGAACCGTCCTCGCACAATGATGCGTTTTGGAGGCTGATTTTGTTATTGTTTATATGTGTCGAATAACCCTTACTTGATTCAAATTCTACCCGATACTCCTTAAAAACAGACAACCATACAGGCATTAACGCAAGCCGTTCAAGGTATCTTTCCAGGAGTTTTTTTGCTCCGATGTCGCAATTTAGAGCCCTGTAGCCATTTTGTGAATTTTTCAGATTTATCCCTATGCCACAGACGATATCGGCACCGATTTTTTGTGTGATGACACCCCCTATTTTATCTCCCCCGCTGTAGATATCATTGGGCCATTTGAGCCAGACATCACACCCCAGATCGACAAGGAGCTGCTTCATGATATAGGCAAAGTAGATAGAGCTCGAAGCCAGCGGGAGGTCCTTTGGCAGCATTGGCAACGGCATAGCGACAGAGGCGAAGAAGTTGCCCTCACCGCCGCTCCAGCCGTTATCCCTGCTCCCTATTCCGTCATTCTGGTTTGAAGAGATCACTGCTGCGGGGGCTGTAATGCTCCCCTCTTCCAATGCTCCGGTCAGATACCTCTGGGTCGATCCGAGCGTATCAAACGAGTAGATCTCCAAGCTTCAACCCCCTTCCGACACAGTATGCTTTTGCGCTCATAGCCTTTTTCGACGGTGGCTGAAGGGTCCCTATACGGAGACTCCCCTGTTCGCACCCCACAAGCACTGCCTCACCGTCAAAACCGAGTATCTCTCCGGCTCTGTGCGCGTCACTCTCCTCGATGAGGGTGACATCTTCCAGTTTGATCCCATCTCGGGTAAAGATCATCGGCCATCCTTCGAAAGCCCTGTATTGGTTGTAGACGCTCTTCGCATCGCCCAGATCGACCTCACCGTCGGTCTTTTTGATCTTCTTGCACAGTGTCGCCCTGCTCTCATCCTGCGGCTCCGGTGTGATCGTATCGTATTGGCGTAGTGTCGAGAGGGTCAGCTCCGCTGCGTCGTGCGTCAGCTGCTCCATCAATGCGTAGAGTCTCATTTCCCGAGGAATGGCAAATACCTTCTTTTCAAGCATATCGCCGGTATCGAGCCCTACATCCATCAGCATCGAGGTCACCCCTGTGATCTCATCACCGTTAAGCAGAGACTGTTGTACAGGACTGGCACCGCGGTACCGGGGCAGGAGCGAAGCGTGGAGATTGATGCACGGGGCGATTTCGAGTATCCTTTTGGGCAGCAACTGCCCGAATGCCGCTACGACGATAAAGTCCGGTCTGAGCTCTTCGAGAGTCTCCGTTATCCCCTCTTCACTGAGTCTGCCCGGCTGGAGCACTTGGATACCGTGTTCAAGTGCCAGCTCCTTGACAGGTGGCGGTGTCAAGGTCTGTTTGCGACCAACGGGACGATCCGGCTGGGTGATGACCAACGGTACTTCAAAATCCTCTGCCTTGATAAGCGCTTCGAGGATCACCCTGGCATATTCCGGGGTCCCCATATATACAACCGATCTTTTTTTCAATTTCTCTCCTCTATACGACGGTTCTCATGAACTGATTGACCAGGACCATGATCTCTTTGATATCCTTGGTCTCCTGTGAAAGGAAGTGATCGATCTGGACAAATATCGCGTCTGTTTTTTCTTTATGGTTGATCAGGTAGCTGTCGAAGGCATCGCCCGGCGCCTCCCCTGTCCGCTGGAAGCTTAGCACATTCTTCGTATATTGCACGAGTGTGAACTCGATGAAATCAAGCGCCTGCTCCCGCAGTTTCACCTCGCTCGGCCCCACCAGTGCGATCTCATCGAGTGCTTCGATGATAGTGAGTATCTGGAACTCGTTGACCGCACGGTAGAAGATCGTCGAAACATCTTCGAAACTCTTGTGCGTGTTCTCCTTGATCATGATCACCATCGAAGCGAACCTGAGGTAGTCGATCACAGAAAAGAAGAGATTGTAGAAATGGTTTTCGGGGAGGATCTCCTTCACTTCATTCTTGTTGATCTTCTCCAGTAACTCGAAGAGTTTCTCCTGGTAGTCGAGAATGTGCTCAGCGTTGATGAGCTGATTTTTGAGGTAGTTCGTCATCGTGTGGTTGGCGATATACATCGTATGTTCCAGCTCCCGGAGTAGTTTGTACTGCGTATCGACATTGAGGACGAAATCATGCCGGTAGGTCTCGAAACGTATATCGTTGGCATGGAAAAGCTTGTTGATCAGCAGGAACGACTTGATCTTGTTGACAAACTCCTCTTTGCCGAGTTTGTCGTAGTTGCAGACAAATATCACACCCTGGTCGTTGATCAGCATATTGGCAAGTTTGGTCGCTATGATCTCGCGGGCGAGAGGATGGTCCGATATCTCATGACGATAGGCGACGACAAAGGTCTTGGGGAAGTACTTGAAGAGGTAATCACGCGCAAAAGGTTCGTCTATGAGCTTCGATTCGAGCAGTATCTGCTTGACAAATATTTTGGCATAGGAGAGGAGCACCGCGAGTACCGGGCGCACCATTGTCCCCTCGTTGGAGATGATCTCTTCGATGTTCTCGTTCTTGGGGATGAAGAAATCCCTTCTTTTGAACGATGCTACCTCCCTCTCGAGAACACCGATCGTGTCGATAAAATCACCCGGATAAATCCTGCTCAGTATCTCATCCTGCGATATCCTGAGAGCCTGGAAATAGTTATCCCACAGGATCATATTGACCACCTGGTCTGTGAGGGATTTGAGTATCTCGCCCTTCTCCCCTTCATCGATCAACCCTTTGTCATAGATATATTGCAGGAGTATCTTGAGGTTGACCTCGTGATCGGAGGTGTTGACCCCCGCAGCATTGTCGATGGCATCAAGGTTGATCTTGCCTCCGGCAAGCGCGTACTCTATCCTCGCCTTCTGTGTGAAACCGAGATTCCCCCCTTCGCATACTATTGCCGCTTTGAGTTCACTGCCGTCGAGTCTGACCGCCTCGTTCTGCTTGTCCCCGAGATCAAGGTTGCTCTCATCGGAGCTCTTGACGTAGGTACCGACCCCGCCGTTGAACAGAAGGTCGACCTTCATGCTCAGAAGCTTCTTCGCAAGCTCCTCACCGCTGAGGCTCTTCCTGGTCGTACCGATCATCTTTTTGATCTCATCACTGAGTTCGATGCTCTTCTGACTGCGCAGGTAAACACCCCCTCCTTTTGAGATCAGCTCCCTGTTATAGCTCTCCCAGCCTCCATTGGAAGAATGGAAAAGCCGTTTGCGCTCCTCGTAGGAGGTCTGGGGATCGGGATTCGGGTCGACGAATATCTCTTTGTGGGAGATCGCTGCGAGGAGCCTGAACTTGTCCGATTCTATCATCCCGTTGCCGAATACATCGCCGTTCATCGAGCCGATCCCTACCACAGTGATGGATTCCTTATGGAAATCGATACCTTTTTCGATGAAGAATCTCTTGGTTGCCACCAGTGAACCTTTGGCAGTGATACCGAGCTCCTTGTGATTGTAGCCGTTACTCCCGCCGCTTGCGAAAGCATCCCCGAGCCAAAATCCTCTTTTGACCGCTATGGCATTGGCCACGTCGCTCATCGCAGCAGTCCCTTTGTCTGCTGCCACGACGAAATAACTGTCCTCGCCGTCATAGGTGACCGTATTGTTCATACAGACACTTTTCCCCTCGACCCTGTTGTCCACCATATCCAGCAAATTGTCGATGAACATGCTGTATATCCTGGTGAAATACTCCTTTGTGATCTCCTGCTGCGGCTTTTTGATGATAAAGCCCCCTTTGGCACCGGACGGTATGATGATCGAGTTTTTCCCCTCCTGTGTGGCCATCAGGGACTTGATCTCCATCCTGAAGTCCTCATGCCGCTCGCTCCACCGCAGACCACCACGGCTGATAAGGCTCATACGCAAATGCACACCGCTGAACTCCGGATGGTAGACGAAGGTCTCGACATACGGCTGCGTCCCTTTGAGATGCGTGGCGAACCTGGAGGTCATGATCTTGAGCGTAATGCTCTCCTTGTGCATGAAATAGTTGGTGCGTACTGTCGAACGGAGGATCACATAGACAAGCTTGAGTATCTTATCATCGATGATAGTGGGCACTTCTTTGATGCTCTCTTCCACCAGAGCCTCAAGCTTCTTGATCTCGTTCTCTCTTTTCGCCATTTTGGGTGAGAACCTGGCCTTGAAGTAATCTACAAAAAGCTTGGCAATATGATCGTATTTTGCCAGCGTATGGAGAATGAGCTCGAAGTTGAGTTCGATGACGGCCTGGTTGACATACTCGATGATCGCCCGCAGGAGCATCACCTCTTTGAGAGCGATATTCTGCCCAAGTACCAGTGAAAACAGTTTGCAGCCGCTGAATGTTTCCCCACGCAGCGCCTGTGCGAGGATCGTTTCGATATTCTCTTTTGAGACTGCTATCTGCGAAAGGTTCTCCATATCGAGGTTGAACCGGTTGACATAGACCGCTCCATCCTCCTCTTCAAAATGGTAACTCACCTCATCAACGATGACAAAACCGAAATTGTGGAGTATAGGGGTGATTTCTGAAAGCTTGAACTTCTGCATTGCAAAGATACGGATCGAAACCTTCTCTTTGAGCGATTCGATCTTGACGAATACCTTCTCCTTCTTCACTTGTTCGATCAGTTCCCTGGAGATATCGATATCTTCCCTGCTCAGAAGCTGTGCACAGAGCGCATTAAGCCCGTTTGATTGTGTTGCCATTGACTACCCCGTAATTGAGTTTTTTCTATCATAACAGATAGGCTATAAAAGGTCTATTAATTAGGCTTGTTGATCTTTTGAGAGATTCGATCGGAGTATCGAAAAAGGACGCTTTCCCCTGAAGTGGAAATGATGCTGAAAATAATTGTTGTGGAGTTATAAATCCACGTGAGAGGATGATTCCTCTCACGCAGGTGAAGAGTTATGCAGGGATTACAGATACTTTCTTTTGAGAAGCAGTTCTGTTCTCGAATTTTACAGTACCCTCGATAAGTGCGTAGATAGTGTGGTCTTTACCAATACCTACACCTGTACCCGGGTGTACTTTTGTACCTCTTTGTCTGATGATGATGTTACCAGGGATAACGCTCTCACCGCCAAATTTCTTAACACCTAAACGACGACCTGCTGAATCACGGTTGTTCTGGGTAGAACCTTGACCTTTCTTGTGTGCCATGACCTCTTCTCCTTATGCTATTTTAGTAATTCTTACTCTTGTGAAGTCTCTTCTGAAGCCTCTTTTGAGCTTAGAGTCTTTTCTTCTTCTCTTCTTGTAGATGATAACTTTCTTATCTCTACCTTCGTTGATAACTTCACCTTTGACTACTGCACCTTCTACGAACGGAGCGCCGATCTTTAGCTCACCGTTATCAAGTGCGAGAACCTCTTTGAACTCAACTTCTGCTTTTGGCTCGAGTCCCATTTTGTCAAAACAGATGATATCACCCTCTTGAACTTTGAACTGCTGACCGCTTGCTTTAATGATTGCGTACATGCAAACCCTTTATATCGATATAGTGTTGTCTTAAAAAAGTTTGTGATTATACCCAAACTATATTTAATTTCTATTTAAACACAAATCAGAACAAGCTCTCTCTTCGGACACTGAGCTGTTTTGAAGCCTTTCAGATGATACTTTGTCCAGAAGGGATCAAAGTATCTCCTCCATACTGTAGAGGCTGTCGATCAGTGCTGCATTATGTTCGGCTACGGCATCTCTGGCATCGTTGAGACCCTGATTATAAAAATACCCTCCGATCTCATCCGCAAAAAAATCAAGCAGGAATGCAGCATCAAAACTGCCGATCTCACAGTCAAGCTCTTTTTCAAAATACCTTTTGATCTTATCTACGATCACTTCACGATCTTCTTTTTTCCACTCGATCTTTTGCATACATCTTCCTCTGTCACTATTGTTGACCCAAACTGCCGATTATAACACAACCATACCCAAATAGTTGATTCTGCAAAAAATTTCGATATCATATACTGAGTAATCTATGGCAAGGACATCTCTATGAAAACAAAACTCTACGACATCATCACCAGGCTCAATCCGATTTTATTTTTTATATTGGCTGTTGCCGTACTGGTGATAATGCTTTCAGAAGTACTTCCCGGACTGTTCCCGGCAAGGGATCATGAACCGCAGCTCAAGGTCATCGATCTCAACGATTCCAATACGACCCGTGATATCCCTGCGATCACATACACCAAAGAGTTTGGAAGGAATATCAAGGACACATATGTTTTCGAACTCAAGTCTTCCAGAATTATTCACAGAAGATCTGAAGACGCTATGGGCTATACAAACGCCTCTGCAAAGTATATAACCAACGAATCCCTCCTTGTCAACCTGCTGTTCGCCAAAAAGAACACCAGGGCCATCAGGCTCTTTCCTCAGGATGTCTATATCCGTTCCGTTGCATATTATGAGGAGGGTGAGAATAAGAACAGGCTCTACCGTGACAAAAAACTCGGGAAGAACATCTATGCCGTCATCGCCAAGGATACCAACAAAGACGGTGTCCTTGACAGAAAGGACCGGGAAGACCTGTTCATTTCGGAGTATGACGGTACGCATCTCTCACTGCTGTTCAAAGATATCCTAAGCTATGAACAGATCGGCGACGACCGACTGCTCATCACACGGCAGGTCAAAGGGGAGAAGGAGTTCTACATCTACGATGTGGCAAACGATGAACTCTCGATGCTCGATACAAAGATGAAGTAGGACTACCCCACCTTTTTGGTGAAGTAGTGGAAGAGCGCCAAAGCCACCATAATGATCCCCACCCCTGCGATGAGATAGAGCGCGTGTATCATCTGTGTATAATCGTGCAGCGCGATCTTGAACACTACCATCAACGCTTCGATGGAGAGGGCTATGACGATGGCCACGGCAAACTTGCTGAGCACCTTTGTATCCTCGTCCCCCTTGGAATAGTTCTTGAAGAACACTTCACGCTCAAGTATCGTCTTGGAGAGGTCGAATATCGCCAGCCCCAGTGTCAGGGCTACGATAGGCTTGAAGAGGCTGTCGAGGGTGAAATCGCTCTCTACGAAAATATGATATCCGTACGATGAGAGTGCATAGATGATCGACAAAAAAGCGAAGAACATCAGTGAGAAGCCCGCGGATTTGTAGAACACCTTGGTAAGGTTGTTGAAAGACGGATGGAGCTCTACGAGTCCCAGCCGTCCCAGCAGCGTCGAGAGGCGGAAATCTATGAACACATAGCTGTTCCCCTCCTGCTTCATGATCGTGATGCATGTCTTGCCTGTGGCCGTAGAGATATAGGGACTGCTGATATAGAAATTCTCGGCTCTCTGATGCATCTTTTCGCTCATATAGCTACGGCTCTTTCCCATTTCCGGCTTTTCGATCCTGTTGCGATAGATATTGGGAGTGATCTGGTTGTAATCTTTGTCTGTGATATAGATCAGCTCTACAGAAGGAAATGCCTGGAAGATATGCCCGTAGCCCTCTTCGCCACCGTCGCCGAGGATATCGCCGCCGTTCTTGAGGGTGTTGATGACGAAGCTCTCTATATCTTCCCTGTTCTGATTGTATACTTCTATAAATTCCTGCATTTTCTTTTCCTCATGGTTTAGTTACTTTACAATCATATCAGATATTTCACTTCACCCTCCCTTATCGGTGCTTAATAATTGTCCAACAAAATATATTCTGCTTTTTCTCGGATTTTTTATAATCTATGACTATATTAAGATATTTGTTATTTTAACTATTGTATATTTTTATTACAAACCTTAAATAATAAGTTTACATTTAAGGATTCAAAAAGGAGACGCAATATGCAAAAGAACAAGATAGTTATGGCATGTATGGTGATGGCAACATCTACGACACTATGGGCAACTCCGGTAGCAGATATCTACCAGCATCGATGTGCCAACTGCCACGGTGACCAGGCGAACGGTGTTTCTAAACTTACAAAAAAACAGGTCAATATGAAGGTCGAAGAGATGGCAGGTTCCGGGATAGCCTCGGGGCCGAACACCAACACCAACGGCGTTCCGCTCAATCACCTCAGCCAGGAGGAGCTCCTTGAGAAACTGCAAAACCTCAGAAAAACTGAAGACGGTATCAGTACCCAGCACTCGGTCATGAGAGAGAACCTCAAAACGATCGAAAAAAGAGAAGGAAAGATGTCCGACGAAGAGATGGCAGAATACATCTATACTACATTTGGCCCCGGTTCCAAAAAATAGTCACACCCTCCCGGCCTATGCCGGGACACCCGCTAACTCCCTATCACTTTGATCCTTGCCAGCGCACCGGCTTTCCTTTCGCCATCCCCTTTTCTTACAGTCTCACGCAGCCAGAACAGAACACTTTTTTTGTAACCGTATTTTGATGCAAGACCGAGGATATAGTCCCTCTGGGTATCGTTGAGACGATCTTTGATCAGCGAGGCTGCGATCAGCTGCGAAGTCACCCTCTTCATCGAAATGAGCTCGTTGAACGCACCCGATACATCTCCGCGCAGCCTGTATTGTGCAAAGGTCTGATACTGGGGAGGAAGATGCTCTATGTCAGCAGTTCCCAGAGCTCCTTCGAGAAGCGATGCATAGGCTTCGAGCGCTCTGTAGGTACGGATAGCGGAGAGCCTGCGGTATTCGGTGCAGTATCTCCCCTCCCCTACCGAATGCTCCAGAGCGCATGCCCCCAGGTAGATCCGTTCGAGCTGTTCGATATCGGCACTCCTTTTCGCCTCTTCTATCGCTCCCGAGAGTTCGCTTTGGGCCATGACTTCTTCGCCTTTGAGATAACTTTGGGTATAGGAATCAAATGACTCCGCACTCTCGATCTGCCACTGGTTCGGAGGAGTTTTGGAGGCACACCCCCCGATCATCAGAGCAGCTGCCAGTACACAAAGAAGATATTTCGTATCCATCATGGCAGCTCCACTTTGCTCTTGGGCGTCGTCCCGAGGGTTCTGTCAATCTTGTTGATGATCTTGTTCGTTTTCTGTATCCCTACCGATATCTCCCGTTTGATCAGTCTGAATTCCCGTTTCGATCCTCCGATCTCCTCGACAAGACCGTGGAGGATAGTCAGTTTGGAGCGTATATCTTTCATAATGGCATCGATATCCCTGATCGTCTGTGAGCCTGGGTCGATGATCTTCTGCTCGAAAGTCCCGCTCATTTGGCTCAGGTCCCGTGATATTTTCTCGATATTGTCAAGGATAACGGAGAGGCGGTTGATCGCATTGATGAAGTTCTTCGTAGCGTTCGCATCACCAGTGAGGGATGTGAGGAAAGAGTCGCTTTGAGCCAGCTTCCCGGTGATCGCGTTGAAGTTCTTAAGCCCGCTCACAAGCTCCGAATCCTCGCTGACGAGGTAATTGGTGATCGTCTCGAAGTTATCGAGCACGGTCGTCGCTTTCTTGACCACCGGCTCCAGACGCTCGATGATATCGTTGATATCGTCACTCATCTTCACCTCGATCGGTCTTTCGGGAGAGAGGAGCGCTGCTTTGCCGATGGGGCTGATCTCGATATAGGTCGAACCGATAAGGGGTCTTTTGACCGTCAGGACGGTCTCTTCGGTGATCCATTTCCGGTTGGCCTCTGTGAGGGAAAAGCTCATCCTTGCCCTGCCGGTATCGGTAAGTTCTATCGTGTCTATCATCCCTACGGCCAGTCCCGAATAGTTCAGCGGTGTTCCTACGCTCAGCTCGCTTGCATCATCGACGATGAAGTAGTAGCTCACCCTCGGTTCGAAATAGCGTTTCTCGCTGATAATGAACACAAGAGAGAAGAGTACGAGCAGCACCAGTGCGACCATCGCCAGACCGACGGCTCTTTTCATCGAATGATATTGCATTGGCACTCCTCATAGTGATACAGGTTCTTGTTCGTATCGAGCACGAATATCTCCTGCGTGTACTCCAGCCGTCCGATCGTCCCGATCACCTCCGAGAACTCTTTAAGTCTCCTGATGAAGCTGTAGGGGGTGAGTATATATATCCTGGAAAAATCGCTCATCATAGCCCGTATCACCATTGCATAGAATATCTCGAACGGCGTACACTCCGTGGGCCTTTTCTCACAGATCCGTATCAGCCCTATCCTCTCAAGCTGCTCTGCCGCCTGTACTCTGGCTGCCATGATGGGGAGCCTGTGGTGCACCTCGCGGATAAGCGAGATGTTCTCGCAGATATCGAGATTGGAGATGAGCGGCGTATCGCTGCTCACTATCGCAGCATCACCGCCTGCCTCCGCGAAAGCAACAAGCTCGTCGTAGTCGCCGAATATCCTTATAGTAACTGAAGCTGCAATGATGACACCTCGATAAAAAATAGCGCTATAAAAAGCTTCACCATCCCCTGAAGGACAGAAATAGGGATGGCACTGTAGCCTTCCATCGTCTTCAGCCCGCTGTAGATGGGGATCGTGATCGTCACAAAACCGAAAAGCAGGCTCTTCCCGAACAGTATCGCCAGGTCCGCCATCCCAACGGCATCTACCAGAAGTCGCTTGTAGGTAAAGAGATACATATCCATATAGAAAAAGGTGAAAATGTATCCGCTGCATATCATAATAATAGCAAAAACAATTGAAAGGAGCGTGATCGAGATCATCCCCCCGATGATGCGGGGGAGGAAAAGATAGTCGATGATATCGATACCGTATGCATCGAGCGTCCTGAGCTCCCTGTTGACCTTCATGACCGCTATCTCCGTATTGATCGCCGCACCCGAACGGAGTGCGATCAGCAGCGCGGTAAAAAACGGTGCGAACTCATCGATGGCAAAGGTGATGATGATCGAACCGATATGCTCCTCAAGATCATAAGAAGCAGCCAGCGCTATGACCGCGCCGATGATGACCGATCCGAAGATCACGGCCATCATAAGGAATAGCGGAATGATCTCGACTGCGGTAAAATATATCTGCTTGATGATGATGGTACGCATCGCCGGGTTGTAGCTCGACGGACGGATGAGATGTGCGAAACACACGAGGGTAAAGCGCATACCATCACGCACTCCTGCACTCCACCGTATCGTCCGGTCACCAAGCGTATCGACCCATCCAAGCACCCTGTACCCCTTCATCATGACACCCGTTCTTCAGTAGAGGGCGATACAAAATTTTAACCTCTTTTATCTCACTTTTCGATGAGAACAGAGCGGAGTAAATCAGAATAAAATAATATTTGGTATAATTATGACCATCAAGGAAAAGGAGTAATAATGTTGAAAAAAATCACGGCTTTTAGTCTTATTGCAGCTTCGGTCATCATCAGCGGTTGCGGCGGTGAGAAAGAAAAGGTGACAATGTCAACGAGCGATAAAGGACCGACCGACTACCAGTCATCGGGCACCATGCGCTGCTCGGTCGATGAACCCACTTATGATGACGTATGCGGATACCGCGCTGTTTATTTCGCTGGCGACAGAGCAGAAGTATGGGTCACTGACGTGGCAAACCAGGACCTCGTCCGCTACCGTGTCTTTACCTTTGACGGAGAGGGTGGATTTACCGAAAGAAGCGGCCAGCCGATTCATGTAGAAGAGATCGCAGGAGCGAAATACAAGGTCAAAATAGCCAACGAATATTATCTGATCACTAAACGTTCGATGACCGAAGGGTATAAATACGGCAAAAAGTGATACCGGGGAGGAGAACCTCCCACACTCAACGGAGAGGGTGGAAGGATTTCGATATTCTCGCGATATCTTTGGCGTAGTAGATGTTGTCGCCTGAGGGGTAACGGATCCACAGCGTATAAAATGTCCCGTCACGGTAAATCACTTTGATATAGTGGATATCTTTCCCTTTGTACCCCGAGAGTACGAACCAGTCGCCCTTTAGCCTCTCGTACGTTACACTGTCTAGTTCCCCTTTGAGACTCTGCAAGTGCTCTTCAAGCCTCTCATCCAGCGCATTGTACTGCCCATAAACACGCAGGGAGAACCCTTCGTTATTGTAGAACACCCTTCCGTCGTTATTGACCGGGGGTGGTTCCATTCCAAGTTCGCGGGGATAGTCGACACAGAAACCGAAACGGCTGTTGCAGTATTCGCTGAAGCCTTCAGCCCCTTCGAGAGATGCGAGTGTCACGAGAAGCGAGAAAAAAGCCCTTTTCAAACCGTTCTTCACCTGCTCCCCTTTTCTCTGAGTTATTCTTAGTAGTTATAGTTCGCACCTGCAACAGCGATGCACTCGATCTCGATAAGCGCCCCTTTGGGGAGTGCCTTCACCTCTACTGTCGAGCGTGCCGGTCTGTGCATACCGAAGTAGTGCATATAGATGGCGTTCACCTTCGCAAAGTCATCCATATCGGTCAGGAAGATCGTCGTCTTGACAACATCGTTGAAATGAGCATGAGCCGCTTCGAGGACATAGAAGAGGTTCTTCATCACCTGGTGTGTCTGGTTGCCGATATCGTCAGATACGAGTTCACCTTTTTCATTCGTACCGATCTGTCCCGATGTATAGATGAACCCGTTCACCTCCATAGCATGTGAGTATGGTCCGATCGCCGGAGCCAATTCTGTGGAGTGGATAGTTTTCATTTGTTTTCCTTTTGCTTGTTTTGATAAAAGATATAACTTGTAGAGTAGTCGGAAAACTCAAAATAGACCTTCGATTCACCCTTGTCCGCAATGAGATTGAAATTCGTGTCATCGACCCCGTAGCCGTATCTGTAGGGTCTCGGGCTGTCATCATTGGTGCCGTATGCCGTAGAGACCTTATCGACCTTGATGAACCTTTTGACGAGTTTCTCTCCCGCATAGACGTCAAGCACGCCGTCCGTACCCGTCCAGTTCTGCAATGAGCGGCTAAAAGAGTTCTGGGTCTCCTGAGTACAACCACTCAAAAAGAGTGCCGATAGCATTGCCAGTGTTATCATACTTTTCTTCATATCCTGCACCTTTCAAGTTTTGGGAATTTTAACACAATTTTATTTTGATTTGGGCATTGCGAACTTCTGCGTCACCAGTTCGCCCCCCTGATCGAAATAGAGATAGTAGAGCTTGTCCTTCGCGACGCTCAGACCTGCGAGATACCGCAGCGCCAGGTTGGCCTGGAGCGAGGCGATATGCATCACGATCGGGGCGGCGATCCCGGCAGGTTTGTGATCGCTGATGGCGAATACCCCGAAGCTCGCCTCGTCGAAGAAACACACCTGCCCGTTGAACTCCTCGACGCTCGCATATATCCATGGAGTAGCGATACTTTTGGCATAGCGGTCGATCTTCTCCCTCACCGGGAGATTGTCGGTAGCGTCGAGGATCAGGTCATAACTGTGCGCAAGACTGCTGAAGCTCTCGAAGTCCATCTCGTATGCGCCCATCTCCACAAAAGGGTTCTTTTTGGAGATGAACTCTGCCGCCACACGCGCCTTGTTCCGCCCTTCGTCCGCCAACGTGAACGCCACCTGCCTGTGGATATTGTGAAAGGATACTGTATCGAAATCTACCATATCGATCACCCCTATCCCGCTCGTCCCCAGCGCCAGTGCCAGCGAGCATCCCAGGCCGCCGCTGCCGATGATGGCGATCCTCTTTCCCGCGAGGCTCTCCTGTGTCTCACTGCCCCACAGCTCGATCTGCCGTTTGAAATAGCTCTCCCGTTCCATACCTTCCCTCTTCTGCCTGCATAATTTCTCTATAGTAAATGATTATACAGAAGGGGGTTTTTACTTTGACTTAAAGGGGTTTGAATTATAATTGGGATAGTTCATTTCAAGGAGAACATGTATGAAAAAGCTACTTCTGGTCTTCTTCCTGCTTCTGGAGAGTGCCTCGGCAATGGGTACGGACTATTACGACGACAGGGGCAGATGCGATGCTACGGGTGTCGTCAGGGGCCTAGACTACTACGGCGACAACTTCCTCGCCGTCCGTACAGGCCCGGGCACACGCTACAGACAGATCGACAGCCTTTATAACGGCGACATCGTCCGTATCTGCGACTGGCGTGGCGGCTGGCTCAATGTCCGATATGGCCGCGGCGGCTCGGGATGGGTCTTCGGAAAATATGTGAGAGAGCGGTAGCCGAACTTTAGAATGTCATTGCCAATGTTCATACATGCAATAATATTCCAAGCCCGTAGGAAGCGATATTGGCACAGACCGAGAGGATGAGCGCCTCTTTGTACCCCAGCCGCAGCAGTTTGTAGAGGATCGCCGACTCTATCAGCGTCACCGATATCTCCGCACTCCAGATATAGAGGGAGTGTGATCCGATCTTGGCGAGGATAGGAAAGAGGAACCATACATAGGGGAGCGTAGCGAACGAGCAGAGAAACCCGGCGAAGAGTATCTCGGCACGGGTATGCCCACTGCGGTAGAGCGTACGGAGCATCACGAAGAGGACGACAGTCTCTACACCGATAGTGAAGAGCAGTGCCCGGAGAAAATGAAGTTCATACCCAAACCCGGACACCTATCCCTCCAGGTCTTCCCGCTTGACCATCGGCACGGTCAGCTGCGTGGGTATCTCCATGGATTCGATACTCGGGTAGTTGTGCGCGGTGTCATTGGTATCGGATGTGAGATTGGCATCGGAGGATTCGGAACTGCCGCACCCGGCGAGCATCAATGCCCCCGCAGCGAAGATAGACAGGATAGTGAGCTTTTTCATAGTATTTCCTTTAGTAGTCGATTGTTTTGGTGGTATTGTCATCGAAGGTGATGACCCGTCTGGTGAGCCTGAGCGTCAGGTTGTCGTCGTTGACGCTGCTGATCTCGTAATAATAGGAGTCCTCTGTGATCGGATAGTCGTCTTCGATATAGAGATGACCTTCGAAAATTTTAGGTGCATCTTTGGAGTCCGACAGATCGAACAGTTTTTTCCCCAGCTCACTCTCTTCTGTATTCAAATAATCCGTTGCATTGATATCCCCAAATTCTGTCAGCAGGCTTTTATCGATCGCAAGCAAACGGAATATATTGAATGTATACCCTTGCTCCAATGGCTCACCTGAAACTATTTTATAAACACTATAAGCATTATAGTTCATTGAAGAATTGCTAAGATCAAATATGCATCCCAAAAGTACGGTATCGGGATAGGCGTTGGGATTGGTAATAAACACTTTTCTGTAATAACCATGATAATCGCCTTCAGGGGCGCTGTCGGCATAAAGTAGACCCGTGATAGTTATCAGTATAAAGAGTAATTTTTTCATAGACGATCAGCCCTTGTACGGAGTGGGATTTTGGTGTGAAATTCTATTTGGAAATCGGTAACAAAGCAACCACTTTTCTGTCACGATTCGTAGCAGAAAGCCCCCGTTTTTCCGATGCTTGCACACTATTGATCGGGGTTCTCCTCCCGGTGCAGGAGGGATCAGGAGCGGATAGCCGCCCCGCAGGCTTCGGCGGGAGCGGGATGCCTACCCGCTAGCACAAAAATATCAAAATGCAAAATATATTGTCACTATGTTTTCAGAAGCTTTTATATCCCCTTAACCCAATCCGTGCTACTCTAAACCAACACAAAAAAGGAGGAGAAAATGATAAGAAGATTTCTTTTGATAGTGGCAATATTCAGCGGGATTTGGAGCCAGAGTGCAGCGATGACGCCGGAGCAGATGAAACCGATCCTGGAGATGACCAGGGACAACTGGGTCTCGTTCCGTGACTACGACGGCAAGCAGTGGATATATTTCACCCACCTCGAGATGTACACCTGCGGTATCAAAGAGGTGCGCTACAGTATCAACTCCGACCTTCTCGACGAGGTCTATACTCTCCAGCCCTGCGATCCGGCCAACCCTATGTCGATGACCAAGGCCGATCCCTATATCACCATGCCTCCGGGGACGGCGGAGTCCATATCTGTGAAGCTCATCTATGCCGACGGGAGCGAGAGCGGGATCATGACGAAAAAGCCCTGAGGCTAGATACGCCCCTCCAGCTCTTTGTAGAACCTCCAGTTCTTCCTGTGCTCGGTGATGGCAGACTTCTCGATAGTCTCTATCAGCATCGACTCTTTGTCCTCGAGCACCATCTCTACCTCACCCTCCGGGTTGACCAGCATCGTATCGCCGTAGAACTTCCACTTGACATGTTCGTCGCGGTATTCACCCAGGCGGTTGGCACGGAGGATATAGCATCCGTGGAGGAATGCCTTGGTGCGGATGATCTCCCTCCAGCGGTTGTGTGAACCGAAGGTCGATGCCGTAGGGATCAGCAGCAGATCGATCTTCTTTGCGGCCACTTCCATCCATATCGGATCAAAGTGCATCTCGAATCCTGCCATCACCATGATCCGGAAACCATCCACAGTGAATGTCATCGGTGCTTTGAGCGGTTTGACCGGATTTTGGAAAAAAGCTTTTTCGTTCCAGTGCTCGTAGGGTATGAGTATCTGCTGTTCATAATAGGTGATGCTTTTATCGGTCACTTTGGCGATGGTCTTGTGAAAACCTTCTTTTTTGATGAGGATAATGGGAGCGATAAAGACCATACCGTATCTGCCAGCAAGAGATTTGAGAAGTTCAAGATGTTTTTTGCTCTGTTCCCGGACCATACTTCGCGGCATGGAGGTGAGTTCTTTGAAAAAGTGATTGAGGACATACTCCCCCAGCAGGAGAACTTTCGCCCCGCGTTCGTGGGCATTTTTGAGATAGAATTCCAGCCTTGTGGCGTTCATTCCGAGTGTCGGAAGCTGCAGCGCGCCGACGGTGAGCGTTCTCATCTCTCTGCACCAAGCATGTTCTTCTCGATGACGCTGATCTTGGCCTTCGCCTCTTCGATGAGGCTCTGGGCGTTTTTGATGGTACCGAGTCCCTCTTCGTAGAGCTTTACGCTCTCCTCCAGGGTGATCTCCTGGTCCATCAGCTTCTCCAGTATCTCTTTGGAGTGTGTCATCATCTGCTCGAAACTCTTTGTCTCCATCAATCCTCCTCCAGGTTCTTTTTGATAAGGAAATCGAACTTCTCCAGCTCCACAAGGAAAGCATCATGGCCATAGTTGCTGTCGATCTCGGTGTATGTGTATCGCTGCCCATTCCTCTCCATCATTCTGGCGATATGCTCCATTTCACCCGGGAAGAAGAGATAATCGCTGCTGAAACTTATCAGATGGACATTCGCCTTGATCCGCAGTATCGCTTCATAGAGCGAATCGTACCCTCTTGAAAGGTTGAAGGTATTGATCGCCTTGATGATATAGAGGTAACTGAGCGGATCGAAATACTTGCTGAAATTGGAAGTATTGTACTCCATATATCGCTCTACTTCGTAGCGTCCGAAAAGCTCGAAAAGGCCGTCGTTGCTTACATAATTGCGCCCGAACTTCGCATCCATGGATTCCGGGCTGAGATAGGAGATATGCCCGGCTATACGACCGATCGCCAGACCGTCGAGCCCCTCTTCTTTGAACGCATCCTTCTCGTAGTTGCCGTCCATGAAGCGCGGATCGCGGCGGATAGCCTCCATCGCCACCTTGTTGAACGCTATCGTCCAGGGTCTCGTAGCGTAAGTGGACGCCAGCGAGATGACATGGTCGGCGAGATTCGGGTAATCGACGGCGAACTGTAACGCCTGCATTCCCCCCATCGAACCGCCTACGATCGCCTTGAGATGATATATCCCGAGGTGCGAGAGGAGCTGCATCTGCGCCCTCACCATATCCTTGATCGTGACTACCGGGAATTTGAGCCTGTAGGGTGCTTCGCTCGGATAGTTGGGACTCATGGGTCCTGTCGAGCCGAAGCAGCTCCCAATCACATTGGTAGAGATGACGTAGAACTTCGTCGTATCGATCGCCTTGCCATCACCGATGAGACCGTCCCACCATCCCGGTTTGCGTTCCCCTTCGTAGGTGCCTGCTACATGGTGCGACCCGCTGAGGGCATGGCATATGAGGATGACATTGCTCTTGTCCGCATTGGGTGTACCGTAGGTCTCGTAGGCTATCTCGTAGGGTTCGAGTATCCTCCCGCTCTCGAGATAGAGCGGGCTGCTGAAGCGTTTTGTGTAGGTGTTGATTTCCATATACTCTCTTATCTGTCCTTAGGCTTCCAGTGCTTGTGCCAGGTCTGCGATGAGATCATCAGTGTCCTCAAGCCCCACGCTGAGCCTGATGAGACCTCCCGGTACGCCTGCGGCTACGAGCTCTTCAGCGCTGAGCTGCTGGTGGGTCGTGCTCGCCGGGTGGGTGATGATCGATTTGCTGTCGCCGATATTGACCACGATCTTGAATATCTCGGTTCTGTCTGCGATCTTCTGCGCCAGTGCGGCATCCTCCACCTCGAAGCTCAGAAGTCCGCTCTGCCCTTTGGGTAGGTACTTCTGCACGAGCGGGTATCCCCTGTGGCTCTCGAGCCCGGGGTAGTTGACCCTCTTGACCTTCGGGTGCGACTCGAGGAACTTCGCTATCGCCAGAGCCGAGCTTGCATGCTGCTTCATACGGAGCGGCAGGGTCTCTAGCCCCTGGATATAAAGCCACGAGTTGAACGGGCTCGGTGCAGCGCCGAGGTCGCGCAGGAGCGCCAGCCTCACCCTGAGGACGAACGGCGGGAGCGGCAGGTCGCTGTAGACCAGGCCGTGGTAGCTGATATCCGGCTCGTTGAAGTGGTAGTAGCGCGCGTTCCCCTTGATCTTCTCTACGAGATTCTCCCTCTCGACGATGATACCGCCGAGGGCAAGCCCCTGACCCGTAGTGTATTTGCTCGCCGAGTGGACGACGATGTCGACGCCGTACGAGATAGGCTTGCAGAAGATCGGCGTGGCGACGGTGTTGTCGACACAGGTGATGATGCCGTGTTTGTCGGCGATGGCTACGATCGCTTCGAAATCCGCCACATCGACGCTCGGGTTGGTGATGCTCTCGAAGAGGACGAGCTTGGTGCGGTCATCGACGAGCGCTTCGATCTGTGAGGGTTCGTTGACATCGAAGAAACGAGCCTCGATACCGAATCTTTTGATCGTATGAGCCGTGAGTGTCGTCGTACCGCCGTAGACCTGCTTGGCTACGATGATATTGTCCCCTGCCTCTGCGACATTGGCGATGGCATTGAAGATCGCAGCCATACCGCTCGCGGTACCGATCGCAGCGACTCCCCCCTCGAGAGCGGCGAAGCGCTTCTCGAAGACATCGGTCGTAGGATTCATGAGTCTGGTGTAGATATTCCCCAGCTCCTTGAGTGCGAAGAGATTGGCAGCGTGCTCTGCGTCACGGAACTCATAGGCAGTACTCATATAGATGGGTACTGCCATAGTCCCCTGTGCGTCTTTTTCATATCCGGCATGGATAGCTAATGTTTGATCATTCATTTTTCTACTCTCCTCATATAAGGCTAAATTATTTTAAGCTCGTATAGTATCACATTCATACCAAACATTATCACACCATGCGAAATTATCCGCGAATATTAAGAATGGTGGTAGTTCGGTGACTCTTTTGTGATCGTTACATCGTGGACATGGCTCTCGCGCAGACCTGCCGAGGTGATCTCGACGAATTCCGCTTTCTCCCAGAATGTCTTGATGTCTTTCGAACCGCAGTAGCCCATAGAGCTTCTGAGCCCTCCGATCATCTGGTGGATCACATCGGCGATCCTTCCTCTGTACGGTACTCTCCCCTCGATCCCTTCGGGGACGAGCTTGTCGGCTGCCGTACCTTCCTGGAAGTATCTGTCTGTACTCCCTTTGGTCATCGCGCCGATACTTCCCATACCCCTGTACTCTTTGAACTGTCTGCCGTTGAAGATGATCATCTCGCCCGGAGCTTCATAGGTACCTGCGAGCGCAGAGCCGAGCATGACGGCGCTTGCGCCTACTGCGAGGGCTTTTGCCACATCGCCGGAGTATTTGATACCGCCGTCGGCGATCACCGGCACACCCTGTGCGTTCGCCACTTCAGCCACTTCGTCGATCGCGGATATCTGCGGTACGCCGACACCTGCGACGATACGGGTCGTACAGATAGAACCGGGTCCGATACCTACCTTGACAGCGTCCGCACCCGCATCGATGAGCGCCTGTGCTGCTGCACCCGACGCGATATTGCCCGCGATCACATCGATATCGAGCTCTGCTTTGATCTGCTTGACCGTATCGATGATCCCTTTGGAGTGGCCGTGCGCCGAGTCGAGGACGAGGACATCGGCACCAGCTTCAGCGAGCGCTTTGGCTCTGTCCATCTGACCTACACCGATAGCCGCGGCGACCCTGAGTCTGCCGTACTCGTCTTTGTTGGCATTGGGGAACTGGATCTTCTTCTCGATATCCTTGATCGTGATGAGCCCCTGGAGGACATCGTTCTCATCGACGATAGGGAGCTTCTCGATCTTGTGTTCCTGGAGTACCTTGCCGGCCTCTTCGAGTGTGATCCCTTTCTTGGCGGTCACGAGCGGTGCTTTGGTCATGACGCTCTCGACAGAGGCGCTCATATCGTTGATGAAACGCATATCCCTGTTGGTGATGATACCGATGAGCTTGCCACCGTCTTCGACGACAGGGACACCCGAAATGCTGTATTCGCCCATGAGCTTGTCGGCATCTGCCACGGTAGCGTCAGGAGAGATGAAGATAGGATCGATGATGATACCGCTCTCCGATTTCTTGACCTTCTTGACCTGGAGCACCTGGGTCTCGATATCCATGTTCTTGTGGATGACGCCAATACCGCCGAGTCTCGCCATAGCGATCGCCGCTTTGTACTCAGTGACCGTATCCATCGCAGCGGAGACAACGGGGATATTGAGCGATACTCTTTTGGTGAGCATGGTCTTGGTGCACACTTCTTTCGGCAATACCTCCGAATACTGGGGTACCAGCAATATATCTTCAAATGTCAATGCTCTTTTTTTGATTCTCATCTTGTCTCCTTTTTAGTTTTTGTAATTGATCGTCTGTTCGAGGCTGTACGCGCCGTCGAATACTTTCTGCTCGTCGAATGCCCTGCCTATGAGCTGCAGACCTATCGGCATCCCCGTCTCCTCATCCTTCCCTACCGGGAGGCTCAGAGCCGGGAGTCCCGCGAGGTTGATAGCGATGGTGTACATATCGCTCTTGTACATATCGAGCGGGTCGTGGATACTACCGATGATCGGTGCGACGCTCGGTGCGACTGGCGAGAGGATCAGGTCGACATCGTCGAAGATCGCGCCGAACTCGTCACGGATCAGGTGTCTCACCTTCTGCGCTTTGAGATAATAGGCATCGTAGTATCCCGACGAGAGGACGAAGTTGCCGAGCAATATCCTTCTCTTGACCTCTTCGCCGAAACCTTCGCTCCTGGTGTTATAGTAGAGCTCGGAGAGGTTCGACCCCTCTGCCCTTCGTCCGTAGCGCACACCGTCGAATCTCGCGAGGTTCGTTGCCGCCTCGGCGGTCGCTACGATGTAGTAGGTGGCGATATCGTACTTGGTGTTCTGCATGTTCTTATGGACAATGGTGTGTCCCGCGCTCTCGAGCGCCTTGACCGTCTCTGCGTAAGCCTTCTGGATCGCTTCGCTTGCTGCTTCGATATAGTTGTCGATCACGGCGATCCTGAGCTTCCTGTTCCCGTCGAGGTTCGCCGCGATACTGACTCTCTCATGCTCCGCGCTCGTAGAGTCTTTGGGGTCGTGACCGCTGATGGCATCGTAGAGGATCGCCGCGTCTTCGACATTTTGCGTAATAGGTCCTATCTGGTCGAGCGATGAAGCATAGGCTGCAAGACCGTAACGGCTCACCATCCCGTAGGTCGGCTTGAACCCCACACACCCGCAGTATGCCGCTGGCTGGCGGATTGAACCGCCCGTATCGGAACCGAGCGCTGCGATGGCGATACCGCCCGCTACTGCCGCTGCCGATCCGCCCGATGAGCCTCCCGGTACCCTGTTCAGGTCATGCGGGTTCTTCGTGATGCCGTAGTAGGAGCTCTCAGTGGTCGATCCCATCGCGAACTCGTCCATGTTGGCACGCCCGAAGGCCATCATGCCGTTTTTCTTGAGATTGGTGATCGCGGTCGCATCGTACGGTGCGATATACCCCTGGAGGATCTTCGAACCGCTTGTGACAGGCCAGTCAGTCACCTGAATGTTGTCCTTGATGAGGATCGGTACACCCTCACCCGAAGACTCGAACCCGATGTAGGCATTGAGTTCGCTCTCTCTGGCAAGTTTCTCGATCTCTGTTTTGATCTCTGCTAACTCTTCTTTGCTTTTTGTCAATGCTTCTTTCAATGTAATCACTTATCTTTTCCTCGTTACGCAATTTTGAGTTAAATGCCGTGATTATATCCAAAAGTAGGTTTGTATCGAATTATTGGGGAGGGGAATTAGGCTGATTTGACAGAACCGGCCAAAAGGTTCTGGCCGGATGGCGGTGTTATTCGCCTGGGAGCTTTGCGTTACCGAGTCCGTCTTTGCCGTCGTCTGCCGGTTCATCTTCCTGCGGTCCGTTGTTCTCGCCTGTTTCAGCAGCAAAGACGTTGAGGTAGTTTGCTGTTTCGTAGACCATCATAGCGTTCGGCTCTTTGATATGCACGGTCTCATATCCCATATAGCCGTTTTTGTTAAATACTGCATAGTAGTCGGTCTCGTTGAGATTCTTGTACTGACTGTCTTTTTGCTTCTTTCTGAAGTTGTCCATAGCAGCGCTTGAGGTTGTTTCGATGTACTCTTTCGTATTGATATACATCTGGTTGAACTTTCTGAAGTAGATAAGGGTGATATTGGTCACTCTCTCGTTGTTATAGATCATAATATCGGCAAATGCAGTGTCCGCTTTGTCAAGTTTGGAGTCTGCGCCTGAAGTGTTGGAAAGCCAGTGCGAGTACCAGCCGTTTCTCAAAAAGGGCTTGAGCTGATCATAGATCAGGTTTCTTGACTCATCGGAGACATCGTTGAAGTTGAGATTGTTGAATATCTTGTCGAGCAGTTCTTTCTCTTCTGAAGGGATAGAACTCATCTTGCTGAGTGCAAATGCATTCGTCGCAAATACCAGAACCATAGCCAAAAGTAATTTTTTCATAGTATCACTCCTTTAAGTAGATGATATATTCTAGCATGAAATATATAAACATTCATCAAAATTTGCTTTATTCAAAAAGAAATATCTTTAATATGAAAATAAGTTACATAGGAGTATAGTTATCAGATAATAAAAATTATTAACTAGGAGTTACCAATGGCTTTCAAAGGGAATTCGATCATCAAAGGTATAGATATAGCGGAGCTTGTGAAGCTGCTCAACAAGGCATACGCAGATGAATGGCTGGCGTACTACCAGTACTTCACCGAGTCAAAGGTGGTCAAAGGGATCATGAAGGATGCAGCGATCGCCGAACTCACACAGCACGCAGCCGATGAGCTCAGACACGCGACGATGGTTGCCGACAGGATACTCCAGCTCGGCGGTACGCCGCTGCTCCACCCAAAAGACTGGTTCGAGCACACCAACTGCGGCTATGATGCACCGGAGAACTTCGATGTGGTGAGCATCCTCCAGGATGCGATCAAGGGTGAGCAGTGCGCCATCGCCACCTACTCCTCCATCGTCGATCTCACCAGGGACAAGGATATCGTCACCTACGATCTCGTCTCCCAGATCCTCGCCGACGAAGTCGAACACGAAGAAGACCTTACAGCAATGTACGACGATATCACCGAGTTCATCCAGCAGATCAAGGCGAGTATGCAGTAGTTCGCTCTTCTTTGCGGGTTTGTCCCGCAATTTGCTTATAATCTCTTCAATTTATCATTCGACGATCTTCTTCAACAGCTCCGCTTTGGTCTTCTCGAACTCCTCCTGGGTGATCACACCTTTCTCATGCAGGTCCTTCATGGTCTCAAGGGTCTCGAATATCTCTTCTTTTGATTGAATTTTTTCCTTCTTCTTCGCATACTCTTTTCCCAGATCGAAAAAGGATTTGAAAGCATCGGCAGACTTTACAGTATCGAGATCGAAAAGGTTCCCACCGCTTTCAAAATGTTGCTTGAAGACATTGCCTATCGCATAGGTGCTTGCACCCGAGAAGATCACCTGCGAACCTATCCCCAATATCGTACCCACTCCCGGCAGGGCTTTGACCATGCTCGCTCCAGCGCGTCCGATACTTACCCCGATACCCGACGCGATCAGCGCTCCGACGAGAGATTTCCCCCGCTCGTCATCGTAATCGATATCGTATAGTTTTGAAAGCTGATGGATCATATCGAGCTGGATCGCCGTCACCGATGCTATATCGACGATCGGCACCGGGATCGCACCGGCGATCATACCAAAAGTGACATGCTGCCCAATGATCTCGTCTGCTGATCTCAAAACATCTTCCTGTACTGTTTCTTTTTCATCTCTGTTTTGCATATGATCCTCCGAATATATTTTGTGAATCGATTGATTATATCATATGGATGTCAAAATAGGAAATTTGTTTTTCGATATGGAGGTTTTTGTAGAGTTTTAAAGTATATTAAAGAATCGAATTTGGCACAATGCCAATGAAATATCCCAAAATCTGTAATCCGTAGGTTCGATTTCATCGAACGAATATTACAGAGATCGAAGTGTATCTGTATGAGGAATAGATGTTCGATAAAATCGAACCTACACACAAAGAAACATTGTAACCTTCCGTCTTTGTCAGTGTATGTAGACAGAGCCTACTGCTCTATCCTGATCATACCGATCTTGCCGTGGATGACATCGAGGGCTTCGAGGGCGACGATCGCATCCTGGATCATCTTCTCGCTGCACTCGTGGATGATGAAGAGGAGCTCGACGCATTCGTCCTTGTCGTGGTCTGGCTTTTGCATCATCGCTTCGATGGAAATGTCGTGGCGGCTGAGGAGCTGGGTGATCTCTGCGAGGACACCCTTCTTGTCATCAACACTCATGCGGAGGTAATAGTGGGAACGGATCTCGTCGCGGGAGAGGAGCTTGAGACCTGATTCGAGACTCTTCTTGTAGCCGAGCATCGGGTTGCTGTTGCCGCGGACGATATCGACGATATCGGCGATCACTGCCGAAGCCGTAGCATTACCGCCAGCGCCGGGGCCATAGTACATCGTCTCGCCGACACGGTCGCCGCGGACGGTGACCGCGTTCATCACGCCGTCGACCTTGGCGATCATGCTCTCGCTCGGGATCATCGTGGCGTGGACTCTCAGCTCCACGCCCGAACCGACCTTTTTGGCGATACCGAGCAGCTTGATCTCGTAGCCGAACTCCTTGGCGAAGTCGACATCGGTCTGGGTGATGTTCTGGATACCTTCGATGAGGATATCTTCGGGCTTTGCATCGATACCGTAGGCGATAGAAGAGAGGATGAGGAGCTTGTGCGCCGCATCGAAACCGCCGACATCGAAGGTGGGATCGGCCTCGGCATAACCGAGCTCCTGCGCTTCTGCGAGGACATCGTCGTATCTGACACCCTCTTTGATCATCTTGGTGAGCATGTAGTTGCAGGTGCCGTTCATGATCCCCTGGATAGACTCGATGTGGTTGGCAGTGAGACCGTTGCGCAGTGCGCCGATGATGGGGATACCACCGGCAGTGCTCGCCTCGTACATCAGCGGCAGGTCGCCTGCGAGCTCCTGGAGCTCGTAGCGGTGGTAGGCGAGGAGCGCTTTGTTGGCGGTGACGACCGCTTTGCCGTTGGCAAGCGCTCTCTTGACGAGCTCATACGGCTCTTCGACGCCGCCCATCAGCTCGACGACGATATCGATCTCCGGGTTGTCGACCACATCGTAGGGGTTGTCGCTCAGGGTGATATTGACCCCCCTGTCTTTGGAGAGGTTCTTGACCACGCCGTGTACTGCTACGATCTTCTTGCCCGATCTCGCTTCGATGATATCGGCGTTCTGCTCAAGGATATTGGCGACGCTCGCCCCTACCGTACCGACACCGAGGATTCCGATCTTAACCATTGTTCTGCTCTTGCTCTTTTTCTTTTTTGAGATCGGTGAGGAACTTCTTGATATTCTTCGCTGCCTGACGGATACGCTTTTCGTTCTCGATGAGGGCGATACGGACATACTGGTCGCCATAGATACCGAAACCGATACCCGGGCTCACCGCTACACCTGCTTTAACAAGCAGCTGCTTGGAGAACTCTAGCGAACCCATATCTCTCGCCACTTCGGGGATCTTTGCCCAGACGAACATACTCGACTGCGGCTTGGCGACCGGCCAGCCTGCGTTGTTGAACGCTTCGACGAGGACATTTCTCCTCTTCTCATAGACAGGGATGATCACCTCTTCGGGGATATTGCCGTACTCGTCGAGCGCTACGGTCGCAGCAACCTGGATCGGCGTGAACATACCGTAGTCAAGCCACGACTTGATGCTCTGCAACGCGCCGATGAGCTTCTTGTTGCCGACGATGAAGCCGACTCTCCAGCCTGCCATATTGTAGCTCTTGGAGAGAGTGTACGACTCGACCGCTACCTCTTTGGCTCCCGGTACGCTCATGATTGACGGCGTCTTGTACCCGTCGAAAGTGATGTCGGCATAGGCGATATCGGAAATGACATAGAATCTCTTCTCCATAGCCAGTGCGACAAGTCTCTCGTAAAACTCCGGCGTGACGGTAGCCGTCGTCGGGTTGTGCGGGAAATTCACCACGACGAACTTCGCTCTGGGGAGCGAATTGTCGAGGGCATGGGTAAGGTCGGCGAAAAATCTGTCCTCATCCACCTCGAAAGTCTCCTGATCGTAGATCAGCTCCATCTTCTCGACATTCGCTCCGGCGAGGATGAACGCCTGCGAGTGGATTGGATAGGTCGGATCGGGGACGATAGCGACATCGCCTGGATTGGAGATCGCCTGGATCAGGTGGACATACCCCTCCTTGCTCCCCATCGTAGCGACCACTTCGGTATCTGGATCGAGGTCAGCGTTGTACTTTCTCTTGTACCATTTCGCCATCGCCAGTCTGAGCTTGTAGATACCCTTACTCGCACTGTAGCCGTGTGTCTTGTTACGGTTGGCGGTTTCGCAGAGCTTGTCCACGATCGCCTGCGGCGTAGGGCCATCCGGGTTACCCATCGAGAAATCTATGATATCTTCGCCCTGTCTTCTCGCAGCCATCTTGAGCTCGTTGATCTGTGCGAAGATATATTTGGGCAGCCTGTTGATTTTTTCGAACTGAATCTCTTCAAACATCTTGTTTTTTTCCTTCTGTTTCTTATGGATGGATGATTTATCTGTAAAGTGATCTGTATTTCTCTTCGTCGATCTCGGTTATACCGCTTTGATCAAGTCTGTAAAAGTATTTGCCTCTGCCGCCGTACTCTTTGCTCTCGCCTTTGTCCACGAAGTTGAACGTCTCGTTCTGGACACCGACGAGCCAGTCGCTCTGTGTCATATTGAAATCATACTGTTCATCGCGTCTGAACTCGTAGCTTTTTTTGCTGTTGAGATCGGTGATCCTGAACCACATTCTGTTGTTCGGTACCAGGGAGATGACGGTTCTTTCCGGTGGAACTGCTGCCTCTTCGTTTGTACTGTTGTTCGCTTCCTCTGTTACGTTCTTCTCCTCGTTGACATCAGATGTATTGGCTTCGGCTGCCGTATCGTTCAGGAGGAGGTTGGAAGGAACTTCCACTTTCTCCCCGGTAGTGATATCGAGCTTTTTTGCCTCTTCCTCAATCGTGATCCTGGGCTTTTCCTCCTCGGCAGTGACCGGAGTTGCCGTATTGGTCTCATCAGATGCGTTTTCTTCAGTCGTACTATCGCTCACGTTTCCCTCGACGGTGATCGGATGAATCTGCTTCTGGTAATACTCTGTGAAGAAATACCATCCGCCGTATCCCAGCACACCGATGATGACCACCATCAAAAACTTCGGCCAGACAGGGTCCGACTCTACCGAAGGGACCGGTATCACGACGCTCCTCTCATCCATCGGGTGGAGCGAATAGTAGTGTTTGCACTCCTCTTTCAGAGGTGAGAGATCGAGCTTGAACTCCCTCTCGATGATCGAAATGGCGCCGAGCGCCTGAGTGCGGTTAAGAGCCTTGAAGTTCTTCGCAAAGATATTCTCTATGACATCTTTTGCCAGATTCGTTCTGTTCTGTATACTCGCTATACTTCTCTCTTCGGTCAAATCATCTAATTGCATAACCCATCCTATGTATAATTATTGCTGCTGCCGCGCTCACGTTGAGTGAATCGAAATCTCTTTTCATCCCGATAGAGACGCTGTGCATGATTTTTGCTTTTGCTTTCTTCGAAAGCCCCTCCCCTTCGCTGCCGAGTACCAGGGCGCGTCTTGGGGCGAAAGTGACTCCCTCAAGCGGCTCTCCGCCCATATTCGCTCCGTAGCTCTCGAACCCTACCTGGTGGAGTTCGTTGAGGACATCGGCAATATTCTGGCGGATGATGAATGGCATATCGAGCAGCGCCCCGCTGCTGGTGCGTGCGATCGCCGCATAGTTGAGCTGCCTGACACCTGTCGCGATCACCGCATCGGCACCGAGCGCATAAGCGCTCCTGACGATAGCGCCGATATTGCCCGTATCGGTAAGGGCATCGAGGATGATGACAAAACTGCCCTCTTTGGCGCTCGTAAAGTCGGCTTCGGCATATTCATCCATCTCGATGAGTATCCCCTGATGATTGCCGCCCTTACTCATCGACTGGGCCCATTTCTCTTCGAGAAATTTGATCTTCGGTCTGTATCTGTCAAAGAGGGGTTGCGGCAAGAGCCCTTTTTTCGCCAGATAGACCGTTTTGATATGAGGTTCGTGACTCTTCAGAGCATAGAGGCAGACCTGCTTTCCGTAAATAATCATGAACGTGATTTTACCTTTTTTTTGCTGTAATTTTACTATCTCTCCATGAAGGCCAGAAGGGCGGCTGTCACGGCTACATTGAGCGACTCTACCCCCCGGTTCATCGGTATGGAGATGCTCTCATCGCTGAGCTTTTCGATCTCGGCACTTACCCCTTCGCTCTCGTTGCCCAGGACAAAGACACACCGTCGGGCATACTGCTGCTCCTGGTAGGAACTCTTCGCATGGGAAGAGAGGGTGTACACCGTCGCGCCATCCTTTTTGAAATCCTCCAGGGATTTCCCGAGGCTCTTCGTCCTGATCAGAGGTATCCTGAAAAGTGTCCCCGCGCTTGCTTTGATCACCAGCGGCGAGAGCTGCGCGGCACCTTTGAGTGGGAATACGATCGCATCGATGTTCCCGGCGGCGGCCGAACGGATGATCATCCCCAGGTTCTGGGGATTGGTCACACCGTCGAGCGCAAGCACCCTGTAGTCCCTGCGGCCAGAGAGGAACTCCTCGAGACCGAGGGACTGCTCCATGACGATATCGAGCGCTACCCCCTGGTCCTGCCTGGCGTTTTTCGAGATACGCGAAAGGGCCGCCTTGTCGTGAAACTCCACCACTGCACCTCTCGCCTCGGCAAGCCGCTTCATTGAGTTCAGCTGGTCGTTGTCACGGTTCGAACTGGAGAGATGGAGTTTGTGTATGGTCAGGGAGTCGTCTTCGAGCGCCTCCATCACGGCATTGCGACCGTATATGGTCAGCACTTTGTCAAAGAAGGCTTTTTTCCGGAGATATTCGGGCGAGTCTTTCAATTACGAGTTCCCGTCCCATGCGATCCTGGGTTTGCCGTTCTCATCGAAATCGACTGCCGGCATCCCCATGATATTGAACCCTGCATCGACGTAATGGATCTCGCCGGTGACACCTGAGCTGAGGTCGGAGAGGAGATACATACCCGAATTGCCCACCTGCTCGATGGTAACGTTCTGCTTGAGCGGTGCATGCGCCTGGTTCCACTTGAGCATGAAGCTGAAATCGCCGATACCGGCAGCCGCAAGCGTCTTGATAGGACCTGCCGAGATGGCGTTGACCCTGATGCCGTCCTTGCCGAGGTCCTCTGCGAGATACTTCGTCGTCATCTCAAGAGCTGCTTTGGCGACACCCATGAGGTTGTAGTTGGGGATGTACTTCACACCGCCATAGTAGCTGAGTGTAAGCACGGACGAGTTCTCCGACATGATCGGCTTGAGCTCCCTTGTGATCTCTATGAGTGAATAGACAGAGATATCCATTGCGATATCGAATGCTTCTTTGGAGATATCGACAAAACGGCCGCTGAGCCCCTCTTTGGGAGCGAATGCGATCGAGTGGACGATGAAATCGATTTTGCCGAGATCCTTTTCGAGTGATTCTCTGAGCGCAGCGATCTCTTCAGGTTTGCTGACGTCGCATGGATAGAGACGCCCCTCGCATCCGAGCTCGTCGGCGATCGGCTCAAGCTTCTTCTCGAACCTCTCGTTGAGGTATGTGATGGCCATCTGCGCACCCTGATCCTGGCATGCTTTGGCGATGCCGTAAGCAATTGATTTTTTGTTGGCTATACCTAGGACAACACCTTTTTTGCCTTTCATTACCATAGAAATACACTCCTGAATAATTTTGTGGAATTCTAGCATCATTTTGGTTAATTTGGTTAGTATGCTCCCCCTAAAAGACGCATCTGATCCTGCTCCACAGTAAACCGAGATATTCATGCCATGCGTGCTCGCTTTTTGTAAGCTCCCTGGCGTTCGGCGCCTCCCACGGGCTGGCACACCCTCCGTTAGAGCTGTCGGCAGGCGCGGCTATCGGATTGAGACCGGCATCATCGAAAAATCTCTTTGCCCTCCTCATGTGGTAGCCCGATGTGACGAGAAAAAACCTCTCCTTGCCTATCATCTTTGCGACTGCCAGCGCCTCCTCGTAGGTATCTTTCGGTTTGTCGTTGATCCTGACCGATTTTCGTTCGACGCCACCGTCGAGGAGAAGCTCCGCGCTCACATTCGCATCCGATACCACTGCCCCGCCGCGATAACCTGACGCGATGATCTTCGTCTCCGGGAGCAGACGGTGGATACGCAGCGCTTCCCATGCACGGTGCTGGGCATCTCCCCCGAGCAACAGGATGTATTTCACATCCTTGTAGCCCATGATCTGCTCATCTGTCAGCCTTTCGTATGACTCTTCGAGCGGCTCGGTCATCACATCGACAATCGGAGCGTATGAAAAAAGCGCTATCCAGAGCAGTGAAACGGTGACTATCGTCTTTGCCTTCGCATAATGTCCCCTGAAAAGATACCACAATCCCAAAAAACCGGTCAGCAGTCCTACCGGCAGCGGCATCAGCACAGCCGAAATGCTCTTCTTGAGCCAAAACCCAAACCCGTATTCGATCATGAACCGCTCCTGCTAAAAACCCCGATTTTACCCGGCGACCTCTTAGAGTGAAATAAATCTGTTATAATTCGCAAAAAGAATTATAGTAAAAGAAATATGACTTTAGAATGTACAACCGCACAAAGGCTCGACAAAGCGCTCGCCGAAGCGCTCGGTATCAGCCGCAACCAGATAGAGAAACTGATCAGGGAGTCTCTCGTCAGCGTCAACGGCATCCCCGTGACCAAACCGAGCCACAAGATCGCCACAGGCGACCGTATCGAATACACCTTCAAAGAGGCTGAGAAAAAAGAGGCGCACGATGTCGACTTCGATATCGAAGTGCTTTATGAGGATGAGGATATCCTCGTGGTCAACAAGCCCCCCATGCTGGTCGTCCACCCTGCCCCGAGCGTCAAAGAGGCTACACTGGTCGACTGGCTGATCACAAAAGGGATATCCCTCTCGACCATCTCGGGTGAAGAGCGTCACGGGATCGTCCACCGCATCGACAAGGAGACCACCGGGGCCCTTGTGATCGCCAAGAACAACGAAGCCCACCGGAAGCTCTCCGAACAGCTCCAGGACAAGAGCATGGGGCGCTACTACCTCGCCCTGATCGACCATCCGCTCAAAGAGGATGTCACCATAGACAAGCCCATAGGCAGGAGCAGGAGCAACCGTCTCAGGATGGATGTGATCCCTGACGGCAAGGAGGCACGGACATCGTTCGCTTCGCTGCGGGAAGGGGAGGAGCATGTCGCCCTCATCGCCGCCAAACTCTATACCGGCAGGACGCACCAGATCAGGGTTCACCTGAACTCCATCGGACGCCATATCCTCGGAGATGCCCTCTACGGCTACCGGGGCAAACACAGGGATGTAGAGCGGGTCAGCCTCCACGCCTACCTCCTCTACCTTACCCACCCGCGTACAGGCAGAAAGATGGAGTTCGTCGCACCGCTCTACGACGATATGAACCTCCTGCTGGAGAAATACTTTGACAAGAGCGAGATCGACCGTATGCTCAAACCGGACAACATACCCGGCTATTTCAAATCCCAAAACTAGAGAGTCACCATGCCACATATCAAAATCGAAAAACTCACCAGAGAAGCTATCGCAAAAATCCCGGCCCAGAGCCCGATCGTCACCTTCATCGCCGACTCGCGCAACCGCAACGAATACCTCCTCGGTGTCGAATACAAGGATGAAGAGTTCCTCCTCGTCCTCAAAGAAGAGCCAAACACCCATATGCTCAAATACGACAAAGTCACCAGACCGCTGCGGGTCTCTCTGGTCAAGGAGGCGATCGACACGGTAGCGAAGGACTGCGGCTTCGCCGTCATCCACTCCAATATCCATTCGAACAATGCCAAAATGGCCCCTACATCGGAATACCTCAGGAAGATCAGGGATTTCGAGGATATCACATTCGATGATTTCGGCTTCGACAGGGTCTCTGTGGAGGTTGGCTTCGGGAGCGGCAGACACCTCCTCTACCAGGCGAAATCCAACCCCGACACCCTCTATATAGGTATAGAGATCCACACCCCTTCGGCACAGCAGGTGCTGGGGCAGATCGCGCGCCAGTGTCTCAGGAATATCTGGGTGGTCAACTACGACGCGAGACTGCTGCTCGAGATGATGCCGTCGAACTCCTGCACGCAGATATTCGTCCACTTCCCTGTCCCGTGGGACAAGAAACCCCACCGCCGCGTCATCTCCCCTGCTTTCACCGAGGAGGCGCTGCGTGCCCTCAGAGAGGGTGGCAACCTCGAGCTCCGCACCGACAGCGACAAGTATTTCTGGTACTCGATGGAGACCTTCATGGGACTGCCGAAAGCAAGTACCACCGTTGAGAAGAACAAAGACCTGGAAGTCGTCAGCAAATATGAGGCGAGATGGAGAAAGCAGGAGAAAGATATCTACGAAGTCCATCTCCTGTCTCAGGAGAATTCCGATGAAAAAAGACTCGATATTGACTTTATATTTAATAATATTGGATATAATAATGATATTGGAGCAAAATTACCGACCGAAACGATCATAAGCGAAGATTATTTTGTTCATTTCGAAAGACTCTACGAGATCGACAAAAGAGCCTATCTTATCAAGTGCGCGTTCGGCAGTTTTGACAGGCCTGAACACAAATATATCCTCGTAGAGGAGAGTTCATGCAGATACCTGGTCTCGGCTCCGGTCAAGACAAGGGTCAACTATCAGGCACACCTCAAGATAATGGAGTATCTCAATGGCTAACAATATCGTCATCAACGCTTCGCACCTGACCCTCTCGTACGGCGATACGGAGATCATCAAAGATGCTGCCTTCTCCGTCAAGCAGGGGGAGTTCGTGTTCATCACGGGCCCCAGCGGCAGCGGCAAATCCACACTCCTCAAATCTCTCTACGGCCAGATCAAACCGACAGCGGGCAAGCTGGTCGTGGGCGGCCTCGATATGCGCACGATCAACAGTAACAAGCTCCAGGAGCTCCGCACCCATCTCGGGATCGTCTTCCAGGACTACAAGCTCATCAACGAATGGACGGTCGCCAAGAACGTCGTCCTCCCCCTCATCATCGCCGGCTACTCGATGGATGTCCAGGAAACCCAGGCCAAAAGACTCCTCAAGCACGTCAAGCTCTCTGACAAATACGGCGCCTACCCCCTCGAGCTGAGCGGTGGTGAACAGCAGCGTGTGGGCGTGGCAAGGGCGATGAGCAAGAACCCTTTCCTGATGCTGGCAGACGAACCTACGGGGAACCTCGATGAGTACTCGTCGAACGTCATCTGGGACCTCATGGAAAACGCCTGCGGCCAGCTCAAGACCACCGTGCTCGTCGTGACACACCGCATCCCGTCGGTATTCAGCATACCTTACAGACACTTTATCATCGAGAACAAGGGCGTCTATGAAGTTCATTAAAGACCACCTCACCTTTATCTTCCCCATGATGGCGATCCTCCTCGGGATCGAGTTCTTCCTCGTCTTCGACCGCACCACGAGCAGCTACGAAGAGGGGCTCAGAGAAGGGTACTCGATGTTCATCGTCGCCGACAAGGAGCTGAACCTCGCCGAGTTCCAGAAGCTCAACCCTCACATCAGCAAAAGCACTCCTGTCACCAAGGATGAACTCGCACAGGAGATTTCACAGGGGATCAGCAAAAGCAGCAGCGAAAAGATACTCCAGGCACTCCCCTATTTCTATAATATCAAGTTCGATACCTATCTCCATACATCAGTGCTCGACAGTATCAAGACCTCCCTCGAAACTGATGAGCGTATCAAAAAGGTGGAGACCTTCGGCAACAGCTACAGCGCGAGCTATACCCTTTTCAGCTTTATCAAGTTCGCCCTCAAGGCGTTCGTGATCTTCATGTCGCTCGTGAGCCTCTTCCTCGTCGTCAAGCAGATGGAAGTGTGGAACTATGCCCACAGGGAGAGGATGCAGGTAATGGAGATATTCGGTGCTCCCCTTATGCTCCGCAGCGGTGTCCTCTTCAAGGTCGCGACGATCGATGCCGTGATCTCTACGATCCTCACGACGACCATCTTCGTGATGCTCAAGCACAAATGGGCCGAAGAGAGCCACCTTGAGATCCTCAAGCAGATGCAGGACCTTCTCTTCAGACCTTTCGACTTTTTCATCCTTCTTATGACATCACTGATGATCGTCATTGTTTCTGTCTATATCGTCGTCTTCAGCACCAGGGAGAGCAGCCAATGAGTCTCTTCAGATACGCTCTGCTCCTTCTCATGCTCGCAGGCAGTCTCAGTGCTGCTTCGACTGTACAGAAGATAGAGACATCTAAGAACAAGCTGGCACAGCAGAACAAAAAGCAAAAAGAGCTCAACCGCCACCTGATGCGCGTGGCCGATGATATCGCCGAAGCCAAGAAAGCCAACCTCAAGATCAATGAAAAGCTCAACGTGCTCGGCGAAGAGTTCAGAAAGAACGAAGCGACCTACCAGGAATACCTCAAAACGCTTCTCGGATACGACAAACAGCTCTCCATACTCAACAAAGAGATCAGAGAGAACAACAAACAGTTCATCAATCTCCTCGCCCAGCAGTTCTCGGTCATGCACGCAATGAACCAGACCCATGAGCCAAGCCCCTCGACGATCATCAAGCAGGAAGTCTACAGACTCTACAAAGACCAGAACACCAGGGAGCTCACGGCGCTCAAGAACAAACTCGACAACTTCAGAACAGAGAAGAAAAAGATCGTCAAAGAGAGAAGAAGGCTCAAAAAGTCCATCGACAAGCTTGCGACACAGAGAAACAATTATCTCAACGAACGCAAGACAAAAGACCAGCTCCTTACAAAACTCGAAAAAGATGAAGATATCTACCGCAACAAGCTCCAGGATATCCTCGATGAACAGAATGAGATGCGCTCGACCCTCGCCAGGCTCAATATCATCCGTGCCCAGGAGGTAGATGATGAGAGGAAGCGTATCCAGAGACAGAAGGAGGCGCTCCTTGCCGAAGAGAAACGCAAACAGATAGAGAGACGAAAGCTGAATACCGAACGTGACGAAGCGATCCAAAAAGGGGAGAAGATCGTCTACAATACCAAACCGATGCCGGACAACACCAAGACCAATATCGAATCCTCGTATACGAAGAACGCCGTTTCAGACTACTCCGGAGGCAAAACGATCTCCCCTATCGCAGGTGCGAAGCTGGTCAAAGGATTCGGTACCTATATCGACCCGATCTACAAGATCAAGATATTCAACGAATCGATCACCCTCAAAGCCCCTTCGAACAATGACAAGGTGGTCACCGTCCTCAACGGGAAGGTAGTCTATACCAGCGACAGCAGTATGCTGGGCAAAGTCGTCGTGATCGCCCACAATGACAACATCCATACTATCTATGCCGGTCTCTCGAAGATTGCTCCGGGGATCACCAAGGGGACAAAGGTACGCAAGAACAGCGTGATAGGGAAAGTAACGAGCAAGCTGATCTTTGAAGCGACCAAAAACTCCAAACACATCAATCCTCTCAAGTTAATTAGTATATAATAAATCCATATACAGCAAGGAGTCGCAGATGGGGAAAAAAGAGAAGATGCTTGACGATGAGACCGTCGACGATCGTACGAAGATAGAAGAGCAGATACACGACGAGCGGAGAGAAGAGGGAAGAAAAGAGTTCGATGAGAAAAAGGCCAAAGAGGAAAAGCGCGGCGAAAGAAAAGGGAAGAAGCGTGTCCCCGTCTGGATCAAACAGGAGGTGCTCGACTATGAAAAGGAGCTCAAAAAGCTCCAGATAGAGCTCCTCAAGCTCCAGAACTACGTCAAGGATCAGGGTCTCAAGATGCTCATCATCTTCGAAGGGCGCGACGCAGCCGGGAAAGGTGGGACGATCAAACGGGTCACCGAACACCTCAACCCCAGAAGTGCCAGGGTCGTAGCCCTCAACAAACCCTCTGACGTGGAGAAGACCCAGTGGTACTTCCAGCGCTATGTCGAGCATCTCCCAAGTGCAGGTGAGATGGTCCTCTTCGACCGCAGCTGGTACAACAGGGCGATGGTCGAGCCAGTGCTCGGTTTCTGTACCAATGAAGAACACAGGGACTTTCTCCACGAAGTACCCCATTTCGAGCAGATGCTGGTCAACTCCGGGATCATCCTCATCAAGTTCTACTTCTCCGTCTCCAAGGAAGAAGAAGCCAAGCGTTTCAAAGAACGTGCCACCAACCCGCTCAAACAGTACAAGCTCTCTCCCATAGACAAGTATTCGCAGATACTGTGGGACAAGTATACCGTTGCAGAGTACTCGATGTTCCTCGCTTCCCATACCGAACACGCACCCTGGACGGTCATCGACTCAGACAACAAGAAAAAAGCCCGTATCAACTGCATCAAGTCGATACTCAGCTATATCGACTATCCTGACAAGGAAAAAAAGAAAAAGTTAAAGATAGACAAAAGCATCGTCATGAGTGCCGAAGCGAAGATCGAACAGTTCGACAACAGCGTCGTCGACAACGAATTCAAACTCTCCGAATAATCGATGCAAACAACATGGCAGGCGATACTCGGGTGGTACGACCGCCACGGCCGCCACGACCTGCCGTGGCGCAATACCGATGATATCTACCATATCTATCTCAGCGAGATCATGCTCCAGCAGACACAGGTCAGCAGGGTCAGAGAGCATTTCTATCCCCTTTTTTTGGAACACTTTCCCACGATCGGGGCTCTGGCCCAAGCCACCGAGGAGGAGGTGCTCTCCAGGTGGAGCGGCCTGGGCTACTACAACCGTGCCCGCAATCTCCACGCATGTGCCAGACTCGCCGGGGATGGACTCCCCACCGGGTATAAAGAGCTGCTCGGACTCCCCGGTATCGGCGACTACACTGCCCGGGCGATCTGCGCTTTCGGCCACAACCAGCCCATCAGTGTGATCGATACCAATATCGCCAGGGTGCTCAAACGCTACTTCGCCCTCCCCGAGAGCACACCCAAAGCGCTGCTCGAACATGCCGACAAGCTCCTCAACACCTCCCGCCCGCGCGACCACAACCTCGCACTGATGGATATCGGCTCGATGGTCTGCCTCCCCAAAAACCCGCTATGCTCCCTCTGCCCCCTCAGCCAGAGCTGCATGGGGATCGACGCCCCGGAAACCTATACCGAAAACAAAAAAAGCGGATACGAATCGAGAGAGCTCTACTACGGCGTGATGATGTCCAAAGGGAGGATCGCCCTCGTCAGGACGACCGGATCGATGTACAAGGGGATGCTGACCCTCCCGCCGCTCGAGCAGACCGACCGCGAACCGATCGCATCGTTCAGGCACTCCTATACCAAATACCACCTGACAGTGAACCTCTACGAGATCGATACGCTCAGCGGGGATGATGAAGTGATCTGGGCAGACGGCAGGGAGATGGACGACTACCCCCTCTCAACCCTGACCAAAAAGGCTCTTAGGCTCATCTACACTCCGAAGGGGAACCATGAACTTCAATGAAAGATGCTACGCACTCCTCAGGCAGATCCCCCGCGGCAGGGTCACGACCTACAAGCTCATAGCCGAAGCGCTGGGCACCAAAGCCTACCGGGCGGTCGGCAGGGCGATGGCGACCAATCCCAACCCCATCGTCGTCCCCTGCCACCGGGTCATCAAAAGCGACGGCTCGCTAGGCCACTACACCACCGACGAAGCCGCAGAGGGGAGCGTCATCAAGCAGCAGCTCCTCGAAGAGGAAGGGATCATCGTCAAGAATAGAAAGGTAGCCGACCTTCCGAAAGTACTCTACGACTTCACTACCTGAGCATCCCCTCGATCACCGCTACCTCATCCTCGTTCAGCTCGAAACTGTCGAACTTCACATCCTCTCTCATATGCTCTACCGTCGTAGTGCCGTTGAGCGGGATGATACCGAGGTGGCTGAGGAATCGGTAGAAGATCACGGGGATGCTTCTGCCGTATTTTCTCGAGAGCGAGAGGAAGATCGGTTTTTCGAGGATGTGGATATTGGCAGTCAGCGACCAGAAGCTCTGGTAGACGATCCCGCGCTCACGGCACCACTCCCGCAGCTCCCTGTCGTATCCGCTCTGGGCATAAAACCTGTTCTGGACGACGGATGGTTTCACCTCCACCCTCTCGTAGAGATACTTGAGCACATCGAGATCGTAGCAGTTGCTGATCCCGAGCTGGCCCACTTCCTTGTCGTGGTAAAAGCCGCTCATCGTCTCCCATCCCTTGAGTAGCGCCGAGGCTGGGAAGATAGGGGAGTGGAGGATATAGGAGTCTATAAAGTCTGTACGGAGGTTGCGTTTGGAAGTCTCGAAGGATTTGGCTATCTGCACCTCCAGCGGGTCGCTCTCGAGGTAGGGCATATTGGAGCGATCCTGCCCGTCGATGGGTGTGAACTTGGTCTGGAGATAGAGCTCCTCCCGCGCTATCCCCTTCTCACAGGCTCGCGCTATTCCCTCACCTACGAGATATTCCTGATAGTGACGCGGCTGACACGCCGTATCGATCCCACGGAAGCCGCTGAGTACCGCTTCCTCGACCAGATCGGCAGTGCGATCCTTCTTCCACGCCGTACCGTAGATCATAGCGGGGATTCTGATGTTTTGATTGTAAATATGATAATGCATGGCGGACTCTTTTTGGGTGATTATACACTGTTTTAAATTTTTTGATCATTGGGTTTTTACATTATAGAAGTTGTACTCTATTACACTATTCTGGAAATAGAAAAAATTATGGTATTATCTGTAAATTCTGAAAATAATAATAGGATTCTGTAAATGAATGAGATCGATGATCAACTTGTACATTCAATTAAAATGAAATTTGGTACACATCCTCTTGAACCCAATCAAAAACAATTAGTATGCATTAAAGAAGATGTGAATACTTTAATTGAAAATGGGATTGAACCTACTATAGTAGATTTAGCAGACATCGTAAAAAAACATTGTCCTAAAACCGGAAAATATTTTTATAAAGGTATTGATAATTCAGACTTAATAACATTATTAAAATTAGCCGTAGAAAAAGAATGAGGAACAATTATGGGTATAACAAAAAGCTACAATTTACTTTTATTTAAAAGCGAACTAGAAAAACTATTATCAATCACAGATTGGTCTCCTACTGCATTGCAATTGCAGAAAATAGCTGAACAAATTAATAAGGGGCTAGACTAGTTTAGAGGTATTAAAGTGCCATAGGAGTACGATAATACCGATGAAAAACAAGTATGTAAAAGTTGCCCACATTTCAGAGCCAAAATTTAGAGAGATAATCAAGTATTTTTCAGAGGATCTGACAGCTAC
>QKDN01000053.1 GCA_003252535.1 Campylobacterota bacterium | reverse complement strand
TATTTTTATAAAATAATAAAGTATTAGAATTATCAATACTAAATTATATAAAAGGAAATGATGATGAGAAGAAGCATGAACACATTGAGTACTGCTATTGCACTCTCCATGATCGCTGCTACCGCTCTTCAAGCGACTAACGGTGATGTATTGATAGCGGTAGGTACCAAAGCAAGAGGTATGGGTGGTACAGGTATCGCTATCAGTCATGGAGCCGAGTCTACGCTTACAAACCCTGCATTGATAACAACGGTCGAAAACAGCGAAATATCCTTCGGCGGCACGGTTTTCATGCCGGATATGAGCGCCAGTTTTGGCGGTGCACCGGCACATGGAAGTGAAGCTGATATGAATATTATCCCTGAAGTATCAATAGCGCATAATCTCGGTGCCGGCTGGTACATAGGTATAGGGATATGGGGTACTGCCGGCATGGGTGTCGACTATCGTGATCTGCCTATGACTGCAACCGATGCAGGCAATATGCAAATGGTCACCAATCTTCAGTTGATGCAGTTTGGTGTACCTATCGCATACAAGACAGGCGGTCTGAGCCTTGCTATCGCCCCCATACTACAATATGGTGCACTCGATATCAGCTACAATCCTACCGGAACAGGGAATGTAGGTGACGGTGTCGCCCAGGATCTGGCTATGGGGTACAGCGTAGGTGCCACCTACAACTTCGGTGAAGGGAGTGAGGGCTTTACAGTAGGTGCCGTCTACAAATCCGCTATAGAGATGGACTACAGCAACCAGCTCTCTACAGCTACCGCTCCGTTCGTAACGATGGGTCTTTTCCCTGCTGCAATGGGTAATATTCTTGAGCAGCCTGCTGAAGTCGGTGTTGGTGTTGCCTACAAAAGCGGAAGCCATACCATAGCATTCGACTACAAGCAGATACAGTGGTCCGAAGCAGCCGGATATAAAGACTTCGGATGGGACGACCAGGATATCTATGCCGTAGGGTATGAATATGCCGTAGATGGCTATGCACTCCGTGCAGGTTACAACTACGCAGAACATCCTATCACCGATATGTCGACAACTATGGGTGCGGCAGGCATGGCGATCAATACATTCAACCTCCTTGGATTCCCTGCTACGGCAGAAGACCACTATACGGTTGGTGCGACGGTAGATTTCACCCAGAACTTCTCGCTTGACCTTGCCTATGTCTATGCACCGGAGACCGAAGTGACCATGCCTACTGTCGGAGGCATGGGGACGACAACGGTAACCCACTCAGAATCAAGCTTCTCGTTCCAGCTTACCTATAACTTCTAATTGCATACCCCCGCTGCGGCGGGTGGTATGTCCTTGGCAGTATTTTACAAACTTCCAATCATTGTAGAGAAACAAAGCAAAACCTTGATCAGGTATCCTGGTAGACCAGTATACTCTTTTCGAACCTTCCGTTTTTGAGATCATCACGGGTGATCCCGAAGTAGCCTACAGCCGAGCCTCCATATTGTGAAAATTGAAGTTTTTCATCGAAGAAATCGAGTTCGAACAGGAGTATGAAATCCTTTTCCCTACTGTGCAAGACTCTTTTTTGCTCTTCGTTCATATCATAGGAGAGATACCCAAGGTCTACAAACGCCCATTCCCAGTTGACATCACCCTGTATAGCCACTGCCTCTCCAAGCAACCGATGATGCGTATATTCGGTAGGAGAGCCCAGGTTGTCGATGATGTCGTCAGTCTTGAATAACTGCTTAATATCGTTCTGTGAGAGGTTGAGCTCGTTGATCTGGTAGTTCTGATAAGAGGGGAGGGAATAGTACTCGATGAACTCCAGGGAGCTTTCTCCGAACCTCGCATACTCTTTGAGAGCTTCCGGATATGCTCTCTTCTTCAGACTCGATACATTCCCGTCAAAATAGATGACCCTATACTCCTCCATCGCTGAGGGGTAGTTTTCTTTGTCGATAAAGATGAAAAAGTAGAGAAATCCCTTCGGAGGGAGGAGATCATCCCGGTCGAATGCTTTGACCTCGGTAAGATTGATTTGGGCGATGAAGCCCATCGGTGTACCTTTGTAGAGCGGCCACTTTATCGATGCAGGGAGATCCGGTGCTCCACCGAATTTCGAACTTCCTGTTATATGGTCCTGTGCTTTGAGCCTGATGCCGATTGTGGGTTTGAGCAGCTTTGTGATAGAGGAGGGATCGATATCCCATGAGAGATCGGCAATCTCTTTTTTTATCTGTGCAGGGAGATCAATCTCTGCATTATACCTGCGCAATTTTTCATACATTACGAAATAGAGTATCAGGAGAAAGGAGATAAGTGCCAGAGCATTATAGAGAAATTTGTCGAGGTATGAGAGGTGCATAGTTTATGGAGCATATAGAGCAGGTTGTGAATACCTTCTCTATGAGCAGAGAGGATCAATCCTCTCCGAGTCTTCTTTTGGCTACGAAAAGTGCGATCCTTCTGATCCCTTCCCTGATGGTAGGCATATCTGTAGCGTATGAGAATCTGAAATATCCTTCGCTTCCGAAACCGATACCTGGTACTACTGCCACACCGGTCTCCCTGAGAAGCTCTTTACAGAACTCGATGGAGTCGTTGCTGACATCCTTGATATTGACGAAAAGGTAGAACGCACCCTGCGGCTCTACGACACTGATGCCGGGAATTTCATTGATAAGATCAGCAGCTTCCTTGGCTCTTCCCTCGAATGCTCTTCTCATTTGCTCGATTTCGTTGTCTACTGTTCCATCGAGGGCAAGTATAGAGGCTTTCTGTGTCACAGAGTTGATGTTCGAAGTACTCTGGCTCTGGAGTTTGTTGATGACCGAGATCAGTTCGTCGTTCGGTGAAGCGAGGTAACCCATTCTCCAACCTGTCATAGCGACCGACTTGCTCAGACCGTTGATAGTGATCGTTCTTTGGAACATATCGTGGCTGATGCTCGCTGCCGATGTGAACTTCGCACCGTTGAATACGAGCTTCTCGTATATCTCGTCACTTGCTACAAGGATATCCGTACCTTTGAGCACATCTGCGAGGGCCTGGAGCTCCTGCTTGGTATAGACCGATCCGGTAGGGTTGGACGGAGAGGTCAGGATGAGCATTTTTGTTCTGGGCGTGATAGCGCCCTTGAGCTGCTCCGGGGTGATCTTGAAGTTGGTCATATCGTTCGTGTCGATGATAACAGGTTTACCGCCGCAATAGAGTACAAGCTCCGGGTAGGTCACCCAGTATGGAGCAGGGATGATCACCTCGTCACCTTCATCTATGAGCGCAGAGAAAAGATTGAAGAGTGAGTGCTTCGCACCGTTGCTGACGACGATCTGGCTTGGTTTGTACTCGAGATTGTTTTCTCTGAGAAGTTTGTCGGCGATAGCCTGGCGAAGTTCGACGATACCGGGTACAGCCGTGTATTGAGTATAACCGCTCTTGATAGCATTGATCGCTTCTTCTTTGATCGCTTTTGGAGTACCGAAATCCGGCTCACCTGCCGAAAAACTCAGTATATCTTTGCCCTCATCCTTGAGCTCCTTTGCCAAGGTCGAAATAGCTATGGTCAATGATGGCGAAAGTGCTTGAACGCGTTTAGAGAACATGGAAAAACCCTTTATAAAAATTTAACCTAACATTATACAACTTTTATACTTATTCGAGAGAATTTTTCAGCCCTGATCACTCTGGAATTTGAGAGAAAATATCAGAGTGTATCACGGAGGATGATGGCATAATGGAGAATAATGAAATTAAGCAGAAATATACCCATCGATGATGCGCGTGAGAATATCTTCTCCAGGAAAGTTTTCTCTTTGTGTATCGTTCTGAACGAAATGACCGTATGCACTATCGTCATCACTGTCACGATGGCAACGAGAACAAGTTTGTACCGCAGCGCATGGATGACATTATTCTCGATAGCCGTGTCGAAGAGTATGGATGCAAGACCGTTATTGAGGATCAGGATCACTCCCGAGGCGATCAGCATGATCAGTGCGACGATCTCGAAATAGCCGTATATAGGACCTATCCTCGGATAGACTTCCTGCTGATCGCGTTTGTCTCGCAGGGAAATACCCAGTATGAAAAGGAACACCGCACCGCCGATCCAGGAGATGGCAGCGATGAGATGGAGGTGTATCGCCCAGCCCATCTCTTCTCAGCTGTCCAGTTTGAGTACAGCCATGAATGCCTCCTGCGGTACCTGTACCTTTCCGATAGCTTTCATTCTCTTTTTCCCCTCTTTCTGCTTTTCGAGGAGTTTTCTCTTCCTGGTGATGTCACCGCCGTAACATTTAGCCGTAACGTTCTTGCCGACCGACTTGACATTGCTTCTGGCGATGACATTGTTGCCGATACTCGCCTGGATCGCTACCTCGAAAAGCTGGCGCGGGATAAGCTCTTTGAGCTGGTTGACGAAGGCAAGACCTCTTGTCCTCGCCTTTTCATGCGGCACGATGATAGAGAGTGAATCGACGACATCGCCCGCTACCCTGATATCGAGCTTGACAAGGTCACCCTCCCTGAAACCTATCGGTTCGTAGTCGAAGCTCGCATACCCTTTGGTGATGCTCTTGAGCTTGTCGTAGAAGTCCATAACGATCTCGTTCATCGGGATATCATATTCGAGGAGTACCCTTGTCTCGTTCAGGTAGTCCATCTTTGTCTGGATACCCCTGCGGTCATTGAGCAATTTGATCAGGTTGCCGACATATTCCTGCGGGGTGAGGATCGTCGCTTTGACATAGGGTTCATAGATCGCTGCTATCTTCTGTGTTTCGGGCATTTCGCTCGGGTTCTGGATAGTGATCTTGTCACCGTTGGTCAGTTTCACTTCATAGACGACGGTCGGTGCAGTGGCGATGAGCTCGAGGTCGAATTCCCTTTCGAGTCTCTCCTTGACCACTTCCATGTGAAGCATACCGAGGAATCCGGTCCTGAAACCGCTTCCAAGTGCCATAGAGCTCTCAGGCTCGAAACTGAGAGAAGAGTCATTGAGCTTGAGCTTGTTGAGCGCATCCCTGAGGTCCTCGAACTTGTCGGTCTCGATAGGATAGATACCGGCGAAGACGAAAGGCTTGGCAGGCTCGAATCCATGGATCATTTCCGGTGTAGGGTTCTTCGCATCGGTGATCGTATCACCTACCTGGAGGCTGTCGACACTCTTGAGTCCCATGACGACGATACCGATCTCACCCGTACCGATCTCATCTGTCTTGACAGGGGCGATCGGGTGTGGGTACATGAGGTTGAGTATCTGGTGCTCCGATTTGGTCCCCATAATCTTGGCAACCTGACCTTTTTTGAGATTTCCTTCGAATACACGGACAAGGGCAAGCGCACCCAGGTAGTTGTCGAACCAGCTGTCGTAGATGAGCGCTTTGCAGGATGCATTCTCGTTGCCTGTGGGGGCAGGGATACGGTCGACGATGGCATCAATGAGCTCTTTGACCCCCTGTCCTGTCTTGGCGGAGACGAGACAGTGCTCTGTAGCATCGATACCGATGGCCTCTTCGAGCTCACTGAGAACTCTCTCAGGGTCCGCTGCGGGGAGGTCGATCTTGTTGACCACGGGGAGGAGCTCAAGGTCGTTCTCTATGGCGATATAGACGTTTGCTATAGTCTGCGCCTCTACACCCTGTGCAGCATCTACGATCAGTAAAGCCCCTTCGGAAGAGGCGAGGGAACGGCTCACTTCGTAAGAGAAGTCGACGTGGCCCGGGGTGTCGATGAGATTGAGGATGTACGGTTCTCCATCCTTGACATAATCGAGACGTACGCTCTGCGCTTTGATCGTGATACCGCGTTCTTTCTCGATATCCATCGTATCCATGACCTGCGAAGACATCTCACGGTCGGAGATGGCGCCGCACTCCTGGATGATACGGTCGGCAAGGGTCGATTTGCCATGGTCGATATGGGCGATGATAGAGAAGTTACGGATATGTGACTGGGGTATTTTTGGCATTGAGAACCTTGAATAGTGGATGTTTTGTTTTGATCAGGGCCCGAGACTCAGATGGTCTCGAAGAGCGAGTTGACGCTTTCGTTGTTATGAACGCGTCTGATGACCTCGCCGAGTATCGAAGCTGTGGAGAGAACCTTGATCTTGCTGTTCTCCTCTTTGAGCGGGATAGTATTGGCTACGACAAGTTCATCGAGCTCACCTGTCTCGATCCTCTCGTAGGCAGGTCCGGAGAGGACAGGGTGGGTGCAGCAGGCCATAACCGATGTAGCGCCAAGTCCCTTGAGCGAAGCGGCTGCCTTGACCATAGTCCCGGCAGTATCGATCATGTCGTCGATCATGATGACATCTTTCCCTTTGACCTCTCCGATGACGTTCATTACTTCGCTCTCGTTGGCTTTTTCTCTCCTCTTGTCGACAATGATCATATCAAGACCGAGCTTCTCTGCGAAATATCTCGCTCTCGCAACACCGCCGATGTCCGGTGACGCGATAATCGGGTTGGCGAACTTTTTCTTCTTGATATACTCGACGAAAAGGATCGCACCGTAGAGGTTGTCTACAGGGATATCGAAGAAACCCTGTATCTGCGAAGCGTGAAGGTCTACGGTGACGACCCTTGTGATCCCCGCTGTCTCCATGAGGTTGGCTACGAGTTTGGCCGAGATGGGGACTCTCGGGGCTGCTTTTCTGTCCTGTCTGGCATACCCGTAGTAGGGGACGACTGCCGTGATCGATTTGGCCGAAGAACGCTTGAGCGCATCGGTCATGATGAGAAGCTCCATGAGGTTGTCGTTGGTCGGCGCACAGGTCGGCTGGATGATGAATACATCTTTGCCGCGAACGCTCTCTGCGATCTGGACGGATATCTCACCGTCTGAAAAACGTTTGAGTGATGCCTTTGAGAGGGGCATATCGAGATATTTCGCGATCTCCTGTGACAATTTTGGGTTCGCCGTGCCTGAAAATATCATATATCCGCTCATTATTGCTGCCTTTGTCTTATAATTGTGATAATTCATGAAGATTAAATGAGTTTGTATTTTACACAAAAATAGATAAAGTTGCGTTTGTGTAACCAAATTAGTATCAAATGCAAACCGCTTCAAAGTAGATAGATACTAAACTTATACGCTTCATCACACAGATAGGTACTTTTGAATGATACGTAAAGTTTTTAAGAAGAAAAAAGAGTCAAAGACCATCGACGCTCTCATAGAGAAGTACAAAATACCCAGAGAGTACTTATCCCTCAACCGCAAAGCGGTCTCCCGCGGTATCCTCGTGGGACTTTTCTGGGGTTTCATCCCCATGCCCATGCAGATGCTCGCCGTGATGATGACGACACCCCTGCTGAAGTTCAATGTGCCGCTTGCGATCTCCATGGTCTGGCTGAGCAACCCCATTACGATGCCGGCGATGTACTATATGGAATACCTTACCGGCAACTGGCTGATGGGTGTGGATACAGGACTTACTGTCGAACTGACCCTCGACTGGTTCAGCGAGAACTGGGACCAGATCGTCGTACCCCTCTATGTAGGGACCGCTTTTTACTCTATCGGTGTATCAGGGGTGATCTATTTTGTGATCAACTGGCTATGGATCAAATCGCTCAAAAGTGAAGAGAAGTTCAAGGACAGGCTGTTCAGAAAAATCCGCAGACAGAAAGACTCTTCCATATAGTACAGGTTCAAATCCGGGATATTATCTTCTGAAGAACCTTTGCATCCGGTAATATCCCCTCCGCAAGCAGTCCCCGTGTCATGTACTGAATGAGGGAGATCGGAAGACTATTACAGTCTACTCCCCGCACTCAACCGTAACCACCTCTTCATTGCCGTCAAGCCGCAATGCTATCATCTTGCCGTGCCATACACAGCCGCCATCGAGGCAGACCGCTTCGGGACTGTTGTAGTATCCCAGCGTCGACCAGTGGCCGAAGACGATCTTCAGATCGATCGGCTTGCGGCCGTTCGCCTGGTACCACGGTGCGAGGTGTTTGAACCTTGTATGGGCGGAAGGGGCTAGCTTCTCGTCAAAATCAAGCGTCCTGTCCTCATGGCAGAAACGCATCCTGATGAACGAGGCGAGGATGTAGCGTTCGAGCTCAGCATCACTCATATTCTTCTTGAGCTTATTCGCTTTGCCGGAGAACATACTCGCGAGCCACTCCCTGTCACCCGATCGGAGCTTCTCTTCGATCCTGGCTGCGTAGGCGACGGCTGTATCGAGGTCGAACTCCGGGGAGATTCCCGCATGTGCCATCGCATAGCCAAGCTCCCTGTCGACATGGAGGAGGTTTTGGGAGCGGAGCCATTCGATGAGCACAGGAGCATTTGGTGAAGCGAGTATGGGGTCGATCGTTGGATTGCTCTTTTTGAGCCCGTAGTAGGCTGCGAGGAGGGTGATATCGTGGTTGCCCAGTACGATGGTCACCCTGTCGCGGATGGAGTAGAGGTATTCGAGCACCTCGAGCGAACCTTTCCCCCTGTTGACCAGGTCACCTGCGATCCAGAGGGTGTCACGCGATGGATCGAACTCTATTTTTTCCAGAAGTTTGCTAAAAGATTTATAGCACCCCTGTATGTCACCGATAGCCCAGGTCATCGGTTCTCCTTTCTCTCGAGCAGCAACTCTTTATAGATCGCTGCCTTCTCTTCTATATTCATCCTGGCATACGCTGCCGAAGGGGATGGGAGGTAGTTCCTCTCTATCTCCATGTGACCGAAATTCGCCTCGAAAAGCGTCTGTGCTTTCCGCCCCGTGAAGGCGACTCTCCTGATAGACGGGTACACCTCAAGCAATGAAGGGATATCGTTGACCTCCTCGTCATAGAGGGAGCTGTCGAGGGAGTTCTCCCTGCTGCATGATGCTATGACATCCCAGAGCCCGATATGGAGCTTCTTGAGCAGCCAGTACTTCTGATCCTTGATCAGCGAGGGATAACCCGAGATCATCGTGAGTATCTTCCAGAACTGGTTGCGCGGATGGGCATAGTAGAATCCCTTGTCGAACGAATCGATACTCGGGAACGATCCCAGGATCAGCGTATCGGTATCCCTGTAGACGATCGGTTTGAAGGGGTGTTCGAGTCGACCCTCACCCATCTATTTGCATGCCTTTTGCATATTCCGTACCATCAGTACGAGTAGGGAAACGATAAATATCTTGAAATCGATCTCCGAGCCTTTGTGGGTATTGACGAAGGCTTCGGAGGAGGTCATCGCTTCACCCGCAGATTGCATCTCGAGGATACCAGGCATATAGTAGTGGCCAAAGAGGAGACCGCTGGCGACAGCGAGGAAGATCGCTGCGAGGGTGAGGTTGTCCCTCTCACCCATCTTGTATTTGTACCCCTCGTAGAGGAGGATGGCGATCACGGTCGTATTGACGAGGTAGGAGAGACGGATGAAGTTCTCTGTCATGATCAGCCCCTCCTGGAAGTGTGTCAGCAGCTCAGAGCCAAGCGAAGCCTCACTGTGGAAGATCACAGGTGCGACGACGACTCCGGCATAGAGTCCCGCACCCATCGTGATCCCGAGGAGTACGAGATAGATCATAGTTGCTATGCGAAAGTTCTTTTTCATAGTTTTTCCCCGAAGAGCAAATTTGTCCGTATTATATCTTATGAGGCTAAGAGTATTCGAAATGAATATGTGTAGAGACAATCATAAATAATGAATTCAGATTTTTATATGTCAGGTTTGTATTTTGAAGCTTGGGCATAACATAGTTTTTGCTACAATTTTTTGACTTACTTCAAAGGATAGAGAATGAATAAAAAACCCTATTTAGAGACAATGCCCGATGAAAACGGATTTTTTGGCGAGTTCGGAGGAGCTTTCATCCCGCCGCAGCTAGAAAAGCCGTTTGCGGAGATCACCAGAGCCTACATGAAACTATCAAAATCGCACGACTATCTGAATGAACTGCGAAATATCCGCAAGCACTATCAGGGGCGTCCCACACCTGTCTACTACTGCAAAAACCTGAGCGATGCTATCGGCGGCGGACAGATATATCTCAAAAGAGAGGATCTCAACCATACCGGAGCACACAAGCTCAATCACTGTATGGCAGAAGCCTTGCTGGCAAAATATCTGGGAAAGAAGAAGCTCATTGCCGAGACGGGTGCAGGACAGCACGGTGTGGCATTAGCAACAGCAGCTGCATATTTCGGACTCGAGTGTGAGATTCATATGGGCGAGGTCGATATCGCCAAAGAGCATCCCAATGTCGTACGGATGAAGATACTCGGAGCAAAGGTCGTCCCGGCGACCCATGGTCTCAAGACTCTCAAGGAGGCGGTTGACAGTGCCTTTGAAGCGTATCTGAAAGACACAGAAAATCAACTCTTCGCGATAGGTTCTGTCGTAGGGCCGCATCCTTTTCCAAAAATGGTAAGGGATTTCCAAAGTGTGGTAGGTATCGAAGCCAGGGAACAGTTCATGGAGATGACGGGCAAACTCCCTGATATGGTGACAGCATGTGTCGGCGGCGGGAGCAATGCGATGGGGATATTCAGCGGCTTTATCGATGAGGATGTGAAGCTCTACGGTGTGGAACCTATGGGCAAAGGGGATAAGATCGGCGAACACAGCGCCTCACTGACCTATGGTAAAGAGGGAGTGATGCATGGATTCAGATCGATCATGCTCTGTGACGAGAATGGTGAACCGGCTCCGGTACATTCGATAGGCAGCGGGATCGACTATCCATCGGTCGGTCCTGAACACGCTTATCTTAGCAAGATAGGACGCACACAGATCGGACACTGCAACGACCTCGAAGCAGTAGATGCGTTCTATAAGCTATCTCAATATGAAGGGATCATTCCAGCGCTCGAATCGGCTCACGCTGTTGCCTTTGCTATGAAATACGCAGCAGAGAACCCGAACGAATCGATACTGGTCAATCTAAGCGGCCGTGGTGATAAAGATATAGATTTTGTGGTGGAAAACTATCCGATACCACAGAAGAAGTAGTAAAGTATGAGAGTTTCCAAAGCCGATTGGCTTTGGAAAAAGAATGTCACTATTCGTCGATAGTGATCAGTTCCTTATAGAACGCAGTGTAGGCAGTGTTGCCTTCATCTCTCGCTTTCATCGCGCTTCTCGGGTGCTCGTTGAGCTGTCCGGTGATCATGTACGGGATGCTGTATCCCCAGTCCATCTCTTTTTCGAGCGGTACGATGTGCTTCTCGATGAACTCGAGTACAGGAAGCTGTTTGTATTTCGGGTTCTTTAGGAAGCCGAGGAGGAGTTCCATCGAGCAGTTCCCCGCACCCCTGCCCAGACCTGCTATCGTCACATCGATGTAGCTGGTACCGTAGATGAGCGCCTCGAGCGTGTTGGCGAACGCCAGCTGAAGGTTGTTGTGTGCATGGATACCGACCTTTTTCCCCACGCTTTTGGCCACTTTGGTGTACTTCTCCGTGAGCTTGTTGATCTGCTCGGGATAGAACGATCCGAACGAGTCGGCGATGTAGATGACATCGACAGGGGTTTTGCTCAGCTGCTCGAGGACACCGTCGAGCTCGCCGTCAAACGATTTGGAGATCGCCATGATATTTACCGTGGTCTCGTACCCTTTGGCATGGGCGTCTTCGATCAGTTCGATCGCTGCGGGGATCTGATGGATATAGGTCGCGATACGCACCATGTCGACCACCGATTCGCTTTTGGGGAGAAGCTCATCCTTGACCACCCTGCCGATATCGGACATGACGGCGATCTTGAGATCGGTGTTGTTCTCGCCTACGATCCTGCGGATATCCTCTTCTCTGCAGAAGTTCCATGCGCCGTACTCTTCGGGGCTCTGGAGGGTAGGGGAGTTGTTCTTCCCGATCTCCATATAATCTACGCCGGCCGCCACACAGGTTTCATACACACCGCGGACGAACTCGTCCGTGAAATGGTAGTTGTTCATCAAACCGCCATCACGGATGGTGCAGTCGAAAACCTTGATATCTTCCCGTACGGTCAACATTGACCCTTCTTTTTCAAACATTTTGATCCCTGTATTTTGTAACTTTGCGCAATATTATAGCTTTTTAACCTCGGAGTAACTTGAGTATAGAATAGGAGTCGATGCAAGAGTAAGCTAAAGCTTTAACTATTTAAGCGAGGCAGCAATTCCAATAATAAGTGCAATCGTGTTCATCACAATAAGAATGAGTTTGCCAGGGGAACCAATCATATAAACGCATTGAGTCATTCTGGAGTTATGCTAAAATTAGACTTGTTAAGTTCAGAGGACTGAAGAAGGAGACTTTAACCTACATCTCAAAGAATGTGATTCAGGTTCAATCACAGCCTCAAAATCTTCAGAAATCAGTCTCTAAAGTCATCTTGCTCCTAATCTTTTGACTTGATCATATTGTTAATATTTGGGAAAAGCCTTCAAGCCTTTTATCCAAAAGAGCTATCTTTAAAAATATATTTTTAAAGTATATATACTATGAAGATTTTAGATGAATTATCGGGCAAAAAAATGGTGTACTTTTTGGCGTACCCGGAAAAAATATAATCATTTTGTTTTTGTTGATTTTGTTTCTGGAAGTTCGATTTTAAGGTGATTTGAATTGGTTGCGGGAGCCGGATTTGAACCAACGACCTTCGGGTTATGAGTAAGCTGTTTAAACTACGGTTTGGTTTGGATGTTTCATTTTTTGAATGAAACTGGTGTTTTAACCTCTTGCTCTTGCCCTGCTCTTTGCTCTTTATTTTCATCTTCTTGAGCCGTCTCCCCACTGCTCCTGTTCCGGGGGAGTCCTCGCTCGCTAAATCGGAGATTTAGCATGTGAGGAGTCCTTTGTTGATCTCCCCGAAGCTCATTCCGAAAGGGTCTCTCACTTCCTCTTTATAAGCTTGCTCTTGCTCTTAAAGAAAAAGGGTCTTTAGACCGAAAAGCTCTTGTTCCAACTATGTAAGGGGGGCTACTCTAGGGCATTTAAGAGCGTCCCGAAGGGCTAAAATCACATGTGTGTGATTTTAGAGCGTTTAAAGCCCGCCCCCCGGTTGTTGACTGCTCGTGATATTTGCATACATTTATCGGGTTGTTCTGTGACTCGCCTGGTTCTTTGCTCTGTCGTGTTCTGTGTCGTTTTGCTCTTTGTTTCGTTTGCTCTTTGTCTGCCTATTCCTTGCTCTGTTCTTCCTCGTTTGGCTCTGCTCTGCTCTTCGCTCTTCAAGGCGCAAAACAATCCGTTTAAACTGTGTTGATATGTATGATATGGCGGCGTTGTACGCGTTAAGTGAGTAGGAGCAGCAGCACCGCACGATCGTGCGCGACAACGCCGCCTTGTCTACTTATCAAAAGTTGGTCATACTCTCCATAGGTGCCTTTGATTATGGTTTTGGAAACATCTTCTTGAATGCTTCTATTTGTTTGTCTGTGGAGTCTTTCAATATTTTGTCCATATCTTTGTTTATTTTTTCCATGTTCTCTTTACTTTTTTCTTCGATCTTGTCTACATCGGTTGTACCAAATACCATTTGCATCCATTTGTCTTTTTCTTGGTTCTCTTTGTACTTTTGGTATCCAAAGTATATTGCGACTATTGCTATGATCGTTAATGCTCCAGCTGTTACATACATGAGCGGGTTTCTTTCTTTTTCTGTATAGTTCGTCTCTTTGTAGTTGCTGGTTTTGATTCTGTTGCTACTTGTCTTTAGTCTACTATTGCTTTTAAAGTTTTCTGGTTTTTTCTTGATCTCAAATTTGCAATGGTCGCAGGTGTATTCGTCGTAGGTTATCTTTTCACATTTTGGGCAAAATACTGCCATTTTTTTTTCCTTTTATTTTAGTTCAAATTTTCCGCTATTTGCTTTTTCTTCTATCTCTTCGAGTTTTTTCAACAGTTCCCGTGTGGCTTCTATCTGTTTTTCTGTTTGTAGTCCTAGGTTGATGAGTTTAACAAGTTCTGGTTTGTTCTTTTCCCAGTTACTTAGTGTTTTGATATCCACATCTAATAAATTTGCTAAATCCGTTCTATTCATTGGTATTTATTACCTTTTTTTTTATCTAAATTAGTATTAATTCCCATATTTTTATTTTATCATAAGGCAATAAATACTAATATTTGAATTGAAATAGGAATTATTCCCATATTTAGGAGTGAATATGACAATTGATAATCTTTTTGACCAATATATCGAGTTAAAAGCATCGTCTATAAGTGCCCAGACTTTGCGTACTAATGTCGGATTTTATCATAATCATATTCAGCCGATTTTCGGCTCTCGTCACATCGAAACAATCCAATATATAGAGTATCAAAAATTCTCTAATAATTTACTTCTCACTTTCAAGCCTAAAACGGTCAAAAATATCCTTCTCGTTCTTACTGCGATCTATAAATTTGCTCGTAAGATCGGTGTATATAAGGGTGATAATGTTGTCTCTTTCGTAGAGCTTCCGAAGTTTGATAACAGACGATATTTTACTCTTGATGCTGAATTGCAAAAACAATATATCCGTGCTATTCTCTCATTCGATGAGCCTATTTACAAAGATATTTTTCTTTTCCTTCTTCACGGTCGCCGACTCTCTGAGGTTCTGAGTCTCACATGGCAACGCCTTGATCTCAATGAAGGTGTTTTGTATCTACCTCACACTCATAATAAAGCTAAAAAAAATCTTTCTTTCCAGCTTACTTCCAAATTGGTTGAATCTCTTCGCGTTCTTGCTTCTGTTGCTGTTGATCGTCAAAACACTCCGTTTATCAGCGGCTATGTGTTTCTCAATCCTGATACTCTTAACCGTTTCTATGATGTTCGTAAACCGTGGGTACGACTTCTTAAGCGTGCAAATCTTCCTCATATTCGTATCCATGACATTCGTCACCTCATTACCACCTATTGTGTCAATGAACTCGATATGAGTATCACTAAGATAAGTCACGCTCTGGGTCATACTGATATCCAGACTACACTTGGATATCTCAATCCTAAACCTCATAACTCAAAAGAGGTGATCAATTCTCTTTTTGATTCTGTCGTCCCTAAGCCTGATCCCGTGGTTGCTGAACTTCAAAAGGATATCAATATATCCAAAAGAGTTCAGGATTTAATGCAGGCTATTAATTCTTGATCTTCGGGGCACTGGCAAACACTCCTGCCTACTGCCCCTTTTTTGCTCGGAGTGTTAAAACTATAACTTACTTACTAAGGAAATAAAATGACCGTTATTAAAAAGGCTTTTGAAGTCACTTACACACTTGAAGAGATTTCCGTTGTTACACCTAAGAAAATACAAGTTGTTGAAGGTAAATCATATCCTTCTTACATTGAACTTCGTACCACTAATCTTGTTGAGGATGTTGACCCCGAACTCGGTACATTTGCTGTGGAGCGTATCCTCATCACTAAAATTCCTTGTGATGAGGCAAATCTAAGAGAGGCTAATATTTTCTTTAATGCTGTTCGCGAAAGTAGAAAACCTCTTATTCTCAAAGGTGATGTTTCTCGTTCTGGTAACAAGGGTATGTTTACCGCTACAACTTATCAAAATGCTGTTGAAATTATGCAAGCTAATAAGCACCTTCTCGATCTCCCAAAAAAATCCTAATCCGATTGAAGCCACCCGTTTTTCTCCTTTGGGGTGGTTTTGATGGGCTTAGTCCCTTATCTTAATATTTTGGAGTCTCTCATGTTTGACAAAGTCAAATCGTTCGGTAAAAAGGTTCTTGGTGCGCCTATCAGTGGTAAGGCTAAAGCTGTTGTGGTTGGTGCCGGTGCTTCGGTCGTCGGTGCTACTCAAGCTATGGCTATCACTCTTGATACCACAAAAATCGAGTCTGATATCGCCGCTGTCGGTCTTTCTGGTTCTACTATCGCTCTTGCGATCGCTGCCGTCGTCATCATCGTCGTCGTCATTCGTAAGCTTTTCGGTTAATCGTTAGGTGTCCGCAATGAAAAGGTTATCTTTCCTTCTCTTGGCGGTCTTTTACTTCCCTACCTTTGTTTTTGCCGTTGCACTCGATACTGATAGTATCGTCTCAACTATCGCTCTGGCTGGTACTGCTGGCGCTGTCGTCGCTGTGGCTATCGTTTCAACTGTCATTCTTTTTAAGCTCATTCGGAGCTTTTCAACCGATTCTTCGCGTTATTACCGCCATAGGAGATAATTCTCATGATCAGCATCGTGGATTTGAGTATTACAGGGAATGAGATTTTCGATTTCTATTTTGCTGTCCCCTCGATCTTCGCTGTTGGCGGTTGGTCTGTCGGTATCATTATTGGTCTTATAAGAAGGGTGATTCGATGATTCGTTTTGTTTTGTTTTTCATTCCTCTTTCTTTGTTCTCAAAACAGCAATGTGATGTCCCTTTACTTGAGGGGCTTGACTTTGGTGTTTTTCCGACAAATGTTGATCTTTGCATGACTCCTGAAAGTTACGCTTTTAGCATGGCTTTTCTGGGTATGTTCTCTGCTTTCCTTTTTTGGCTTGGGTTTAATTCTCGAACTTAGTTTCTCTTCAAATTCATTAATAGGAGTGTTTATGAATTTCTTTATCACACACATTTTACCAACGGTTTTTTATCTCTCTTTGTTTTACGCAATTTTCAATAAACCAAATCCAAAGGATATCAAATGAACTTCGAATCTTATACTAGGCTTTTTAACTTTGTTCTCTTTCTCTTTATGATGTTTTTTTATACTGAGTTTGTTGTTTTTGCATTTGCTTCTATATCTATAGAGTATAGATTGACTGGTTACATCGTTGATGTAATCGTTTGGAATTCTTTCTTTATTCTTTCTGTTTTTTCTGCTGTTTATTACATTGTTTCAAATTGGATTAATGATTGTATTGATCATTGTGAGGAAAAATAAAATGCAATTTATTCTTAGACTTTTTCTACTCTCGATCTTCTTGCTAATAGTAGCTTTTATTTATTTCTATTTTCTTGATATCTCTATGACATATAGAGAGTTTGATAGTTATCTGAATGCTTTCCCGATCTTGCATACCTTTAATGATTGGGTTTACTTTATTATGAATTCTTGTTTTTTTCATGATTTCTTGTCATTCATTATTTATCCGTTATTGTATATCTATGTTTTTGCCTTTTCTTTTTTAATTCTTTTTTATAAAAGAGGAGCATTAAATGACATCATTTGAAATTTTTAAACTCGTTACAGCTATTTTGCTATTTTTTGTTCTTTCTGTAATAGCTTACAATCAAATGGAAAGATGGGTAAAAAGACGATGAAAAATTTTTTATTATTCATTTTATTATCTGTATTTTCTTTTGCTTTGACTCCTGTATATTACCATTGTAATCAGGATGATAAATATGAAGTCGTCACCGTTGTAGATATTCCTATTTACACAAATTACTCTGCTTCATGTGTATTAAATGGTCCTATTTATC
>QKDN01000040.1 GCA_003252535.1 Campylobacterota bacterium | reverse complement strand
AATGTGCTTTTATTAGTCGAGCACTTTCTTTATTAGCAAAATTTGATTTGTTTAATATTATTTGTTTTCTATCCAAATTTATTGCGGTTAGATTTAAAAAACTTGCACTATCAAATCTAGTATGTTCCAAGTCAATACAGTTAATTTTAGAGTTTGAGAAGTCAATAAAGTCTTCTGACCTGGAATATGTGAAATCCAACTTTCTATAAGAGAAAATATTCTTAAAGCTAGCCCATTCATTGAATGATAAACCTCTAAAAGTTGCATCATTTTCGAATATAGTATTTTTAAAAATTGTAACATTATCAAAATCTACATTGTCAAAAATGACAGATTGTTTAAACGTAGAATTTTTAAAAACTTCTTTTTTCTTAAAAGCAACATTTATAAATTTTGTTTCACCATAAAATATACAACTTTCAAAATTTAAAGAAAGATTAAAAGAGCTATTGGTAACAATTAAGTCACCATAAAATGATGCTTTGTAGAAATTAATGCTGTTTCTATTGTCTAAAAATTTGGAGAGTGGATTATTAAAAGCAACTTTTTTCATTTCTGAATTATCTATAGTAATGGGAGGAAATTTTATAAACGAAAAATCATAATTATTTATATCAGAGATCGTAAATAGATCTTCATCTTCGAAGAGTGTCTTGATTTTTTCTATTGTTTCCCAAAAAAAATTTTGTTGATCTTTCATAGATATCGACCAGTTTGATTTTCCTGAATTATCTATAGAAAACCAAGTATCTTTAGAACAAAAAAGGATATCAAACTCATTTTGTGTAAGAATTTTTGATTCAAGAAAACCTTTTAAGTAAAAATTTTCTTTATCACTAAGCATATTTTTACCCTCTCAAATCACTACAAAGATCACATCTATTATGTGTCAATTTACTCCATAGAGTCTCTATAGGTTTTGTCCTGCCGTGCTCGATATCGTTCAGTCCCTGGGCGATAGAGCTCATGATCTGCTGGGCTTCGAGCTGCTTTTTGGCCTCGCACATGCTTTCGTACTCTTCTTTTGAGATGATGACGGCTTCGATCTTGTTGTTCTTGAGCACAGCGAGCTTCTCTACGCTGTGTTCCTTGATCTGAGAGAGGTAGGAGCCGAACTTTTTGGCGAGGTCGGATGAGGGGACAAGTTCGTTCGATCCGTATAAGACCATATTTTACTCCTAATTTTCCGTAATATTTTGAGTATTATATCACAATTAGGTCTAGTTATCATATTTTGACAAGAGAGTAAATAAGCAACACTTTTACGAATTTAAAGATGATTGATGTAGTATTGTGCAATTCACCAAGTCATTGTCATATTTTAAAAGAACGGAAATACGATACGATGCGATGGAGTCCTGATGCGTATTATTGAAATATTCGGAATGATATTGTTGCTGCTGCTTGGCGGTGGGATACTCCTCTACGACCTGGCGGCGCTCGGAACGGGTCTCATGTCGATGGTAGAGCATGACACCATCCGTCTGCTTCCCTATCTCTCAAAGGCAGCCGAGTGGCCTTTGGGGATAGCGGGAGCGCTCCTCTTCATGGTCAAGATCATCTCTGTGCTCCTGTTCGCCGCCGGTCTTGCGGCGTTCGGGCTCTACCTGGGGCTGCGGAGCGAAGCGATGTACCCTCCGGCCATAGGAGGGCTTGTCATTGGACTGGCCGGAGATATCATTACCGAGCAGCTGATCAGGAACTTTCTTTTATCAAGAAAAGCTTTTACCCATTCTATTGCCCTATTGTCGGGCACTCTATGCACCATTCCTGAAAAGTTTTTTCTTTTTCTTAACTAATTTGACGCTATTACGATATAATAGTAAAAAGTGATAGATTTTAAAGTTAGCAACGAAGGGGAGAAGAATGAAACGATTGAATATACTTATCGCCGCATCCGAAGTGGTGCCGTTCGCCAAGAGCGGCGGACTCGCAGATGTCACCGGGGTCCTGCCCAAGGCGCTCAAGGCTCTGGGGCACAACGTCATCGTCGTGATGCCGAGGTACTATATCATCGACAAAGACCACAACGGCCTGCAATCCCTTCCCGGAGCCCTCGGCGTCCCGATGGGGGTCATCGGCGAGGAGTGGGCCGAGATATACGAAGGGCGCCTCCCCAACAGCGACGTGCCTGTATATTTCATAGAGAACCACCACTACTTTGGCCGCGTCGGCCTCTACAATGAGAACGGCATCGATTTCAACGACAACGACAGCAGGTTCATCTTCCTCTCCAAAGCAGCGATGCAGCTGTGCAAGAAGCTTGACTTCAAACCAGATATCATCCATGCCAACGACTGGCACACAGCCCCCATGACGATCCTGCTCAACACCCTTTATGCACACGATCCGCTCTTCGCCGATACCGCTTCTGTCCTGACCATCCACAACCTCCAGCACCAGGGGAAGTTCTTCAAAGGGGCGATGGATGTGCTCGATGTCGGCTGGGAGCACTTCAACCAGTATGAGCTCGAGGAGTTCGACGGGGTCAACTTCCTCAAAGGGGGGATCGTCCACTCCAACGCGTTCAACGCCGTCAGCAGGAAATACGCCGAAGAGATCAAAACGACGGAGTTCGGCTGGGGTCTCGACTGGCTCATCAGGGATCATGAGGCCAAACTCTACGGCATTCTCAACGGCGTAGACTACGAGGAGTGGAGCCCGGCGGTCGATACGATGATCCCGGCGACATACGACAGCGACAACCTCGGAGGCAAGGCGATATGCAAGGCAGAGCTCCAGAACGAGTTCGGACTGCCGGTCAATGAGAACATACCGGTTATCGGATTCGTAGGACGATTTGCAGATCAGAAGGGTATCTCCCTCATAGCCGAGGCGATATGGAACATGCTGGGTCTCGATATACAGATCGTGATGCTCGGCACGGGTGAGCGATGGGCGGCAGAGTTCTTCAGCGATATTGCCTCGAAGTTCCCTGAGAAGTTCGCCCTCTATGTCGGCTACCGCAACGATCTTGCCCACCGGATAGAGGCGGGAAGCGACTTCTTCCTGATGCCTTCGCTCTTCGAGCCATGCGGTCTCAACCAGATATACAGCCTCCGCTATGGCACCCTCCCGATCGTGCACGCCACCGGCGGTCTCGATGATACGATAGAGAACTACGAACCCTATACCGGCAGGGGTGACGGCTTCAAGTTCTACGAAGCATCGGCTGATGCTCTCTACAATACCGTCAAATGGGCAGTCGACACCTATGTCTATGACAAAGGCGGCATGGAGCACCTGATCCGCAACGGTATGATGAAGCGGTTCGACTGGGAAGTAGCTGCAAAAGGATATGAAGAGATGTACTTTGGAGCGCTCGAGGCAAGATTCGGACATCGCCACCGCTAAACAACACTATCTGAAAAGGAGCCTTTATGACGCAGAAGATACGCTACGATATCACCAGGTTCAGCGAGCTTGATACCTACCTCTTCAAAGAGGGTAAACACACAAGGCTCTATGAAAAAATGGGTTCCCACCCCATGAGCATCGAAGGGAGTGACGGAGTCTATTTCTCCGTATGGGCCCCCAATGCCGCGAGCGTATCAGTCAGGGGGGACTTCAATGACTACAGCCCCACTGCCCATCCGCTTCAGCTCAGACACGACGGTTCCGGCATCTGGGAAGGGTTCATCGAGGGTGTCGAACAGGGACTTACCTACAAGTACCATATCGTCTCCCAATACCACGGCATCGTCCACGACAAGAGCGACCCCTATGCACTATTGAGCGAAAGACCACCCAAATCGGCTTCAAAGATATGGAGTATCGACGGGTACGAATGGAGCGACGGCGAATGGATGGAACACAGGGGCAGAAGCAACTCCCACCAGGCCCCCATTAGTGTCTACGAGATGCACCTCGGCTCATGGAGGCGAAAGGTCGAAGAGGAGAACCGCTACCTCACCTACCGTGAGATCGCCGATGAGCTGGTGGAGTACCTGCAGCAGATGAACTACACCCATGTGGAGTTCATGCCGGTTACCGAGTACCCCTATTTCGGCTCTTGGGGATACCAGGTGGTGGGGTATTTCTCCGCCACATCGAGATACGGCGAGCCGCATGACCTGATGTATCTCATCGACGCCCTCCACCGCGGGGGTATCGGGGTCATCATGGACTGGGTGCCGTCTCACTTTGCTATCGATATGCACGGGCTGGTCAACTTCGACGGGACAGCCCTCTACGAGCACCACGATCCCCGCCAGGGGTACCATCCCGAATGGGGGAGCATCATCTTCAACTACGGTCGCAACGAAGTACGTTCGTTCCTGATCTCGTCGGCATTCTTCTGGCTTGAGAACTACCATATCGACGGTATCCGTGTCGACGCGGTCGCCTCGATGCTCCACCTCGACTACGCGCGCAAAGAGGGGGAGTGGATACCCAACCGCTACGGCGGCAACGAGAACCTCGAGGCGGTCGAGTTCCTCAGAGACCTCAATACCCTTGTCTACGGTACCTACCCAGACACGATGATGATAGCCGAGGAGTCGACGGCATGGCCGATGGTGACAGGTCCGGTACACCTCGGTGGACTGGGTTTCGGCTTCAAATGGAACATGGGATGGATGCACGACACCCTCAAGTACTTCAAACGCGATCCGATCTACCGTTCCTACCACCATTCACAGATCACTTTCAGCATGTGGTATGGCTACGACGAGAATTTCATGCTTCCTCTCAGCCACGACGAGGTGGTCCATATGAAAGGTTCGCTCATCAACAAGATGCCGGGTTCCAAGGAGCAGAAGTTCGCCAACCTGCGCGCACTCTACAGCTATATGATGGCTCACCCGGGGAAGAAGCTCCTCTTCATGGGCGGGGAGTTCGCGCAGTACAGGGAGTGGAACTACAAGGAGAGCCTCGACTGGCATCTGCTCGAGGATGACCACCACGCCAAACTCCAGAAGATGCTCAGCGATCTCAACGGGCTCTACCGCTCGCAGAGGGCCCTTCACCTCTACGACCACGACAAAAAAGGGTTCGAGTGGATAGAACAGGGGGACTATGCCAACAACACTCTCTCCTTCATCCGCAAGAGCGACAGCCCCGAAGAGACTATCGTCGTCGTCTGTAACTTCGCCGATACCACCCACAGCCACTATCGTATCGGCGTCCCCTACGGCGGTACCTATGAAGAGCTTTTCAACTCCCAGTCCACCCATTACGAAGGGTGGAACATCGGCAATACAGGTCCCCTCCACTCCGAGCCGGTACCGCTGCATGAGTATGAAGAGTCTGTTGCCCTGACGCTTCCTCCACTCGGTGTACTCTATCTGAAGATCACGGAGATAAAGAGCCACAATAGAACACTGCACCATCCCCGCAAGATGCATCATAAGGAATAGCTTCGCCTCCGGGCTCCCGACACACCATCCAAAGGAGAGACCATGAAACACCGAACCGATACGATCGACGGCAACGAAGCGGTAGCCCGCGTCGCCTACAAGCTCAACGAGATCATCGCCATCTACCCTATCACCCCTGCTTCGGTGATGGGCGAGCTCTGTGATCTTTATGCAAGCACAGGAGAGAAGAACATCCTGGACACCGTCCCCGATATCATCGAGATGCAGAGCGAAGGGGGTGCGAGCGGGGCCGTCCACGGGGCACTCCAGAGCGGCGCGCTGTCGACCACCTTTACCGCCTCGCAGGGGCTGCTGCTGATGCTCCCCAATATGTATAAGATCGCCGGGGAGCTTACGCCGACGGTGTTCCATATCGCGGCACGCTCGATCGCGGCGCAGGCCCTCTCGATCTTCGGCGACCACAGTGACGTGATGAGCGTACGGCAGACAGGCTTTGCGATGCTGGCCTCCTCATGTGTGCAGGAGGCTCACGATATGACACTGATCTCGCAGGCGGCTGCGCTCAGGTCCCGTATCCCTTTCCTCCATTTCTTCGACGGTTTCCGCACCTCACACGAGGTGGACAAGATAGAGCTCCTCGACGATGGGACGTTGAGACAGATGATCGACGACCAGCTGATCAAATCCCACAGGGAACGCGCCCTCACCCCGGACCACCCGTTCATCCGCGGCACCTCCCAGAACCCCGATGTCTATTTCCAGGGGCGTGAAAGCGTCAACAGTTACTATAATGTAGCGGCAGATATCGTCGAAGATACGATGAAGAGGTTCGAAAGCCTTACGGGACGCAGCTACCGTCCGTTCGACTATGTGGGAGCCAGGGATGCCGAACGTGTTATCATCATCATGGGATCGGGTGCCGAAACGGTACATGAGAGCGTGGAGTATCTCAATACACTGGACGAGAAGGTAGGTCTCCTCAAGGTACGCCTCTACCGCCCGTTCTCTACCTCGCACCTCCTCTCCTCTCTCCCCTCGACGGTCAAAAGGATCGCCGTCATGGACAGGACGAAGGAGCCGGGCTCGGTGGGCGAACCGCTCTATCTTGATATCGTCGGTACCTTCAATGAGGCGAAGCAGAGCATGGTCCTCGAGGGTGATGTCCCCCTTATCATCGGGGGGAGATACGGCCTCTCCTCCAAGGAGTTCACCCCCGCGATGGTAAAAGCTATCTTCGATGAGCTTGCAAAAGTGCAGCCCAAACCCCACTTCACAGTCGGTATCGTCGATGATGTCACCCACCTTTCGCTCGACTACGACCCGTCGTTCTCCCTCCCCAAAGAGGGGACCTTCGAAGCGATCTTCTACGGTCTAGGCTCGGACGGGACTGTGGGTGCCAACAAGAACTCCATCAAGATCATCGGGACGCAGACCCCCAACTATGCCCAGGGGTACTTCGTCTACGACTCCAAGAAGTCGGGTTCTATGACCACCTCGCACCTGCGCTTCGGCCCACACCCCATCCGTTCGACCTATCTGATCGACAAGGCTGATTTCGTCGCCTGTCACCAGAGCGTATTCCTTGAGAAGTTCGATATCCTCCAGCACGCCAAAGAGAACGCGGTATTCCTCCTCAACACCCCGCTCCCCAGAGAGCAGGTATGGGACCACCTCCCCGCATCGCTCCAGGAAGAGATGATAGCCAAAAAGATCAGGTTCTACGCCATAGATGCCTACAGCGTCGCCAGGGAGAGCGGGATGGGGAGACATATCAATACCGTGATGCAGACCTGCTTCTTCGCCATCTCCGGAGTGTTGGAGAAAGACGAAGCGATAGAGCAGATCAAGAAATATATCCGCAAAAGCTACGGCAGGAAAAGCAGCGAAGTGGTGGAGCTCAACTTCAAAGCGGTCGATGCTGCCCTCTCCCATCTCTATGAGATAGAGATCCCTGTCGGGGCGACGAGTACGAGGGAGCTGCGGGCACCTCTGAAAGGTGAGTTCAACAAGTTCATCGCCGATGTCACCGCGACGATCGTAGAGGGGAGAGGCGACACCCTCCCTGTCAGTCTCATCCCTGCCGATGGTACATGGCCGAGTGCTACCACACAGTACGAGAAGCGCGCCATCGCCCTCGAGGTGCCGATATGGGAGAGCGACCTGTGCGTACAGTGCAACGAATGTGTCCTCGTCTGTCCCCACGCCGTCATCCGCTCCAAGGTCATCAGCGATGAGCTCCTCGAAAAAGCTCCCGAGGGCTTCGATGCGATCCGGATCAAAGGGAAGAACTTCGCAGCCGATGAGAACTTCACGATCCAGGTGGCGATGGAGGACTGTACGGGGTGTGCCCTCTGTACCGAGGTGTGTATCGGTGTGGACAAACAAAACCCCGGCCACAAGGCTATCAATATGACCCCGATAGATGGCGTCCTCGAAGAGGGGATCAAAAGATGGGATTTCTTCCTCGATATCCCCGAATACGACCGCAGCAGACTCGACCACAACAAGCTCAAGGAGTGCCAGCTCCTCCAGCCGCTCTTCGAATACTCGGGTGCCTGCCCCGGATGCGGCGAGACCCCGTATATCAAGCTCGCCACGCAGCTTTTCGGCGACCGTATGATCGTCGCCAATGCCACGGGGTGCTCCTCGATCTACGGAGGCAATCTCCCCACGACCCCGTGGGCAAAGAATAAAGCCGGGCTGGGGCCTGCATGGTCGAACTCCCTCTTCGAAGACAACGCTGAGTTCGGTCTCGGGTTTCGCCTCACGATCGACAAGCACGAAGTGCAGGCCAGAGAACTCGTCGCCAAACTCACGGACAGGATAGGCGAAGAGCTCGGTAATGCCTTGCTGGCAGCTGACCAGACCGAAGAGGAGGAGATATTCGCCCAGCGCGAAAGGGTCGGAGAGCTCAAGGAGAGACTTGAGTCGATAGGCGGCGAAGATGCGGCCAACCTCCTCAGCCTCGCGGACTACCTGGTCAAAAAATCGGTATGGATCATCGGCGGCGACGGCTGGGCTTACGATATAGGGTACGGCGGGCTCGACCATGTGCTCGCCAGCGGCAAGAACGTCAATATCCTCGTCCTCGATACGCAGGTCTACTCCAATACCGGGGGGCAGCAGTCCAAGGCGACCCCGGAGGGGGCGGTGGCAAAGTTTGCTGCCAAGGGGAGACCGGGCAGCGCGAAGGACCTCGCCATGATGGCGATAGCCTATGAGAATGTCTATGTGGCGCGTGTCGCCATGGGCGCGGACTATGCCAAGACGGTCAAGGCTTTCAACGAAGCTGAGAAGTACGAGGGTGTCTCGATCATCATCGCCTACTCGCACTGTATCGCCCACGGGTATGACCTGCGGCACGGGATGGACCAGCAGAAGCTGGCCGTGGAGAGTGGCCTCTGGCCGACTTTCCGGTACAACCCCGACCTGAGGAAAGAGGGGAAGAACCCGATGAAGCTGGACTACAAAGGTCCGGTAAAGGATGTCAGGGAGTATATGTACAAAGAGACGCGCTTCAGTATGGTGGACAAGGCAGACCACACACAGGCCGAACACTTCCTCTCCGATGCCGCGAAGCATGCGGAAGATATGTTCCGACGCTATGACGATCTGGCCAGGATGGACTACAGCGGCACTGATCATCAGTAAACACTATCAATCTTACGATCAAAGGAGTATCAATGTATAGCGTGAAATTTTATAAAGGCGATTACTACGACCGTCAGAAGGCTGCGAACAAAGACAAAGCGGTAGCCTATATCGAACACCATTTCAACAGCTCGTCCTCGCCGAAATCCGACTACGCTGTCGTGATAGTAGGCTCGAACGCTTCACAGACAAGCAAGAACTGGGGGCGTTGGTACGCCAGGGAGATACGTGATCAGTTCAATACCAGTATCGGCGGGAGCGACGGCATACTCGTCGGCGGCTGGAACGGGAGGGGTGATTCCAATATCAAGTATACAAAAATGCCTGCCCTGCTCCTCGAGCCGCTCTTCGCGAGCAACCCTGCACAGGCCGAGATCATACGGAGCGAATCGGGTCAGGCGCTCCTCGCCCAGATACTGGCAGAGAGTATCTACAGGTTCTTCCCTGATGGCGGACTGATCGCATTCAGCGTCGGTCACAAATACAAAAAAAGCAATCCCAATGACCGCGGCGCAGCCCTCGCAGGCGGCGGAGTGGAAGCGGACTATGCAGAAAAGGTCCTCAAGAAGGCCGCAGAACTGCTCGAGAAGAAGACCGAGCCGCAGCCGGTGAAAAGGACTATCAGGATCATGCAGCAGGGGCAGGTGATCTTCGAAACGACTGTAGACGAAGATGCGGAAGTGACCTGGTCACCGGGACGCGACCTGCTGACGATCAGCTAGCAGACTATCTGAAACCGAATGCCGGGAGGCTGATCTCCTCGGTCAGGAGTCCTTTGAACCTCGAGAGGACGCTTGACTCGGTGATCTCTTTGATATATTCATCGAAATCCATCCCCTTCCCGGCTAGCATGCTTTCAAGGTGCTGCACAGCGGCAAAGAGCGAGAGCTTCGTTTCTATATCCCGAAGTTCGGTGTAAAGGGGTTCTATCTCTTTGATCAGATGCCGCGGGGCGGCATGTCTGAACGCGATATACCCTTCTATCTCCCCATCCCTGTTGCGGCGGATCTCGAAATCTGTCGTGACCCAGTAATGGTCTCCCGATTTGGTACGGTTCTTCAGCGGTATCCTGACATTTTTGCCCTCTTTGAGCTTCTTCCACATATAGTGGTAGATCGCTTTGGGCATATGGGGGTGTCTGAGGAGACTGTGGGGCTTCCCGACAAGTTCATCCTCACGGTAGCCTGAGATTTTGATAAAATTTTCATTGGCAAAAAGGATCGTCCCTTTGGCATCGGTCTTGCTGACGATCATTTGATGAGAATCGAATTTTTTTTCTTTGTTCGTGATCTTCATTGCTGCTCCTTGAAAAAATGGAATTATAGAGAAAAACCATATCATTCAGATGAGAAACAGCGAAGGTGGGGACTTTTTGGGTAATTGTTTAAAGATTGTTGCCTTTCAGGAAGAGACCCTGGAGTTTCTCAAGCTCCCAGATCGACTGGGGCAGGGAAACAAGCTTGTTGTCATTGAGCCTGAGCATGTTCAGATTGTGCAGCCTGCCGATGTTCTCATCGAGCTCGTGGATGAGATTGTTGGAGAGATCGAGGTCTTTGAGATTGATCAGGGAGCCGATGAACGTGGGGACTTTGCTCAGGCTGTTGAACGAGAGATTGAGATGGGTCAGCTCGTGCAGCTCGGCGAAGGTATCGGGGAGCGCGGTGATGGTATTGTGGGAGAGGTCGATACTTTTGAGGTTCTGCAGGTAGCCGATCTCGTCCGGGAGGACGCTGAGCGATTTGTTGCTCAGGTCTATGCTCTCAAGCCCCGCAAGCTCCTCCTCCTGTACAAGGAGTGACTCTATCTTCTGGCTGTAGGCCCAGTCGATAAGTTTCTGCCGCCAGTTCTCGGAGAAGGCTTCGGATACCTCTTCCATCTTTGCCTGGATGGAGAGGTATTCGTCTTCGAGCGCGCTTTTGGTCTCGTTGAAGTAATCTCCCTGGTGGGTCAGCTGATCGATACGCTGGTAGGTCTCATCGAGAGTGATCGATTCGATTTCAGACGAGATTGTTTCGATCCTGGCGTTGATCTGTTCTATTTTGGCTTTCAGACCGTGGATATCGTTGATCTTATCACTCGCATATTCGAATCCTTTGCCGCTTTCGAGGTTCTTCTTGATCTTCTTGACCTTCTCGAGGTCGTTCTTCTGGTAGGCACTGTTGAGCTCCATGAAGATCGTTTCGGCTTCGTCCCGGATGTCGCTGTCGATGACATCCGGGTGGCAGAGCTTGCAGGCTTTGGCATAAAGGACCCTGAGGATCGTGTTCTCGGCATCTGAGAGGGGTTCTATCTGGTATTTCTGCTGTTCACGGTACATCTCGTCAAATAGCAGATGATCCTTTTTGGCCTCTTCGAGGAAGACTTCGATGAACCCTTTGTCCTCGATCCTGGCATTCCTGATCTGCAGTTCGAGGAGCATCTCGCGCTCCTGGAAAATCTTCCTTGTGAGCGTTCCAAGCTCTCTGAAATAGGTGGAGTTGAACTCGTCGATCTGGTGGATGTAAAGGCTCTTCTGCTCGCTCAGGTAATTGAGCTCGTCCTCGAGGTGGCTGAGCTCCTTTTTGAGAGCCTTGATCTCCCTCTCCTCCTCCTGTACGAGGGGAAAGTAGCGCTTGTAGTACTTGGTGATCATCACTACGGCGACATCGAGCCTGTCCTGTTCGAGCAGATCGATGATATGGTAGACTTCATCATCGATCTGGAGGGTCTTGAGCTTTTCGATCTGGGAGATAATCACATCGATATCCTCCAGCCCTATACTGACCTTGATGAGCTCAAGCCGTCTCAGTATCTCTTTCATGGACACTCCTTTGTGCTAGAGCCCCAGGCTCTGGGTGATACTCTTCGTAAAAGTGGGGTTGTTGGTCAGCGCATGTCTGTGCCTGGTGTCGATCTTGAGCTCGTTGAGGATATTGAGCGGTACGGATGGATTGGCAGCGAGCACTTCATCGATCATAAAGACACTTCTCTCATGGAGCTCAATGAGGATATGCTCGGGTGTGGTCGGGTTGCTGGCGAGCTCGATGAGCAGGTCCATATCGTTCTTGTGCGTATTGTAGAGCTTTTCGAGCAGGACGGCAGGTGTCGCCGGGTTGCCTGCGAGGGGGAGATGGTATCTCTGGTGTTTTTTGTAAAGTACCGCTATCTCTGATGCAGGGATATGGGAATTGGCAGCAAACTCCATCGAGAGATCATGGTAGTCGCGCTTGATGAGCCTGGAGATGATCTCGGGATCGATCGCCTGGTTCTGCCCCATAAATCTGTAAGTGTGCGGGTCGATCTGTAACGATTCGATGACGCCGAAACGGAGCTTTGTGATCGGCTGATGTACCATCAGGGTCTCGAGTATCACCCCTTTCTTACTTGCAAGCTCGGCAAAAAGGGCGTTGTCGATGGATGTATTGCTTGCAAGCACCTCCATGATATCACTGTCCTTGTAGTTGTTGAAGAAGGACTTGAGGATATACGGCGGCGTAGCCGGGTTGGCTGCGAGATAGAACGGTATATTCTTGTTTCTAAGGCGCAGAAGAGTATCGATGATCTCTTCATTGATGGAGTGGTTGCAGGCGATCGACTCCTGGAGGGTGATACGCTGCTTCCCTTTCTGGAGGAAGTTGAAGTTGGGATAGGCGAGGAGTGCCTTGAGAAGCCTGGCATCATTGGTCTGGTGGACAAGCCTGTTGAGAGACTGTGGAGAGTAGACGAGGTCGGATTCGTTGGGCTTATAGTCCAGGAATCTTTTGAGCGTAGCGATGATCACACCGCGGTCCCTGTCGTTGTCACTGTCCGGATTTTCATCCCAGTGGTACATTGCTACGATATCCAGGAAGAGGTTGTCGTCGATATATTCATTGACCAGCAGGTTGTATACCTGTTGCTGATCGTTGCTGAGCTTGAGCTTCATCAGGATACTCTCATCGATCACGGTTGTGCTCATCAGCCTGGTGAGATCGTCGAGCTTGTAGATCGGGATATCCCTCACGTAAGCATCACACGAGATCACTTCATCGACGTGTGATATCCTGTGGTGCTCGATGACAGCTGCGACATCATCCTCGATCTGATCGGTGATCGTTATCTCATACTGCTTCAGGAATTCGGTTATCTCGGCCTCGCTGAACCCTTCAACTTTCCCAAGCAGAATGACTTTCCTACCTTTGCTTCTCTTTAGATGTGCCTCAAGAGATCCTGGCATGCTACCCCTCCTAATAGGTTTCTGACTGACTGTATTGTACCGTAGTTGGCTGTGAAAAGGTCGGTACATATTCGTATGCAGTTTTTCCTGCAGTCCGAAATCGCAGTCTATCTCAACCCTCGGACATTTGCCCGTTCACTGTGAGAAAACGGTGCGGCGGTATGGAATCGGTCACGTACCGAATTTTCCCGGGTATCTGTCCCAGCCTTAATATTTTAAAACTATAATCTTACTCTCTTTTACTAAAAAAAATCAGAGTTTCTATTCGATATGTACGGTATATATATTAAGTAAGGCAAAATGCTCTTTCGACCCACTCTTATATAGTGTTTAAGTACCGATAAAGCAAAGATTGCTATATTACATTCCAAATTCAGAACAGGTAATTATTATGTTAGAAACAATCGTTTTGATCTATACACTCTATGCATTCATGCGTATCTATATCTCTGTCATGCAGATCGGCTATATCAACACTCAGAAAAGGGAAAAACCGGTACTGATGAACGCTGAGAAATACCTTGTCGCGGGCAACTACGCCGTCGCCAAGGAGAAGGTGTCGCTGCTGGAGCACTTCGTCGACTACCTCCTCTTCCTGTGGTGGGTGATGGCAGGCTTCGGATGGCTCGATTCGATGATCACGGTCGATGGCGAGATCACCAAAGCGGTCCTTTTCCTCTTCGGGTTCAATGCGGTCAGCTACATCATCGGCCTGCCGTTCGGTCTCTACCAGACTTTCGTCATCGACGAGAAGTTCGGGTTCAACAAATCCACGCCGAAGCTCTTTGTCATCGACGAGATCAAGTCGATCGTGATGTTCCTGCTCCTCGGCGGCGCCCTCTATGCGGCGCTGGCATGGATCATCGGCAGTTACGAGACATGGTGGCTCTGGGGATTCGGCCTCCTCTTCACCGTGGCGCTGCTGGTCAATGTCCTCTACCCTACCCTCATCGCACCGATCTTCAACAAGTTTACGCCGCTCGAGGAGGGTGAGCTCAAGGATGCCATCGTCGCCCTGATGGAGAAGGTCGGGCTTCACAGCGACGGTATCTTCGTCATGGACGCGAGCACGCGCGACAGCCGTCTCAACGCCTATTTCGGCGGTCTGGGCAAGAGCAAGAGGGTCGTCCTCTTCGATACCCTGATAGCGAAACTGAGCAAAGAGGAGCTCCTCACCGTCCTCGGCCACGAGCTCGGACACTTCAAGCACGGCGACATCTGGAAGAACATCGCCCTTATGGCGGTACTCCTCTTCGTCTCGTTCTTCCTGCTCGGGAACCTCCCCAACGAGCTCTTCCTGACGATGGGCGTCGCTCCCCACGCAGGTGCCAAGATCGCCATGATCACCCTGCTGCTGGGTGTGGTGAGCTTCGTCTTCACCCCTGTCATGAGCTATGTCAGCCGTCACAACGAATATGCCGCCGATGAGTTTGGATCGGAGATGGGCGGCAGGGAGAACCTCGTCTCGGCGCTGCTGAAGCTCATCACTGAGAACAAAGCCTTCCCCAAGTCCCACCCGCTGGTGATATTCTTCTACTACACCCACCCGCCGGTACTCGAGCGGCTTGCAGAGCTTGGCTTCGATGCGGCGAGCCACGAGATCGATCTCGATACAGAGCTCCCCAAAGACGGTATCTTCGCATTCATGGACGATGAGCCCCGATGACGATAGCCCAGGCTCTCAGTGAAGCTACGGCGCTCCTCTCCGCTGAGATAGAGAACCCACGGTTCGAGGCTGAACTGCTCCTCGCACACCACCTCGGCGTCGAACGCAGCTATCTCCTGCTCCACTCCGAGAGGGAGGTGGAGGATATGGACGGCTTCGATGCTCTCATAGCCCGCAGGGCGGCGCATGAACCCTACGAATACATCACGGGCAGCGCTGGCTTCTACGATATCGATCTCACCGTCGCCCCGGGTGTCCTGATCCCCCGCCCCGAGACCGAGCTGCTCGTAGAGAAGGCCGCCGAGATCATCCGCGCCAATGGTATCACGGAGATGGTCGAGATAGGGGTAGGCTCCGGAGCTATCTCCATCGTCCTCGCCCGTCTCTTCCCCGACCTCCGTATCACCGCCACCGATATCAGCCCCGATGCGCTGCGGATAGCCGCCGGGAACATCGAGAAGTTTTCCCTCACTGACCGCATCACCCTTATCGAGTCCAACCTCATGGACGAGGTCACCACCACCCCGCAGCTGGTGGTCAGCAATCCCCCCTACATAGCCGACGATTTCGAGCTGGAGAAGAATGTCCGCGACTACGAACCCCACTCCGCCCTCTTCGGCGGCAAAGCAGGCGACGAACTTCTCAAGCAGATCATCGACGATGTCAAGGCAAGGGGGATCGAATGGCTCGCCTGCGAGATGGGCTACGACCAGAAAGAGCTGCTGAGTCGGTACCTCGATGATCTTGGGGTTAGTGGATATGAGTTTTATATGGATTATGGCGGGTTTGATCGTGGGTTTGTGGCACACTTCAGTTAATCATTTTTCTTCTGTATTGACTTCGGAATCGGGGCTTCAGCCCCGCTCATGACAGTATTCCGATGTTATCGTTGGAACGAACCCAAATATGTGCTTATTATATCAGATTTCTGGATAATGTTGTTTTTTTCGTTCCGACGATATCGTCGGAATGGATACGAAATTTACAACTGAAAGTGCAGTATCCATGCTCACGAATATCGTGGGCATGGATCGAGTATTTCATCTATGAGTTGAGTCTTTCGCGATCTTTTGAAAAACTTCATCGCCGTTTATCAATGTGACAGAGTTTGATTCGATTTCTTTTTTTCTTTTATTTGCTTCTTGTATCCATAGTTTGTCGATCGATTTGTCGGCAGGCGTGATACTGGCCAGGATTTTATCGACGATCCTGGTTTTTATATCTATTGGCAAAGTGTCTATCTCGTCAAAAAGCTGCTCTTCTTTCAATGCGAACATGATCAACTCCAATATTCAAATATGTGCTTATTATATCAGATTTCCGGATAATGTTGTTTTTTTCGTTCCGACGATATCGTCGGAATGCATACGGGACATACGGCTGAAAGTGCAGTATCCATGCCCACGAATATCGTGGGCACGAAGAAACATATACTGAAGCTGCTCCAGGAGCAGAATGTCACTACGATCCTCGATCAGCTGAAGTTCTATAAAAAAGCACACAAGATACAAAGCGAGTATCAGCTCTGGCAGGAGGGATACCAGCCCAAACTCATGCAGAGAGAGCAGATGATGCTCGACCGCATCGACTATATCCATCAAAACCCTGTGAAACGGGGATATGTCAGTGATCCTGCGCATTGGGTGTATTCAAGTGCGGGTGATTATGAGGGGATGGATGGGTTGGTCGAGATCGAGAGGTTATGGTTTGCATAGTCGTCGTATACACTCCCAAGTGCAACTTGGGAGCGAGTCAAAAAGCTCAAACAAAAAAAGTATTGGGGCAATCACTTCTGGGCAAGAGGATACTGCGTAGATACAGTAGGGCTTGATAGTGAGATGATACGCAAGTATGTACAATATCAAGAGAAACAAGAACGAGTAGCCGAACAACAAAATAGATTGTTCTAACTAAGAAAATATGCAGCTACCCTGACACCTTGAAGGTGTCAGGCAATCTATCCCCTTCAAGGGGTTTTATCAATGCCTGCCGCTTTGGGGCAGGTTTTTTATTCCAACATAAAAAACCTTGTCCTCAGGGCAAGGTCCGAGTTCAAAGGTTCCACCGCTAGAACTCAGGCTACAATAAGTAGGTCAGGGTAGTTGCACTCAAAGGAGTTGCAATGAGTAGATTTAGGAAGTTGTCCCAGACGATATGGCACTGCCAATATCATATCGTTTGGGTACCGAAATATCGATACAGAATCTTGTATGGAGAGATCAAACAAGATGTAGAGAATCTGATAAGAGCATTTTCACAACAAGAGAAATGTGAAGTGATTGAACTGAATGTGCAAATAGATCATGTGCATCTGCTGGTAATGATACCACCAAAAGTGTCAATATCGTCTTATGTAGGGAAGATCAAAGGGAGAGTAGCGATACGGATACTCAATAAGTTCAAAAAGCTCAAACAAAAAAAGTATTGGGGCAATCACTTCTGGGCAAGAGGATACTGCGTAGATACAGTAGGGCTTGATAGTGAGATGATACGCAAGTATGTACAATATCAAGAGAAACA
>QKDN01000011.1 GCA_003252535.1 Campylobacterota bacterium | reverse complement strand
CGATATGTATCTCTTTGCCATTGGCCTGACGAGAGATCATAGGGAGAGTCTTATGAATGGCATCTGAGAGCAAAAAGTGGCTTTTTGTTTTGTCGTTGCGATAGAAATAACGAAAGTCGTCTATGGTATTGGACATGAACTCCGTGATCTGTTCGATCTGGTCGAGAAAAGAATTAAACTCCCTGTCCTGACGGCAGCAGAGACGCTCATCGATCAGAAGGACAAGCGAATTGATCTGTGCGAGGGGTTGTCTCCACTGATGGGCGATGGCGTCGACCACCTCCTGCATCATCAGGAGTTTGTTCTGCTGCATCTGCACAAGGTTCATCGACTTGATATGCTCCTGCTCGAAGTAGCGTATACGATAGGCAAGGAGGTATGAGAGGATAAAAGCCTCGAATGTGACCCCTATGCTGATCGCATGGCGCGTGAGGAGCGTGTATTCTACCAGCCCCTCGTAGAAGAGCAGACCAAGGATACTGAAGATCACCGAAGCGACCTGAGCGATCAGCAGGTAGATCACAAAAGGGTTTTTCTTCAGATAGACGGTAATACTGACAAACAGCAGTACGATGATCATATAGAAGATAAAAAGCGGTGCAAGCTGCAGGGATGAGATCGAATCATAGAAGAAATAGAGCGTATTGAGAAGATTGAGAGTGACAGCGCTGTTGAGCCATCTGTTCTCGGCGGGATAGTGTTCGGGAGTTTCAAGTATCGATTTGACAAATTGCAGCAAAACGACCGTCAGGATCGTCACAAGGATGCCGAAGATATTGTAAGCCATCTTGCCGTAGACTCCGAAATATGCTGCGAGCAGACCGTATTCGTAGGTAAACCACAGAAGGACCAGGAGGATATAGAGCGAATAGTAGAGGTATTCCCTGCGATCGAGCGAGATATAGATAAGGATATAATAGAGGACAAAGGCTATGAACACGCCCACGAGCAGTGCCACTGGCAGATAGGCAGAGACCAGGTAGTTGATCATCTCTTTTTCATTGAGCAGTACGATATTGAAGTATTGAAACGCGACTGTCCGGTTCTTGATATAAATCGTTTTGCTTGCACCGCCGCCGAGTGTAAAGGTATATTTTGCGACACCGTTATTGACAATACATTTATTACCGCTCTCATCGAAGTAATCGTAGTATGTCTGTGCCGTCAGTTGCGAATTTTCAAATTCATAGAATTCTATGGAACGATTCAGATAGGCGGTGGTCTGGAGCAGATTGAGCGTGAGAGGCTCTGTTGATGCATTGCGGAGGGTGATCCTGATCCATGTATGGCTGGCGTCACTGCGGAGGGATTTTCTGTTCGGGGATTGGACGAACTGCTGCGCTGTCACTTCATGGATATCCATCTTTTGTGAATCATCGATGAAATAGGAGAGATCGAAATCATTCAGTCTGTCACTGGTGCGGTCAAGTACGATTTCGGATGCATGAGCAAAGGTGCCATATAGCAGGAATGACACTATCAAAAGGAAAAACGGCTTTTTCATCAATCGTTGCACATCCGGTGGTGAGATATATATACCTATATCATAACCTATTTCGGCCGGTTCTGTGCAAAGTTGTCCACAAGGATATACAAAAAGGGAGGAATTTTGTTACAATAGGTGCAGAGAGTTTCTCAAAATTGAATCAAGGAGTTCATATGGGTGCATTAGGAGTAATCGTGCTGATTGCAGCGGGGGTTATACTATACGGTGTCATGATCTATAACGGGTTCGTTTCATTGCGTGCAGGGATCAATGCTGCATGGTCTGATATCGACGTACAGCTCAAGAGAAGATTCGATCTCATCCCGGCCCTCGTCGAAACGGTCAAGGGGTACAAAGAATACGAAGCCGGGACGCTTGAAAAGATAGTCAAGGCCAGAGAGATGGGCAGGGCAGCAACAAGCACGGCTGAAGCTGCCGCAGCTTCGAATATGCTCAGCGGCGCACTGGGAAGTCTTTTTGCCCTTGCCGAAGCCTACCCCGACCTCAAGGCCAATACGACCTTTATGAATCTCCAGAGCGAACTCAGCGCCCTTGAAGATGCGATACAGAATGCCAGACGCTACTACAATGCCATTGTCCGGGACTACAATGCCAAGCTTGAATCATTCCCGGATATCATCATCGCAAAGAAGTTCGCTTTCGAATCCAAAGACTATTTCGAGCTTGAGGAGAGTGAGAGCAGATCGGTACAGAACATGCCAAAGATCGACCTTACCTAGAAAGGAGAAGATCATGAGACAAATCCTTCGGGTCATACTGCTCCTTGCAGCAGCTCTGGGGTCGCTCTACGGTGAGAGCATCGAGCGTTACGAGGTCGATATAGTCGTAGAGGAAAGCGGCAGATTGCAGGTAAAAGAGGATATCTATTATCAGTTCGGATTCCAGGAGAAGCACGGTATTTTCAGGGATATCCCTTTCACTGTCAAGGTAGCGGCTCTCCCGACCGACCTTGGGATCGGAGATTTCCGTGTCAGTATGGATGACAGTGAGGTACAGTGGAGACAATACAATATAGATGAGTCCGATGCGGGTGAGCTCGTACGGGTACAGATAGGCTCTCCGTCGTTCACGATCCACGGATTGCATAAATATACGATCAGCTACACCGTAGAGAAGGGGGTTCTTCCCTCATCGATGGATGCGAACGAGGATGCGATACGGTGGAACGCCATAGGGACGGGCTGGCAAATACCTATCAACAATATCAAAATCAATGTGCACCTTCCATCATCTGTCGGTTCTCACAATGCAAAAATGCTGGGATATGTAGGAGGATATGGTTCGAAAGAGGCAGCTACGGACCTTCGTTGGATAGAACCGAACCAAATTGAGGCCAGACACCCCGCGCTGGGATCACATGAGGGATATACGATAGAGATCAGCTATCCCAGGGGGCTTCTTCGGCAGAGCGGTGAAGAGAACACACAGCTCTCGACCTTTCAACAGGTGCTTATCTATTGGCATTGGCCTGTTCTGGCATTTTACCTGTTCTATATCATAGCATACCACAAGAGGTATACAGGGGTGGCATCGAGACTGGCTGTAGCTCCGCAGTACAATCCCCCCGAAGGGTTGAGCGTCTTGCAGTCGGGACTTGTCTATGACAAGTTCGCTGACAATACAGACTTTTCGGCGGCGATAGTGGAGCTCGCTCAAAAAGGGTATCTCAGGATCGTCCAGCGTAAAGAGTCGCACAATCCCAAGCTCGTACGTACAGAGAAAACTTCGGAGAAGCTCGGCGATGATCTGAAGTTCCTGCTCGAAGAGATCCTCTTCAAAAAGGGGACGGAGTATTCGATCAAAGCAGCTACAGCAACATCGGCAAGGGAGCTGCTCAACGGTTTTGAAGTGATCAATGACAAGCTCTACGAATGGCTTGTCGATCAAAGATATATGTCGAGCAATCCCAAGGGGCTGAGGACGAAGTTCCTGATCTGGAACATTCTGCTCCTTGTCCCGGTAATGATCGCTTCGGCTGTCACCATGTCCATACTCTCAGGCATTGAGATGGTGATACTGCCGATATTTGCCTCGATCTTTATAGGTGTCGGACTTTTGGTCGCGTTCAGCGGCAGCGGCACATTTGAGAAGATATTCGGCAGTGTGTTCGTATTTGCCGGCGCCATACCCGTGGTGGTGATCCTCTCTATCAGTTCGCATGATACGCTCATGACATTCGTCAGCGGGCCGTACACACTGGTATTTACGATGCTCGCAGGGATGATTTATACCTATAAGACCATAGGACCGTTCACCCAAAAAGGGATTTCGGTGCAGATATATCTCCAGGGGCTTGAACTCTTCATGAAACGGGTCAAGGAAGATGAACTGCGCAGATGGCTCAAGGCCGATCCCCTCTATCTCGAGAAGCTCATGCCCTATGCAATGCTTTTCGGGATGGTCAAACACTGGCTCGAGCTTTATGAAAACCTCGGGGTCTCACAGCCTGACTGGTTCGAGGGGTCTTATGTCCTGCTGAATGATTTCGGTACGACATTTGTCAGCAGTGCCACTCCACCTGCCAATACATCAAGCAGCGGCGGATATTCTGGAGGGGGCGGCTTCTCCGGAGGCGGAGGAGGGGGTGGGGGCGGCGGCTCCTGGTAGGTGCCCCCGGCGCTACGGTATTTTAAACGGTAAGAAGCGTGGTGTAGATACTGCGTATAGGTCTTGCCGGCTTGTAAATCGAAGAAATAGATACTGAATGAAAAAATTATTTTTACATGAGGAAAAGTTTCCTCATGAAGGAGAGTAGAGGGGGCGTTTACAGCTTCGCCATCTCTTCATCCTGTATAGCGATCACTCTTCTCTCGAGTCTGGCGATTTCCGCAAGAAGTTCCTTCGAGATCGTCTCCAGGTGGTCGAAGTACTCTCTGCCTCTTTGGATAGTATCGTCACTGAGTGTCTTTTTACCCCCGAAAAGCTTGGAAAAGAATCCTTTGTTCTCCATAGTATAGTAGAGCTTGAATATCTTCATGTATATATCGTGGAGTTTGAAGTGGAGCTCTTCTATCGTCTCCATACATTCAAGAGAATTGTTCCTGAGTGCATTGAGCTTCTGGGCATCACTGTAGAACCATTTGCCGAATTGACACTCTGTAGAATTGACCGGTATCGAATTTTTGTCTATTTCTATACCTTCTATTAGTAATTTAGCTCTTTGTACCCAGCTGATATGCGCAGCTTTGGCAGCTCTTAATTGTTCTAATACTACGCTTTTTTCCATGTGGCAATCCTTGTATTAATATTATTTTAAT
>QKDN01000033.1 GCA_003252535.1 Campylobacterota bacterium | reverse complement strand
TGTCTTTTGCAAAGGCTCGGGTACCAAACCAAGCCACAGAAACGGTTACCGCCGTTTCGCCTCTAATTGTCTACCAGGTAACACTCCTCAAAGTGCTATTTGCTAGACAGAGCCGGAAAACTTATTTTTATTTGTTAAAGATCGCGTTGGAGTTGTTAAATCCAACTGTTAAACGAAGTATATCACAAGATTTGTGAGTTTGTCAAGTGCTTTTTTAAAAATATTGCAAATTTAGTGAAATTTCTTTTCGCGCATACTATATATAGGCAAATTTATAGAATTTAAGCTTAGAGCCAAAGTTAGGCTTTTAATGTTGCCATATATTGCAACTACATAACAGACGATCCCACAGGCAAAGCGACTTAAACGGCAGGTTACGAAGTTGCAATATATATCAACCAGTGCCAGAGCCAGCGGCATATCATATACTTTCACAAGGGGGAAAGGGGGTTAAGGAAGTCGGGCTCTTTCGTCTCGGTTCGTGTCCGTTCTCTCCTCTCCCCGTGTTCGTTTAAAGTTCTGATAATAAGTTTTGTAAGTGTTGATTACTTATAGAGTAACTATACATATCTTAAGAAGTATGGGGAAAGTTTTGCTTTTCGGGGTGACGATCTTGGCGGGACCAGGGTTAAAGGTGCGCTTTGACTTAGAGGTTTAAGGGCTTCGAGGGTTAAAGCTTTGGGGGCTTTTGGCTTGAGAGGATAGAGGGAAAGGAACCGTATCAGCGAGGGCAAAAGTTTTTGTTTCCGTGCGCGTGTGCGTGTGGGGATCGTCCCGGGGCTGATCTTTGCCCCCTGCTTGCCTGCTCTTTGGTTGTGTTATTCTTGTCTAGGGATTCACACTTGCATAGATAAGCCCGTATTTTAGGTGGTTTGTGTGCGTATGCGTGTAGATATACCACTTATTTAAGCCACTTTGTACCACTGTGCAGAGATTCGCGCCCGGTAGATGCACCCACCCCACCCCCCCCGAGATTTTGCGGAAAATCTATATATTATCCCACCTCTACCCCAATAAAATTTTGCGGTTTTGGTCTGAACACTTTAAGATTATTTTAATGATATAGAATGTGGTCATTTTTCAAAAGACATCTGGTCTCGCTTTTATCATACTACTACATTCGTAGCAGGGTGTTCATAGCGACCGATGTTCAAGCAAGGAGTAGCCTGGAGTTCGAGATGAGAACTCTAAAGCATATCGATTATGGTTAGCCATGATCTTTGATCGCAAGGCTCAAGGAAATCGCTCGCCCCTACGGGGGCTAAAACAACTCATCTACGGATGGATTATTTTAGCCAATAAGAAGCATAGAGAGATACGGATGTCACAAACTCGCAAAGTACTATCGCCACGGGAAGAGAAGTTCATCGAGACTTACTTTGCAACCAACAACCTGTCACGCTCATACAAGGAAGCTTTCGGGGTAGATTCGCCTCACAAAGCGATAAAGCTACTTGACACTCCACTGGTATCCTCAAGGCTCAAAAAGCTCAGAGAACAGGCAAAGAAAACGATACAGGTAACAAGTGCCGATGTGATCGCCAGGCTGAACGCCATGAGTACCACAAGCGTCTTTGATATCATCGATCCTGCAACAGGAAAGGTCAGGGAAGATATCGACTCCTACACTGCCCTTATGGTTAAGTCCATAAAGCTCTCCAAAAAAGATACGGAGTTTGGTGTTGAAGAGTCGGTACAAATATCTCTCAACGACAGGACCAGGGTACTTGAGCTCCTCGGTAAGTCGATAGATATGTTCCGTGCTCAGGTCGATCTCAATGTCACCGTATCGGTTCGCGACCAGATCAAGAATGACAGTTCGGTAACCGATGACGATGTGCAGCAACTGCTTGAGAACTTCAGGATGACCCGCGATGAGCCTGAGAAATTCATCGATGTGGATACTGTAGAGGTAGACAATGGCTAAGCTCAACAGTGAGGATAAGCTACTGCTGATGGCTGCTTCAAAGAGCATACGGTTCTTCGTTGTAATGATGCTCAAGGCTGAGCCTACAGAGGACCAGGAAACTGTACTCAACGATATAGACAATGGTGAGCGCAAGATATCGATACGATCCGGTCACGGTACTGGTAAAACTTCGATGCTCTCATGGATCATCCTGTGGTGGGGGCTATTCAAAGATGATGCAAAGATACCGATGACCGCCCCCGCCGCACCTCAGCTTTACGATCTACTGCTACCCGAGATACGCAAATGGCGCGATAAGCTGCCGCTCCAGTTGAAAAAAGAGGTAGATATCAAGTCCGAAAGGGTTGACTTCGAGAATGGCAACTTTGCCGTTGCAAGAACCGCCCGTAAAGATCAGCCTGAAGCATTGCAGGGGTTTCACGCTACCAATATCCTATTCATAATAGACGAGGCTTCAGGTATCCCACAAAATATCTTCGAGGTTGTCGAGGGTGCGCTAACCACGGACGGATCATTTGTTGTAATGACGGCGAACCCAACCAGAGTAGAGGGGTATTTCTACGATTCTCACCACAAAAATCGATGGCAGTGGAGCGTTTACCAGTTCAACGCTGAAAACTCGAAGAATGTATCAAAGGCGTGGATCGCTGAAAAGAAGAGGCAGTACGGTGAAAATAGCGATGTGTACCGGGTAAGGGTCAAAGGTGACTTCCCGAAACAGAGCTCAGACGCTGTTTTCTCTCTCGATAAGATTGAAGACGCTCAGCAAAATGAGCAATTTGACTCAAGCGGTGCTGAGGTGTGGGCTCTTGATGTAGCAGACTTCGGGGATGATAAGTCTGTCCTTGTAAAGAGAAAGGGGCTTCACTTCTACGAGGTTAAAACCAAAGAGGGAGCCGACCTTGCAACGCTCAAGGGGTGGCTACTATACGAGTATAACCGATCGGTGAGGAAGCCGTCGGTGATCTTCGTTGATGCAATCGGACTTGGTAGCGGTCTACCGTCTGTGTGCCATGAGGCAGGGCTTGATATTGTGATCGGGGTCAAAGCATCTCACACGGCTGATGACTCGGATACCTACCAGAATAAGAGAGCAGAGTGGTACTACAAGCTTGAAGAGGCTCTTGAAGATGCAAAGCTTCCTGATGACGATGAACTCGTAGGGGAGCTCATGGCTCAGAGGTATTTCATAAACACCTACGGAAAGATTCAGCTTGTTGATAAGAAGCAGATCAAGAAAGATTTGGGAAGATCGCCGGACAAAGCTGATGCTTTCGCAATATCTATGAACACGATGATCTACGACGAGTCTGTTTACGAAGAGGAGTACGATCTATACGGTGCCTCCATATCCGCCACACCATACAGCCACGCAGGGGGTGTATGGTGATATCAACACGAGAAGTCAACAGATCGGCTATCAGGGAAATGTTCGGAAATGATCTACTCAAGGTGTACAAGGCTGTGTGCGAGCATGGAGATATGAAAGTGTCTGCCAAGAAGCAACAGGCAAATGCCTTTGCAGTCTACATTCTCAAAGAACTTGGCTTCACTCCAAGGCAGATAAGAGAGATGATCCCGGTCACATACTATATGTCGCGCAAGGACAGCTTCAAGATATCAGACAGCTTCAAGCGATATGCGATGATATCAGGTGACTTCTTTGATATTGTCAACAACGCCACTGATTACAGTACCCCGATCCCGGTATCAAAACGAATAGTTGAAACATTGATCGTTGAAGATTTGGCTGCTTCCGGCTGGAGCGAGGATCAGATCATGGCAGCGGTCGGCGTGTCGAGGTACAAAGCAAGATTTATAATCAACAAGATAAAGGATACTGATGGGTAACGATGAAACAAAGAGATTGATACTCGATATGGTTGATGAGGCTAAGAAAGGGTATGAGGCATACAAGGATCAATTCATACGCCTTGAGAACGGGTACACAAACACGCTCACGCAGGAGCTCATCGATAGCCTCAGGACGAGGAGGAAGAGCCATATTGCACCAAAGATCATCAAGGCAAAGGTGAGGAGGGTCGCAATATCCGTAATGAAAACCTACTTTGAGAGCGACGAGTTTGCGAAGATACTCCCGGCAACCGACGATGATCTCACCTTGTATGGCAGGGTACAGGCCCTGCTTAACGAGTGGACTACAAAAAAGATCAACCTGTACACCAGACTCAAGCCGTCAGTGATCGATTCTCTTGTCTACGGTACGCCATACGCAAAGGTGTACTGGAAAAATGGACTGAGGGTAAACAGGGTAAAGATAAAAGACTTACACCTCGATCCAAATGCTGAAAATCACTTTGATATCCAGTACTGTGTGCACCGTGTCACCACCACAATCGGGAAGCTAAAAGCTCAATATGGTCGTAAACAGGCGTGGAAAAACTTCATAGGCGACTATGATACGAGTATGGTTTCAAGCGTTGACCTCGGTGATGCCTCAAGGGTCGAGGTGAGGGATGTTTACAGGCTCAAGGATGGGAACTGGTATGTGTCTACAGTTCTTCCAAACGATGAGATCATCTCTATTGACCGTAAGCTCAAGGATGGTCTGCCGTTCATCATAGGAAATGTTGAGCCTCAGTTCGTAGGTATCGATGAGCAGAATTCTGTAGAGGCTTACGGAGGAAGCTTCATAGAGTCTATGGTTCCGCTCCAGGAGGAGTACACAATTGCCAGAAATCAGCAGATAGACATGATCGACAGACAGTTAAATCCAAGCTACCTTGCAACAAAAGCTTCAGGTCTAAGCGAAGCCGATCTGCTCGCAAATAGGAAAAAGGTGTCTGTATCAAATCTCAAGGAGGTGAAAGAGATACCAGTACCTGACATCAATCAGTCTATGTACAACGCCGACAGGATCGACGGCGAGATGCAGGAGGTGAGCGGTATCACAAAGTACAACCAGGGTATGAACGATAAGGCGAACCTCAACCAGACGGCGACAGGTGTATCAATCTTAACACAGGAGGGCAACAGTGTAATCGAGGACATTATCAGATCGTTAAATGAGAGCTTCTTTGAGCCGATGATAGCAAGGATAGTCATACTCCTCTACAAGTACGACACGAACCCATTGCTCTATGAGGCAGACAGGTCAAAAAGGCTTCTCTTCTCAATCAGCATCAACACAGGGGTTGGAGCGATAAACAGCGAAATCCAACTCAACAATATCAGCACGGCAGAAAAGAGCGCACATGAAATGCTATCCGTTGCGATGCAGATACAGGATGCTTCAAGAACACAAAAATACCTCAGCATACTAGATGAGCTATACAAGGAAAAAATGAAGCTATTGAGGCTGAAGACGGTATCACACATAATGGAGGAAAAAGATGAGCAATGAGATCGTTGATAAGCATGAGTGCCTGAAAAGCCTCACTGACTTCAGGGGTAGCTGCGGCTACATGATGCTTACCGAAGAGATAGAGATGAGGCGCAAGTCATTATGGAACGGTGTTCTTGATGATGAGCTCTCAGATTCATCGAGGGTACACAAGGTAAAAGAGATGGCTGGAATGGGATCGGTTATGATACTCATTGACGGGCTCATAGAATCACTACAAGAAGAAACAGAAAGGGAACAAAATGGAGAAAGAAAAGACTGAAACAGGCGTTATTGACGGTATGAATATCTACGATGCCATCATTGCGTCAAAGGACGCTAAAATGAAGAGATCGGAATGGAAAGAGTGGTACATCTACACTCCAAAAAATGAAACAAAACCACACCTTGTTATCGGTAAAGGCGACTTTGCATACCAACCGTCAATCGAAGATGTTATGGCTACAGACTGGATCAAGGTAGAGGATAAATAAGATGGAAAATAAATACAACGATATGCCCCCGGCACAACAGCAGCCTACAGCCGATCAGATAGCGGAAATGCAAGCACAGCAACAACAGCAAATGCAGCAGCCACAGCAACCTCAGCAGCAACATGGCGATGATATCGCACAGGCAAAGAGTCTCCTTGGTATCGATCAGCAAGCAAGCAGTATTGAGCAGTTGCAAAACAGGATCGATGAGATGACCAGAAACGAGATATCAAGCGAGATGAGCAGGAAGTATCCGGGGATTCCACTTGATCTTGTGGAGAAAGAGATCGCCAAAGTAGAAGCTATCAGCCCAGAATTCGCAAAGAAGATGAGAAGCACTAAAGACGGTATGGAGATGGCTTACAGGGCTGCAAAGGTAGCCATAGAGCCGCAGGAAGATCCTGACAAAATCACAGAGGGCGAGGGTTCACCGTCAAGGGAGTATCTCGAAGATGCGGTCAAGGGCGGAAAGGCAAATGACTTTGATCTTGGCGACTACATCTTAGGTGTGCAGTAAACCCGTATACTTTTAAACTCTCCTTATTGGAAAATGCCATAAACCCAATAAGGAGATTACGATAAATGGCACTTCTATACTATCACAATCAGGTGAATCAAAAGCCGTCCATTCTCGACGCTATCATCTTGCAAGGGGTGCATACCACTCCTTTCCTCGAATGGTGCGGAAGAGGTAAGGTGACGGCACCAAAGCACTCATGGATTCTCGACAGATACGCAGATGCAGGTCAAAACTTCAACCTTGAGATCACAGATATCGAGGAGAATACCACCGACACAAAGTACATGAAAGAGAATGTGGTGCAGATCATCAAAACAGACTACGGTATGTCAGATGAAGAGGCGGACAACAGCAAGTACGGTCAAAAAGAATGGCCCTACAGAACCGCCAAAAAGGGCAAGGAACACGCAAAAGACATTGAATACGCAATGCTAGGGCTTCATAATGCAAGCGTTTTTGACTCTTACACTGCCGGAACTCCTACTACCCCTGCAAAAATGGCTGGCATCTTCAACTATGTACCGACAGCTCACAGGAAGATGTTCGATACAAACAGCAACGGTACAGGGTCGCTTACTGACTTCACATACGAAAAGCTCGGCGAAATGTTACAGCCTATCTGGGAGAACGGCGGTATCGAGGATGAATCTTTCACCCTTGTAGTAGGTCCATCACTCAAGAAAGCTATCAACAAGTTCGCCGGGGATCAATACTTCAGAAAAGTCAAAGACGAAAAGAAGTTTGACCCAACACTGTACGAACTTGAGACGGACTTTGGATCGGTAAAGGTAAAGATGCACAGGCTATTCGCTCATGCTAAGCTCAGTGACAAAGTGTTTATTGGCAGACTCAATGAGATCAACCTTATGAACAAGATCGCTACGAAGTTCAGCGAGCCGCCTACCTCAAAAACTGCAAGATTCGGTCGTTACTACACCTCCTGTACAGTAGAGATGAAGAAAGATGACTACTTCGCCTGTGGGTCAGGGCTCAAGTAATGATGACCTACGGCGAGGCTCTTGAGTTCATATCGCTCTACATGGTCGGCGACAACATAGAAACCGTACCATCAAAGCTCCACTTCAAGGCAGCCCTATACGAGGTAGCCATGAGGTGCGAACCTCAGTCGCTTATCGCCGATCTCACAGACGACTCAACCGATGTATTCAGGGTCATACATGATGAAAAATATATCAAGCACCCAATGTTCCCAACTCAGGAAATTTCAGAAATAGCAGATCAGCAAATACCTATCGATGACGCTCTTTTTTTTGCGGTGGTGTACTTCGTATGCTCATACCTATCCAAAAAGGCAAGCAGCGATAATCCACTCTACGAAAAGAAGTCTATTTTTGAACAAAGAGCCGAAAGGGTCATATCTGTCTATAACTCAAACATTGTAGGTTGACTGAGCCCACACCAATGGGCTTTGTGAGCCTACAGCTCTCCATAACACTAACACAAAGGAAAAACGATGGGATTTCTTTCATCTATTGGTAACCAAGTAAAACTCGGTATGTCAACAATCAAGGACCTCAACCCTACGCTTCTCGCAAAGCTTGACAAAAATTCCGTAATCGGTACGCTATCAAGCGCAACAGCGTCAAACAGCCCAACAGCTCCAGTATCTACAGCGGCACTTACGGAGCTCAATTCAAAGACCGATCTGAACACTCAGCGTATCGACGCGATGATCCAGGATACATCAACTGCCGGGACAACTGCCACATGGTCGATTGACCAGATCAAGGCGTATATCGCTGAGGTAGATGACACATACTTTGCGGCAGACCTCGCAGAGAGGGATGACGACGCTATCGGGCTTGTAATTCCGAAGAGACAGGGTGTAAGGGTATTCGTTGCGAATGCAAGTTCTGATCCTGAAGTTGGATACGACACTGACGGTACGCCTTTTGGTGCTCACTACATCTACAACGGTACTGACTGGGTACTCATCAGAACGCTCCAGTACAGACAAACCGATGTGTCTGAGCTTGTAAGATACAGCGATGTGGTAGACAGTCTGACCAGTATTGCGGTAGATAAGCCGCTATCAGCCAACCAGGGTAGATTGCTTTCAGAGTCTATTGCTGCCGGGATCAGCGGTTTGGTCATGGCTGTAGATGATACAACGGTACTTGCAGGTGGTGTGATCGAGCTCACCAAGGTTGCAAAAGGTGAAGCCGCCAACGGTATGGCTTTCGTCGTAATGGCAGAGGGTATCATCCCTGTATTCGTAGCTATGGCTTCGGACGGTGCGAGTGCTACGATCATCACCGACGATCCGTCCGTGTATGTAGGGACAGATGTGAGAATCTCATACATCACTTCAGGCGTTGCTACTGGCAACACAGGTGCTGGCGGCGACGGCGGCGACGGAATGGTGATCTAACCCATAGCCCTCTATCGGGGCTATTGCCAAGGAGGTAATATGGCTTTATACAAAAAAGATATTTTGGTAAGACCAAACTCTACCGCAAATTTCGAGACCGCTATGCTCGCATCTCTCAACTGGCTCAACACTACATTTCAGGACAAGCCGGAGAATAAAGATGCAAACGGAAACTACATTGACTACTTCTTTGCCGATGTGTTTTTCTCATACGGACACTCAACGAACAGCGGTCAACTATGGCGTATCTATACACCTGCTTGCCAGTCCATGTACGGACTCACACCTGCGGCAACGGGCAGAATCGAGATGAAGATGATCGATTCACCAAGTATAGAGAGTATGCTTCAAAATCATGATGACAGGATAACTTCGCTAGAGCTCGGATCGGATTCTGTTCAGGCAAACATAATTTAAAAGGACAAGCAATGGTTACAAAGGAATATAATGTTGATATCTCTCAGGAGCTACCTATCGGTATTGATGTTGAGGTTGCTGCGGCAGATGTGGATACTGCAAAATTCAAGGTTCATCCATCAAAAAACAGTGTGTACAAATTCACGGTTAAGGCGACAGACACCCCAACAGCGGTGAAGTTCTATATCTACGATACGAACGGTGACTGCAAGTACGCAAAAACATTTTACACGGATGTAGATGGAACAGTTGCGTATGTGCCGGATAACTGGATGAGCGAAGCAGGATTTGCATTCTTCGTCGTAGTCAATTATGATACAACGAAAATCAGTAGTGCAAAACTAGTGGCAAATGTATTCAATGCTACGATGAGATCGGACAAGGATGCACCTGTAACCATAGAGGAAATGGATGCGAATATCTCAATGGTCGAAGCTATGGCTATTGCACTTGGCGAAAAGGATGCTGCAATAGAGTACATGATCTCTCGAAACAACCTATCTACAAGCAAGGAATCTTTGGGTGCAAAGCTGTCAAACCAGTGGGTATGTGGACTTAACGATTCATTCTTGTCAAGAAGTTTTGCTACTGCAACAGTATCAGGTTTCCTTAAAAAATCAAGCAACAGCACATACCTTGGGTTTGAATTCAAAGTGCTTATTCACAACGACAATGGAACCATATCTATACTTAACACGCATGGGGACAATCTGATTGATGGTGTTATCGTCACACCTAGTATCTACTTCAACAACGCAATAGCCATCAGTACTTCCGATGTGGTTGATATAGTGTACACTGTAACACTGTACGATGGAGGATTCGACAGGATTTACGGACAGTATGTAAACCTTGTGCCTGATGCAAATGCTGTGTAAATGGAGGATGCTATGAGCAATGAATATATCGAGGATGGGTATATTGAAGATGGATACTTTGAGTCTGTAGGACTCAATGTGTCTGTCGATGGTACTGAAATGGTATTCTTTATTTCCAACGGAAGTAAAGATGAGGCAACACTATTGTCTACGATAAAGAGTAGCATTGGTGATAATGAGGTAGCAGTCATTTATATCCCTGAAGCCAAAAAGATTGTATTGAGTGACAAGAGCAATCACTTCGAGTTTAACGGCGGTAATGCAGTAGCTGACATTTCTCCAGATTCTGCATACTACAATCAGATCATCCATGACCTCACGGTGTCGGTAACAAATGCGTTGAAAGAGCAGCTTGCAATCAGCATGACAGCGTGTGTAAAAGCGTCCGACGGATCGATCATTTCCAATGCTTCAGTGACAAAGGTTGATGATACCACATTCAACATTGTTGTACCTGATGAAGTCGTAGGCACAGGGTATCAACTCACTATAGGTGAGAACTGTGGTGGCGATGGGGCGGTGATCTAATGGGATCAATCATAATCAAGGACGGATCGGTTACTATCAGTGATGATATTCTTGCGGTGTACCCTGGTGCTACAGCTACTATCAATCAGGATGGTAGCGTGTCTGTATCGGGAATACCTATCAGTGATATCATCGAAAAATCCATCAGCTTCGATGTTGCTCCAGATTCTGAAAATGTGTTTTGGAAGAGTGTTGATGTTGATGAGGCACTCAAGATTCAATTTGTAGATGGGACTGCATATATCAATACCTTGACCGGGTGCCTGGTAGGTAAAGTGTGCTCTATGGATGGCGACCTCACTATCAAGCCAGATTCACTTCAGGCAGTAGAGGACGCTATTTATCCTTACGGGGTAAAGATAAATATTGCGTCGTTGTTCTCTCAGTATGTAGATGGAAGCATAACTGCCGATCAGCTCGCAAAAGATATCAACGGCGTATACTCGGCACTTGGCTACACTGGGCTATCTGCCGACTCGGAATTGGCTTCGATCATTTCCAGTCATACCGTAGAGGAGTATGCTTCATATCTTTCAGGTGGCAGCTTTCCGTCTGTAGATGATGTGTATGCTGCGATGAATGATACTCAGTATGGAGACGGGATCAAAACGATAGCTTACTCTGACTCATTGAGCGAATACACTCTGTCGCAAAGCAACGGAAGCGTAGTGTATGTACACTCTCAGCAGCCGTTGAGCGATGCAATCAAGGCAGAAATTTCTACCAATGCTACATCGGTATCCCTCGACACCATAGTGAAGAATTTCGACTGTTCAAATGCCTGGGCTCAAGACGAAATCGATATCACTACAAGCTTCGGTGTACGGTTCAATCTTAACTTCAGAACGGTAACGCTTACCGGGTATATCGATGGCGGCACTACATCAAACAAGATGCTCGCCCTCGCACTATATGAGGTGCTAACTCACTTCACATTCATACAGAACATTATCATAATCGATAACAGCGATCTTACTGTGTTCATGGAATATGTGCCTCTAAGCGATGACGGTGAGCACGGCATCAGAAACGGCGGCGCAATCTACGGGAGTAGGGGGCTGAATGATCCTCAAAACGAATGGATCGGAGCAGATCAGATAGAGGTTCTCGAAGAGTTTGTCGGCATCTCGTCTACCGTACCTCCAGGTGAGTGCAACACAGTAATCGTGATTAAGAAGATCGGCGTAAAGCACGATGTTGTTTTGTCCGATAAACTTCTTGCAAATATTGAGTATCTGCTTACAAGCGATGTAAATGCCTCGGCACTGTTCGCCCCAAATATCAATGTGATTGAGCTGAGGGCGTATTTGAGTAGCGGTGGCATAGGTGAAAAGAACTACCTGTACTACTGGGGTATCCTCAATGTCAGGTATAGATATCTTGAAGCAACCCCTGTTGTTGGATACCATGATCTATTGGCAACTCCTGTAGCAAAAAAGGCAAATGTGATTGATGTGTATGACTATAAAGGTTCCCTTGACGGCTCATATATCGATCTTTCTACTGTAAAACCTGCATTTGTTTCAAGCTATTACAAAGTAGGCAGAGATGTATATAGCCTCATCAAGGACCCGTCCAAGATTATCAATCTTTATGGAAGTGCCCTTATAAGGATCAGCAACAACAAAGCTTCAATGGTTGACGAAGATACAAACTTGCCCGATGGACTTGCGTTCTGGGATAGTGAAGTGCTTGACTGGTACGGGCAAGGAATCAACAAGTTTAATATGATACCACCGGAAGCGTCATACGCTTTATCACTTGCGGGTATCTCCGATGTAACAGTAGATACGCAGGTTTCTCAAAATGAAGCGTCGATTTTTGCCTACAAGAATATACCGTCACCTGATCAAAACGGCGTATTGCACATGATAGATTATCTCCCGTACACAGACTATCTTTGGAAGCATGTTTATGTAAACGGAGTTCCATTGCTTGATGCAAACGGAATGACCGAAATGGCACTATCTAAACCACAGCTTGTTGAGGTTAAATCTGACTTCATGATCCGTGACAGTGACAAGTGGTTCATTACAGAGATAGCTAAAAAGTTCGTTGAGATTGTTACGGCTAATTCAACCCCAATAACCGACGATGAGTATTCGCCAGTAAAGGCAGATGTAATCAGAACTTACAACCCTCAGGTATACAATACTGACGAAAATGATTCGTATTTCGGGGATGGATATGTAAATTCATTCAAGTATAAAGCTTTCCACAAGGAGCTATTCAACGGGAAAGGGCTCATCAGGCTTATCAAGGGTGACACATTGACATTCAGCATTGTTCCGGAAGTGCTGAACGGTGAGGTGTATACGAGGGAGCAGGACTACTATGGCGATACCATTACGGTTGAATACCATGATGTAATGACCATCGAGACAGAGTACGAAATATCTCTTTACAACGAAATGGTGTCGAGGACTCATCTAAAGTCAAACTTCATGGGAGATATATGTGATATCACTAACTCTGGTGAAGTGCTTGAAGCACAGGTGCTTAGCAAGCTGCATTCAGATTTTGACTACGACAGTGAAACAAAATTCATAAGATGCTCATACTGCGTTGATAAAAGCGGATCGTATGAGAAGTTTGACTTTGTATTCGATGTGGAGAATATGAATTTCAAAGCTGAGCAGTTCAGAGGGCTACCTACACTTGAGGCTTGCAACCAGGTAGGCATAGAGGGGCTACAGGAGCCAGTATACGACACAAAAGCCGATAAGGTGGAGTACAGCTTTACCGACAATGGCGACGGGTCCGTAACGGTCACCTATATGGCTACAGACAAAGACGGTAACGATATCACCGACAGGTTCAGTACCATCACGCTTGAAGATACATTCATGCACAAATCAATCGACGGAGGTAATGCGTAATGGGTATCTATGATGTCACATACAAATGGACTGGCAACAGTGTAACGATCACCCCAAAGAAGATGAAGCCAGAGGGTCAATCTGTATCTTTTGGGCTCGGTGATGCGGTTATCACATTCAACCTCAGCAACCCGCCTGAAGAAACCATCATCAAAGAGATCACCGGGGAGACAAAAAGCTCCTCGCTATATCCAAACAATCCGTATGGGACTAAAAAGTGGAAGCAAATTGCTCTTGAGGTTCAGGACGAGACTGTAAATCTGGCTATGACTGCCGACGGAGCGATCAAGCCATTAAACTACAAGAGTGCAAATTTCAGAAAGTTTGAGGTGGCAGGATCAGAGGTAGTTCCTGCCGGGTATCTGGCATACGACTGGGGATCATTAAGGAGGATGTCATGGTAGGATGCGATAGAGTCACAACGATTATCCCGGCGGCGACGACCATAGGTGTGACTGCTGAAGATATCGTGGTGTTCAATGTTGGATTGGCTGTAAAGATACCGATTCTGTTCATACTTAATGATGGGGCTGTAACTTGCCATGAGATCAGCACAGTGTCGAATAACATAGTGGGTGCTGTATGGACTCAGGCACAAAGCGACCTTGATTCAATACAAATGAATGAGGTTGCTGAGCAATTCAGACAGGCTGTGGAGATATCTGTTATCGACAATATGCTTCACATTAGATACCTGAACGGTATCTGCCTCGCTTTTGGAACTACAATCAATGGCGGGTTGAGGCTATTCAAAGAGTACAACAATGTAGGTAGTCTCGATGGGAAAGTGTGGACTTTCAGCAAGCAATATATGATGGACAGGCTTACAAATACAACAGTGCCAGTACTTGACGGTACAAACGGTTCCCATCTCGGGGCGAGCGGTAGAATTGTAGTCGATGGCGTACTGTATGACGAGAGCGGCGTGGTAGACACTGGATCAGGCGTAGTGACAGCTACAGGCATCATTGTCGTAGGCGGTCACTCTAAGTACTACGATGGCGTATATGTCAGCCAGTACAACCACAGTATTTATAAGTGCAGTATCCCTTTCGGGCCCGATCAAATACAATACATCGACGATCACAAAGCAGTTGGTGGCGGGTGGTCCGGCGTAGGTGAACTCGGATATGTCGTTGCTTTCGATTTGGGTGCTCCTACTGAACTTCAGAAAAATGACGGGTGCAGGGGCGATGTGTCAGATGTGAAGTACTACATCAAAGATGGGGAGATCGTGTTTGAAGAAAGCACTATGTCGAGATTTGATACTTCTGATATGAATGGGTACGATAAGGTGGCAACCATTTACGAGAGCGACACAACGGATATGTTCATGTGCGATGTGCTTGCTGCCGACTATATGTGGTCAAACGCATTTGGTTTAAACTTTGGGTACTCACAGAACCCGTGGGTGGAGTTCTCAAGCTGGGCTGATAAGCAATAGTGCTTTACTTTTAAACGAGATCATCACTAATATAGTCCTTTATTTCAAACCATGTTTAAAGGACTATATGATGATCACAAGAAAAGTTGGAGAAGCATTCAAGGTTGTAGTATCAACCAAAAAAACACTCTTCGGAGCACAATCTGGCGATTTCAGTGCCTACTATGCTCCAGTAGATAACCTACAGCAAAAAACAGTGGTTGCAGGTGGAGCTACCGAGGCTGAGCTTGCAACCGCAAGTAGATCGGCAACACTCACGGCAAATGCGGCAATCAACGCAACAACCCTCACAGTAGACTCATCCACAAATACTCTTCTTGAGGGTGATACTATCGAGTACTCCACGGGCAAATACGCATACATCAAAAAGATCGATGGCGCAACTATCTACATCAACAAAAAACTTCTGGTTGCCGTACCAAGTGGTGCTACGATCAACCAAAGCGTAAAACTCGGTGAGTATACCACGCAAGACATCTCCATTGCCGATCCAGGCGAGTACATTGTATCAGTGGAGGGTAGCAAGTATAGTATCCTTGTGGAGCAAAGAATCAAAATAGTCGAAGAGGATGTGGTTGTGGTTGACGGAAATAACGATGAGGTCGTAGCGGTAGGATACTGATGGTAGTGAGGATCGATACTACAAGCATATCAAGCGGCGGTGAATTCTCGCTTTACACTTACGCGAACACAACACCGTCAGTAAGCATCTATGCTTTCGATCCGATATCAAAGACTTTCATTGAGCTGGAGCATACACACACTGTATCCTGGTCAGTGCAGCGATTCATGAGTAAGGCACCGTCTCTTCACGGTTTCATGCTTGCGAGGATCAACAACCAGAGAATTGTAAAGCGTATCGGGTATCCACTCACAACCTTTATCATAGGCTACAAGCCAAATGTAACGATACCATATAGGGCCCTTGACGCTAACGGTAATGAGTTGTATGCCGGAAGCATGAGTGCGATTGCAGACGGATTCTACTTCGCAAAAGTTACCGACAGCGTAATGGTCATTGAGACGCTCGGTAAGAAATTCATGATAAACAGAAATCCATCAAACCTCAACTACGAGATAAGCATGGATGACGGAATCATCGACTCATCGTATGCAGACTCGTCAATAGGCGATGTGTCGCTCAGTGACATATCGCTACAGGACATAGAACTAAGTGACGCTACTCTCAATTCAGTATTGGGAAATGTAGTGATAAGGGAGATATAGAATGGATTTGGAACTATTCAACGATGTCATCAAAAACACCGTTGAGACGGTTGTATTGAATGATGATGCGGTTCTCAAAAAAGCTCAAGATGAGCTCAAGGAGTTTCTGAGTAAAAGCACTTCAATATCTGACGATGAAAAGGCAAAGTACTACTCAAGCTTCCTAACCACAGTAACAACCTCTACGATCAACGCGGCGGTCGGTGCTGCTGAGAGGATTGCACTTCAATCCCCTGTCAATGAGCAACAAATCATCTCTATGCAGAATGACGATCTTGTGAAAAAGAACGATGTTGCAGCCAGGGTAGCCAAAGCTAAAGTAGAGATCGAGCAGCTCATCCCGTCTCAAATAGCCCTCAACACCAAAGAGCTTGAGATCAAGGATGCTCAACTCAATCTTGACACCAAGAAGCTGTCCCTTATGGATAAGGACATAGAGCTCAAGACGAAAGAGATAGAGATATCCGGCAAAGAGCTCCTCATCAAGGAAAAACAGGTATCCATCGAGGAAGCAAAGATACCACTCATCGTTGCACAGGCTCACACCGAAGAGAAAAAGCTTGAGCTCATGGATAAGGACATCGAGTCAAAGACTGCTCAGATTGCTATTGACGAAAAGAAGCTTGACCTAATGGCACAGGACATTTTGACAAAGCAAAAAGAGCTCGAGCTTGCCGACGCAGAGTTGGGGTTGAAAGCCAAGCAGATCAAGATCGAGGAAGCCAAGATACCACTCATGGAAGCGCAGACTGCGGCTGAGCAGACCAGAAACGCACTCATGTACGCACAGACCCTTACCGAGCAGGAAAAGATTGCTCAAATGGGAGCCGAGATAGAGTATAGGAAAGAGCAGACGGCGGCTATAGGTAAGTCGTTTGATGTCAATGAGCGTATAGAGGATAAGAAAAATGAAACCAGTATCGTTGTAGCGACGATCCAGGCATCGGGGGTTTAAAATGTTGGTAAGTGAAGCTGTAGACAGAGTGAAAAATCTCATCCAGAGGACAATAAGGGAGTACGACACAAACCCAAGCCTAAAGGTAGCTGCCGACGGGTCAAGAACACCCATAGAGCACCCATTAAAGGACATGGTATCAGACGACATACTCTACAGCATTGACAGTGCTCTCAAGGAGTGTGCCATCAGGACAAACCCTCTCAAGCTCATGGTGCCAAATTCAAGCGTATACACAGAGTTCAAGAGGGTATCTAGCGAGTTCTACATCAGGATACCAAGATTCCCGGTGATCGGAGAAGAGCTCGACATCGACGATGGGCTTGCTCACGGGGTGATCCACATGACGATCTACTTCCTGTACTCTAAGGAGAGCAGATACAAGCAGATAGCCGATGAGATTTACCGTGCGTACAATGCTGCATACCGGGATATGCAAATTCAAAAAAAACTTACAGGAGATGATACAGTGGCAGATGCAGTAGTATATTTCAGATATTCGAGTGACGGGATCAATTTTCATGAGTCGTATGTTGGAGGTGATATCTTCATAAGCTTCAAGAGCGGTGACCAGGGGCTATGGAGCCCTGCTATCAGATTCGTAGGCAGGGATGCAGCCGAAGCAAGCTTACTTGAACTTTCAGACACGCCTGATTCATTTGATGGCATGGGCGGCAAGGTGATCGCTGTCAAGAAGACGGAGGACGGCTTTGAGTTCATCGATATGGTCGCAGGAGAGGGCGGTGGTGCTACAAGTTTTGTTGGACTATCCGACACTCCTGCTACGCTCACTGCTGGCAAGTTTGTAGCCGTAAACGCGAACGGTGACGGTATTGTACTTGTTGATGCACCTACAGGCGGGGCAACGGCTACGGGGTCAGGAAGGTTCGGGGTATACAGACAAGCTATTGAATCTGGCTTTGGAGATATCGAGATCGATACCGAGAACTATAATAGCTTTGTTCTCGCACCAGATGGGGACGCTACGATCATCTTCAAGAGTTTTGACGATGGTAGCGGTACGACTGTAAAGTGTTGGGAGGGGATGGAGATATCAATTATGATCTTTGCCGCCTCATCGACCATTACGCTTGATCCATCGCAGACATTATACGGCAACGCTACTATATCACCGGACGGTGCTACCCTGCTCAGGCTCAGATACGATTACGAGACATGGGTCGTAGTAGAGAACATAAACTATCCTGATATGTAATGCCTAGAGAAATAACCCCGTACCCGAGACCATACAGAGACCCTGAGTCTCTATTGGCTATAGAGATATCCAACGGGTCATTTCGCAAGGCAACAAAGAACTCTCTTTCGCAAAGCAAGAACCCACTTGACCGCTACATTAACCTTGACGATAGCATCGTGGACAGATTGTCACGGGGCGAGCGTACCTCCTATGATATCGACGGCGACAACGAGGTGATTGATATGCCAAAGATAAAGGAGTGGTCAATACTTCCATACTACATCGACATCCCTGATGGCAAGCTCGATATAGTGTATGATCCACGGAGATACTACAGGCGAATACGGTGGCAGGGCAGGATTGATTATCAGCTATCAGAGCAATATGAGTACGCTGGCTCACCGTATAACGGTGGGATCAACAGTGGCTTCATCTTCATGTACAGACCAAAGGTAAAAAGTAGTGACAGTGACTACATCTACAAGTTCGGTCATATCGATCTGCTCACAAATGAGACTACATACTCTATGGACGAAACCATGTGGGGCAGCAAGCCTATACCGTGTGACGGATTCAGTGTGAGAAGCACCCTTGCCGGCGTTGAGATCATCACGCATGAGCCACCTTTCATTCAGGTCAAAAAGAAGCTACCAAACATAGGCACGCTGTACGGGTATGGTGATCACTTTTTCAACAGATACGGAACTACCACCTATGTATACGACAGAAACCTTGAGCTCAAGGCGACTCTCAACAATGTATCACCATCCCCACGGTTCTACTGGAAAGATCGGTATTTCTTTTTGGAGCTCAGCGGCAAGACTACAGTGCTCAACGCGAAGACATGGGAGCAAAAGACCATAAACAAGAAATGGAGCGAGTACCGGGTCATGGGCCTATACGATTTCTACGAGTTCGGCGCATACCGTGGTGCACGATACAAGTACAATCTCAGGAAATACGGTACATGGACTCCCGATCTGCCAGTAAAAGAGATACTCATACCGTTTGACCAGTACGGTGACTTTCAAAAGAGATCATCGACAGGAAGCGTGATACACACTTACGACTTCAAGCACTTTCTCGACACACAGATCAAATTCACTCTGCCGTGCGATACTACTAGATTTTTGAACATCTATTCTGATAGCGTTGTGGGATACTTCGGAAAAATTTGTCTCAGCGGTTCTACTGTATCCACTGAGCTTTTTGAACTTCTAAGGAAATAACTATGGATCAAAACGAAAAAGACAATGTAATCAATATGGGGTCTATGCAGCCAAGGAGAGAGCCGTCCACAGAGCCGCTCAAGCTATCTCAGACACCTGGTAGCCCAAATATGTCACCAGTCGCACAGGCAAGGGTCGAGAACGGAAGCCTGAACTACAATGCAAGGGAGTTTGACCCGGGGAATGATGAGAGCAAAAAGTATCAACCTGCACAGTTCTACGGCGGTCACTACAGCGACATGGCGAACACTGCCATGCAGAATGTTCACATAAGAAACCTTGCCAAGCAGAACATGGAGCAAAACAGGATAGTCGCCGATCTAGCCAAAACCAAACAGGAGATCGACGCCAGGGAGAGGATGAACAACAATGACCTGTTATCAAGAACAGGGATCAGCTTCGCCAATGATCAACTCTCAAGGGACAAGATGGCCCAGGACGCTAAGTTTCATAGTGACACGATGAATCAAAGAGACCGTGAGCTCCAGATCAGGGAAAAAGCTATCGAAATGCAAAATGGTAATAACAGCGTCTACGATGAGATGATCAAGCGAAAGAAGCTTTACCCAGATGCAGAGAGCTTCAAGGGGGCTTTGGGATCAAATGTTGCCGATAGTGCAAGCAGCGAAGATATCACTGCCGCATACAATCACTTCCTGCAAACAGGAAATCAGCCCCAATTCACTCAAAAAGGCAATTGGTACGGCGGTACCGACTATGTGCTACAGCAGAACCAAGCTGGAGACCAGAACAAAAGCACTGACGACAATAAGACAAAAGTGAACCTTGACATCAACCAAAGCAATGAGCTTATGCACGATGTAGCAAAGAACTATGGTGTTTCATTGTCTGATGTGAAGAGGGATTCAAACGGCGATATAGTACTCCCTGATGGCAAGACTATATCTACTCAGCAGGCATGGGATTACTACACCAACTCAAGGGGTAAGTGATGGCTAACCCATACGATCAATTCTCCACCGACCAAAAGCAATCAAATCCATACAGCGGTATGGAGGTTAAGAATAACCCATATGATCAGTTTTCAAAGGCATCTGGCGGCGACACGAACCCATATGAGGCGGCGATCTCCAACAATGATTTCCATAAATCTCAAGACAACAAGCATGGTACGGCAGATAGCTTCCTGTCAGGTGGACTACAGGGATTTGCTGAGTATGGATCATCAATCAATAAGGGGCTTCAAAAGGTAACCGATGCGATAGTGCCGGATGAGTACAATACTGGGTTCTTCAAGGATAATCAAAAGTATTGGGAGCAGCTCAAGACAAAAGAGAAGATCAAGACAAAAGATCACGAGTGGGCTTCGCTCGGTGGTGAGATACTCCTTGACCCGCTCAACCTTACCCCTACAGGGATTGCAAGCAAGGGTAGCAAAGCAAACAGGATCATCAAGTCTGTCGTCGGTGGTGCGGCGGTAGGTGCTTCCACGAGTGCGTTCAAGAACTACGGCGATACCACTAAGACTGATGAGCAAAAGTACGGTGAGATGGCTATTGGCGGCGGTATCGTCGGGGTGCTAAACGGAGTTATCGCAGCGTTCACCAAAGGTAAAGTGACAAATGCCATCAAAAAAGTAGAAGATATAGACAGTAGCGACGAAGCAAAAAGAGCAATCATGGCTATTGCCGATGATCCTAACCTTGCAAAACACTACGGCATATCCGGCGATCACCTCGAAGAGATCAAGAAAATTAGATCGACATACCATGATGTAGACCCGAAATTCAAAAGGGAAGAGACGGGCAGGAAGCCGGAACAGGTGCCAGTCAACCGTGATGAAGTATCAAATCTACCGGTTCCATACGATCCCGCTGCAAGGCTTGAGAGCATAGCATCCCATCCACGCTTTGATGAATTGATAGGCATGAGGGAGAATGTGGCTGCAAAGAACATACAGTATGACAATGTTCTCAATGCCAAACGCCATATCATACCAGGAAGCGGAAAGGACGAAACAATAGTCACCCCTGCTGACTACAGCAAGAACTATGACGCTGACTTCGTGACCACCAAACAGGATATAGCAAACCTCAAAAAAGGCAATATCGATGAGAAGCTCATGGACAAGCTTACTCAAGACCTGCATAGACTTGATAATGATCCCGCCTGGTCCAAATCAAATACAGATACGAGCAAATCCCCGTGGATGGATCAGAGGTACGATGAGAACGGTGTACCGATCTCCAAAGACAACCCTGCAAAAGATAACGGCATAGGCGGGTATGGATACGACAAAGATGGTGCTCCGATAGGCGAAAACGGTATGGCTATCTTCGCAAATGCCGGAACAAATACCCTGGGTGGTGCTCTCGGTGGAGGTACTGTAGGCGGTATGGATGCTGCCTACGAAGATATCGTTGACGGCAAAGACCTCACCATGAAAGATTACCTGGCCAGAATAGGTATCGGCGCGGCAGTCGGTGCCGGGTTAGGGTATAAGTACGGTGGCAAGGCAGAGGGTACAGGGCTGTTCGCCGGAGCGAGGGCAAAGGGATACGATGCTGCTCCCGTAAAGCACGATGGTAAATATGACGACATGAGCCGCTTCGAGATCGACGATAGCAAGATGTCACTCAAGCCAGATGCTATCTCGACCCTTGAGGGCAAGGGTGAGATGAAGATAGCCGATGTGATCGACCACAAAGAGCTCTACGACAACTACCCTGATGCGGCGAACATAAAGATAAAGGTTGACGATTCGCTCCAGCCTGGCAGTGGTTGGTTCAAGGACGGTGTGCTCGGTATCCCAAAGGGAACTACAGACAAAGAGCTCCTCGATACGGCGGTGCATGAGATTCAGCACTGGATACAGTTCAAGGAGGGGTTCGCCACAGGTGGAAGCCAAAAAGCGATGATGCAGAATGTAGAGTCAAGCATCTACAAGCTCGAAAAACAAGGTGATCTTTCCCCGGCAGATGCTATCAGGTACAAGGATGAGCTTGAGTATCTCAAGGGCAATAAGTCTGAGGAGGCTTTCAATCGATATCAGCGTCTGGCTGGCGAAATTGAAGCCAGAGAAGTAGAGGCAAGGCGTGGGCTTACCAAAGGCGAAAGAGAGGCAATAAACCCATACGAGAACGCTGTGACGGCATACGGTAGAAAAAACAGTGAAGAGACGGCAGCCATGAGGGATTTTGTCGATCTCGCTGACTACATGGACGGGAAAATACCTATTGAAGAAACCAACTTTTTCAAGGTCAATGGTGGCGATGCAAGCAGCTTTATAGAGCACATGGGAAGTCTCGAAAGATCAATGCCACAGTTGGCAGATAAATCCCCGGAGGAGCTCCGTGTGGTATTGTCAAAGATCGACGATGAGAGCGGATTGAGAGAAGCTACGAAGAACGCAATGCTTGAGGGCAGATTGAAGAACACCGGGAGTGCAGGGATTGACAAAGCCGATGCGATCATCAACTTTAACCGCTCCAAGATGGAGAAAAATCTTGACCACTTAAAGGATGTTGTCGGAGAGGATCGAGTCAAGGAGTGGAAAGATGCGAGCTCATCCCTTTGGAATCTCTTTAGGGATAGTTTGAGCTCAGAGTACCACAATGCAAGGGAAAAGGTTACAGCAAAATCTAGCGGCGATAGCGTGATGATAGAAAGAGTTCACAAAGTATTGACTGATCTAAGCGAAAAAGACCGTCTCGATATGCACGATTACATAACTGGAGAGGGATCGGCTCTATCAAGTGACCTAAAACCATTTGCAGACCTTATAAAAAACGATATCCGGTCACTTGGAGAGCAGGCGGTGAACCTTAATGTACTGTCGAAAGAGTCATTCGATGAATGGTCAGGATACTACATACGCAGAAACTATGAAAAGCACTTCTTTCGTGACATAAAGAACCTTGTAGGGAGGGGCTTTACCGTTGAGGATATCCACAAACGCGGCAAGGTAGATGTAGTAGGCAAGGACGAGGCTGATAAGATCGTACAGAACCTTTGGACTAATACGCCAGATAATCCGCTCAATATACCTCTGAGAGACGGCGGCGTTCGCGTTGTCGATCTCGGTAACGGCAAGTTTGAAATAAGAAGAGACTGGACCAGGGCGGAGCGTGAGGCTATGGGAGAGATAAGGGATGCCTCTATCACGATCCCTGATACACTTATGCGTATGAAAAGGATGGTCGATAACGCTAATTTCCTCAAAGAGGTATCTGATATGGATAGTGTTGTACTAAAGGACTTCCGGGAGAGGGTGTTTGATCTCGACGGAAACCCAATTGACGGAAAGGCAAAATACAACAGTGAAGAGCTAAAAGCTATGGGCTTTGTTGAAGTGAGCAATCATCCCAGGTTCGGAGCACTTGCCGGAAAGGCTATCAGAAAAGATGTGTATGACGATATCGTTGCCATGAATGATGATCTGTTTGGAACTCTACATGGTGCAGATGGTGCTTTGGCTCGGGTGTGGAAGGGGTATCTGTCGTTATGGAAGAAATCTAAAACCGTATGGAATGTCCCGTCTCACATCAACAACTTTGCATCCAACCTATTCATCATGCACCTGTCCGGCATGAAGAGCCATGAGATCATATCTGCCCTCGGGAAAGCAGGAAAGATGATGTACCATGAGGGTAAATACGAAGAGCTCATCGCTAAGGGACTCCGTGGCGAAAATACCCTTGAAGACATGGCTGAGCTCAGTACTTTAGGTAAAGACCTGCGATACCTTGTTGAGGCAAAGGAGGGAGGGCTACTCGGTAGAAGCCAGCTCAATGACATCACTGACGGTAGGCAGAACTCCGTAGCAAAGAGTCTGCTTGGGGCACTGGACAAGAAAGCGCAGGAATTGTATCACAACGGTGATGCTATAAACAGGATAGCTATGTACACCCATCTCCGTGACAAGATGGGGCTCGGTATCGATGAAGCCAAGAGCATGGTGCTCAAGGTAATGCCTGACTACTCGAAGCCTATGCCAAAGGGGTATCGCGTCTTGAGGGATACAGGCGTGAGCCCGTTCATATCGTGGACATACTACACAATGCCTGCCATTTGGAAGCTGATGAAAACAAAAGAGGGGGCCACGCAAATGGCAAAAGCTGTAGGACTTGTCTCAGCGATGGAATATATGCTATCTGACGGGCAGGTAACGCCACTCGATAACCTCCCATTCTACGATGGCAATAAGCCAGACGAGTTCAAGGGGAGACGGTTTGCCATTGGTCGGGATGGCAGTAAGATAGATACGCTGAAGATCGATAGATGGATACCATACCTTGAGTTGCAGAACCCTCCAAACTTCGTTCTGAGCCAGATCAGCGGCCCAACTGTAAAAGCTATCACGAACCTTGCTACTGCCGGATCGGAAAACGGTATGGTGGACACATACACCGGGAAAGCGGTAACGATGAAAAAAGATGCGTCACAAAGAGCCTATGACACTGCAAAGTATCTAACAGAGAGCTATGTTCCTCTCCCAGGTACTGCATACTCGGCATACGACTATGTGGAAAGTCTTGTAAGAGACCAGAAGAAAAGAAAAAAGAACTCGGTTGTTGAGCCGAGAACTCAGGAACAAAGCATTTTGAAAATACTCGGGCTGAACACCATGACTTATGACAAAGACAACCTCAAAAGAGAGCAGAGAAAAAAGTAAACCCATATACTTTAAAACGGTCAAGACACTATCATTTTTCAAAAAAGTGAGTCAATATGAATCTTGACCTTTCAATATCAGAGATGATCACCATAGGTACTGTGCTGGGTGGCTGGATAGCTAACTATGTAGCCACCAAACACGAGATCAAATCCGTCAAGGATAAAAACGCAACGCTTCAAAAAGACTTGGAGTCAATCGAGGTTAGACTTGACGAGAAGAAAAAGGCGATCACCGATCTTGAGAAGAAAGCTTCCAACTATATCTTATCTGAGAAAGCGTATCAGGACTTCGTGACAAGGGTTGAGGTGGGCTTGATGTTTGACAAGATCAACATGAAGCTCGATTTTATAATTGAAGACAAGAAAAAGGCATAACATGGATACAAAAAACGCTACTCAGTCAAAAACTCTTTGGTTCAACGCGGCTACATTAGTAGTCACGACAGTTGCCACGCTTGCAACAGACGCTACATTCCAGCAGCTCGTAGGAGACTACAACCAGTATGTTGTTGCATTCCTCGCAGTCGGGAACATGGCACTAAGATTTATGACCAACACAGGCATCTCAAGCAAATGATTTCTACAGACCTCGCAAAGCCATTCATTGATGAGTGCGTTCGTCAAGGGATCACCAATAAGCACCAGATAGCGTATATTATCGCTACAGCGTATTGGGAGACCAACAGGACGCTAAAGCCAGTCAAAGAGGCGTATTGGCTAAGCGAGGCATGGAGAAAGCGTAATCTCAGATACTACCCGTACTACGGCAGGGGTTTTGTTCAGATCACTTGGAAAGCGAACTATAAGAAGTACTCCGATATCATCGGTGTAGACTTCGTATCAAAGCCTGACAAGGTGCTCAATCCAAAGCACTCCATGTTCATATTGGTTCACGGATTCAAGCACGGAACTTTCACAGGGAAAAAGATATCTGACTACATCGGAAACGGTAAGTCTGATTTCATTGGTGCCAGAAGATGTATCAATGGGCTTGACAAAGCTTGGAGAATATCAGTGATAGCTAAGCGTATGATCGAAGTGGTATCTAAAGTGGTATAAACCGAGTTGCACATCTTAAAAAGTGCGTAAAATCGTAACTTTGAGAGATTTTATGATTCCCTCACTGTCCGCCACCACACACAAAAATCCTACAAAAAATCCATTAAAACAATAAAATAAATCAACTTCATAGTGACTGAATAAATGATCGTTACTGTAATTCTTTATACGAAGAAAAAGAAGCAAGGCGCGACGATAAGCCGGGTTCTGTCGTGGGTAGTTATTTATCTAGGCCCTATGTCACCATAGAGCTCGAGCGAAGCATGAAAATGTGAGACTTATACCATATGCTTCTTGCTACGGACAGGGTTTACCTGGCTGCCTTTGTTGCCAAAAGCACCGGTGGGCTCTTACCCCACCCTTTCACCTTTTACCGCCCCCGAAGGGAGGTTTTCATACTCTCTGTTGCACTTGCCCTCAGATTACTCTGGCCATCCGTTAGATGGAGTCCTGTCTCACTGTAGCCCGGACTTTCCTCTCGCGGCTCACGCCGCCAGCAACTACCTGTCGCACCTTGGGCGCAATTATAGCGTAGAGCTCAGAGCTTAGAGCTTAGAGCATGAAAGTATATATCATCGCGTGCCTTGACTAATGTATTTTTGATATAATCTTTTCAAGAAAAACCGGAGGTACAGCGATGTCCAGGAAAGTATTGATAGGTCTCAGCGGTGGCGTGGACTCTACGGTGAGCGCGATTCTGCTCCAGAAGGAGGGGTATGAGGTAGAGGGGGTCTATATGAAGCTCCACGAGAATGAGGACTATCATGAGGAGAATATAGCAAGAGCCCAGAGGGTAGGGGCCTACCTGGGGATAGCCGTCCATATCCTCGACCTCACGGCCGAGTTCAGGGAGGAGGTCTACGACTATTTTGTCCAAACCTATAAAGAGGGTCACACCCCCAATCCTTGCGTCAAATGCAACCGTACGATCAAGTTTGGCAGGCTGATCGACTATGCCGACTCCAAAAGGTTCGATTATATCGCTACGGGGCACTATGTCCGGTGTGACGGTACTCATATCTACAAAGGGACCGACGAGGGGAAAGACCAGAGCTATTTCCTCTGTCAGATCGATGTAGGTGTGATCCCGAGGCTCCTCTTTCCGCTGGGTGACTGGCTCAAGGAAGATGTCAAGGAGTTCGCCAAAGATATCGAAGTGCTCCAGGATATCGCTACCCAGAAAGAGAGCAGCGAGATATGCTTCGTAGAGAACGAATATACCGATGTCCTCTCGAGACATATGGCGATCGATCTTCCCGGTGAAGTGGTCGACACCGAAGGGAATGTCGTCGGCACCCACAAGGGGTATATGCACTATACCATTGGCAAGAGAAGGGGGTTCTTCGTCAACGGTGCACATGATCCACATTTCGTCGTCGCCATCAGGCCCGAATCGAACCAGATAGTCGTTGGTAAGCGAGAGGCGCTCGAGGAGAACAGCTTCGAAGTGACCCATCTCAATCTTTTCCAGAGTGCCAAAGAGCTCGAATGCGAGATCAAGGTGCGCTACCGTACGAGGGGAATAGCCGGGAGCGTGAAGGTCGATGAGTATGATGACAAGAGGGCGCTCGTGCAGCTCGATGAGAGCGTTTTTGGGATCGCGGTCGGGCAGGCTGCGGCATTTTACGACGGTGATATGCTCATCGGCGGCGGGACGATCAGCAGGATCGTTACAGAGGGAGCACAATGAGCGTCGTCGTCATCACCGGGTGCAGCAGCGGTATAGGCCTGGAGTGCGCGAAATATCTCCGTGAGAAAGGGCTCCGCGTCTATCCCACCGCCAGGGAGAGCGAAGATGTGGAGATGCTCCGGGCTCTGGGGTTTGAGACGGCGATGCAGCTCGATGTAAGAAAGGCTGAAGAGATCAACAGTGTCATTGAAACAGTCAAGACGAAAGAGGGTGTGATCGATGTATGGTTCAACAACGCCGGCTACGGCCAGCCCGGAGCCGTAGAGGACATCACTACCGAAGCGCTGCGCGAACAGTTCGAGACCAATCTCTTCGGCATGCACGAGTGCACCAGGCAGATCATCCCGGTGATGCGTGCCCAGGGGCATGGAAAGATCATACAGCACAGTTCGGTGCTGGGGCTCATAGCGCTATTCGGGCGCGGCGCATACAATGCCAGCAAGTACGCCATCGAGGGGCTCACCGATACCCTCAGACTCGAACTCGACGGGACGAATATCTACCCGGTCATCCTTAACACAGGCCCCATCACGAGCGACTTCCGCAAAAACGCGCTCAAAAAGCTCAGGGAGAATGTCGATATCGAACACTCGCTCTTCTTCAGGCAGTACCACAAAAATCTCAATGCCGACAAGAGCAAGGTCCCTTTCAACCTCCCCGCCGAGGCGGTAGCCAAAGTGGTCTACGAGATCGTGCGGGTCAACAGACCCAGGCCGCGCTACTATATCACCAAGGCGACCTACCTGCTGGGGTATCTCAAACGCGCCCTGAGCACAAGGCTTCTCGACAGGATACTGCTGCAGATAGGCTAGGACTATCTGCGGTAAAAGTATCCGCTTTTCATTTGTGCCCTCGCGCCGCAGAATCCGGAACATCCCCTTGCCCTGACGGACAGTGTGGTACCGTTGAGCTTTTTGACGCTGAGGGTACACGCACTGCTCCCCATATCATCAAAGAAATCAAGCGAGCTTCCGTTGTCCGTGAATCTGGCATTGATATAGCACATATGATCCCCGCCGCCGGGAGCATTGTACTCGAACGAAAAGTCACGATTGATCTTCAGGTAGGCATCACCGAGAAAATACTCCCCTTTCCATCCTGTACTCCCTCCTCTGTGGCGTACATCGCTGTAGGCATAGAGCTCGTCGATCCGTTTGCGGTAGACGCGAAGCAGGCACCCGATGCTCGAGCAGCTGTTGCGGGTATAGTATATCCAGTCTCGCTGTTCGGCTTTGAGCTCGGCGATATCCCTGCGGCTCCTGGCGTCACTGTAGGCTCGGGCCAGCTCCTCATCGAGACGCGAGAGCTCGTCGTCATCACAGATCATATATTCGACATTGCTGGAGGCCTTGCGGCAGTCGAAGCTGGCAGCATTGCCAAGGGAAGGGATCAAAAGCGAGAGAAATAACAAAGAGAGGATTTTGGGCATTGTGATACTCCGTATTTTTTTTACGATTATATCACAAGAGGTGACGATTTTGGTATCCCGTCATACTTCCATGGAGCTGAGGACATCGGAGAGATGGATCTCGCGCTCCTCATCCGTATCGACCTCCCGGGAGTGGCAGAGTTCGCATCCGGTACCGACATCGGTAGCCTCGATAAGCGCCTCGATACTCCGGCACCCTCCGCGTATCGCCTGACGGAGCTCACCCATCGTGGTGGTCATACAGGGACATGCCTCGACATCATCCCCGAGTTCCCTGATCTCATCGACATTCATACCGATCTCCTTTCGGTGTTATTCTACAGGCATACCTGCTTTTTTCCAACCTTTGACAAATCCCTGCTGGATATTGGTGAGGTCTTCGTACCCCTCTTCGGCAAGCGCTTCGGCTGCCTGGACGGAACGGATACCGATACGGCAGATCACGATGATCGGCTGTTCATAGTTCTCTTTGGTCAGTCTGTTGACTTCATTGATGAAGTTCTTGTTGATTTCCCTGTTACCGTTTGGCAGGTCGAACATATATGGTATGTTGACGGCACCTTTGGGGTGTCCTCTCTCGAATTCCTCTTTTGTCCTGACATCGATGATGATCGCATCTTTTTCGATATGTTTGTCTTCGAGTACGCAGTCGTCTTTATATGGTTTGGCATGTGAAAATGTCGCTAAAAGAAGAGTAAATATTGCTAATATTATCTTTTTCATAAGAGTTCCTTCAAAAAAATTTTCAAATTATAGTGTTTTTAGATTTGAGAGTTTTTATTTCAGCCAATTAGATGATCAATAGTTGTTTGGGTTAAAAAAGCGTGATACGAATCTACCCAATTCATACCGCGCCGGGGAGGGATCAGTGGGAGATGATATCCTCTATAGCATCTTCGATCTTGTTAAAGTTGAATATAAAGCCGTTTTCGATCAGCCGTTTGGGGATGACCTTCTGCCCTTCGGTAAGGATCACGGCACCCTCACCGAAGAGCATATTGAGGACGAACCCGGGTACGGGAAAGATCGTAGGCCGGTTCAGGGAGTCTCCGAGCGCCTTGGTAAGTCCTTTGTTGGTACTGGGTTTGGGGGCGGTGAGGTTGAACACTCCCGAAAGGTTCGAATGCCCTATCACGAACCAGTAAGCCCGGATAAGGTCGTCGATATGTATGAAGGAGACAGGCTGGGCACCGTCACCTATGATCCCGCCGACCCCGTAGCTGAAAGGTTTGATCATCTTCAAAAGGGCACCGCCGTTCTTTCCGAGGACGATCCCGAGACGGAAAACGATCGTGCGGATGCCGATGGTATTGGCCACCATGGCTTCCCCCTCCCAGCGTTTGCAGAGGTTCGAGAGGAAGTCGTCACCGTATTCGTAATCATCTTCGGTGAACTCCCTCTCGCGCCGGTTTGTCGGATAGATTCCCACCGCAGATGTGGAGATGAAGAGTTCTGGCTTTGGCTTGCACATGCCCATCGCTTCGACAAGGGTCCTGGTGGTATCGATGCGGCTGTGGTACAGGAGCTCCTTGTATTCGGGTGTCCATCTACCGATGATGGAAGCGCCGGCGAGATTGATCACCGCCTCGCAGCCGTAGATGATCTGGCTTACCTTGACACTGTTGTTGAGGGCACTTCTCGGGACCACCACGACCTCAACACCACGTCTTTTGAACTCATTCTGGAGGGCTTCTCCCACAAAGCCGCTTGCGCCGCTGATAGCAATCTTTTTCATAACATGATCCTCTGAGAATTGATGCCAAATGCTGGAAGTATTGTAGCATAAGGAGTTCAAGTTCACATGAGAGTCCGCGAACAAAGAGTCATTTTCCATTTTTTGGTTGCATAGGGGTGAAAATTGTTTTTAAATTGTTAAAATTTCGTTATACTATACGGCTAAGTATCGATAATAAGGGATTTTTGCGCATGATAAGACTGAAAGCTTTTGTTTTATTCGGACTTTTGGGGTCGGCACTGCTCGTTGCCGAGGGTGGCAAGTTCACTGTCGATATCGACCGGGATGGCAAAGAGGAGAAGCTGCTATGGAGCAGCATCGGCAGTGACCAGCTCGGGGAGTACTTCGCTATCGATCTTTTCGATGACGACGGCACGCTGTTGTGGCGGGGGTCGCGCCAGAAGCGTATCACCAACCCCGACCTCTACAGTGCCCTCCACACGGGAGTCTCTCTGCCGCAGCTCTTCTTCGACATAGACAGTGACGGTCACTATGACCTCCTTGCCCCGGAGCACCAGAGCGATGTCTCTCCCACACTTTTCAGACGGTTGAGCTGGATCGATTTCGAGTTCCAGAAACGTCCTTCAAGAGCACTGATGGGCTCCGGTTCGGAGGGGTCACGTTTCTCATGGACAAAGCCCAGAAATGCTTTCGGCACCTGGGTCTCAGGTTTTGGAAAAGTAGACGGGGACCTGGTCGAGGCAGACGTGACCAGCTACGAAGGGGAGGGGAGTTTTTCCTGCGGCGTCGCTCTTCTCAGGTTCGACTACAAAGGAGCTGACGTGGTGCGATGGGTCAAACCGCTCTCCAGTCCCGCCCAAAACAGTGAAGAGCGTTCTTCGCGCTACCAGACAAAGCTCAACAATTCGATCCTTCTCAACCTCAACCTCTCCATCAGATATACGAGGGCAGCCCTGAACAAGCTCAAAAGATCACGGGAGCGGGTCAAAGTATGGGTAGTCGTCGATGAGTACAGGGAGCAGTCTGTGGAGAGGGAGAACATCGCTTCGAGCGAAACGGTGGTCGATCCCAACAAAAATGTCTATATCCATTATGTCCCCTATACGAGGAACGGTTTCAAGCCCAAAGATGACCGGAGGTATCCTGTATCCATCATGATCACCTCGGCCAGGGACAATTACCGCGACAATATCCTCGACTGCTCTCCGGTAAATCCCCGTGAACGATGGGATATAGACGCTCTCAAGGACAGTACACTTGAATATGACTGCCGTCTTATCGGCTACTGAAAAGCTCCTCTTCCTGATATCGAAGAACGTCTGGGATCCATACGGAATTTCGGGTACTTCGTTCTGATCCAACGCTCTCTCCACTGTGTAGATAAGTACATTTTTATATCAAAATCATAAAAATTGATAAATAATACTTATCTTCAAATAGAATTTTGTCTATAATCTCATTATGGAAAAGTACAAGATAAAGAACATTGCAGGACATTTGGCCAAAGCGTTTCTGAGCAACCCGTTGACGATGATACTCGCCGTCGCGATACTGGGACTGGGATATATCTCCCTCGAAGTGATGCCCAGAGAAGAGGACCCCCAGATACAGGTGAGCGGCGGGTCGGTGATCGTAGCGATCCCCGGCGCTACACCGCAGGAGATCACCAATGTCATCATCAAGCCCCTCGAGCGGCGTATCCGAGAGATCAAAGGGGTGGAGCATGTCTATGGCACGGCGATGAACAATGTCGGTATGATCAATGTCCAGTACCTGATCGGGCAGAACAGGGAGGAGTCCAACCTCAAGCTCTACGACAAAGTGATGCAGAACATGGATCAGCTCCCTACGGGGACGATGCCGCCGCTGATCAAGCCGTTCGATATCGATATCGATATCCCCATCCTCACCGTCGCCTTCTACAAGCTCGAAGACCACCACGATATGGACACCATCAGCCTCTACAAGACCATCAGGGAGATACAGCAGAACATCAACGCCCTCGAAAATGTCTCCAAGACCACCCTCAAGGGGGTCAAAAGACCGCAGTTCAATGTCCTCGTCGACCTCGACAAGCTTTCTGCCTTCCATATCTCCCTCGGACAGGTCGCCCAGGCGATCAAGTCGATCTCCGGCAACGCCCCGATGATCGACACCCCCACGCCGGAGGGGAAACTCGTGGTCTTCGGGATGCGCAACGCCATCGACGATATCGACGATCTCAAAGACCTGATCATCGCCCAGTACATGGACTCCCCGATCTACCTCAAGAGCATCGCTTCCATCGAGTACAGCTACGATATCCAGAAGTACGACTCATCGCAGATCGTCTACCAGAAGGGCTTTGAGGACAAGGTACACAAGTACCACGAGCACCACGAGGGGGCTGAGCACAACAAGATAGAGTTCAGGGATGCCGGCGACCAGATCACGATGACCGTCTCCAAACTCAAAGGAACCAACGCCGTCATCATCGCCCAGAAAGCTATCGAAGAGCTGAACCGATCCAAAGAGGAGCTGCGCAAACACGGCGTAGGGTTCATCGTCACACGCAACTACGGTATCCGGGCTAACGAAGCTGTCAACGAGCTCGTCCACCACCTCGTCCTCACCATCGCCATCATCGCGCTGATCCTCGTGCCGTTCCTCGGATGGCGCGAATCGCTGGTCGTGACCATCGCCGTGCCGATGATCCTCGCAACGACCCTCTTCCTCGCGATGATCACCGACCAGACGATCAACCGTATCACCCTTTTCGCCTTCCTCCTCTCGCTGGGGCTCATCGTCGACGATGCGATCATCGTCATCGAGAACATCCACCGCCGTCTCCATATGCCAGACGCCAAGGATAAGACCTTCAACGAGATCATCATCGAAGCGACCGACGAGATAGGCCCCTCGACCAATATCGCCACCATCGCCATCATGCTCACGATGATCCCGATGGCATTCGTCGGCGGGATGATGGGGCAGTTCATGAAGCCCATCCCGCTCAATGTCCCCGTGGCGCTCGGGGTATCGCTCTTCGTGGCGTATGTATTCGCCCCGTATCTCGCGCGTAAACTGATCAAATACGAAAAAGCAGGGGAGCACCACTGATGGAAAAACTGATACTCTCGATCCTCAAAAACCCCCGCAAAAAGCTCTTCGTGATTCTCATCGTCCTCGCTTCGATGGGGGGAGCGGTGATGATGATCCCGACCAAGCTCGTCCTCGCCAAGATGCTGCCGGGCAAGAGCGCCAACACCTACACCATCTATATCGACACCGCCACCAATGCCTCGATAGAGGAGACGCAGAAGGTCACGACCTGCGTCGTCGAACGGCTCAAAAAAGAGAAAGAGATCACCGATATGGAGGTCTACCTCGGGCAGGGGGCGCCGCTCGACTATGCCGGTCTGGTCAAAGGGAGCGCTCTCAAGTCGCTCAAGAACCAGGCAGAGATCGTCATCAACCTCACCGACAAGCACCACCGCGACGAACCCTCCTATATGCTGGTACACCGTCTCCGCCCCGAGATACAGAAGGGGTGCGGCTCCCTCACCCCCAACACCTCGATCAGATTCACTGAGATGCCCTCGGGTCCTCCGACCCTCGCTACCATCGTCGTCGAGCTCTATGCCAAAAGCGACAAACTCCTCCGCAGGGCATCGGTGCAGGTCTCTGATATACTCGGGCAGACCGAGGGGCTCGTCGATATCGATATCATGAACGACGACCTCTATACCAAGTATGATATCCTCCCCGACAAGGAGAAGGTGATCCGCAGCGGCCTGGGGGTCGACCAGGTCAACCAGATCATCTACCTCGCCTTCCAGGGGATGCCCGTAGCGGTCAAGAATACCCAGAACCAGCAGGATCAGGTGCCGATCTTCGTCCGTCTCAACAACGAAACGAGGACGGTCGCCTTCGATTCGAAAGAGGCGCTCGAAGTGAAGCTCTCCTCGCTGCGTCTGATGAACCAGATGGGGATGATGGTGCCGTTGAGCGAAGTGATGATCCTCAAAGAGAGCGAGTCGAGCCCCACGATCTACCGCAAGAACCTCAAGAAGATGGTCACCGTCACCGCCGAGTGCGACATGGTATCGCAGGTCTATCCGCTCCTCGAAGCGCGTGACAGGATGATCAACCAGCTCTCAGTCGACTACGAGGTCAGGAAGGTCGAAGGGATCAACACCTATATGTTCGACCTCGAACTGAAGGACAAAAAAACGGGCGAAGAGCTGCTGGTACGCTGGGACGGGGAGATGAAGGTCTCGCTCGATACTTTCCGCGACCTCGGCGGGGCGTTCATCGCCGCGCTTGTGCTGATGTTCCTCCTGATGGTGGTCTATTACAAATCGTTCGCGCTCAGCGGTATCGTCCTCGCGGGGAGCTTCCTCTCGATCATCGGGGTGATCGTCGGACACTGGGTCACCGACAAGATACAGCTCTATTTCACTGAGACCAATTTCTTCCTCACCGCTACCTCGCTGATCGGCTTCATCTCGCTGATGGGGATCAGCGCGAGGAGTTCGCTGCTCCTCATCGACTTCTCCCGCTCCCTCATCTCCGAGAAAGGGATGGAGAAGAAGGCGGCGATAGCCCACGCCACCGCTACGAGAGCCAAACCGATCATGCTCACCGCCGTCGCGATCATCCTCGGCTCGCTGCTGCTGGCGACCGACCCGATCTTCGGGGGGCTCGGTATCGCCCTGATCTTCGGCTCGATGGCGGCGACGCTGGTATCGCTCTTCTTCATCCCGGTACTGATGGACAATACCAAAGCGATGCTCCCCGACGACTACTGCTTCGACGAGGATATGCCGGCGAAGAGCACATGGTGCACCCTCACCGAGAATATCGGAGAGCTCTTCTACCTGAGGAGGAAAGAGGAGTGCGAATAGGGTTTCATTAAGTCTCTTATCAATGGGTTTGTTATAACATACTTCAGTGAATACTCGATAATAAGGAGTTCAGAATGAAACAGACCTTCCAGGTAGAGAATGTCAAGTGCGGTGGGTGTGCCAACACCCTCAGGACCAAACTTCAAGAAAGGTTCGGTGAAGTGGAGGTCGACCTGGAGAAGATGCCCCGGGAGATCACCCTCGATATAGAAGAGGCAGATATCGAAGAGCTCGGCAGTGCGCTCAGGAAGCTCGGGTATCCGTTCAGCTCCGCGAAGCTCGGGAAGTTCGAGCAGGGCACTGCAAAGGCAAAGAGCTTCGTCTCATGTGCCATCGGCAAGATGTAGCGGGGCCAAAGAAGATTCAGTGATAGAGATAGTAGCCTTTGTCCTTTTTGTGATCCTCCTTTCGCGTGTCAGCGAGCAGTATACTTCGATCCCGGCGACGCTCTTCCTGATCGTCTATGCCTATATTGGCACACACCTGTTCGATCACCTTATCACTATTACGAAGGAGCAGTTCAGCTCCATCCTCTATATCATGATCCCGATCATCCTGCTTCCCGACCTGCTGAGCCTCTCTGTCAAAGAGGTGCGCAAGGATGCGGGGCCGGTGCTCTACCTCGCGGTCGTCGCCGTCATCTTCTCCATCATCATCGGCTCCTTCGGGGCACTCGGGATACTCGGCGAGTACCCGATAGAGTTCGGGGCGTGGCTGGCGCTCTTTACGATCCTGATGGCGACCGATGCGATCACTGTATCGTCGATCTTCATCAACTTCTCCGTCCCCCATTCCCTGAAGATGTACGCCGAGGGGGAGAGCCTCCTCAACGATGTCACGGCGCTGGTGATCTTCTACTTCGTTGCGATGCCGATGCTCTCAGGCGAAGGATCGGGTGTCGAAGGGATCCATGTCGTGATCGTCTCCGTCATCTTCGAATCTGTGCTGATAGGGCTCTTTTTCGGCTATGCGGGATTCAGCGGAGTGAAGATGCTCAAAGACCCCATCGAGCAGTTCGTCATCATCTATCTGATCGCCATCCTGGCATTCCTTACGGCTGAACACCTGCATGTATCGGGGATACTCGGCGTCATTATTGCGGTGGTCACTTTCAAGATACTTATAGACAAAGAGCTGGAGAAGAACCCGCGGCTGATGTACCAGCGTTACAGGCACAGCGAAGGGCTCGCCCACAACAACAATATCTACCGCGTCCTCCTCGAGATAGACAAATACATCCCAACGATCACCAAAAAAGAGTTCCAGGGGTACAAAAGGGAGGCTTATACCATCGGTATCGTGGCGAACGGTATCGTTTTCATCCTGATGAGCCAGGTATTCGATATCACTCTTCTTTCTCATTATATCTACGAGATCCTCATCGTATTCGTGATGACGACCGCGATACGCTTCGGGTTCGTCCACGCGATGTTCATCTATCTCGGCCGTCCGTTCTACTGGTCTGTTTCGCTGACGCTGGCCGGGGTCAAAGGGGCGCTGAGTATCCTGATGCTCAACTCCATCCCCGAGAGCTTTGCTTACAGGGAGCTCTTCGAAGCGGTGGTGATCGGGAACGTGATACTGAGCACATTTCTCTACACTCTCATCCTGGTCCCCTATATCAAGTCGAAGGATCGTCTCTTCCAGAAAGAATCGATGCAGGAAGTGATCGCCAGGGAGGATGAGAAGGTCCATTTGCTCCATATCAGGAACATCCTTGAAAAGCACAGCGATATCAAGGCATACAACAAACCTTTCATCGACCAGATACTCAAGAACGAGCTCTCAAGGGCCATACGTTACCACCTTGAGCTCTCCATCATCACTTTCCGCATCAATGCGCTCGATACCATTGCCTACCGCGACCGCGAGAGCTTCCTGGTGCAGATGGGGGAGAAGGTCAACCGCAATATCAGGGAGTACGACTATTTCGGGCAGATCGAGGAGAATGTCTTCATCATCGTTACCACCAACACCCCCCTCAGCGGTGCGAACGTCCTTGCAGGGAGGCTTCGCGACGGTTTCGTCGAGATCGCCAGAAGCTTCAACGACAAGCTCAGCTTTGATTTCGGTATCACCACCCGTACACCCAGCGACGATATGCAGACCATCTACGAAAAGATATACGAGACCCTCGAGCGCTCCGTCTACAGCAACAAGATAGAGATCGAGGTCTAGCAGGGGTGCTCGAACACCGCGATGCGGTTCCTGCCGTTCTCTTTGGCGTAGTAGAGCGCCTTGTCGGCATTGAGGATCAGATCGTTGACGCTGATCCCCTCATAGTATTCCGCTACGCCGAAACTCGCCGTCACCTTTCCCACCTCCCCGAATGTGGTTGATGTGATCCTGACACGCAGGTGCTCGGCGAGGGTCCCGGCTCCGCCCAGCTGTGTTTCGGAGCAGATGATGACGAACTCCTCTCCGCCCCATCGTCCTACCGTATCGTTCTTGCGGCAGTGCCCCCGGAGCAATCCCGCGATCTGTTTGAGCACCATATCCCCGGCGAGGTGGCCGTAGGTGTCGTTGACATTTTTGAAATGGTCTATATCGACGATGATAAAAGAGAACGGACGTTTGTAGCGTTCGTATTCCATCACGTGTTCTTCGAGCTTCTCATTGAGCTTGAGACGGTTGGCCAGCGAAGTGAGATGGTCGCTCATCGCCGCTTTGCTCAGCTGCGTGATATTGTCGAAGAGGACGACGTAGTGGAGGCCGTGCTCCTCGCGGTATGCCTCGACATTGACATTGAAGATGTTCTCCTGACCGTTCCTGCGGATGATGGCGTAGTGGTCCGTATGGGGGTTCCTGTAGATATATTCGACCCAGTAGACACCGTTCATGACCGGCTGGAGGTACCCCTGGGCCTCTACGAACAGGTCGCATATACAGTCATGGTCCTCCTTGAAAGCCTCCATGGTATCGTACCCGGTGAACTTCAGGAATGCGCGGTTGGCCTTGACGATCTCGTTCCCGAGGGTGATGATGATGATATTGGGGGCGATATCGAAGATATGGTTGAGCTCTTCGTTGATATGTTCGAGCTCAGCGACCTTCTCCCTGACATCGGTCTCCAGCTCTTCGTTGATCCTCAGGGTATAGCGGTAGTGGAAGAGAAAACCTGTCAAAAGTGTCAGTGAGGCGAAAAAAACCACAAGAAATGTGATCTCAGTCCCGGTATACCGGGGAGTGTTCCTGTAGTGGCCGATATGGAACTTCCTGAAAAGCTCATCGACGACGGTATAGTTCTCGGCAAGGTGCCAGTTGATATAGCCTCCCATACGTGCAGCGGTGGAGTTCGCTTCGATGGAGTTCATCACCTTGAAGACATCCCTGACCAGCCGTGTGTCGACATGAGCAGCGGTCGAGAGTATCCATTCGGGGTAGAGCCTGGTGCTTATCCTGACGGGGGAGCAGTTCTTTTTTTCATTGACGATGAAAAAGTCGTTCATATCGATCTTCCCCTTGCCTGTCAGCATTTCTAGCATCCCAGTACGGATGATCCCCACGTCGTAGAGCCCTTCCTGCACCCCTTTGATGACCCCTTCCTGGCTCCCGGTGAAGGTCACGAGCTTCTTTTTCAGTGGGTCGATACCATGATTGTAGAGCTCGTTGTATCCTATCAGCCATCCCCCGAACCCCATGGGTGCGACCGCGGCGATCTTTTTGTCCCTGATGTCGTCGATGGTTCGGATATCACTCTCTTTTTTCGTGATGAAGACCGAGCCGAATTTCGTCATGTTGTATTTGTTGACCATCGTGAGCATCCTGATGAGATGGTTGCTGTGCTCGAGCTCGACATAGATCGCAGGCTGTGTGATGAGAAAGTCGATCTTCTTCTGGTCCAGGAGCTCTTTGATGAGTCTGATCTGCGTGGGTTTGATCGGCAGGAGTTCGAAATGGTGGTCGGTGATCTTCTGATTGAGCAGGTCGACGGTGGGCTGCCACTGGTTGCGGGTGAGGTTTTCGTCGTTGTGGGCATTGACATAGAGCGTTACTACTCTTGCCTCCGAGAAAGACAGGAAGAGCATCATGAGAAAAATAATATATCCTGTACGCATCTGCTCTCCTCCTGCTACCCTCCGCTGCCTCTCATGTTCAAAATTATTGATTATCTTGTTTCATTATACTCAATTTTTGTCATATTTGTATCCTTTTTACTGATTAATTTTTGGATATTTCCATGATATATCATTTAACTGAAATATTTTTGATTTAATTTATCCTGATATCCCCTTTCCCAAGATCAGAGCATCTTTCCATACAGTCCTCTGAGGCAGGCGACGAAATCGGGGTGGTCATTGGGGGCTCTGGCGACCCGGTACTCTTCGAAGGCTAGAGTCTCCGCCAGCTCCCTGTACTCCATCGCCAGCTCATACTCTGTCTCGGAGTTGTCTATCGTGAATGCGATCGGGAAGATGATCACCTTTTTCTTCCGTAGGGTTCTGAGCTTGTCGTCGAGGTAGGGGCGTATCCACTCCAGCGGGCCGAGCCTCGACTGGTACGCCAGGTGGGTACGGTGGAACCGTATCCCCTCGAGCAGCAGCGCTTTGCGGGCATGGAAGAGGGTGTACCTGATATGGCGCTGGTAGAGGTCGCCCCTGTCGATGATCTTCTGCGGCAGACCGTGCGCTGAGAACACCAGCTCGTACCCGGCGGGATCGTCGCCGTCCAGTGCTTCCCTGATGCGTGAGACTATAGAGGTGATATAAGCAGGGTCGGCGTAGTAGTGCTCGACATATCTGAGCTCGGCTTTGATCCCGTGGCGTCTGAGGGTGTCGTGGAGATCGTCGAAGCTCGAAAGGGTGGTCGTCGAGGAGTGGTGGGGATAGAGGGGGATGGCGTATATCTCGTCTACCTCTCTGAGCCGTGCAATGTGATCTGCGGCAAACGGGGGAGTGTAGCGCATCACCATGTGCACCGACGCGTCTATCGTCTCCCCGAGCTTTTCGACCAGCTTTTGGGTGTAGGCGACGATGGGGGACTTCCCGCCGAGCGCTGCGTAGTTGCTCCTAGCCTCATCTGCACGTCTCCATGTGATGAGCCTGGCGATGAGGCTCCTGATAGGCTGCGGGGCGGAGATGATCCTCCTGTCGTTGAACATATTTTTCAAAAAGAGCTCGACCTCGTCGAGGTTGTTGGGGCCTCCCATGTTCATGAGAAGCAGCGCTCGTTCTTTTTTCATCCTCTACCTCGTTTTTGTTTGCAGTTTACAGCAAAAACGGGGCGGTTTGTAGTGGGATTATGTCGGTTTATAGATCAGATTCAGGACTACTGCCTGACATAGATGAGACTGTCGGTCTCGAATCCCAGGGTTTTGGCTCTGGCGACAAGTCTGTCGAGTAGCTGGCGATCCATCTTCGGAGTGCGTGAGAGTATCCAGAAGTAGGAGCGGTCAGGCCCGCTGATCATCGTATAGCTCTCATAGTCGGTATCGATGACGATGTAGGAGCCGTAAAAAGGGCCGAAGAACGATACTTTCAGAAATCCTTTCTCTTTCCCCTGTACGAAGTAGGCTTTCCCCTCGGCCTGGGTGAACTTCTGCTCAGAGAGGCTGTAGCCCCTGTTGATCACCCTGATGCCGCCGTCATCCCTCAGGGAGTAGGTCGCGGTGATCTGTTCCAGACCCCTCTCGAAGGAGTGGTCGAGTCTGGCTATCTCGTACCATTTCCCCAGGTATCTTTGGGCATCGAAGTCCTCTACGGGCTTGATCCCTTCGGGCTGTTCGACACAGCCGCCGAGCAGCGCTGCCAATGCAGCGAGTATCGCGAGCAGTTTTTTCATCTCTTTTCTCCGTTTGTGTTCTTTGCTCTCTCGTAGATCGTGCGGATCATATTGCCGAAGACCAGGTAGTGGAGGGGGGTGAGCAGATACCAGTAGAGCCTTCCCCATACGCCGCGGGGGTGGAAATAGGCGGTCTGGATGAACTCGCCGCCCTGTATCCGGAACTCCAGCCATGCCTTGCCCGGCACCTTCATCTGTGCGCGCAGCAGCAGCCGTTGGTTCTCCACGAGGTCTTCCACCCTCCAGAAGTCCACGCTCTCGCCAATCCTGAGACTGCGGGGGTCTCTGCGCCCCCTGTTGAGCCCGGCGCCCCCGAGGAGCTTGTCGATAGCGCCGCGTATCTCCCAGAGGAGTTCGTAGCCGAACCACCCCTCCCGGCCGCCGATGGAGCAGAAGGTGTCATAGAGGCTCTTCTCCGACACATCACCCAGAGGGATGCTCTGGCGGTCGAGGAGGATCGCCGATGAGGGGTCGCGGCGGTGGTTGGTCTCCCAGAGATCGACCGCGCTCCCTCCCGCGTCGCTCCAGCGGCTGTAGACCTGGTTATTTTCCATTTCAGATATCGCCCTTTCGACCGCCTCGGAGAAAGGCATGACATGGATATCAGGGAAGTATTTTCGGGCATTGTCGTTTTGCACCACCACCTCAGAGGAGAGCCCCTCGATGAGCGATCTGGCGACATTGTAGGGGACTGGGGTGAAGATATTGAGCCAGTAGGAGGAGAGACCGATGGTGAGGACGGGGAGGGGGACGATCCACCTCCTGAGTCCGAGGGCATGGGCGCAGCCGAGCATCATCTCCTTGTAGGTCATCTGTTCGCTGCCGATATCGACGATGAGGTTGCCGTCGCAGCGGATATCCCTGGCACGGGCAAGGTAGGAGATCACATCATCGACGCCGATAGGCTGGGCGAGGGTGGCAACCCATCTGGGTGTGACCATCATGGGGAGCTTTTCGGTGAGGTGGCGGATGATCTCGAAGCTCGCACTCCCCGAGCCGATGATCACCCCGGCGCGTATCCATACCGTCTCTATCGCGTCGGGTCTGCCCGAGAGTATCTCCCCGGTCTCGATGCGGCTTTTGAGGTGCTCGCTCGCGTGCTCCTTGACCCCGAGGCCGCCGAGGTATACGATCCTCTTCACGCCGCACTCTATGGCCGCTTCGAGGAAGTTTTGGGCGCTCTGGCGGTCGAGCTCCTTGTAGTCGGGGGACTGGAGGGAGTGGATGAGGTAGTAGGCGACATCGACACCCTCGAGAGCCCTGCGGAGGGAATCCCTGTTGAAGGTATCTCCCTGCACCACCTCCGCCCGGGAGTCGATCCCGCTGCTGAGGCTCCGGGGGTCGCGCACGAGCAGGCGCAGCGAGAGCTCCTCCCCGAGGAGTCTCTGCTTGAGCCTTCTGCCGATATATCCGTTGGCGCCTGTGAGCAATACTTTCATGGCATCTCCTTTGAGACTTTTTGGAGATACCCCAAAAATCATACTATATTCCAAAAGTGAGTGTGACAAGCCATGCGCTCAACCCATGTAATGGGCGCTTGCGTTCGCATGGCGCAGGAACACTCACTTTTGGAACTGGTTTTTGAGGTACTTTCTTGGTATATTATAGGACATTTTTGACAACTTTGATAGGGATTTGATGGCAGTTGGTATATGGTTGTTCCATATTTGACAGCGATAGTGTATAATTGTCGGAAGTGACTTCTTGCATATCCCTTTTCCGGGGAGTCCAAAAGTCCGATATGATCGAGGGAGGCGTTATGCAGACCGATTTTCACTACTATGCGCTCAAGGTGATCGCGCTCGAGTCGGGGTTCGACGAGAAGGAGGCAGAGCTGCTGGCCTATGCCTCGCAGTATGTCGACGACTGCTCGGACTACTCCTATATCAAGGTCACCTCGCTCCCATCTGAGCTCAAAGCGCTCCTCTCGCCCCTCATCTCCCGCGGCAGGATCAGGCGTGTCGCCACAGTGTGCAGAGGTCTCGGGCTGGCCGCCGTGCTGCTCCACAAGACCCAGCGGGAGATATATATCCCGTTCCACTTCCTCCCCGAGAAGCTCTATCCGGGTACAGGTCCCTACTGTTACAGTACCAGGCGCAATTCACCCTTTGCCAATGCTTTGATCACGCAGGCGGTCCGGGAGCTCGGGGAGACCCGTACACGCGATCAGCGTGAGCGCAAGCTCATCAAGCTGGGGATCGCCCTCCACACCTACGCCGACACCTGGGCGCACGAGAGCTTTTCGGGACGCAGGTCGGGATTCGACAACGATGTCTCCTACGAGTGCCAGCCGGGTATCTTCGAAAAGGTGCTCGACGAGTTCGTCCAGAGGGGTTTCGACGCGCTTCGGGGGACGATGATAGGGCACACGCAGGCGCTCTTCCTCCCAGACAAGAGCAATCTCGAGTGGACGCTCCGCTACCGCGACCCGCAGAGCCGCGTGGAGGTGAAGGAGGTGCGGGACAATACCCGTATCTTCCTCGATGCGGCGGAGCATATCTACATCTTGCTGCGCGGTATCAGTGGGGCAGCTGACAGGTGGAGCGGACTGCGTCCAGCCCTTGAGCGGTGTTTCAGTCTCGATACGTTGAGCCTGGAGCAGAAGATAGCCGAGTTCCGCAAGGTTTTCCCGCAGCATGCCGCAGCTCTCCGCTACGACGATATGAGCTGGGAGAGGGAGGCGATGACCCGCTACGATGACGATGTGTCGGTCACCTACGAATACAACGACGACAACAAATGGTACTACTTCCAGCTCGAAGCGCTCGCCCAGAGGGATTTCGTCCTCGCGCATATCAGGAGGGATATGGAGTAGGGTACGCTATTTCCCTGTGGGGACGAGGGGTGTGAGCGGCTCTTCGGGGACGAGCGGCGCGAGAGGTTCTGCAGGTGTGAGCGGAGCGAGGGCGTCCTCATCCTTGATCTTCTTCGGTGTCCCTTTCTTGGGCGGTTTCTTCCCTTCACCGATCATATAGCCGTGGAAGGTGAGGGGCGGGTTGGGGGTCATCGTCACGGTGAACTCCACCTGCGTCCCATCGACGACGACATGCACTTCGCGCACCCCTGCGCCCGATTTGCTCCCTTCGTAGACCTCCCCCGTGTCTGATGTCACCCTGACATTGGCGCCTCCTGCCATATACATCTTCCCGTCTCCCGTGAAGTAGGTCTGGAACTTTTTCTTGTCGAGTGTGGCGACGGGGGAGGAGAGGAGGAAATGGACTTCGTTCTTGATCAGTCCGTTGAAGTCTACACCGTCTTTGCCGAGGAGCATTTTGAGCGTCGCGGAGCCGCTGTAGGGGCCGTTGATATCCCCGGTGGTGTTGACGGCGCGCAGGTCGAGGATGAATCTCATGCCGTTCATCTCTTTCATCGTCTGCTCATCCTTGACGATCACGACCCAGTCGAAATCCTCCGTATCCTTGTACTTCCCCTTCGCCCCGGCATACCCTAGGGTACACAGCAGCGCCAATGCCAGCAACGCTTTCCCGATTCGTCTTTTTCCCATGTGAGAGTTCCTTTTGGTGGGATGATCTATAGGTGTAATTATACTCTTGTTTTTGGGGATTTGTAGGTTTGGCGCTGCCAAACGCCCTGGGAAATTCTACTGATATCTGAGATGCTTTATGCGGGATGGATCACAGGTCGGTATGGCTGCCCGGATACGGGATCACCACTATCGTTTGGCGGTGCCAAACCTACAAATTTTGGATGTCAGCCCAAAATCTTTACTATCTCAGGAATCTTTTTGGCAAGTTCGAGACCGACTTCACCCACTGCTTTGGCTGCTTCGAGAAGTCCTTCTTTGCTGACATTGAAGTATTTGTCGAGTTTGTTCTCCTGAGCCTTTTCGATGAAGGTTTCTGCATCATCTTTGAACTCTGTCTGTTTCTCTTCCGGGAGAGCTTCAACTACTTTGTTGGCTTCTGTCTGGAAAGCTTCAAGAAGTGCTTTGAGGTCGGTATTTGATGTTGTGATCGTTTGGGTGATGGTATTGTGGTTTCCTGTATTGATGATACCGGAATTATTACCGCCAACATTCACACTCTTATCGATTTTATCACCACCTGTAATATCACCGGTTACATTTCCACCAACACTAATATTTCCAGTTCCCATGTCATTACCTCCAGTAAATTTGTTTATATTGCCTAGAATATATGTATCTCCACCTCTTCTATGCTCTGGTTTTTCTATGCCATTAAGAAGCTTAGATACACTAAAGTACTTTTTTATTTTACCATGTAAATATTTATCTTCTCCCATTTGCTCATAGCCGATTAAGGTTAAATATTCAACTTTTTCTTTTTGATATTCTGGAAGTGGAATTAATTCAATTACTTCAATTTCATTAAATTTACTATTGATATCATGAAATCTTTTTCGTATGACTGCAAAAAAATCTCTTTTCTGATCGCCATTAACATAAATGTATATGCGCTTTTCCCGTATATCAACTTTTACAACAGCTATTGATTTCGTTTTTTTATCTTCTAAAACTACACCCGTTCGCCATCGGAGTTTATCCTTGATGTCTTCATGGCTTTTGACAATAAATACAGGTATGATAGATTTAGGTAAAAAGTTATATTCAAGTTCAAATCGAAGTGCATGAGTATAATCAAAATCAAAAATTTTCTCTTCTATCTCCAGCAAAGCAGGGATAAGCACCTCTTGTTTACTGATACTGTAACACAACTCAAATTTTTCCATTAGATCAATGATATATTGATGTGTTGTAGATGGATAGATGCTTTTATCCAGAAGTTTAGATAATACAGATTTATTTAAGACTCCATGATGATTATTTAGTTCCTGGGAAGTGATAAGACTGTAGACCCCATTAGTTACCCACTCGGGTTTAAGTGTATGGATATCCTTAAGTTCAAAGTCATTAAAATGAATAGCTATTCCTAGAGCATCAAGATAATCACTGAGTACTTTTTGAGTTTGTTCATCATCTATTCCATTTTGTATACAGATAGATTCGAAATGAGTTTTATTGATGAAATTATCTCTAAGATTTTCAATATGACTTTTTATAGCAAACCAATTTTTTGGCCATTTCATACGGATAAACTCTACCTGAAGCATAGTTTGTTTTAATGCACTATAAAACTCGTCGACTCCACGATTACCCAAACATGATAATCTATAAAAATCAACGATATTAGGATATTTTTCTTTGAGGAATTTACGATTAACCTCGAAACTTTCATTGTCATCAATCTTGTTTAGAACAATTATTACAGGGGAATTACCGCCAAAGCTTTTAATGAAATTTAACCAATATTCACTATCCTCTTCCTTTCGGCCATCAAGTACAAGTACATAAAGTGATCTACGCGATAAAAAAAACTGATGTGTAGAGTGCATTATATCCTGACCACCAAAATCCCAAAAATGGGTTTTTATTGTAGTGTTTTGAATTGCAATATCTCTATCTCGTATATTGATTCCATGTGTCATTGATTCATTTTTATTGAATTGATTATCTAAAATTCTTCTAATCAATGATGTCTTACCCGCACCTCCTTCACCAATAAAAATAATTTTAAGCTCATTCAGCTCTTTACTGTTGTCATCCAAAGAAATATAATATGCTTTAATAGCATCATGACCTTGATTGATAATTTCAAACGGAGGACTTTCTAATGGATTATTCATGATATTGATACCATTAGACTTCCATTTAGAAGAGTTTATCTCCATACCAAATTGAAACAATTCTTTTGGAATTGCCTTGATTTCGTTATCATGCAAATCTAATAAAACCAATTTATTAAAGTTTTTTAATGCAGAAATATCAATGATATTATTATCACCTAAATATAGTTCCTGAATATTAGTTAGATCAGTTAATAAAGAAATATCTGATAGCTCATTGCTATTTAAACTTACAAATTTTAGTGTCTTTAATGCCTGAAGTGCAGATACATCATGAATTTGATTGTTACCTAAATAAAGTGAAGAAATGTGTTTTAGTTGTCTAAGTGGAGCAATACTAATAACATAATTTGCACTTAAATCTAATAGTGTAAGTTTATTCAACTCTTCTAATGGTTTAATAAGTTCAATTTGATTATTAGATAATGATAAACTTGTAAGATTTTTGAGTTCTTTTAATGAAGAAATATCTTGAATTTTATTTGATGTTAAATTAATTATCGTTAGTTTCCTAAGTCTACTAAGTACAGAAATATCTTTTATTTGGTTGTATGCCAGGTCTAATGAAACAAGATTTATTAAATTCTCTAAAGCAGATATATCTCTAATATTATTTTTCCACAGGTTCAAATGAGATAATTTTTTCAATTTATATAATGCTGAAATATCTCTAATACTATTTGAACCCAACACTAGATATGATAAATGTTCTAATTTGCTTAGAACTCCAATGTTTGTAATTTCATTATTCCACAAATTTAAAACATCGAGATTTTTTAGTTCATCTAAAACAGAAATGTCTTTCAGATTCATACTTGATAAATCCAAGGAAGTTATTTCCAATAATTTGTTTTTATCATCCCACACTTTACCATATTTTTTTTCGATAAAATTTATTATTTTTTCACTATCTGTATCTGTATTCATATAACTCCTAAATTTGTAAAGTGAAGTTTACAATGTATTTGTTTTATTCATTTTAGAAGACATTAACCCTATAATTATGAGATAACCCCATCCCCATCAATACCTCCCCACAAGCCCCTCAAGCTCTTCCCTTTTAGGGCGGTGCACGATCTTGAGCACTACAGCGATGGCTACCAGGGTGAGCGGATAGATGATCTTGCCGCTCATCAGGAAGTACACGACACCCACCACCGAGATCGACTCGATGACCATCCAGACGATGATGAGATAGGTGATGTACCGCCCCAGATACCTCGCCGCGTCCGCTTCGTCAGCCGGAACAGCGCTCCGGGCGGAAGCGAGGAGCTTTTTGCGCAGCATACCAGCAGAAAGCCCCATGATGACGACGAAAAAGATACTCATATACCCGATCTGCTCCAGGAGCCCCTCATCCTCGATGAAAGGAGGGAGCTGAGAGAGATTGTGGATCGCAAGGATCACTATCCCATACACCACGCTCCCCATCACCATCGCTATGTGGATGATCCTGAAGCTCATCATCTTCCTTGAGATCAACTGATCCATATCCTGCATTGTACACCTCCATTCAGATATTGGTTGCTATCCCGTTACCGGGTAGGCCGAAGCTTCACGACGCTCAGAAAGCAGTCGCGACCTCGACCGAATCGAAGACCTCTATATTCGAATTATCGGGGATATAGTCCCCCACGCGGGTCTTCCCGCCCATCACATAGATCGCATCGCCGAGGGCAGTGGCACCGTGGTACCAGCGCCCCTGCGTGAGCCCTGCGCGCGGGGTCCAGATATTGGTGGCGGGGTCGAACTCGTCCACATCGGTGAGACCCGTGAGATCGCCCAGACCGCCGATGGCGAAGAGCCTGCCGGTCGATCCGGCGCGTACGCCGACGAGATGATAGCGCGCACCAGGGAGCGGGGCGCACGGCGCCCACATGTCGGTCACCGGATCGTAGACATCCACCTGCGCGACGGAGTGGCCGTCCGGGGTGTGACCTCCCATCGCGTAGAGCCTGCCATCCGTCCCGAACACGGCGGCGAGACCGAAGCGCTGGATGGGCATCGAGCGTTTGATCGACCAGGTGCCGCTCTGCGTATCGTATACCTGGAGGATATCGAGATAGGTGGGAGGACCGACCGCGTCGTTCACAGCCGTCGGCGGTACACATCCGCCGACCACATATATCTTGCCGTCCGCCGAGGCTGCGATCCCGGGGTTGTAAGTAGAGACAGGGATGTCGGCTACAGAGGTCAATACGCCGCTGACCGGATCGTACTCTTCGACCGTGCCGGCGAGTGTCAGGCAGCTCGCGAGACCGCCCATGGCGTAGACCCTGCCGTTACTGGCTGCGGCGAAGGCCTGCCCCCAGCCGCTGAAGGGATTCGCCAGTACCGACCATGTCCTGCTCGCGGGATCGTATATCTCGATGTCGGCGCAGTAGCCGCTCTCGTAATAGCCGCCGACAGCCCACACTTTGCCTCCGACGCTGAGCCCCTGCATATGCCAGCGCGGCGCCGACAGAGACGGTCCGGCGTTCCAGACCGTGACACTGCCGCCCCGACCGCCGCCCAGGATGATATCACGCCAGTTCGGCATACTGTCGAGCATCTTGCGATCCAGCAGCCTGCGCTCAGGCCGCTTCTTTTGTACCTTGTTGAAGCGTGCATGGGAATCCATGATAGCCTCCTCCTGTGTTTGAAATGAAAACATTTATCCAGCGAATATTATACAACAACAAGGTCTGTTTGGAGAGTCTGAAGAGCGAAAAAAAGTGATAATTGAATAGCTTAATGTGTTCCCAAATTGCATTTGGGAACACATACGGGAACTTGCATACAACACACATTACCAAAGGAGCTTTCATGGGCGCTCCCAAGTGCAACTTAAGAGCGAGTGGGAGGGAAGGATCACACCCCCGGTGCGCGCCACATCGACTCGAGGAGTCCGCGGTCGACCAGCGCGAGCTGGTTGGCGTAGACCTGCTGCCATTTGTGCTTGATATCCTGGTAGATGCGGTGGTTGTCCATGTCGGGCTCGACGGAGCGCTCCCATCGTACCAACAGGGAGACCGCCTCCTCGATATCGGTGTAGATACCCGCCGCGATCCCCGCCACCATCGCGCCGCCGAGCGAGGTCGCCTCCTTGACGACCGGGATATCGATCTGCCTCCCAGTCACATCGGCGACGATCTGCGGCCAGAGCCACCCCTTGGACGCACCCCCGGCGAAGGTGAGTGAGCCGCCCGTCATGCCGCTGTAGGCGGTGATGTTCTCGAGGTTGATCGCCGAGACGATGGCGGCATTCTCCTGGAGAGAGCGGAACATCGAGGCGATATTGCACCGCTCGGGATCGAGCGAGAGATTGAGGAATGAGGGGCTGGCGTGGTACCACTTGCCGTAGCTCATCGCGTCGGAGAAGATCGGCATGATCCCGTAAGAACCCACGGGAACCTCCGCGGCAAGCTCCTCGAGGAGGGCGTAGGGGTCGATATTGCGTTTGGCAGCCTCGAGCACCTGCTGCGAGCAGAAGGCATCGCGGAACCACCGCATGATGAGCCCGGAGAAGAAAGTGATCCCCTCCGCCTGCGAGAGGTGGGGGATGACATGGGGATTGACCCGCAGGCTCATATCGGCGGGGGGAGGGGTGGCGGCGTCGATATTGACGATCTGCTGCCAGAAGCTCCCGCCGAGTATCGCGCTCTGACCCGCGCGGATCACACCGAGCCCAGCAGAGCCCAGCTGCACATCGCCGCCCCCCATCACCACCTTGCACCCTTTGGGGAGGAGCGTCTTGTCGGCGCACTCGGCGGTGATCTCACCGATGACCGTCCCCGGCTCGTAGACAGGTGGGAAGATATCGTCGCGCAGACCCACACGGCGCGCCTGCGAGCTCTGCCAGTCGCGCGAGGAGAGGGAGAAGATGCCGGTCGTACCGCCGTTGGACGGGTCGGTGGCGATGACGCCGCTGATCCTCGCGAGCACCCAGTCGCTGATCATCGAGATGGTCGCGGTCTTTTCGTAGATATCGGAGCGGTGCTTCTTGACCCACAGGAGACGGGGGAGGGCGCCGAGTGCGAAGGTCTGCCCCGACTCGCGGTAGAACTCCTCCTCGATCGACTCTGAGAGGAGCTTGAGCTCGATCACCTCTGCCGATGCTCTCGCGTCGACATTGGCGACCGCCCAGAGCTCGTTGCCCTCCTTGTCGTAGAGGACGATCCCCTCGCGCATGCTCGATGCGGTGAGGGCGGCGACATGCGAGGGGTCGATGCGGGCTTTGGTGAGCGACTCGTTGATACATTCGCAGACAAGCTGCCAGTTGGCACGGGTATCGAAGCTCATCGAGGCGGCTACCCCCTCTTCGCCGTGGTGCGTCCACTCCCTCTGCGCTATCGAGACCTGTGTCCCCAGCTCGTCGAAGAGTACGGCTCTCACGCTCCCTGTCCCTGCATCTATGCTCATGAGGTATCGCATTGGTAGCTCCTTGTGCTATTTTTTCTTGAGCTTCATCTGCTCCAGTTCCCAGTACTCCATCGCGAAGCAATCCTCTTCGCTGAGGCTCTGATAGCCCCCCATCGCTTCGCCGCGCAGGATCGCCTCGATGGTGTGCATGACGATATCCTCGATGACGGAGGCCTCTTTGTCATCCTTGCCGATGGCGATGATGCCGTAGTCGCGGATGACCGCCCAGTTGGGGGCGGGATTGAGCATGATCTCGCCGATCACATTGCGGTCGAAGTAGGCTTTGTACTCCGCGATATAGTCCGCCAGCTCACTCTCGTAGTCATAGGAGAAGACCGCCGGGAAACGCTTGGTGCGGATGATGTGCTCGGGGGTGAGGATACCCTTGCGGTAGCAGCTGTCGTCCACCTCGGAGGCAAAGTACTGCGCGAGCGGCGTGGTGTTGGCGCGGATCGTGACGGGGTAGCCTTTGGCCTCGGAGAGGATCGTCTGAAGCCTGGTGAAGTTGAAATTGATCTGCCCGGGGCGGAAGTGGTCGATGACATCCTCCACCTCCTGGGTGTTGAGATTGAGGTACGATACTGCCAGCGATACCGCTTCGAGCATCTTCTCATAGCTCCTGCGGGCATCGTCGTCGAAGGTGAAGACCCCGTGGTTGTGGAGGATGATCCCCTCGATGGCATTCCAGTCGATGCCGCGGGTCATCTCGTAGACCTTCTTCGCCAGATCGAAGCCCGGCATCACATAGGGGACGATCAGGTAGCGGCTCCCGTAGAGCTCCTCGATGATCTTCTCGCCGTGTACGGTATTGGAGATCGTGACGATGGCATCGGCGTGGGTGTGGTCGACGAACTTGAAGGGGATGAGGGCGTGGAGGATCGCCTCGATAGAGGGGTTGGGGGCGCTCTGCCTGGTGAGGGCTTCACGCTGGTACTTCACCATGTCGGTGTCGCTGAGGGTCTCATACTCGAGGAGCGCGAGTAGCGCATCGGTGCGCACGGGGGAGAACCCCTCGATCTCTATGGTCGCCAGATCCCATCCGCTCCCCTTGACATAGATCCTCTCGCTCCACTTGAGCGAGGTGTTGCCTCCGCCGTGAAGTACGAGGCTCTTGTCCTGCCCCAGCAGCCGCGAGGTGTAGACTCTCATCTCGAGATCGTCGAACCCTTTGGCCAGCTGCGGATCGAATCTGCTTAGCATGGTGTCTCCTTTTGTCTATAGTGCGTCTACGATGTGCAGTATCTCTGTGAGGTCTTTGGTATCGACGCAGTGGGTCGCGGCCTCACGGAGGATCGGTTTGGCGCAGAATGCCACCCTGGTATCGGCATGGGCGAACATGCTCAGGTCATTGGCGCCGTCCCCTACGACGAGGGTATCCTCGCGCCCGATACCGAGCAGCCCCTGGATACGGACGATCATGTCCCCCTTCGCCTCGCCGTACATCATCTCGCCCCCCACCTGTCCGGTCAGGACGCCGTTCTCGGCATGGAGGAAGTTGGAGAAGTCGGCATGGATACCGAGCCTTTGGCAGGCGGGTTTGGTAGCGTTGCGGAAACCGCCGGAGAAGCAGACGACAGTATAGCCTCTCTCCGTGAGTCCTGCGACGACCTCTGCCGCTCCGGGCATCATCGGGAGACTGGCGCATATCTCATCCACTCGGGACGCTTCGAGCCCTTCCAGCAGCGCCACACGCGCACGGAGCGCCTTGTAGAAGTCCAGCTCTCCAGCCATCGCTCTCTCGGTGATCGAGGCTACCTGCGCTTCGAGCCCCAGGGGTGCCGCCAGAAAGTCGATGGTCTCGCCGTCCATCAGTGTCGAATCGAAGTCAAATACTGCTAATTTCAATAGATATCCCTTAATTTATTTAAATTATTAGGGTAAGATTATAACCAAATTAGCCCAATAGACAAGAGACATATATGATCGAAGAATTTTACGCCACGCTTTGCAGCGACAAGCCCTATATCACCGTCGAGGTCAATCCTCCCCACGGCGCCTCGATAGAGGGGATACTCGACTCCATCGCCAAAGCGGGTCTCCAGGAGAAGATCACAGGCTTCTCCGTCACCGACAACCCGCTGGCAAAGCTCAAGATGTCGGGGATCCTTTCGGCGATCAAGCTCCAGGAGAGATTTGGCAAACCGGTCATCGCGACGATGAGCATGAGGGACAAGAACAAGCTCTCGCTCCAGTCCTCGCTCCTCGGAGCCAACGACTTCGACCTCCGCTGCATCCTCGCCCTCACGGGTGACCCGGCGAAGTTCTCCGACCAGCCGGAGGTGAAGGGGGTGCTCGAGCGCGACTCGACGCTGCTGCTGAGCATCATCTACCATCTCAACCGCGGCGTCGACTACTCCAACAAGCCGCTCACCCCGGCTCCCAAACCGATCTACCCCTTCGCGGTGGCGAACGCCTACGCCAAGGATATGAGTAAGCTCCAAAAAAGGATCGTCAAGAAGCTCGACTACGGCACAAGGGCGATCATCACCCAGCCTGTCTACGATATGGACAATGCCAGAGAGTTGCTGGAGCTCTTCGAAGAGGCCAAGTCGATGAGCATCCGCGACACCGCCAAAGAGGCGCAGCTCGTCCTCGGGCAGTTCCCGATCGTAGCGGCAAAGACAGCGAACTTCATCAACGACAAAGTCCCCGGTATCAGCGTCCCCAAGGCGATCATCGACGAGATGAACCTCGCCGCGATGGACGGCGTGGAGAAAGAGAAAGAGGTAGGCTTCACCCTCTCCAAACGCATCTTCGACGAGATGATGCAACTCCACGGGAAAGTGCATTTGATGACGCATAATAGATTTGATTTGTGTAGTGATCTGATAGGGTAGGGTGCAATTCATTGCACCAAAATACACAACGGAATGTGATTCAACTGTATCCACGGTAAGCGGTGCATTAAAATGCACCCTACGATGCTCCAGATCTCCGTTTTCACGGGAATGACCAACTCTCAAACTTCATCTCGATATCTTTCGATAACTCTTTACATATCGGTAAAACTTTATGCTATACTCGCCCTATATTGAAGATACTTCCAAAGGTGCAACAATGCAAAAGAGCAAAAAGAGTATGCTTGGATCATTGCGAGAATATTTTCCCACATCGAATGTAGACTCATCTATCCAGACCTCCTATGTGACCAAGGTCATAACTTTTACTATCCTGATCCTGTTTCTATTGCTCTTCCCAAAATACGCATTTTTCAACAGTGTAGTACAGGATGGTAGTTTGATACAGTCACTATTTAATCGATTGTATTTTCTTATAAATCGATCTTTGGGGATGGTACACGAGGCTGGTCATGGTATTTGTTATCTACTCTC
>QKDN01000034.1 GCA_003252535.1 Campylobacterota bacterium | reverse complement strand
GTTTGTCACACACATCCATAAGTATCTCTTTATATAAAACTCCTTCACCAAATCTTAACAAATTTACAAAGCTATTACCACCAAATCTTTGTAGCTCTTCAACGATATCTTCCCAATATTTTATATGATCTGGATAATATTGTTGATAACTATCTGAATTTGATAATTCTTCTGTATACCTTTTTTCACCATCATTATCATATATGAGTGTTTCAACCAACACATTTAAGTCAGTTGATTTAAGGTGTTGTATAAAATCCAAATCCTCATCATATCTGTAAGCCATGTCGTTTTCTCCTTTTTTCACATCTATTTAATCAATAAATTCTTTTCACTTATTTCACAATTTCATCGCTGCACAGTGATATGTTCACTTCTCACATAAAATTTGAAAGCCAGTTGAAACATCTTCTATGATATTTGCATTATTCTACCAAAAACATTTCAAAACACGCAGCAGATCTGACGGGGCTGAAGCCGCCGGTTCCGAAGTACGGGATTCGTAGGTTTGGCACTGCCAAACGCCTCAGACAAAGATACTATAAAGAGGGATGCTGTATGCCGATACGATCTCAGGTTGGTCACTGGGATAGAATATGAGAGCTCCATAAGCGTTTGGCAGTGCCAAACCTACGGAGTCTGAAGCTGTCGAATCTAAAGAGTGTGAGATATGTTCTGATATGTTTGTCGGAGCTGAAGCCGCTGGTTCCGGGGAATTCGGGAATACGACGGAATAAACGGTGGGTTGGGAAACCCACCCTACTCGTACCTCAGCGCATCGATAGGGTTCATCTTGGCGGCTTTGCGTGCCGGGAAGTAGCCGAAGACCACCCCCACCACCATCGAGAAGAAGAAGGCGATGAAGACGATCGACTCGTTGAAGATGAACGGGATATTGAACGCGGTCGAGGCGAACCATGTGATCGATATCCCCAGCACGATCCCGATCACGCCGCCTATCGAGGAGAGCACCACCGACTCGACGAGGAACTGGAGGAGCACCTCCCGCTCCAGCGCGCCGATGGCGAGCCGGATGCCGATCTCGCGCGTCCGCTCGGTGACCGAGACGAGCATGATGTTCATGATCCCGATACCGCCGACGACGAGACTGATCGCCGCCACCGCGCCCAGCAGCAGGGTGAGCATCTCCGTGGTCGAGGAGAGGGTCTCGATGACATCCTTCATATCGTGGATGTTGAAATCATCCGTCGCCCCCTCCTTGATATGGCGGCGTTCGCGCATCAGCAGCTTGATATCGTTCTGGACGCGGGTGGTGGAGTAGCCGTCCCTCACCGAGATGAGGATCGAGGAGACATCCTTCTTGTTGCCGCTGATACGCCGCTGGTAGAGCTTGAAAGGGACGATGATCACATCATCCTGATCCATCCCGAACGCCGCGGCGCCCTTGGACTCGAGCAGTCCGATCACCTGGCAGGAGAACTTCTCCAGCCGCAGCGAAGCATCGACGGGGTTCTGCTCACCGAAGAGCTTCTGCCGTACCGTCTCGCCGATGACACAGACCGATTTGCCCGAACCCAGCTCCGTCTGACTGAACTCCCGCCCCTCCTTCATCTTCCAGTCCTTGGCGACGAAGTAGTCGTTGGTCACGCCATAGACGGTGGTGGAGTAGTTCTCGTTGCCGAAGACGGCGTTGATCGAGCGGCTCTCCGAGGGGGTGACGGCGCGCAGGGTGGCGAACTCCCGCTTGATCGTATCGAGATCGGACATGGTGAAGGGCTTGGCGCTGTTGTCGCCGCTGGGAGGTCCCCTGCGCTCCTGTCCGGGGCGGATGATGAGGATGTTGCTCCCGAGCTTGGTGATGCTCTGGGTCACATACGCCGTCGTCCCCTCGCCGAGCATCACCATCGCGATCACCGAAGCGACCCCGATGACGATCCCCAGCACCGTGAGGAAAGAGCGCATGATGTTTCTGCTGATGGTACGAAACGCGAGCAGGAATGCATTGCCGAACATCTATTGCTCCTCGATCTTTTCTATCATGCCGTCCCTGAAGGTGACGATCTTCTTGGTAAACGCCGCCATATCGGGCTCATGGGTCACCATGATGACGGTGATCCCCTCATCGTTGAACTTCCGCAGCAGCTTCATCACCTCGATGCTGTTCTTCGTATCGAGGTTCCCGGTGGGCTCGTCGGCGAGGATCACGAGCGGGTCGCTCGCCAGTGCGCGGGCGATGGCGACACGCTGCTGCTGTCCGCCGGAGAGCTGCGAGGGCTGATGGGAGGCAACATGGCTGAGCCCCACCTTCTCCAGTGCGTCGAGCGCCTTTGCCCGGCGCTCCTTCGCCCCCATCCCGCGGTAGACGAGCGGAAGCTCCACATTCTCCACCGCCGAGGTACGGGCGAGGAGGTTGAACCCCTGGAAGATGAAACCCATGAAATTGCGCCGCAGCAGGGAGACCTGAGCCCGCGTGAGACTCCCTACATCGACCCCCTCGAAGAAGTATTTCCCCTCGCTCGGGCTGTCGAGGCAGCCGATGATGTTCATCATCGTCGATTTCCCAGAACCGCTGCTCCCCATGATCGAGACGAACTCCCCCTCGTATATCTCCAGGTCGATCCCCCGGAGGGCATAGGTGAGGGCTTCCCCCTCGCCGTAGGATTTCTTGATCCCCTCGAGCTTGATGAGGGGCTGGGCGCTATTTGCCATTGCTCTTCTCTACCGTGGCGGTGATCACCTCCGCCTGCGGGGCGACATCGCCGCCGAGGAGCTCGGTGTAGCTGCCGTCGCTCATCCCCGTCTTGACCTCGATCTGGCGCGGCGTGCCGCTTTCGAGTACCCAGATATGCTTCTGGGTAGTGGTGGCCGCATCATCCCTCTGACGGTGGTTGAAGATCGTTTTGGTCTCCTTCTCCCCCAGCTGCGGGGTGAAACGGAGCGCGGCATTTGGGATGACGGTGCGCCCTTTGAGGTGGGAGGTGATGATGTCGGCCGAGACGGTCATGCCGGGCTTGAGCAGCAGGGCGGTGTTGTTGACATCGACCACCGCTTCGTAGGTGACGACGCCGTCCACGGTCTGGGAGTTGAGCCGTATCTGGCTGATCTTCCCCTCGAACTTCTGCTCAGGGTAGGCATCGACCTCGAACTCCACCCTCTGCCCCTCGCTCACCTTGCCCATATCGGCCTCGTCGACGCTGATGATCGCCCGCATCGTCACCAGGTCCCTGGCGAGGGTGAAGAGGACGGGTATCTGCATCATCGCCACGACGCTCTGCCCCGCCTCTACAGCGCGGCTGAGGACGATACCGTCGATGGGGGAGACGACGATCGCTTTCTTGAGATCATCCTCGTCGGACTTGAGCGTCGCCTCCGCCTGATGTACCTTCGCCTCGTAGGATCGCTCCAGCACCTTCGCCTTCTCATAGCTTATCTCCCCCTGGTCGATCTCTTTCTGGGTGGGGTAGCTCCCTTTGGTGGAGGCGTAGAGGGACTTCAGCCGCTCCAGCTCCCGTCTGGCATCCTTGGTCGCGATCTGTCCTTCGAGGAGGTTGGCCTGGGCGACTTCGAGGGAGGCGCGGGAGTTGCTCACCTGGCTGGCGAGCTTGGTGGTGTCGAGCTTGGCGAGTATCTGCCCTTTGCTTACCTTGTCGTTGTAGTCGACCAGCACTTCGGCGATCGTCCCGGAGACCTCTATCCCCACATCGACGCTGTTGGTCGGTTCGAGGTTGCCCGTCGCCGAGACCTTGACGACGAGGTCTTTTTTTGAAACCGGGACGGTGACATAGCTCTCCTTCTCCTGGCTGCGCTCTACCCCGAAATAGAAGTAGAGCCCCCCTATCACGACCGCAGCCATGAGGGCGAGCAGCGGCACGGAGGTGAAAATACTTTTGCTCCCCCCTTCGCTTGCGACTTTGTCGAGGATGTCCTCTTTGGTGATCTTCTCTTGCATATTATCTCTCTCGTGCGTAATGGATCTTGACCAGTTCCTGCTGGATCATCATATCGTAGATAGCCAGGTCAAGTTTGTAGATTTTGTCGGTATTGCGGAGCACTTCGTAGTCGTAGCCGCTCTTGTAGCCGCTTTTGTACCCCTTTTCGGTGCTCCCGAGGATATCGTTGTAGAGCCTGATATTCTCCCGGATGAGCTTCTTGTACTTTTCGTAGTTGCGGATATTTTCGACTGCCTCTTTGTAGACCGCCGCCTGCTCGACCTCTTTGTCCTTGCGGTTCAGCGCCTTCTTGTAGTAGGCGACCTTCTGCGCTTCGACGGTGCTGCGGGCATTGAAATCGATCGGGACGCTGACGCTCACCCCGATGCTGTAGTAGCTGTCGTCGAACTGCGTCGCGCCGTAGTTCTCCACCTTCTGATACCCCGCTTCAGCTCCGAGGGTGACCCTCGGGTAGTAGTTGGACTTCGTGATGTCGAGCTTGTCTTTCTGGAGCTGTCGCTCGAGATCGGAGAGTTTGATCTCGTAATTGTCCCGTATGAACGCCTCCTTACTCACGAGCCGCACATGGGGGAGCGCGATATCCTTCTCATCGACCGGGGTGATCACCGAGAGCTCCTTCCTCGCGGAGACGAGGGAGTTTTTGAGCATGAGGATCGACTGCATCTGGGTGTTCTTCTCCATCAGCGCGGAGTTGAGCAGCGTGATGTCCCCGGAGCCTGTCTTGTACTTCTCTTTCTGGATGAGGATATCGAGCTCCTTGTTCTTCATCGTGAGCTCCGCCTGTGCGATCTGGAGCTTCAGTTTGCGTATCTCGAGCACGGCGGTGTAGATCGTCTTGTAGTAGGTGCTGTTGGCGAGCTTGAGGTCGGTGAGCTTGTAGCGTCTGTTGGTGTCGGCGTAGGTCATCTGGTACGATATCCCGCCGAAGCGGTAGATATCCTGCGAGAGGCTCACCCCGAGCTTCTGCGTCCGGTCGCTCTCGGAGGACCTGGTGGTCGTGGCCGTGACATTGACAGGGGAGACCCAGTCGTACTTCTCCGTATCGTAGATGAGCTCGATCTCCTCTTCGCTCTGTTTCTGGATCTCTTTCTTGTAGGGGTTGAGAAGCGAGAGGTCGTTCCCGCTCGCATCCAGAAGAGACACCCCGACCACGAATGGCAATAAATATCTGCTCACCTGTGCTCCTCCATACCGTCTTTCTTTGGAATAATTGTAGAATTATTGTGTAAATTCTGTGTCAATTGAATGTAAACCGATGTAAACGGCTGTTTTTGTGATCTTAACTGATGGTATGAATTATTGCAGATTATAGATTAGTGATGCTTGAAGGTGTTTTGAAAAACGCGTTGTATCAAGCTGTAAGAAGAATTAGTATAAGATAATCAAAAGACCTCCTGTACGACACCTGTCCCGGGCAGCATCGTACAGGAGGCCGACACTCTGTGAAACACAAGGAGGGGATATGACCCAGGAAACACTTGAGAACACACAGGCACTCAGCGAAGGGCACCTGCAAAAGCTCTCCGAGTCGATCGAAGAGGCCAATGCGCTGATGATCTATATGGTCAAGTCGGGCAAAGCGGTGGATCACAGCGTCGTCACGACGATCACGAAGATCAACCACAGCGGACCGGTAAGCGGTATCGATGCCGAGCTCGAAAACGAATTCTGGAAAGCCTACGCCAAACTCTCCCATGCTGTCCAGCCCGCTACGATCGAAACGATCATGGTCAACTGCGATATCGTCAAAACCGCGGACAAAGATATCGTCCAAAAGAAACTCTCCAAAAAGAATGTCATCAGCTTCTACAGCAAAATGGCCATCGGCGTACTGCTCTTCGCACTGATACTCCAGATCGTCTGGCTCTCCTCTTCGACCCTTGTTTCGAAATTCCAGGAGACCATCGAGCTCAAGACCAGGACCGATGAGAAGCTCTCGACTCTCCAGTTGCAGTTCGACCAGCTCATCGGCGAGCAGCAGAAGATCAAAGATGCCAACGGTACCGAGGTGATGCAGAAACTGATCGATGAGCGGGTGGAGCAGTTCACCCGGGAGTTCAAAAAGCTCGGGGACGAGAGCAAACATATCTACCAGACCTACCAGAACTATCTCGATATCATCCAGTCGCTCCGCTCCCCCATCCAGTATCTCTCCGACTACAGCGACGTGACGCAGATCACCGAAAAGCTGATCCTCCACTACCTCAATATCTTCAACGCGATCATGGTGGGGTATATTCTCCCGCTCTTCCTGGGATGGCTCGGGGCCAATGTCTACATCCTGCGCCAGATATCGAACAATATCAGGAACATGACCTTCCTCCCCGAAAGCTCCCAGGGGTTCAAACTGCGTATCTTCCTCGGGATCATCGCCGGTGTCACTTTTTCATGGCTTTTCGGCTTCCTCATCCCTACCGGAGACGAAGGGGAGTTCGCCAGCGCTTCCCCCCTGGCGATAGCATTCCTTGTGGGCTACAGTGTGGAGATATTGTTCCGCGGCATGGATAAACTGACGGGAAGTTTCACCCAGTCTTAGCGCATAGCATCAAAAAACAAAAGGAGAATACAATGAACCTCAGCGATCTTTTCAGTATGGGCGCAGCCCTGATAGAGGGCAACAGCGACAGCGCCACGACGGGGATGGACACGCACCGCATCACCGAAGCGCTCGGTGGCGTCCTCACCCACGGCGACGGTTCGCTCGATCTCACCTCGGTGGTAGTAGGGGCATCCCGCTCCGGATTGGGGAATATCATCGACTCATGGCTGGGCAACGGGGCGAACATGCCGATCACCGCCGAGCAGATCGCATCGCTGCTTGGAGATGAGAAAATAGCCAAATTTGCATCCAGTCTGGGTATCTCGACCGAAAGCGCCAAAGGAGCGCTCGCAGACTCCCTCCCCTCTATCGTAGACCGAGCGACCAGCGGCGGCGATTCCATCGTCGACGAGATGGTCAAAAGCACGAATGGCGGCAGGGATACCATGGCGTTGTTTGGGAAGATATTCGGGTAGGCCTGAGGAAATCAAGAGTAGGGTGGGCTTCCCAGCCCACCATTAACCCCGATCGATAACAAATTTACGAATCGGATAATGAATGTCTGCGTTGTGATTGGTGGGCTGGCAAGCCCACCCTACAACTCCAACACCTCACCACTCCTCAAAAACCTGATCTCCCCCGGATGCTCACTGGCGATCCTCTCCATCCACTCCAGCGGCTCGTCGATGGGTTCGTCGCTGAGCCTGAATGTGCCGTAGTGCATCGGTATCATCGTCTTTGCCCGCAGCTGTCGGAAGGCATCGTAGGCCTCCTGCGGGTTGATATGGTTGTGCTTCATGATATATTCGGGCCTGTACGCGCCGATGGGCATGAGTGCGATATCGATATCGAAGCGGCTGCCGATATCGTCAAAGTGCTCACCGCTCGCACTGTCCCCTGCGAAGTAGATCGTCAGCCCGTTATACTCGATGATGTAGCCGCCCCAGAGGATGCGGTTGGTATCGAAGGGGGTGCGCTTGCTCCAGTGTTTGGCAGGGACAAGCGTGATAGTTAGTCCATTCTCGCTGTAGCTCTCATACCAGTCGAGCTCGTGGGTGGCGATATCTGCCAATATCTTCCCCAGCGCCTTTCCCATCTGGAGCGGTACGACCGCCTTGGGTCGATGGTGCGCGACAGCGCGGATCGACGGGGTATCGAAGTGGTCGTAGTGGGCGTGGGAGAGGAGGAGGTAGTCGATCTTCCCCAGCTGCCCGATATCATAGGGGAACGGCGAGTGGCGCTTGTAGAGCGGCGGGTGGGTGAAGAGGGGATCGATGAGGATACGCCGCCCTCCCAGCTGTATCAGGAACGACGCATGGGAGAGCCAGCAGATGAAGTCTCCGCTCCCCGAGAGCTGCTCACTGTTGTCGATCACTTCGAGGGGCTTGATCTCCCTTTTGGGCGCACTCTTGCGCTCCAGAAGCTTCCAACGGATGATATTGCTGAAGCGTATTTCGGTCGAGCTGTCGAGCAGGCCGCCGAATCGGCCGTTGTGGTATGTTTTCATGTTCATCCTCTTGTACTATATTTGTATTCAAAAGCTTATCTAATGAACCACATTCAGCTGATAGGTGATATTCTGTTTGAAATATCCATTTTCACCACCAAAAGATAGTTTATACTCTCCAACAGGAAGAGAGGCCAATGCCACCCAATACCCGATAGAGACAACCGGGGAGTTCTGTCTGGGGATAAGGTCGAAACAGGTTGGTGTCACAATTTTGTGTTGCGCGACATTTGTGAGTGCAACACCATCAATTTCTACAAAAAGATTTTTAGGATTGAATGATTCGACAAGATTGGCTACAGCCTGTCTGCATGGGACATGCGGTGCTACCTCATAGAGTTCATTAATGATCGGGAAGAAAATCGGTTTCCCTACTTTCACTGTGGCTTTACGATAGACGGGGTTTGAAGAGAACGAGCCTGCAAGATACCAAATATCATCTTGCTCACCGAGATACGAAAGTTTCCCTGTCATATCTGCTACAGGATTACGGTTTTCGGAAAAGGTGTATGCCCACCGCCACCATAAACCTGACCACTCATGCAGATCAATATCAAGAAGTTTCTCTCCCGGCTTCATCAAGCCATACTGTTTGAAACTTGAAGTTTGTTTGTTGTCTATGGGACGCTCTACAGGTTTGATGATCTCTTTAACAATCCAGTATCCCCCTACACCTATAAGCAATATGATTAATATCTCCACTCTCAAACCTCCTTCAAAGATGAGTTTGATTATACAATATAAAAGTCAATTTGCTAAACATCAGACATGATTTCAGTCTTTTGAAACTTGACTACTTCGATAAACTGACTGTACAAATCAAACTATACCCCCAAATGCAATAAGGTTCGACCATTGTTATAAGCATTTTGGGACAGATCGATCAACTGTTGCAAAGTATCGATCAAGTCATCACGATGATAATGCAGTTTATCATATTGTCCATCATTTAAATTATCTTCATTATAGATATAGCCTCCCGTAAGTTCAAGTTCCTCAGGTGCTTCTCTGAAAATAGCTATCCAATTCGATAATATATTAATAAACTTTACAAGTGTATCGCCTTCAATTATCGTTATACCATAGAGACACAAACCTCGACAAGGTTCATTTCTGCCAGGGTTGAGCGTCTCCAACCATTTGAGTGTATCGTAAATATAACAGATGAAATCATCATCCAGTCGAAGTTGAATATTTTGTAAATAATCTTTGAGGTGACGGTGTGAATAACTATCTCTCTCGATGACCAAAAAATCATGATAGAGACCGCCTTTTATATTAATAGGCTCTTTTATCTCTTCAAAAACAGACTTCCATACCTCCAGCATGCTATCTTTTTGATACTCTTTCTTTAACGCATTTGCAACTTCTTTATCATTTGAAGAGTTTTCAATGATGGCTTCAAAATAACATAAAAAGCTATGCAGTTGTTTAGATAGAGAGATACCGTAACGATTATTCTGTGCATAAATCCTACGACTCTCAAGGGTATGGAATTTTTGGTTATACTCCTCAATGGCAAGGAGGATTTGATCGAATACTTGTTGAAACCCTCGCTCTTTTTGCACTCCATTTTCTACAATAGCCCCTAAAATCCGTTGTATCGCAATTTCGTTGATATCAGGTAAGTTCTCTTGATAAAGCTCGTTAAGTCCCTGTTGCAAGAGAGGAATCAACTCTTCAGCTCCCCATTGGTTGGAAGCAGATATTTTCTCAATGGATGGTGATTTTCTATCAATACATATAGATAATGCCTCTGCTAGATCCAACATCTTCTCTTTATCATACTCTTTATAGAGAAAACTATTTACACCACGAATACCTGCATCTTTGACAGCAGCAACATGATGTTCCTCTTCATTGGCAAGCATCTGCTGATACCAACTATCGAAAGCTTCATTTGTGATATATTTTTTGTTGTGATAGAAACTAAAAATAAGTTTTTTGCCCTCGGCACTCATGATCAAAAAGATATGATTGACCTTTTTATCTCGACTTGCAATAAGAGTGAAGTTCTTACGCTTGCCTAATCGATACGCCGCATCATCAAAAGCAAAGTCTATATAATCCATGAGATGGAACACTACATAATCTCTAAAGTCCTCAATGCTCTCCGGTGGTATTTGAGCTCCATTCAAAAACTTGATAAAGAGAAGTTCTTTGAGTATCTTTTCAAGACGATAAAAGTTTCTAAAATTTTTGGAAAATACAATTTCAATCGGGGTGTTGAATTCAAACTCGTTTTGAATATCGTTAAGATGTTCCTGGTCAGAAGAAGAAAAGAATTTGACATTGATACCAAACTCCCGCTGGTCACCATCAATGTCGGTCAATGCTTCAAGGTAGCCTTGAAAAAACATTTGATAATCTTGCATTGTTTTCATTGTGATATCTAGCCTATTGTAGAATTTATCTATATTTCTATAGATTGTTTGAGGCTATGATAGAAGCATTATATCTTAAAGTTTTGTATTTTCTTGTTTTGATCCCTCTTGTCGCGTAGGGTGTTGTGCCCTCACAACACCAATATTTTAATTCTACTGTGACAGCACATTAATAATTATCCCAACAAATTGTATAGACCAACTCATCGAAAATTAGCACAGCATAATTATATGATATTTGATACTCAGTGCTAACTTCTTGAGCATATTCTATTGTTAAATTCGTATCTTTGAAACTTGAAATACTTATGTCTTGTCCAATATCTACTCTAAAAAGAGATTGATAAATTTTTGTAGCCAAATTTTGATTATGCATATAAAATTGTGTCAATGTATTTTTTATCCCATCATATTCATTCTCTTTTTCACAACAGACAACCAAATTTTTCATATCATTGTCAAAAAGAAAGCTATTTAAGTTTTTTAAAGATTTTTCATCTCCGCTTATATGAGGTAAAAAGCGAACAAATTCATAAGGATAGTATGAAAATCTCTTATTGGTAAAAGTCATCAAGTTGCTATCTTGATAGAACACCATATTATCCATATGCCCTGCACCAAAATCTAGAACAATATGATAAAAATATCCGTTATACACAAATGCTACGATATGCCAAGAGACCCAAACTAGTTCATCTATTTTATCAAAATCGATTTGAAATGATTTCGGATATATCTTTCCTAGGCACTCTTTCAAATCTTGAATTATCTCTTCTCTATCTCCTATTTCCAGCTCGTTATTCTGATAGATTGTTATCTCATCATCTATTATTTCAGCTATATCTTGATCAGAACAAGGTACAACAGTATCTCTAATGATTTTAGATTTAAAACCGACTTTTTCTATGCGTTCAGTTGTATTTCGATCATATGATAAAGACACTTCGGTATTTAATGTTTCCTCTGTGTTTCTACAGTGACGAAATAACAGTATATTCTTTTTTAAATGTCTTATCAATAATGTCTCTATAGTATCATCTTTTTCAATTCTAGATATACTCCAAATGCTATGAGTACCTGAAGAGTCACTGTTGATGACATATGTGTCTATATCTTCAACACTAATTAAATCAAAACTAGATTTATATGGATTCAAATTTATTTTGGTAACTTTTAATATGTCAGCCATTTCTTTCTACTTTGTATCTTAAGCCTAGTTTTTGCAGAGTATTCATCTTTATCGGTATATCCGTAATATTGCGGTGTTGTCATGGGACAACACCCTACGAATTTCCCTGAAGATAGACAGATTACAATTATACCGACTTCAATATATCTCTACATATCCTTGCAATATATCGAACTATCTACTTCCTCAACCACAACCAATACCCCATAGCGAACCCCATATCGACTACTGCGATGGCGAGTGCGATCCATCCCAGTGTCCCGGCAAGGTAGAGGGCGGTGAAGCCTGCGGCGGTGATGATGCGGATCGTCGAGGTCGCAAGCGCCATCGGTGTCGCGTAGGGCTCGTGGAGGGCTCCGATGAGGTGGGATATCCCCACCCCGGCGACGAAGCCGAAGACGATCAGCTGGTAGCTGCCCGCGAACGGTTCGCCTATTATACCATAGAGATATCCGCCGAAGAGCAGCAGCATCACGCCGCCGATCCCGTCCGAGGCGAAGGCGGCGAGGTGGTAGAGCCGGAGGGGCGAGAAAGAGCGGAGAGTCTGCGTGATGTTCTCAGGCATCCACCAGATCAGTGCTGCGAGGAAGAGCGCGCCGTAGAGGGCGCGGAGCTCCCACATCAGCTCGGTATCGAGTGGAATGAACCCCGCCTGCATGATCCCGTCGATCGAGAGCACCAGACCCATGAGGGAGATGGCGAGGACGAGGGTGAAGCGGCGCATCGACGAGAGGGAGAAGTACCGCTCGATGATCGAAAATGCCAGGAAGAGGAGCCCGATCCCCACCGCGATATGGGCGTGGGCGACCACGAGGTCGTTGCGGTGGAATATCTTGCGTAGTGCTGGGACGAAGAGGATATTCCCCTCGATATCGACGAAGAGGAAGGCTGCGATGGAGACGAAGAGGTTGAAGTTCTTCGCGATACTCAGCTGCGCGTCCTTCCACCAGCGGTAGAGGGTCGGGATGTAGAGGAGTGTGAGGTACTGGAGGAACCACTCAGCCTCGTAGCTGATACTCCCGATGAAGGAGCGGTAGAGCACCGAGAGGGCGTAGAAACCCAGCGGTATCTGCCAGAGGATATGCCACCGGGTACGGAAGCTCGTCATCGGCGAGGCAAGTTTGATAGCGAGGTAGTAGACCGCCATGAGGGCGAAGCTCATCCCGAGGGTATTGTCCCCGTGGGGTCCCATGTGCATCTGCTCCACCTGCCCGTAGTCGGGGTTCATCAGCAGCAGGAGGGCGAAGGGGCTGGCGATCACGAGGACGAGCGAGACTTTGACCCACTGCGGACGGACGGCGTAGGAGCGGATGGTCTTGAAGATAGCGATGATGTAGAAGAGCCCGGCGAAGGCGAGGATGCCGTTGAGAGAGTAGTGGAAGTCGTAGAACGGCAGCCCGCGCATCACCCCCGCGCCGATGCTCAGCACCATGAAGACGAGGAAGGTGTACCAGAGGATGAAGTAGCGCTCGAGGTAGAGGAGTCCCTCCGCTCCGAGTATCCCCTCCTTGTCGAAGAGGGCGAAGGGGAGGAGCGAGAGCATCAGCGGGATGAAGCCGTAGAGCATCAGCGAGATATGAAGACTGCGGGCAATATCGGGGCGGATCAGGTCGGTGGCGTATCCGAGCAGTTGGAGTGCATAGACGAGCCCGAAGAGGGCTGCGAGGATCAGGAATCCGAAGGAGATAATGGTGTGTCGTTTCAGCATAGTCTGCCGTCCTTGAGCGAGATGACGCGGTCACTCGGCTTGATCTTGGTATGGTCGTGGGTGGCGACGATGAGGGTAGCGTCGAGCGAGCGGAGCAGGGAGAAGACATTCTCCGAGTTGTGCGAATCGAGGTTTCCCGTCGGCTCGTCGGCGAAGATGAACGAGGGGCGGTTGATGATCGCCCGCGCTACCGCCGCGCGCTGCCGCTGACCGCCCGAGACCTCGTCGGGGTACTTCGAGGCGAGCGGGTCGATACCGAGCGAGGTGAGGAGCTCCATGATCTCGCTGCGGGGGCGGCGGGTCACCATGGCGATGTTCTCATAGATCGTGAGGTGGGCGATGAGGTAGTGGAACTGGAAGATGAACCCGATCCGTTCATTGCGGAAGCGGTCGATATCGGGGATATCAGCGATGCTCACACCGTCGTAGCGCAGAAGACCTCGCGTGGGGCGCAGGAGGGTCGAGACGATCGAGAGGAGGGTTGATTTGCCGCTGCCGCTCTCGCCGCTGATGATATTGAACGAGCTCGGCTCGATGGTGAGACTGATATCGTGCAGGATCGTTTCGCTCCCGTAGTCGTGGGAGATATTGAGGAGTTCGATCATTTACGCCCCTTTGTTGATGAGGATGATGGGGTCGACCCGCGCGGCGATGAGCGAGGGTACCAGCGCGCCAAAAAGCGCCATGATGTTCGATCCGAGGAGCAGCTGGACGAAGAGCTTCGTATCGATCCTGCCGCTGAGATACCCCTGGAACTTCTCGACATGCTGGAGGAGGTCGAGGGCGACGAGGCTGAGACCGTAGGCGATGAAGAAGGCGACGAGGGTGAGGCTCAGCACCTCGGCGACGATCTCGGCGATGATGCGCCCACGGGATATCCCCACGGCGCGCTTGATCCCGAACTCGTAGCGGCGGTCGTTGACCATCATGCTCATGAGGCTCACGATCGCCAGGAAACCCATAAAGAACGATATGGACGCGATCACCCCGCTGGAGATGCGGATGATCTTGAACTGGTTATAGTTGTCTATGAATTCCGTCGTGGACTTGACATCGATCTTATCGTTGAGCGATTTGATAGCCGTGACGATAGATTCTTTGTCTGTGTCGATATCCCGCAGCGCGATCAGCAGGAACGAAGAGCTTTTGTTGAAGAGCTTCTGCGCGTCGGCGATGGGGATCACCACCCCGCCATTCTCGAAGCCTATGTCGCTGGCGTAGACGCCGCTGACGGTGAACTTCGAGCCGAGCAGTTCGACGCTCTCCGGGTGCTTGAGGATCGAGTCGATGCTCTCGCCGAGCACCACCTCGCCCCCTTTGGGGTAGGAGCCGCGGAGGAGCTTGTAGTTGGGCATACGGTTGGGGGTGATGCCGTAGATACCGGCGATGGGGACGACATCGATAGCCCCTGCACCGACGATGATCCCCTGTACCGATTCGATGTTGGCCATTTTTGAGATCGGTTCCGCTATCGAGAGGTTGACATCGCTGAAGAATGTATCGGCGACCCCCTTCTGCGTGACGATGATATCCCCGTCGCTGCGGAGCATCGAGGCGTACATCTCGATGATGCCGTTGCCCAGCGCGGTGATGAGGAAGGTCGAAGCGATCGCGCTCACCGCGGAGATGAGGATCAGCAGCGTCTTGTAGCGGTATCTCAGAAATGACTTGAACATCCTTGGCCTTATTTGTCGGTGAAGTCTACATTGATAGAGAGGTCGACCTGGTCGCGCACGGTGATGAGGAGGAGTTTTGGCGGTGTGACGCCGTAGCTCGACATCTTGAACGATGCGTTCCCTTTGATGCTCACTTTCTTACCGCTTTGCTTGATATCGGCATTGATAGCGAGAGGTTTGGATACACCGTGGAATTTCAAAGTACCGTTCATCTTGTACCCGTTGCCAGCCTTGGCGACGCTGCTCACGGTGTAGGTAGCGACAGGGAATCCTGAGCTGTTGATCGCCTCGTGCATGTGTTCGTCTCTCCCGTCATTGTCGCTTTTGAGCGATTTGATCGAGACATCGATAGAGCCTTTGATGGTGGTGGGGTCGCCGTTCATCGTCAGGTGCGAGGTGAGGCCGGATGTCGCCGGGTTGATCTGTCCGTCGGTGAGCGCTTCGGTGTGGGCTTTGACAGTGCCGTGGCTGACGGCGAGGTTGCCTGCGTACATGGTGGACGCTGCGAGTATCGAGAGTAGTAGAGCTTTTTTCATTGTGTATCCTTTCTTTTTGGGTTTGATTCGGGAGTCGGAGGCTTCAGCCCCGAAAAGGCGAAGCCAAAGCCACTGATGTTATTCGAACGGACTCCTGAATGTTGGAGTCAACGCTTTGAAAGCGGCAGAAAAGTGCCTGGCAGCAAAGAGCGCCGCCAGCATTGCCCACATCCCCCAGAGTACGACCGGGGGCTGCGTGAGGGCGCTGAGGAGTCCCATCCCCGAAGCCGCCCAGAGCGACACCGCCATCACGGCGAGTATGGGATAGGAGAACCGCATGAAGCGGGAGAGGATCGTCACATTGTAGTATGAGATCACGAACGGGTAGATGATGCTGAGCCCGAACTGCCACCCCAGATCGTAGGTCGCATAGGTGGCGAAGAAGAGCCCCAGCATGATCGCGTCGTTGTGCTGCGAGTCGCGCAGCCTGTATGCCGCCCAGAGACCCGTGATGTGGAAGAGGATGATATCCGGCGTGAATGCCCAGTCCCCCCAGATGCTCATCATACTGTCGCGGGAGAGCCTCTCGAAGAGCGCACTGTCGAGCAGCAGCCAGAGGAAGATCGTCACCGCGCTGTAGACGGAGAATCTCTCGGCGTGTTTGGGCGCGCTCCTGACCCCCTCGAAGAGCGATCCCGCCAGAGCGACGAGTGTGAGGAAGATCGCTATCGAGTCCCTCTGTCCTGCGTCGACATCGAAGTAGTAGGTACCGTACGCATACGAGAGCCCCAGGGCAATAGCCGCATGGAGGAGCGAGGGGATACGGGCGATCAGCATCGGCGCGGTGAGTCCGCTGATGACCCCGAGCCCGAAGAGCGAGAGGAACGAGAAGTGCGGATACCCCAGCGAGAGGAGCAGCTGCGCTCCGAGGAGAGCGGGGAGGAGCCCCTTCTGCTCCCTGTTGATCCAGATCGATGCGGTGATCCCGAGCACTCCGCCCACTGGCATCATCCATATCTCCCTCATATCGGAGTGGTGGTACTCGACGACTCCGGTCTGGAGGATCAGGAGGTAATAGGTGAACTCCGCTGCAAAGAGGAGGATGAAGGCGATGTCACGAAACTGATATTTGGCTAGTTCTTTCATGGTCTTTTCCTAATGGTTGATGATGCAAGTCTAAAGGAGAATTATGAAGAGATTATGAAGAGCTGTTTTTGGGTCATTAAGGGGAATCTTTTTATAATGCGAAGAGATATAACGATCAGGAAGTGAGGTTGCGACCTCACCCAAAACGCCGTATCGGAATATTTCAAAAAACTTTTTCCAAATTGGAAGATATTATGGTTTATGAAATGCCGATTATAATCCCGGGACAAAGGAATCTCCATGCATATACTGATAGTCGAAGATGAAGAGGCGGTCGCCGCCCAGCTGCGCGAAGTCCTCATCAAGGAGCGATACAGCTGCGATGTGTCGCACAACTACCGCGATGCTCTCGATCTCATCGATGCCAAACACTACGACCTGATCCTGCTCGACTGGAACCTCCCCGACGGCGACGGTCTCTCGCTGCTGAGCCTCATGCGCGAGGAGGGGACGAACATCCCCGTGCTGATGCTCTCCGCCAAGTCGAGCATCGACGACCGCGTCACCATCCTCGATGCAGGAGGCGACGACTACCTCTCCAAACCCTACTCCAATATCGAGCTCCTCGCCCGCATCCGTGCCCTCCTGCGCCGCGACGCGACCCAGAAGCAGACCCTGCTCCGCTGCCGCGAGCTCACCCTCGATCTCAAGAGCCACGAGGTGCGGCTCGGCGAAGAGCCCGTAGCCCTCAGCCTCTCAGAGTACAAGCTCCTCGAACTCCTGATGCACAACAAGAACATCGTCCTCACCCGCTACCAGCTCAACGACCACCTCTGCCAGGACTACAACAGCCTCAAACAGAGCAACCTCGTCGATGTCCACATCAAGAACATCCGCAAGAAGTTCGGCGAAGCGGATATCATCAGCACGGTGAGGGGTGTGGGGTATACGGTGAGGGAGTAGAGTTATTTGGGAATCGAAAGCTTTAGCTTCGCTCACTCGGGGCTGAAGTTGCCGGTTCCTGGACTATATTTTCGTTTTAGTATCTTTTTGAAACTGTTTGTTTTGTATATATCTGTCAATATCGAGTTTTTCCAAAGTTTGCATTGGGACTCCTCTTTGGTTATTGTAGCACAATTCTGTGTTTGAAAATAAACTTTGAGTTTTGATATCACGGTAATTCAACTTTTAACTCCAACAAAGAAAGACCGTAAAGAGAAAAGTTTGTAAGGGCTCCATGCAAAAAGCTTGCGAGCCTGTTTTATATTGGAGAAGTTGTTGAGATTGAATATGTTCATGGCTAAACTTCTGATAAT
>QKDN01000077.1 GCA_003252535.1 Campylobacterota bacterium | reverse complement strand
CAAAAACAGTATCTCTCCGGGGTTTGTATACCCTACTTGATTTTTTCTATAATCGGGCAGCTTTTTGAACTCTTCTAACAGTATCTTCATACTCACTATTATATCAACTAATATTAGTTTTTTGTTAAACTTGAATTACCGTGGCCGAAAGAGGCATTGGATGCCGGATTATGCTTTCTATGTTATAATGCCATACCAAATATATCGGGGTGATCTGATGAAAATAGACAAAAAATTATTGCTCGCGGCAGCTCTGATGCCGCTTGTACTCCTCTCAAGAGAACACTACGCCAAAGTGGAGCCCTATGACAGTGTCGTGCTCAAATCAGCGGTAAGCGGCCAGGTCGTGAGCATCGACCTCGACTCGGAGGGGAAGCGGGTCGATGACAAGGTGGTGATCGCCATCGACGACCAGCTCGACCGTGCGGACCTTACCACCTCGCTGAGCACGATGAAGATACTTGACTCCACGCTCTCCATCAACCAGGAGATGCTCATCAACCTCAAAGAATCGTCCGAGCGGCAGGAGGGGTACTACCGCAGACTCAGCCAGCTCTCCACCGCATCGACGACCCAGAAGGACAATGCTTTCGCCTCCTACATAGCAGCCCGCAACCAGTACCTCTCGACGCAGGAGAAGATCGAATCGCTCAAGAAACAGATACTCGATCTCCGCTACAAGATCGAGCAGCTGCGCTACAACATCTCCAAAAAGTCGGTCAGGCTCCAGAAGAGCTACCTCTACAAGCTCTCTGTCAGGGCCGGCGACTATGTCAACCCGGGTGCGGCTCTGGCGACGATCCAGGACCAGAGCAAGGCAAAGCTCACCCTCTTCCTCGAACCTGACGAGATCAAAGATATCGAAAAGAAAAAGGTCTATATCGACGGTAAAATAAGCCCCTACAAGGTCGAGAAAGTGTGGAACAGCGCCGATGAGAAGTTCATCTCCTCCTACCGTGCGGAGATCTATATCGATACGCCCCCTACCCCGTTCTCACGTCTGCTCAAAGTGGAGCTGAGCGATGATTAGGAGCGCGTGCGGGCTTGACTGTCCCGACAGCTGTGCGTTCGAGACAGAACCCGGTACCTTCCCTACCCTCCATCCCCGCACGCACAACGGCGCCCTCTGCCGCCTCCTCAACCACTCCATCCACCATGCCGAACGTATCACGACACCGACGGTCGACGGCGTCGAAGTGAGCATGGACGAGGCGCTCGATGCTGTCGCACAGCGACTCGGCAAGGGTAAAAGCCTCCTATGGCGGGGGTCGGGCAATTTTGGAGTGATGCAGCAGATCACGGACCTGCTGATGGAGCGGATCGGCGGCACGCTGACACGCGGCAGTCTCTGCGACGGTGCAGGGGAAGCCGGGATCATCGAGGGGCGCGGGGTCAACCGTACCCTCCCTCCCGAAGAGATCGCCAAAGCCGATACGATCGTCGTCTGGGGACGCAACCTTGATATCACGAGTACCCATACCAAACACCTGCTCAAAGGGAAGAAGATCATCGTCATCGACCCTGTCAGGACACCGCTGGCCAAAGAGGCCGATCTCCATATCCAGATACGCCCCCGGAGCGACTTCTATCTGGCGATGGTCCTCTCGCGCTTCGTCTATATGCACGACCATGAGGAGAAGGAGTGGCTGGAGGAGTTCGGCACAGGGTTTGGGGAGTTCTACGATTTCACACGGGAGTTCCGCATCAAGGCGATCCTCCATCATCTCGATCTCAGCCTCGACGATATCGGGGAGATGCTCTATCTCATCACGCAGCCCAAAACGGTCTTCATGGTCGGGACGGGAGTGCAGAAGTACTCCACTGGTCACTATGTCCTCAGGGCCATCGACTCACTGGCCGCCTCGCTGGGGCTCTTCGGCAAGGAGGGGAGCGGGGTGAGCTACAACGGCAGCTCGAAGCTGGGATTCGAGAATCCTTTCACCACGAAGTGCAAACGGGTATCGAAGGTCAAGACCCCCTTTGAACAGTTCGACACAGTCCTCGTACAGGGGGGCAACCCGCTCGCCTCCATGCCCGACACTGCGAGGGTCGAGGAAGCTCTCGACGGGAAGGAGATCGTCTACTTCGGACTCTACCCCAACGAGACGAGCGCCAAAGCTTCGGTCGTCATCCCTGCGATGAACTTCTTCGAGAAGGATGATGTGAGGCTCAGTTACGGCGATACCGTGGTGCGCCCGATGAACAAAGTGACGGAGAGCGTAGCCGGGATCAGCGAATACGAATTCACCAAAGCGATCATCGAACGGCTGGGGCTCAAACCGATAGAGAGCGAAGAGCATTATCTGGAGAGATGGCTGGAGCAGTGCGAGGAGACGGACGGAGAGCTGCGCTCCCCTGCCCATACCCCGCTCCCCTACTCGGACGGTTTCGGAGAGGATGGCGGCGATGAATTTGAGTTCGTCGACGACTACGACGATGATTTCGAGTCAAACAAACACCTTACCAAGTTCCGCAAGATCAAGGATAAGGATGTGGAGATCACCGAATACTGGCTCCTGACGACCAAATCGAAAAAAGCACTCAATACCCAGTTCGGGAGAGAAGACACCGTCACCCTCCACCCCTCCATCGGTTTTGAGGATGGCGAGAGGGTCAAAGTGGGCTCGGAGTACGGTGAGCACGAGTTCATCGTCAAAAACAGCGAAGATATCAGAAAAGACTGCGCAGTGATACGTGCCAATGCCTACGGCGTGAACCGCCTGACACCATCCATAGAGAGCATAGAGGGGAATTCGGCGTGCTATCAGGAGGTGAAGGTGGTAGTGGAGAGGGTGTGAGGATATTTCATCGATATTTTAGGAGTCGGCGGCTCCAGCCCCGGCAAAATTTTCATATCCAGCCTTGCCTTTTTCGGGACTAAAGTCTCCGACTCCCATCTTATTTCATGCTCTCGAATGAAATAACTGAAGCCCTTACAGCCTCTGCGGCATCTCGCTCTTGAAAGCGATCTTCTCCGCTTCGACGAGGAGTTCCACTGCACCCTGCTCTATCATCTTCGCTGCAAGACTTTTCCCCAGACCGCTGCTCTCGGCGAGCGGTGCACTGAGCTCCTCACGGAGGATATGGGTACCATCTGGGTAGCCGATCATCGCTACGATATGCATCGTGTCACCGTCGATGGTAGCGTTGACCGCCACTGGAGCGGAACATCCCGCCTCGATGGCTGCGACGAAGTCCCTCTCCTGCTCGGTGCAGAGGAAGCTTGGCTCATGGTTGAGGGTCATGGCTATCTCATGGGCGAGCTCATTGTCGGAGACGATCTCGATACCCAGTGCCGCCTGCCCCATCGGTGGGATCATGAAGTCGAGCTTCTGGCTGTACGGCACATCCTTGATCAGGTCGAGCCTCGCCAGACCGATATAGGCCAGGATGATCGCATCGTACTGCCCTTCAGCGAGCTTGCGGAGTCTCGTGTTGACATTGCCGCGCAGGTCCTTGACGGTGAGGTCTGGCCTCTTTGCAAGTATCTGCATCCTTCGGCGCAGGCTCGTCGTCCCGACCACTGCACCATTCGGAAGTTCTGCGAGCGTAGCGTATTTGTGGGAGAGATAGAGATCGCTCTGATCCTGCCGCTCTGTGATCGCTACGAGCTCAAGCCCTTCGGGGATATAGGTGGGGACATCCTTGAGGGAGTGGACGGCGATATCGGCATTGCCAGAGAGCATCTCATCTTCGAGCTCCTTGGTGAAGTGTCCTTTGCCCCCGACCAGTGCGAGCGGTTTGTCGAGGATCTTGTCGCCCATACTTGTGATCTCGTTGAGCTCGACCTGGACATCAGTGAAGGTCGCTTCGATCCTCCCTTTGATATGGTAAGCCTGCCAGAGCGCAAGCTGGCTGGCCCGTGTTGCTATCGTTATCTTTCTCACAGCGGGATACTTAGAACGATTTGTATTTTTCGCGTGATTTATCCCATACACCGTCGACATAGATCGTAGGAGTACCTGTGATCATCATTTTGGCAGAAGCATCCATGTCGCCTTTGAGCGCATCCTTGACCTCCTGCTTGTTGATCTCCTCTTTTGTCGTCTCGAAACCTGTATGTTTTTTCACAGCTTCGAGGATCTTGGCTTCGTCTGTCTCGGTCGCATTGATCTTGAGCGAGTACATCTTGAGGATGACATCGTTCTTGCCCTGTGTTTGTGCTACGTGCATGATACGGGTGAGCGCATCTGATACCGGATGGATACGGAGAAGCGGTAGGTGGTAGTAATAGAGTGCGATCTTCTTGGGGTTGTCCATAGCAGCTTTCATGATCCCCGGTACAGTCTCTATACAGAACGGGCACTGCGGGTCAGAGAATACTACGATCTTGTGCTCGGCATCTTTATTACCGAAAACAAGGTGGGCGTCGTTATACATAGATTCTGGAACTTTCGGCTTGAACTCTTCGGTAAGCTCCCTGTTGTTCTTGAGATCATAGAGTACCGGTGTCGCGATATCGCCGTTGATAAAGACAGTCTGGGGTACAGAAACGTCTTTCCCCTGGTAGTTGAGCTTCATATTGGTGAGATAGACATCCCAGCCATTCATCCCCTCGACCTTCTGCTTATCGACAATCTCGACGCCGTTAACCTTGACCGACGGGTTCTTTACGATCACTCTTTTGAAATATTTTACTAGCTGCTCATCGCTCATCCCTGCATTAAGAACGGCGCTCAGTGCTATTGTACTCATCAATAATTTCGACATCAATGACATTTTCATCTCCTTTTTGGTTTTGATAGATATTTTTGTTTTCTGGTGTGACTTTAGCCACAAATTGTAAATAAACCGTGTATAAGATCGCCACTACCCCGAGCGTATCGCTCACAATACCGGGAAGCAGGATCAGTATCGATCCGAGAACGTACGAAAGGTTGGCATTCTGAAAATCGACGATGTTCAGTTTGCCCCTCGAGAGGTTGTCCATACTGCCGAGGATCGTGTAGTGAGAGTTCTTCAGCAGGATGATCCCCGCGAAGAAACTCCCGACGATCCATACGACGCTCCATCCTGCCCCGATCGCCTCAACAACGCTCAGCGAAAGATAAAGCTCGGCAAGAAGGAACGGGATAAGGAGCAGGACTAGCATAGTTTACCGGCGACCACTTCTGCGAGATTTTCCGTCGAAAGGGTCTCTTTGACAAGCCCCTCTCTCCTGACCAGCTCCACGCTCCCATCAGCGAGGTTCTTCCCTATGATGAGACCGTACGGGATACCGATGAGCTCGTAGTTCTTCATCTTGAACCCGAATCTCTCCTTGGAATCGTCGAGGAGCACCTCGAGTCCTTTGCCCCTGAGCTCTTCGTAGATAGAGAGGGCGAAGTTCATCTGCTCCTCGTCCTTGGCGTTCGAGACGATGATCGTGAGATCGAACGGTGCGCTCTCCCTTGTCCAGATGCAGCCGTTCTCGTCGTGGTGCTGCTCGATGATCGCCGCGAGGAGTCTGCTGACACCGATACCATAGGTACCCATGATGAATGGAACGCTCTTGCCGTTCTCATCGAGGAAGTTTGCGCCCAACGGGTCAGAATAGCGGGTACCGAGCTGGAAGATATGCCCCACCTCGATCCCCTTGGTATACCCGAGTTTACCGTTGCAGTGCGGGCATCCGTCGCCTTCAGCGACCGCGACAAGATCGGAGAACTTGCACTCGAGGGCGCCGAGGTCGACACCAACGATATGATAATCCTTCTCATTGGCACCGCAGATAAGGTTCGCTGCCCCTTTGAGGGTCTCGTCACAGATGAGCTCGATCCCCTCGGGTACGATCACAGGCCCCATATACCCTGCGATAAGCCCGGCTTTTTCCAGTTCTTCTGCCGAGATATCGACGAGTTCGTTGGCTTTGGCTGCGTTGGTCGCCTTGGTCTCCTGGAGCTCGTCGCTGCCTCGCAGTGCGAAGAGGACGATCTTGCTCTCCCCGTCATCGAGGAGGGCTCTCTTGGCTACCGTTTTGACGAGGTAGTACGGATCGACCTTGAAGAACTCGCTGAGCTGCTCGATCGTAGTGGTATCGGGTGTACGGAAGAGCGAATAGTTGGCCTCGGGCGGCTCTACTTCGCACCCTTTGGGGGCTCTGACCGCAGCTTCGATATTGGCACCGTACTCGCAGCTGTCGCAGACGACGATAGTATCCTCGCCGCTCTCTGCGAGCACCATGAACTCCTTGCTACCGCTTCCGCCGATCGCGCCACTGTCGGCCTCGACGATACGGAACTCGAGTCCAAGTCTTGTGAATATCTTCTTGTAGGTCTCTTCCATCAGACAGAACTCTCTGTACATATCCTCGTGGGAGACGTGGAAGCTGTAGCCATCCTTCATCAGGAACTCCCTGCCGCGCATCAGGCCGAATCTCGGTCTGATCTCGTCGCGGAATTTGAGGTTGATCTGGTAGAGGTTGAGCGGGAGCTCCTTGTAGCTCTTGACACTCCCCTTGACGAGGTTGACCATCATCTCTTCATGTGTTGGCCCGAGGACGAAGTCGTTGTCCTTTCTGTCCTTGAAGCGCAGGAGTTCTTTGCCGTACTTGTCGAACCTGCCGCTCTCTCTCCAGAGACTCGCCGGGGTGACGAAGCCGAGGCTCACTTCCTGCGCGCCTGCTTTGTCAAGCTCCTCCTTGACCACTCTCTGTACGCGGTCAAGTGATCTCTTCCCGAGCGGGAGGAAGTTGTAAAGGCCGCTTCCGACCCCCTGGATAAAGCCTGCGCGTACAAGGAAAATATGGCTTGGCAGCGTCGCGTCGTTGGGTGTCTCTTTGGTAGTGGGAACAAGTAGTTGTGTCACTCTCACTGTTGGTATCCTTTGTGATGATCTTCTTTATATTGTACAAGGTCTATGTTTTCGGTATTGACATCGAAAATGTGCTTGAGGGTATCGATAGCGACGACACCCTCTTTCTCTCTCGAGCTTTTGCGCATCTTGACGGTAGGCTCGTGGAGGAAGCGGTTGAACATCTGTATCGCCATCTTTTCGATATTGTCTTTGTACTCTTCGGGGACGAAGCCTTTGCGGACCGCTCTTGCGAGCTCCTCTTCCACTGCTTCCGTCACCTTCAGTCGCATACCCTTGATGACTGGCTCGACCGAGAGGGCGCGCAGCCATTTGTAGAACTCGTCCCTGTATCGGTCGACGATCTCGTTGGCTTCGAGCGCCTGCTCCTGTCTGAGGGCATGGTTGTTGGCAGAGATACTCTGGAGGTCGTCGATACGGAAGAGTTGCAGGTTCTCCGTATCCATATCTCCGATATCCCGCGGTATCGCCATATCGAACCAGAGTCTCCTGAGATCGGGACGGCTCTCCACCATCTCCTTAGTGATGATCGGTTCCGGCGAAGAGGTAGCGCTGAAGAGGAGCCTGTAGCGGTTGATATACTTCGAGAGGTTGGCGAAATCGTCGACTCTGACATTCTCCCCAAGTTCGCCCGCGATCTTCTCGATCTTTTTGGTATCGCGCCCGAGCATGACGACATCGCACCCGGCGCGCAGCAGGTGCTTGGCCGCAAGTACGCCCATCTCCCCTGCCCCGACGACCACGGCAGTCATCCCGGCGAGCGAATCACCCATGATGTCGATCGCCTGTGCGACGGCGACCGAGGCTATGGAGATAGGATTCTGTGATATCTGCGTCGCGTTCCTCACCTCTGCTGCGCATTTGACGGCATAGGATACGATACGGTTGAGCTTCTTGTCCGCGGTGTAGTTGAGATAGGAGAACTTATAGCCATCCTTCACCTGCCCCGTGATCTGCGACTCACCGATCACCAGCGAATCGAGCGAGGAGGCAACGGCAAAGAGATGGCGTATCGCCTCCTCGTCATCGTGTCTTACGGCAAGTGATTCGAGCTCATAGAAACTGATCTTACTCTTTTGCGCGAAGAGTCCGAGTATCGCATGATAGGTGGCGAAGTTATCACGGGTCGCTGCGACCACTTCGATGCGGTTGCAGGTGGAGATGATGAATACCTCATGGACAAAATCGAAGCTTGCCAGACGGTCAAGCATCACTTTCCTCTCTTCGTCACTTGCGAAAGCGAGGCGTTCACGGGTGGGAAGATCACATTTTTTATGGTTGAAACTGACGACCTGGTAGTACATCAATACTCTCTTTCTATCATCTCTCGGGCGATCATCTCAAGAGCGCTCTCGCCCTCCTGCTGCATCATCGCTATCGCTTCGTCAATCAACGCTTTTGCATCGGCAAAAGAGCGCTCGATGATACAATGCTCTTTGAACTTCGATGCGATCCACCCCTGCTCTTCGGCATTGAGCTTCCTGGCATGGAGGGAGATAAGCCTGTTCTTCTCTTCGGCGTCCAGTGCCTCGTAGAGATAGATATACGGCAGCGTCATTTTTCCCTCGACGAAGTCATGAAGCGCCGGTTTGCCGAGCTTTGCGCTGTCCTGGGTGATATCGAGGATATCGTCCACCATCTGGAAAGCCAGACCGAGATTACGCCCGTAGGTACGGTACGGCAGAGGCGGTTTGCCTGCGAGTATCGCCGCTGCTTCAGCGCTCGCTTCGATCAGAGAAGCGGTCTTCTGATAGATCATCCTGAGGTAGAGCTCTTTGTCACTGTTGAAGCTTTTGGCCAGCGATACGTCGGCGAGCTCGCCAAGGCTCAGCTGCACGACGGCATTGGAGACGATCCCTGCTACTTTCGTATCGATGAGGGTCAATTCGTAGAATCCTTTCGAGTAAAGGATGTCTCCGAGCATGATCGCCGTTTTGTTGCCGTAGAGGGCATTGATGGAGGGTTTGTTCCGTCTGGTGAACGCATCATCGATCACGTCATCGTGGAGCAGGCTTGCCGCGTGGATCATCTCGACCACCGCTGCCGTCTTGACGACCGTGAGACTCCCCCCGGCGATCCTGAGGATCAGCTTGGCACGGAGTCTCTTCCCCTGCGGGAGCTTCGCGACGAGTGCTTTGACCTCACTGTCGCCGAGTTCTTCTATGAATTGATCTATCTTTCTTTCTACCGCTTCGAGCATCATCGTCCTCTACTCACACTGAGTGACGATATTGCCGACTAGTTCGATGAAAATACTGTTCGTTCTATCTTCTAGCTCAGGTTCGATCACCATCGATCTGAGGAGATTTTCATGCTCTTGCTCAAGCCCTCTTTCTTCGAGGATTTTTTCGGCCACGGCGAGTCTCTGGAACATCTTTTCGATCTCCATCTCTACGATATTCTTATTGGCAGTCCTTGAGATAGAAAAAAAGTTGTCTTTGGGCGTACTTACAAGGAAATCATCTTCATCGTCAAATATATTCATAATTAACTCTCTTTTGTAGATTGGTATAAAAGTGGGATATTATAACCAAAAAACTTTAGGGGATATGAAAAAGTGAAGATTCAGTGAAAAATGTCGTCAGCGTGGGAATTTTTTGATATTCTCATCATTTGGAATCTGGGATTTTAGTCCAGTCGATAGCAAATTTTTTCTTCTGCAATTTTGTTTTGTGTTTTGATGTTTTTTTGGTAGACTTTTTGAAAATCATTAGAAAAATTTGTTGATATTGATAAGGCATCATATCTCAGAAGTAAAGCTTTTTATTCACAAAAAATGTTGATTAAAACATTGATTTCTATAAAAATAACAAAATCTGGAGAATAATAATGAACAGTATGGCACAAAAATATGCAAAATATTTAATAACAAGTTTTGAAATACAGATAGGTCTTGGTTTACTTGCAGCATTTCCAGCTGCTTTTTTAGTTTTTGTTATGGCAGGTGCTGCTCCCAATAGCACAATTTTTCATTCTTTTATTGGCGGAATCATTGGTTTTTTTGGTACACTTATTGCTATATCGCTCTTACCTTCACTAGCGCAACAAGAATTAAAAAGATATGATTCAAAGAATTGTCTACTTTTTAACTACATATTTACATTAGTTATGGGAATATCATTTCCACCGTTAGGACTTTGGCATGCCTATATACTTTACAGATTGAAAAAAAGTCTAAATGGTGAGAATGAACAAACTAAAGACAATTCCTTTATAGATAACTCTGTTAAATTTGCATTAACACTCTTTTCCATAATTTCATCAATGGTGAGTAAATGATTTTTTTTCATGTCTAAAATATTCATGGACATGGATATAGAATTTGCAAATCGAGATCAAGGTGTTACTCAAACAGGCATTGACAGACAAAATAAAAGACAGCGCGATCTATATGAAAGGGATCGATGCCAGTTATTATTATTATGAAGGGTATGTACTTTATAAGACAGAAGATATAGAACTTTCGTAGGGTGAGCTTGCTAGCCCACCGAATATTGCGCATACATAAATAGCTGCACGATTGTTATTATTGAAACACTTGGTGGGCTAGCAAGTGCACCTTTGTATGTTTGGTAGAACCATACTATCCGCACAAGACCGATACAGTGATCAGTCCTTCACCTCATACTGTGCTCTGCCCATCTGGTAGAGGTCGTTGCCCTTCGTGTCGTTGATGACCGTGACGGGGAAGTCCTTGACCGTGAGCTTGCGGACAGCTTCGGGACCGAGTTCCGGGTAGGCGATCACCTCTGCTGCCGTGATCTGCTTGCCGAGCAGCGCACCCGCACCGCCTGTCGCACCGAAATAGATACCGTCATACTCGACGCATGCGTCTTTGACAGCCTGGTTTCTTTTGCCTTTGCCGATCATCCCTTTGGAGCCGTGCTTGAGCATCGTCGGTGAGTAGGAGTCCATGCGGTAGCTCGTTGTCGGGCCTGCGCTCCCTATTGGGTCGCCCGGCTTGGGCGGTGTCGGTCCAACGAAGTAGATGATCGATCCCTCGAGGTCGAATGGAAGCTCTTTACCCGCTTCGATGAGCTCTACGAGTCTCTTGTGCGCCGCATCCCTGGCCGTATAGATAGTACCGTTGAGAAATACCGTATCACCCGCTACCAGTTTCTTGGTATCTTCGCTGGTAAGCGGTGTAGTAAATGTATATGTTGCCATCTATAAGACTCCTTAGATAGTGATGTGGGTGTGTCTGGACGAGTGACACTGGACATTGACCGATACAGGCAGAGAAGCGATGTGGCACGGGTTGGACTCGATATGCACTGCGAGCGCCGTCTTGGTACCGCCCATACCCATGGCGCCGATACCGAGCTTGTTGATCTCCGTGAGGATCGTCTGTTCGAGCTCGTCCATCTCAGGGTCTTCGTTGTGGCTGCCGAGCTCTCTGAAGAGCGCATGCTTGGAGGAGATGACCGCCTTCTCGAACGTACCGCCGATACCTACACCCACAGTGATAGGAGGGCATGGATTGCCGCCTGCATCAGAGATCGTCTCTTTGACGAAGTCGATCACACCCTGCATCCCGGCTGCCGGGGGAAGTACTCTCGCACGGCTGACGTTCTCGGAGCCACCGCCCTTGGCAGCATACTCGATATCGATCTTGTCACCCGCAACGATATCGAAGTGGATGATCGCAGGGAGGTTGTACCCTACCGTATCCTTGAGGTTGGCCCTGCTGAAAGGCTCGCAGGTACTGGCTCTGAGGTATGCGTCCTTGTAACCCTGCTCCGTACCCTTGTTGATAGCATCCCTGAGGAGACCGCCGGTGACTTTCACCTCGTCGCCTACCTTGACGAAGAATACCGCCAGACCTGTATCCTGGCACAATGGTCTCTTCTCATCTTTCGCGATACGGGCATTCTCCAGTATCTGTCTGAGCACCTCCTTACTGACAGGTGATTTCTCCTCTTCCATAGCCTTGGCCAGTGCATCATAGGCATCCTGAGGCAGGTCGGTACCACAGTGGACTATCGTGTCTCTGACAGCTTTGACGATATCATCAAATGCTATTTCTCTCATAATAACTCCTCAAAAAATATGATTCATTCTACAGGAGAATCCATTAATGATCTATGAAAAGGACCAAAATACCGGTACCCGAGAGAGGTATGTGAGAAGTATCGTAATGCTTTTCTGCCAGAATAGAAAGACGATATGATCTGCGCGGCCTTCCGCATATGGAAGAAAGATGAAGTGGTTTACAAAAAGGAACAGGAAAGAATAATATATTTATAAATATTAAAATGATTATCCGTCATTGCGCGGGAGAGCGAACGCCCCCTTATATCTCGATCTTCTCCGCTACATCAAGTCCGAAACCGCCGAGTCCTACGAACTCCGTATCCTTGTGTGTCGTCAACAGCTTGATGTGGTGGACTCCAAGATCCTTGAGTATCTGCGCCCCTACACCGAACTCTTTGGCCTGTTCTTTGGAGATGGTCTTGGTATCGAGGAAGATCATCACACCACCGTTCGTTTTGAGATATTCAAGCGATCTGGTAAGAGAATCGAACTTCCTGCTGTCGAGCACCAGGTCGATATCTGTACCTATATTATGGAACCTTACATTGGATGTCGAGTGTATCTTGTAGAACTGTACTACAGTATGGTGGCGTCCGAGGTGATCTGTGTAATTGATCCTGTGCACCTTTGTCCCCATCATCTCGATCTCCTCTTCAGACACCCTGCTGATGAGCTTCTCGTTGGCGAGTCTGTACTCTACGATATCCGAGATATAGACTATAGTCAGATCATGATCGCGTGCGAATATCTCCAGGTCGTCCCTGCGAGCCATCTCACCGTTATCCTTGATGATCTCACAGATCACGGCAACAGGTGCGAGACCTGCCAGCATGCACAGGTCTACCGACCCTTCCGTATGCCCGGTACGGACCAGTACGCCTCCATCTTTGGCGATCAGCGGGAAGATATGGCCGGGTCTGACGAAGTCGCTTTTTGATGTGAGAGGATTGGCGAGTTTTGAGATACAGTCGTCCCTCTCTGCTGCCGAGATACCCGTAGAAGCGGTCGCAGAATCGATCGAAACCGTGAAGGCTGTCTCGTGGGCCGAGTCGTTGTTGCTCACCATTGGTACGAGCTCGAGTTGAGTTGCGAGTTTTCTGGTCAGCGGTGTACAGATCAGTCCTCTCGCCTCCTTGGCCATAAAATTGACCATCTCAGGAGTCGAAAAGGTGGCTGCATAGACGAGATCACCCTCGTTCTCCCTGTCCTCATCATCCATCATAATGACCATTTTGCCTTTTTTGATCTCTTTGATCGCATTTTCTACTCTTTTGATAGACTCGATTGACATAGTTCCGGTTCTCCATATATTATAGTTGTTTTTTTTCAAGCCATTATACCACCGACTGCTTAGTCATTAGGGGAAAATATGGTAATTATCACTTTTTTTCAACAAACCCTTGACAAAATAAGATTTATCCGCTATAATGCCGTCCACATAAGCAGCTAACGCTTATCAAAATGCCTTTATTGGGGTATCGCCAAGCGGTAAGGCAACTGGTTTTGGTCCAGTCATCCGGGGGTTCGAATCCCTCTACCCCATCCACCCAGATATTTTTATATCCATCTTTTATCCGTCGCGGGATAGAGCAGCTTGGTAGCTCGTCGGGCTCATAACCCGAAGGTCGTTGGTTCAAATCCGGCTCCCGCAACCAATTATTTTTTCTACTTCTTTCAGCCCTTTTCCTACATGATAACTAAACCTTTGGTAATAAATTAACAACACGAAACAAATCACCTTTGATCTTCCGAACATATTCATAATCTTGAAAATCAATCTTATCAAGAGAAAGAACAAAGGCATTGAAAAACTTATTTAAATCACGACAATTTGCAGAACAGTATTCATTAGGACGATTACCGGTATAAGAAGGTAAAACCAAACCACAAACCTTACACTTTAAATGTTTTGGTACCATTAGAAAAGATCTTTTATTTTGCATAACCTACTCCTTAAAATCAAAACTCAACTGTACAAAACCACTTTGAACAGTGTTTTTTTCTACAATATCTTTTTTTCTTTTCTTTGGATGTAACTTTTCATTCAATCGATTAATAGAATCGGTTACATCGAAAGTCTTAGAGTAATTAAAACGGCGATTAGAAAGATAAAAAGAGCGTCTATCAGACTCTTTTTTTGATTCAATAATCTCCAAAACAAGTTCATCCGTAGTCATAATAAATCCTTTATGCAAAAATTGAAATCAGATTATCGACCTGCTGTAAAAAGTCAATATCCCAACCAGCAGAGTTATTTTTAAAATACCTCACCTTATCATGATGAACAATGCGATCCAACAATTGAAGTTCGTCATCATCAACAATACGAGTCATATACTCATCATCAAGACAAGTTTTTGAGGGTTCTTTATCCTTATAATCATGAAGAAAAATTTCATTAATCAAAACACCTTGATTGTAAGACCTAAGAACACCGTCAAGAAGTTCAAAGACTCTCCCCTCATGATCATCAAAATATATATATTCACGACGAGTAACAACACCATTGACAGAAACCTCAGAAGCCCACTCGGCAGAAGCACCATAATCAACCTTATTAAGATAAAACCAATCGGGATCAATAAGTGAAAGACGACGATAAACCCAAGCTGGAATAATGGAGTGAGAAGTAATAATTCGAGGGATACGGTGATGTAAGTACCAACCATTCAAAAAATCAAACGGTAAATCCGATTGAACATCACGAAAAGTTTTTAATATATACTTCAAAATATAACCAGTTGATGAACCAATAGCAAATTGAAACCCCATTGACTCCTTTATACCGAAAACATTATGAACAGTAGAAAAACGACCATTACGACGAAGTGATAATGGTTTATGATTCTGAGAAGCAGGGAAATATTTAACGAAATTAAAATGAACACGGGGTAAATAACTCTCATGTACATATAACAGAATATGAAAGTGAGGAAACCCATCCTTGTGAGGTTCAGTAACTCTTAAGAAAGTGTAAGAGTGTCCGAATTTCTTCATCTTTTGAAAAACATTGGAACGAAAAAAACGACGAACCTGAAACAATAAAATCTTATACATATCACGAACAGAAAGAGGCGAACGATTAGATATCTTATCAAGAATGAAACCGTGACGAGCATCGTTTGGTATATGCTTAATATAACGAGAATAAACTTCATCACTGAAACGCGAGTAATCACCACGGAGAAGATCGCGAAGAAAACCATCACCAGTAATAGTAAGAAATAAAGGTATATTTCCAATATCAAAATTATGACGGTCGAGCGTATGAACTTTATTAAGCAACTGAGCAAAATAAAGCTCAGAATGATTTGCAGAATAAGAAACATCCTTATACTGTTTTATAACACCGAAACGAGCTACAAAACTCCTCTTTAAGAAGCCGGACTGATTCACAAACTTTTCATGAACCAAATCAAAATCAGTAGAACTTAAACCATAATGAGACATAAACACTCCTATAAATGTCAAGATTGTTCAACAAATTGAATCTGTAAAATATCTTCCTTCTTACTCTTCAAAATAGTTTGCATATCAAACTCAATCTTTGAAGAGACAAGATAATTGATAAAATCATTAAATGAATAATGGCGAGCATTGTAGTAACACCCGGTAGAAGAACTACACATGAGACTAAAACGGGGATGAATAATATTTGAGTTATTGACATCAGTTAAATTGGAATCAGAAACATTTGAATCAATTACAACATTAGAAACATTTGAATCAATCTTCTTATCTGATACAGTGGTTGAAACAGCAGTCTTTTGAGTAGTATTAGCGACATGAGCAGTACGATTCAATACACTCGAAAGAGAAGAATAAGCGATGTACAATAAAATAAAAAGACCGACCAACAAACCGAGAAGTTTGAGAACATCTTGATTAAATCCAAATTCAGAATTACCAGAGGGATAAAGCTCAAATATATCAGCTTTGGGAACATAATAACGGGTAGAAAGACGATCCCCCTTATATGAATCATAGACACGATAACCAAGCGTACCCTTGACGAGACGCTTGTTAGGCGGGATCATATCGATATGAGTGTGGAACAACTCAAGATAATCAGAATGCAAGCGTTTAGCAGATTGTGTAATAGCAGTAATATTCTGAAAGAAATGACGATGGATCGAGAGCCAGTTGGCGATAGGTTCAGACTTTTTGGCAAAACCTACCAAATGCGCTTCATCAATAAAAAAATCACAATCATGATATTGAGATTCATTAACCTCTTTTTTCTTTAATTCAAGATTGGAAACATCACCGAAAGTCAAATCTATATAACGAATAAAATTTTTAATAGCGAGTTCATCAAAATAGATAAGCTTAGGGTGATCGATATAAATCTCGATATTTGTATAAACTAGTCGACCAGAATTAAGTGCATCCAAAACAAGCTCAACAGCCTTAGAGGTTTTGCCAGCACCAGTTTTTCCTGTCAAAAGAGTAAGAGCCATTATACGAACCGAGACAGAAATCTATAAAAAATTCTACGAAAAAAACCTAATGAAGAAAAATCAAAATCAAAAGGAAAAAGATAACGAGTGCATATAAAACGACCTTTAAAAGAATCAAAAACACGATAACTTATCAAATAAAAAAACAATCGATCAGCAGGAGAAACAATTTCAATATATGGATGAAAAAAAGAACGATAAACTAAAGAAAACTGTAAAATAGATTGAACAGAAAAAACAATATTCTGAGAGAAATGACGGTGCAAAGACAACCAGTTCAACAAAACAGGAGACTCACGATCAAAGCCTAAAAAATAAGCTTCATCAATAAAAAAATCACAATCATAATATTGAGAAACATTTATCTCTTTTTTCTTTTCTTCAAAATTTGAAACATCAGAAAAAGTCGAATTTATGTAACGAATAAAATCTTTGAAAGTAAGCTCATCAAAATATATAAGATTAGGATGATCAATAAAAATCTCAATATTTGTATAAACAAGACGACCAGAATTCAAAGAATCAATAATCATATCATAAACCAAAGAAGTTTTACCAGAACCAGAAAGACCAGAAATAAGTATTGCAGACATTAGACAAACCTTGAAGCGAGAACATAAAAAAACTTACTGAGATAAACCATTGCATAAAAGGAAATTGCAAAGTTGACCATAGCAAAAATATCAAGACTATTGAGAATATAAAGGGTAGTGCAATCGAGATGAATAGCCCCAATCTTATCAAGTAGAATCTTGAGCATTTTTTCAAAACCGACTTTGAATGCATAATAAATAGCACCAAAAATAACGACCTTGATAGCAATTTGAAAGAGTCTAAATTTTACATACAGAGCAAAAAGCGGAGCAAGTAAAACAGTAAGTGCGGCTAAAGGCATGATTAATCCTTCAAAAAGTTATAAGTCAAAACGACAAGAAAAACAAACCACAAAAGTGGACGAAGTATAAAAAAGATTTGATCGAGATAAGTGCACAAAGTGACAGTTTTATGAAAATGATGAGAAAGAATAGTAAAATCAATAACAGGATCAACACAGCCACAAGACGGAGGAACAGGAATTGAAACAGAATATAAATTAGTGAGTTCGCCAGTATAATCGGATAAAAAATCATTGATGGCTTTTTTTGAGCCAGTTTCCAAAGAAGTTAAAGCGGTATCAACCTCTTTATCGGTATATCCAAAACCGATAGTATTGGAACCGTTGAGATCGGCTACGGGATAATTACCTGTACCATTACTATCAGTAGAAGAGCCGGAACCGTTAGTATCGGTTCCACTTTGAGTACCATTAGTATCAGTACCGTTATTGTTATTATCTGTTGTGTTATTGTCATCACCCCAATCTATATTGGTACCATTTGAGTCAGAAGAAGAATTATTGGAATCATTGGTATCAGTGGAAGGAGGAGTAGTGTTATTGGTATCAAGGTTATAATAGCAATGGAGCGGACAACCGTACTGATCAAAGTACATAGCACCATTACCACCACCCATAGAATTAATACGATTCTGGCAATCATGCACAGCATCTTCATAATTCGTAAAAGTAAAAGACAGGCGATACTCATATCCCTCATAATAAAACTTATAATCAGGACATTGAGTCTGATTTTGTTCCTGAGATGGTAAATCCTCATCATAGTAATCAGGAATACCGTCATTATCAACATCGGGATAACACATAAGATCATTAACATGAGTATCTAAAGTGTAGCCGGGTTGACACAATCCATCGGATTGAGTAGGGATACAACCATACTGAGAACAGTTCGAGTCAGGATTAGTTTGATTTGTGTCATTTTGATCCTGGGGAGTCACAAGACAAGCATAAGAAGTTTTACATTTAGTCAACCATGAATCTACTGTACCATTAAAATCATTAAAACAAGCAGCTTCGAGAGCAGAAGCATTAACATCATCTTGCTGCCAAGTAAACTTAAGAACTTTAGAATCTGGTATAGTAAGATTAGTATCAGGCTCAACACAAGTTTTACATTCTTTGGTGGTAACAGTAGCGCTATATTTATAGAGATCAGTCCCACCATTCTGATACCCAAGGCAATAATAACTTTTAGTAATAGTTCTATATTGGAAAAAAGTAAGCGTATCAGATAGTTTTTCATCACCAACAAACAATCCTGAAGAAG
>QKDN01000002.1 GCA_003252535.1 Campylobacterota bacterium | reverse complement strand
GTCAAAAAGACGGGGCAGAAGACCTCATACTACTCCAACGATGATGGGAACCTCACCAGGGGTATGACGCCGTACTACGAGCTCAATACTACGACCAATATCATCACCGATGCGACCAGGGGACTCGACTGGAACAGGACCAATTTGGTATCTAATACGCATGTATGTGGCAATGGTTTCAGAAATGCAACTATTATGGAGCTTGTAGACCTGGTCAAGAACTATTCGAGGACTACAGAAGGTTTCAAAGCTATAGACGGTAATTTCAGTATCGGTCAGAACAATATCGAGACTAATACTTCTCTGATAACCGATCAAACCAAAAACTATATAGTCAATTTCTCTACGGGTATGGTCGACTCTATAGGCTATGGACAAGGATATAAGCTCTGTGTACGCACGAACGGTGAAGAGGCCAATAGGACAGCACGGTTGAGCAAGGTCGGTAATATCGTCAGCGATGCTACGACTGGGCTCGAATGGGAGGACAGTGTCGACATGAACTTTTCATCAAACCTGCCGGATGCACTTGCGTACTGTGATGCTCTCGATCTCGACGGCAAAAGTGATTGGAGACTCCCCAACTCTAACGAGCTCTATTCGATCGTAGATACCGATACGAATGCTTCCAACCGGGCATTGAACAATCTCGACACCCCGATAAGCGTGGCGATCAGCAATGTCTTTCAAAATGTCTATTGTGAATACAGAATCGATTTCCCAACAATCAAGAACGCACCAACTACCTACTGGACATCGACGACCAAATTCACAACCAGTAATACATCTTTAATGATCAAATTCCAAACTGGAACAAATTCTGAATTATTACACTTGAACACTAATTCCTGGACCTATCCGGTTCGCTGTGTCCGCGACGCCGACACGACTACCGCTCCATAGAGACTCTCCTCCCGGAGGGTCTGCACCCTATCCTGATCATATTTCCGCTACAATACCCTTATGAATCTGGCTTTCCAACACCCGTTATCATTACTGCTGCTCCCGTTGGCCCTGTGCTTTGTCATCTGCCGTGAGCATCTGAGGGTCTACTATATCACACCTCTCTCGTGGCTGGGGGGTCAGACACGCCTTGTCGAGAGGGAGCTGTGGCTCAAACTCGCCATCTTCACCCTCAGTATCCTCTCCCTCTCACAGCCCTTTTTCTACGAGAGCAGCGAAGGGGGGCACAAGCGGGGGCGCGATCTCTTCCTCGTGATCGATGCCAGCGGCTCGATGGGGGAGAAAGGGTACGACAGCAGCGAGAGCTCTCTCAGCCGCTTCGAGAGCGCGATAGCCCTTTCCAAAGAGTTCGTATCGAAAAGACACGATGACAATATCGGTGTGGTGCTCTTCGGCACCTTCGCCTACACCGCCTCGCCGCTGAGCTACGACCTCGCTGCCGTCGGTTCGATGCTCTCACTGCTCGATATCGGTATCGCCGGGGAGAACACTGCCCTCGGCGACGCCATCGCTGAAGCGCTGCGGAGCCTGAGGGAGTCGAAAGCACAGAGCAAGGCGATCATACTCCTCACCGACGGCTACCACAACTCGGGGCGCACCTCCCCCAAAGAGGCCCTTTCCAAAGCTGTGGAGATGGGAGTAAGGATATACACTATCGGGATAGGGAACGAATACGACGAGGCACTGCTGCGTACCATAGCCGAACAGAGCGGCGCACACAGCTACCGCGCCGCCGATGCCAGGGAGCTCTCCTCCGTCTACAGTGAGATAGACTCCCTCGAGCCCAGCCCCGTCAGGGGCGAGGAATACCTCGGACGGGAGGAGCTCTTCGTCTATCCCCTCGCGGCAGCGTTCATCCTCCTCTTCGGATGGATAGCTATGGAGAGGAGAGCGAGATCATGACCCTCCTCTACCCATCGCTCCTGTGGCTCCTCATCCCTGTCGCTATCCTGGCTTACAGTTCACATGGGTTGCGTGAGCGCACCCACCTGCTGATCCTGGCCCTTCTCACCCTCTCCCTCGCACGCCCTGCGGTGCAGCAAGGTGCAGGGGAAAAGGCGATACTCTCGCGGAACATCGTGATAGCCTTCGATATCTCCTACTCGATGCGGGCTGCCGATATCGCACCTACCCGCTATGAATACGCCAGAGAGACGATCAGATCGCTGCTCGATATCAGCCCAGCGGACCATATCTCGCTGATAGCCTTCACGACCAATCCGCTCCTCCTCTCCCCGGCCACCACCGACCACAGGCTGATCAAACAGGCACTCGAGAGCATCGAGCCGCACAATATCCTCACCAAGGGAACCTCCATCGGAGCTCTGCTGCGCAAGGTGGTCTCCGCCGCTCCGCCACACGCTACACTCGTCCTCATCACGGACGGCGGTGAGGAGAGCGACGCGGCCAGGGCAGCCGCGCAGCTGAAAGGCTCCGGTATCTCGCTGGTGATCCTCCCGCTGGCCACCACCGTCGGTACCTCCATCAGGGACGAGGACGGGAAGATGCTCAAGGATGAAAGCGGCAATATCATCATCTCCCGGCTCAATCCCATGCTTTCCCATCTCGCCTCGCTCACCCGTGCCATTGTAGTCTCCCCCTCCTCGCCGCAGGAGAGCGCACGGCAGATATACACGGCGATAGAGTCGCAGGGTGAAGGGGAGCTGCTGTCGAAACAGAGCCGCAATACCGTCGAGCTCTACATCGTCCCCCTCTTCATAGCGATGGCACTCTTCCTGCTCCTCCACACCAGGGCGGTACGCTATCTCATCATAGCACTGGCCTTCGCCGGGGTGGAGGCGAACGCCTCGATGTGGGATACGCTCACCCTCTCAAGAGGTCTCAGCGCCTATGAAGCAGGCGACTACAACCGCTCCCTCACCCTGACGCAGAAGATAGAGCACCCCACCCTGCAATCGGCCATGCTCACCGCCGCGACCTATTACCGGCTTGGCGCCTACGAAGAGGCGATAGCCGTCTACGAACAGATACGAAGCACCTCGGAAGAGACCAAGCACGATATCTACCACAATCTCGGCAACTGCTACGCGAAGATCAATTCGTACAAAAAAGCGCGGGAATACTACACCAGGGCCCTCGCGCTGCGCTACGATGAAGAGACCCTCCACAACCTCTCCCTCATCGCACACAAAAGTGACGCCCTCGCCCCCTCGCTCTCTACTCCCCCCTCTGGTGACACCGATAAAAATACAGCCTCCAAAGAGGGTGAAGAGGATAAGAGCGATAAAAGCGGCGGTAATAGCGAGAGCGGTGGCAGCAGCGGTGCCACACCCAAGAAGAAGAAAGATAAAAAAGAGGAGAAAACCGCCCTCAAAGAGTCGTCCGCTCCCCAGAAGCAACCCCTCAGCTCCAAGGTCTACGATCTCATCAACGAGGGATATATCTACGAAAAGAAACCGTGGTAAGCTCTACTCCTCCAACACCTCGAAATAGATCAGAAGGGTACGCTGGTAGAAATTGTCGTTGTCATCGCTGACCATGACATAGCGGTTCCTGCCGACCTTTGCCAGCCCTTCGAAATTGTCAATCATCCATCCTTTGGTATTGTCGAAGCTGGCAAGTACTTCGCTTTTGCACTCTGCATTCCTGTCGCATCGGTCGAGGTATACTTTTTTGAGGGTGATGACGATGGGGCTGAGGAATCCGGCGAATGCCCGCTCGAGGATGAGGATGTTCCCATCGTCCATCACCTCCATCGATACCACGGCACTCCCCGCATCGTCCTGCGCCCTGAAATGCCACTCCCTGCCGTCGAGCGCATAGATGGTCTGGCGCATTCTCGGGTATCTTTTGAGCGGATACTCGGCGGCGGTGAGGATACCGTAGCGGGGATGGTATGCGAGCGATTCGAGGGATTTGTTCTTGTTGCGGTAGTTTTTGACAGAGCTGAGCCGATCGGGGAGGCGGTACCTGTAGACCATCTCCCCTTTGGCATCGAACCTGCCGATCTTCGCCTGCTCTTCGAAGGAGACGAGCACCCTCCCTTTGCCATCGAGGGTCATCCCTTCGCTGTCGCGCCTGTAGTGTACGAAAGGCTTGGCGTTCTTCTGGGTCAGTACGACCGAGCGTAACGGCTTCAGCTTACTGATCTGCTCGGCAAATTCTGCCTCGAAAAGGAAATACAGACCGTCATCCGCAAGCATATAGAGGCGTTTGTTTGCCATATCGTAAGCGAGGTCGGATATCTCGCAGAAGTGTTTGGAATCGATGTTCGGATAAGAGAGGGAGCGCTGGTCAAGGATACGGATACGCTGGTAGTGCTCCGGGGATACCCCATAGGGGGAGATATCCACCTGCGACGCTCCGCCGCACAAAAAGAGCGGAAGAAGCAAAAGGAGAGGGAGTTTTTTCATTTGGTCTCTGCGTTCGGGTCCTCTTTGCCAAAGAGAGAAACGATGATGATATAGACCACCGCCAGGTCGATCACCACATCGGCGAAATTGAATACCGCATATTCGAACCAGCAATGCCATGCGAAATAGTCCACAACACCGCCGTGGACAAAGCGGTCGTAGAGGTTGCTCACCGCTCCACCGATGAGGAGTCCAAGGGCAAAACTGTGCTGTCTAAGCAACCCGCTGGTGAAGATATAGAGCATGATGGCACCGACCAGCAGCACCTGGAGCCATTTGAGGTTCTCTCCCAGAAAGGCGAGCATCGAGAAGGCGACACCTTTATTGTAGTGCAGCTCCAACGAGAAGCACTGGCTGTCCCAGTAGAACCCATCGACGAAAGCGATCTTGATATTCTGGTCGATGATCAGAGTGCCGAGCGCCGCAAGGAAAAAGATCGAAAGGTAGCGTACCATCAGACAAGCATCCTTTTGAAGTAATCAGTGCACTCATCGAGCATCTTCTCAAGCTCCTCTTCGTTATCCCCCTCGAGGAGCAGACGAAGCTTGTTCTCCGTACCCGAATACCTGAAAAGGTGACGCATGTTGGCGCTTCTGACCTTCTCGATAAGCTCATCGTAGCCTTTGAGGTCTTCAAGAGGCTTTTTCTCCTCTACCAGGATATTGGTCTGTTTTTGCGGTACAGATTCATAGGGATTGAACACTTCACTCACCTTTTTGCCGCTTCTGACCATAAAGGCGAGCGCCTGGAGCGCACTGGAAATACCGTCACCTGTCTTGGCATAGTCGCTGAAGATCAGGTGGCCGCTCTGCTCCCCGCCGAAGTTGATGCCGCGTTCCTGCATCATCCTGATGACATGTTTGTCTCCTACGTCGCTTCTGTAGAGGTTGATATGATGTTTTGAAAGGTAATCCTCGAGCCCTTTGTTGCTCATCACCGTGGCGACCATACCGTTGCCTTTGAGCTTGCCCTGGTGGTGGAGGTAGGTCGCAAGGACCGCCATGAGCTTATCGCCGTCGACCACATCCCCTTTCTCGTCGATCATCACCAGCCTGTCGGCATCGCCGTCAAGCGCAAGCCCGATATCTGCCCTGTACTCGAGGACCGCTTTTGCCGCCATCTCCGGGTGCATCGCACCGCAACCTTCGTTGATGTTGTACCCGCTCGGTTTGTCCCCTATGGTGATCACTTCGGCACCGAGTTCGGCAAGGACCGTCGGCGCTACGATATACCCGGCACCGTTCGCACAGTCGATGACGACCCTGGTCCCTGCGAGCGTAAGGGGGCGCGGGAAGGAGTTCTTGATATGGACGATATAGCGGCCGATGACATCGTCGATCCTTTTGGATTTGCCGATTGCCTTGTCGGTGACCTGTGCGCTTTCGAGGAGCTCATCGTTATAATAGATCGCCTCGATCGCATCTTCCTGGTGCTCGGCTATCTTGTGTCCGTAGCTGTCGAAGAGCTTGATGCCGTTGTCATAGTATGGGTTGTGGCTTGCAGAGATCATAATCCCCGCATCACAGCGCATGTTCTCGGTGAGGAACGCGATCGCGGGGGTCGGCATGGGGCCTATCTGGATCACGTCGAATCCTACGGCCGTCAGTCCAGAAACGAGAGCGTTCTCTATCATATAGCCGCTTCTTCGCGTGTCTTTACCCACGAGTATCTTGTTCGTTTTCGCAAATTTTCTGAAATATATCCCTGTCGCCATAGCCAGCTTCATAGTGTTGAGGGCTGTAAGTTTTTTGCCTGCCTTGCCGCGGACCCCGTCTGTACCGAATAGTTTCATGCTTGTTCCTTTTTATGACAGATTCGTTAGTTAAGCTTATTTTATCTTAATAAACTTTTAATCTTGTTTTGGCTATCATTCGCGCACTAATTCATCTCAAAAAATACCGAAGTCTCTACAGACCGGTCATTGAGTAATACAATAATTTTCTAAGGAATCGCAAAATGGCACACAACAAATCGGCAAAAAAGCGTATCTTGCAGACTGCTGTAAGAACTGAGAGAAACAGATACTACAGAACAAGAATCAAGAACATCGTAAAAGCTGTTCACGTTGCTGTAGAAGCAAACGACATCACAGCAGCAAAAGAAGCGTTTAAGTTCGCTAACAAGCAGATCCACGCTCTCGTAAGCAAAGGCTTCATCAAAAAAGAGACAGCTGCAAGAAAAGTAAGCCGTCTTCACAAGCTTGTCAACAAAGCAGAAGCAGCAGCATAACCCACCCTCCCCATCTCTTTCCCCTCTCTCTGGGGAAAAGATACCTTCATTATAAAATTCAACAAATTGGAACAGCCTATGTTCAAAGATAAACTCCAACCTTTTATTGACAGATATAACGAGATCAGCACACAGCTCAGTTCACCCGATATCGCTTCCGATATCAAGAGAATGACCGAACTTGGGAAAGAGCAGTCATCGCTCACCGTACTCGTCGAAAAAGCAAAAGAATATCTTGAGATGTCCAACTCCATAGAGGAGAACAAAGAGCTTCTGGGCGATCCGGAGCTCGGCGACTTGGCCAAGGAGGAGCTGAGCGAACTCGAACCGAGACTCCCTGAGCTCGAAGAAGAGATCAAGGTGCTCATGATCCCCAAGGACAAGAACGACGACAAGAACATCTTCCTTGAGCTTCGTGCCGGTGCGGGCGGAGACGAAAGTGCCCTCTTTGTTTCGGATGTATTCAAGATGTATATGCGATACGCCGAGACGCAGGGGTGGAAAGTGGAACTGGTGAGCACCAGCGAAGGGACAGCCGGCGGCTACAAAGAGCTCATCGCCCAGATCAAAGGAGATTCGGTCTACTCCAAGCTCAAGTACGAAGCGGGTACCCACAGGGTACAGAGGGTCCCCGAGACAGAGACACAGGGGCGTGTCCACACATCTGCCATCACCGTGGCGGTGATCCCGGAGGTCGATGATGTCGAGGTCGATATCAAACCCAACGAGATCAAGATGGATGTCTACCGCTCCAGTGGATGCGGCGGTCAGTCGGTCAACACCACCGACTCTGCGGTACGTCTGACCCACATCCCTACAGGTATCGTCGTTGCGATCCAGGATGAGAAATCGCAGCACAAGAACAGGGACAAAGCGATGAAGGTCCTCAAAGCCCGCGTCTATGAAGCAGAGCTCCAGAAGCAGCTTGACGAGACCTCAAGCCAGAGGAAACTCCAGGTGGGTTCTGGCGACAGATCGGAGAAGATACGTACCTACAACTACCCTCAGAACCGTATCACCGACCACCGTATCGGCCTGACCCTCTATGCACTGGAGGATATCATGAACAACGGCACGCTCAAGCTGGTGGTCGACCCGCTGATCGCCCATGCACAGGCTGAAGCGATCCAGGAAGCGGGACTCTAACCCTCTCGATATCCTGGAGCCGTCGGCTTTAGCCACGCCAGATTGAAGACAATATCCACTACAAATATCCTTAATGGTATATGATATTTTTTTCCGGACAGAACTCTCCGACTCCCAAGACTATTGCACACTTTCTGTGCAATAATGAAATGTTTCTCACACTGCTCCCCTCAAGCCAAAACTAGCTACAATATTCACCAATAATCTACTTAGTATCAGGAGAGTGTGTATGAATCCCGGACCAATGGAAACGAGACTTATCAAGTATCTCAAATATATGGCGCAGCAGGGGGGAAGTGACCTCCATCTCAAGTCGACGGCGATCCCGAGGGGAAGGGTCAAGGGTTCCCTGGAGCTGTTCGGCAAAGTGGCGATAACTCCCGATGAGATGGATCAGCTCGCCCGTGAGATCACACTGCCCAATCAGTACGAAGATCTTGTCAAGAACCGTACGCTCGACTTTACTTTTACGATCGGTAAAGAGGCAAGGTATCGTGCCAATATGTTCTATCAGCTTGACGGATTAAGCGCTGTTTTGAGGGTAATTCCGGTAGAGATCCCTACTATGCAGGACCTCAAACTGCCTCCGGTCGTCATGCACTTCACAAAGGTACACAGGGGACTTGTACTGGTGACGGGAGTTACGGGGAGCGGTAAATCCACCACCCTCGCAGCGATCCTCAACGAGATCAACCTGACAAGAAAAGACCACATCATCACCGTCGAAGACCCTATCGAGTTCGTCCACCAGGATAAGCAGTGCCTGATCAACCAGAGGGGTGTCGGGCAGGATGCCATCTCGTTCGCGAGTGCCCTCAAGGGAGCGCTCAGGGAAGACCCCGATATCATCCTCGTAGGGGAGATGAGGGATATCGAGACGATCGAGATCGGCATTCATGCGGCGAACACGGGACACCTTGTCTTTTCTACCCTCCACTCGATCAACGCCAAGGATACCATCGACCGTATCATCGGTACCTTCCCGCCGCTGGAGCAAGGGCGTATCCGTAAGTCACTGGCGGCGGTACTCGAAGGCATCCTCTCACAGAGACTTGTCAAGACCACCGATGGAGGCCGTGCTGCTGCGATCGAGATCCTCAAGAAGACTGCCCGTATCGAGCAGCTGATAGATGAAGGCAGGGACAGTGAGATCACCGATGCCCTCGCAGAAGGAAAAGAGATATACGCGACACAAACCTTCGACCAGGCGCTGCTCGACCTCTATCTCCAGAAGAGGATCGCTTACGAGGCGTTGATGGACAACGCGACCAACCCAAGCGATATGAAGCTCAAGCTTGATATGATCTCATACGGTGAGAAAAGAGAATCGGCAGGGGATACAGAGGCCGACTTCTTCGGATTCAAAGAGGACGAGGAATAAGGGACGGGAGGTTCTCCCGCTACTCGGAGAACTTTTCAAGAAGGTCGGAGATCACCTTGATGTGTACAGGCTTGGTGACCGAGTCATCCATCCCCGCTTCTATACACTTCTCTCTGTGATCATTGGTGGCATCGCCGCTCAGTCCGATGATAGGGACATGTTTGTACCCCTTGGCCTTTTCGATCTCGAGTATCTGCTGTGTCGCTTCGAGCCCTGTCATCACAGGCATGCTCTCATCCATAAAAATGAGCCTGTATGGTGTGCCGCTCTCCATCGATCTTCTGTATGCCTCAAGCGCTTCCTTGCCATCGAGGGCACCGTCCGATTCTATCTTGAGACGTCCGAGGACTGCTTTGAGAAACTGGATATTGATACTGTTGTCATCGACGATGAGCGCTTTGCTGTTGACCGGTCGTTCCCGGTCCATCTCCTTGAGAAGGTCGCGCTCGAACATCACCTTATAGAGCTTGTCCGGGCCAAATGCACAGGAGAGCTCGGTCACTTTTCCTTTGAGCCCCTCTTTGTAGTTGGTGAAGATATCCGCTTTCATAATCGTCACGGAGATATCCCGGTCGAGCAGCCTCTGGATCGCTTCCTTGTTGATAGTATCGCGGCCGCAGAAGACATGGGTGGCATCATTCAAAGAGACACTCTCCCAGCTTTGTTCCTTTCTGATCTTTGCCGCAGGGATACCGAAAGCTGCAAAATACTCCTCAAGGATATCCGAGGTCGATTGGCATGAATTCTCAAAGATCAGTACGATGTTGAGGTGGTCGTACATCTCCTGGGTGTATTCCATCGGTCCATCGATTATCTTCTCCTTGAGCGGCATGGAGAAGAAGAAACGGCTTCCATGTCCCTCTTCGCTCTCCACTTCAAGTTTACTGCCGTAGAGTCCGGCGAGATTCTGGCTGATCGAGAGTCCCAGACCGGTACCGCCGTATTTTCTTGATGTAGAGCTCTCCTCCTGTCTGTATGGGCTGAAAATATCCTTGAGCTTGTCTTTGGCGATCCCTTTACCTGTATCGGTGACGCTGAAACGGATCGCATCTGCACCTTTGTCATAAATGACCTCCAGCAGGATACGGCCGTTTTTGGGTGTGAACTTGACGGCATTGCCGAGGAGATTGGAGAGGATCTGCTTGATACGGTGCGGATCGCTGGCGATCTTGGCCGGCATGTTCGGGTCGATGAAGGTATGGTAATTGATCTCGGCCTTCTTCATACGGCTTGAAAAAAGCGGCCCCATCCCTGTGAACTCTTCGATAGGGTTGAAAACCAGGGTCTCAAGCTCCATCATCCCCTGCTCTATCTTGGCAAAGTCCAGAAGGTCGTTGACAAGGGCCACCATCATGTTGCCGCTCTTGATCGCCGTATCGAGATAGAGCTGCTTCTCTTCATCCTGCTCATCCATCTGCAGCAGTTCCAGGAAGCCCATGACCGCGTTCATGGGTGTGCGTATCTCATGGGCGACTTCGGCAAGGAATCTTGTGCTCGAAGCCATCATCGCTTCTGCTTTTTCCTTCTCACCTTTAAGCTTTTCTATTGCTTCATTGTAGGCGCTGTCCGCGTTCACTGTAGTGTTGCCTGATTTATTGTGCTCTTCGGTATAGGTACCGTTGTGTATCATCTCCAGGAACGGTGTAATGTATTTGCTGACGATCTTGAGCTTGTCCACATCCGAGGTGGTGAACTGCTGGATATCCCTCTTGTGGTTGGATACCTGGAGAATGGCTATGGTCCGAGTCTCCTGGCTGTCATGGATAGGGTGGAAGATGATGTCTTTTTGTTCGACGCCCAGGACATTATCCACAGTGGCATCATAGTCCGGGTTCGTTTCTGCCTGCTTCACATAATGGGTTTCGTTTTCTCTGTAGCTACGTCCGATGATCCCTTTTCCCAGGGGAATAAAGGTCTTTTTGTGTTTGTCGACAGTAATACTGTAAAGCATATCAGATTCGATATCTTTGATCCAGACGATTGCCCATTCACCCGTTAGAGCCTTGGCAAACATTTTTTCTATTCTGTCTATGGTATAGATGGGATCGTAGTTGTTATGGATTTGTTCGAGAGTACCCAGACTCAGATCGAGCAATTCTTCTCTCGATAATTCTTTTTTGACAACTCTGTTGAGCTCCATATATACCCTTCCTCCGACTTTACGGATCAAACATATTTTATAGTTTTAAAGTGAATTAATTATATCGGAGAAAAAGTTACTTTATGTTGAAAAAGAATAGTGAAACAATAGTAAAAAAGAGAGTTTATCCGCCACCGGGAGCTGAACCCCGGTATACAGTCAGCGTTATGATAGCTCAGCGACAACTTTCGGGATGATCTTAGCCATCTGCATCCTTGCAAGCGCGTGGTTACCGTCAGCACCCATAATGACGAACATATGGATATGGATTCTCTCATCTGCACCGGAACACTCCATAAGAACGATACCTTCTTTTGTCATGAACTGCATTACCTTCATGCCGCCAAGGTCAAGCTTGCTGACCGTTTTGTGCCCGGTAACGAAGATATCGTTGAATACTGCAACAGCCATGTTCAAATCACCCTTAAGGTTTGAAGAGTCAGCTACAAGAACCTCGCCTGTCGAATCCAAAATAGCTGAAGCCTTATATCCGCCGATCTCTTTTATATCATTAAGAAAATTTTCTAACATACACTCATCCTTTGTTTAGATTTTCAACCTTTCGGTTCTATGAGCATTGCTGCCACCTCAATGTCTCTCATGCCGGATACAGATCAAAAATGATCTCTATCTCTATGGATGTACAAATTATATTAGATTAAAACTTAAAAGAGATTGAGCTATATATAAAAAAATTATAATTATAATTATAAGATATTATATCAATGTGCCTGCAAGTGTTGTGACGAAGATCACAAGTGCAACGAGTACGATGATCGCGCCGGTAGGGAAACCAAGATAGAACGAAAGAAAAAGTCCGCTTATGACGCTCAGTATCGAGATCAAAAGTGTCAGAAGGAGTGTTTTGGCAAAGTTGACCTTGTAGAGCAAAGCTGTTGAGATAGGCAGTACCATCAGTGCACCGATCAGCAATATCCCTACGATACGGATCGACAGGGCTATCGCAACGGCACTGAGGGTAACAAGCATAAGGTTAAACCAGAATACTTTGATACCGCTCGCCTGGGCGCTCTGTTCGTCAAGAGTCGTAAAGAGAAGCTTCCGGTAGCTTCCCAGTATCAGAATGACACAGAGGAAGGTAAATGCGACGCTCATATAGACCTCCTCCTCGCTCACCGCTGTGATCGATCCGAAGAGGTAGGAGAAAAGTGAAGCATTGAAACCGTTGGAGAGGTTGATCAGGATCACGGCGATGGCCAGCGCACCCGAGAGAAATATCGACAGGACGGCATCGGAGTAGAGCTGTTTCTTGAACCTCAGGTACTCTATCGCCATGGCGCTCACCACTGCGACAAGGATCGGAATATAGAGCGGCGACGTACCCGTGACCAGACCGATACCCACACCCAGAAGTGCGATATGCGAGAGGGTATCCGGAAGCATGGAGTATCGCTTGAGGACGATGAAACTCCCCAGAAGAGCGCTCAGGATCGAAAGTGCGATACCCACCACGAAAGCACGCTGCATGAACTCATAATCAAATATCTCTAACATGCCGACCCGCTGCAGTCGTGATGGTGATGGTGGTGTGAAACGATATGGCTTTTGGTCCCATAGAGCTGACTCACCGCCTCGCAGCAGAGCATATCCCTGGCACTGCCGCTGTAGAGCAGCTCCTGGTTGACAGCCAGGACCCTGTTGACATCATCGGCTATCACCCCCATATCATGGGTGATGAAGATGATCGTGATATTCTTGTTCGTGTTAAGCGATTTGAGGAACTGGTAGAACTTATGCTGGGAAATGATATCGACACCGGTGCTGGGTTCATCGAGGATAAGTATCTCAGGGTCTGATACCAGCGCCCTGGCGATCATCACCCGTTGTCTCTGTCCCCCGGAGAGTTCGGAGAGATTCTTCTCCCTCAGATGGGCTATTGAAGCGCTTTCCAGTGCTCTTTCGATCTTATCCTGATCATTTTTACCCAGGAATGAGAACCAGGGCTTCTGGGCAGCGAGCCCGAGGGAGACCGTTTCATAGACGCTCAGGGGAAAGTTCTGGTCGAGCAATGTGACGTTCTGAGGGACATACCCTATCTTTTTGTAGTGCCTGGTGCTTCGATAGGGATCGCCGAAGAGCTCTACCGAACCTCCGGTAGGCTCGATAAGACCAAGCAGCACTTTGACCAGCGTGGTTTTGCCGCCGCCGTTCGGACCTATCAGCGCGACATAGTCCCCCTTCTGGATATCAAATCCGATACCGCCGAGGATCAGCTGCTCTTTGGTACGGTATTCGAGGTCCCGTACCCTGATTATTGACATTCAAGCCCTTTTTTGAGCTGGGTAAGATCGAACTGCAACAGATCGATGAAATCCTTCCCTTCCTTTTCGTCCGAGGAGGAGAGGTTGCCGATAGCATAGAGGGGCTCGAGGGTAAGGTTCATATCTTCGGCAAGCTGTTTTGCGTTCTTGTTCGCATCGAGCGGCTCATAGAAGAGTATCCTGAGATCGTGCTCTTTGATCAGGTCGGTAAGCCTCGCTATTCTGGCAGCGTTGGGAGCGGCATTCTCGTATGCGCCGGCGATGCTTTCGGTCCTGAAATGGTAAGCTTCTTCGAGATAGCCGAAGGCGTCATGACCGACAAGTATCATTTTTTTGCCGCAGCCGTGAAGCGTCCTGGAATAAAGATCGTCAAGTTTGTAAAGTCTTACAAGCAGCGAAGCGGCATTCTCTTCGAAGTTCTTGGCGTATTGGGGATAGAGTGTCGAAAGCTCCCGGGTGATGACTTCGATCATCTTCCTGTTGTTCTCGAAACTGAGCCAGATATGCGGGTCATTCTCTGAATGGTGCCCATGCTCATCGTGCTCCTCATGCCCGTCACCACCCTCTTCCTCATCATGATGGTGTACAGCGCTCTTTCTCAGTGTAAGGACCCTGTCAAGCTGCAGCAGCTTGACATTCGTTGCATTCGCCAGCTTATTGGCCCACGGTTCGATCGTGCTGCCCAGGCTGATGAACATCTTTGCCTTTGTCAGTGTGACCATATTCCCTGGGGTCGGCGTGAAGCTGTGGATATTCTCACCCGGTCTGATCAGACGCTCTACACTGATCTTGTCTCCGGCGATCTCTTTGGTAAAGTAGTAGACAGGATAGATCGTAGTGACTATGAGTTCAGGCCGTCCCCCGGTCTCCCCGTCACGCGGAATATTCTTCTGTCCGCTGCTCACTACGATGACGGTAAAAAGGAGGACCATGAAGAATACGCTTCCGAAAAGCAGCCACTTTTTTTTCATACTCTATTCATCCTCTGTACTTTCTGTGGTGTAGACACCTGTCAGGGTCTTCCAGATGATCGAAGCATTGAGACCGAACCAGATCAGAAAACCTGTTGCGAGAGTAGCCATCCATCCCGCCTGCCCGATATCGCTCATATCGACCAGACCGTATTGCTGCAATCCCCAGATAAAGGCGAGTATGATGATCACCGTAAAGATCGTACCGTAGAGCTTGAGACTCTGGAAGATCGACTTGACCGCAAGTATCCATAGCGCCACCATAAGAAGGATCCCAAAAGGGGTAAAGCCTGAGAGAAGGTCTTCTGTATTGCTGATATAGTGGACGAAATGATATCCGCTGGGATTCCATGTACCGACAGAGAGAGCCATCGAAAGGAGCAGTGTCACCCACCATCGCAGATGGGTCTCCTGCGCTCCTTTTTTGGTCTTTGTTGTTCTGGTAAGAAAGTTCGGTATCATATCGTTGCGTCCTTCTTCAATGAAAGGGAAATTATATTCAATTTTTGCTCAAAGCTCAATGGATTATCCGGATAGAGGTGTTGTCCTTGCCATATTTTTGTACAAGTGCATAGAGCATCTTGGCATTCTGCGGGTGGAGCCTGACACATCCGTGGGATGCTCTTTTGCCCAGTCTCCAGACTGCATCGGTACCGTGGATAGCATACCCGCCGCGAAAGAATATCGCGTGGGGCATCGGTGAATTGTCGTATTTCCTCGAATAGTGCATCGTAGTGAGATAGTAAGGCTTGTAATTACCTGTCGGTGTCACATATCCCCGTCTGGCTGTCGATACTTTCCATTCATAAAGAAGTGTTGCCCCTTTGTAGACTTTCATTTTCTGTTCGGAAAGATCGATAGTCGCTTCAAGCATTTTGCAGTTGTCGTTCGTACTGTTCGCTGCTAGGGTCTTTTTATTGTCAACACGAAATTTTTTTGTTTCGACTTTTTTGTAATTGCTTTCTATGAGGGGCTTTTTGGCCACCTGTTTTGGCATATCATTGTCAGCTACCACTTTGACATATCCGGTCTTGATAAGCGGTCTGCTTATTTCATATTTCGCTGCTGCTTTTGCATCCTGCTGTTTGAGCTTTTCGACGAGCTGTGCCCGTTTGGCTTTGAGCTTTTCAAGATCCATGACAGCATTGTCGAGCTCCATATTGGTCCGGGCACAGGCAAGTGTAGCAATGGAAAGCAGCAACAAAACTCTGCAAGCTGTAACCCTATACGCTCTCTGCTCCATCCGGCCGTACTCCTCTATCATTAAATGATCTTTCGACTATTATAACATAAAAAGATAGTTTATCGAAATCTGGGAAAAAGGATTTGTAGAAGTAGATCGAATTGATCTTTCAGTAATTAAAAAGGGATTTATAAAGGGGGGATTCGATGGTAGCAGAGGGGGGACTCGAACCCCCGACCTCCGGCTTATGAGACCAGCGCTCTAACCAGCTGAGCTACCCTGCCATCTTAAAAGAGTCGCAATTATAGCCGAAATATTTTGAATAGTCAAGAGTTATTTGCATTTTTTTGATAAAATATTTTTCCTGTCACAAAATACCCTGCCATAGTTTAGTATATATGACTCATGTATTATTACTGCGATCATATCAATCCTCTTGACAAATTCATAAAAAACCATTACAATTACGCCGTAAAACTTTAATTAGATAAATTGTAGTAAGGAGACACAATGGGATTCAAACCATTAGCAAACAGAGTACTTGTAGAGAGAGCCCCCGAGGTGACTACGACTGCTTCGGGTATCATTATCCCAGGCAATGCCAAGGAGAAACCCCAGGAGGGCAAAGTGATCGCCGTAGGTCCCGACGCGCTTGACGAGGGGATCAGCGAAGGCGATACAGTGGTATTCGGCAAGTACGGCGGTACCGAGATCGTCATCGAGGGGAAAGAGTACCTGATCCTCAGCAGCGACGATATTTTGGGAATTCTTCAATAACTCCAAACAACTAAAGATTAAAGAAAAGGAACTAAGATATGGCAAAAGAGATATTTTTTTCGGACAATGCAAGAAACGGACTCTATGAAGGTGTCAAAAAACTCGCCGATGCGGTCAAGGTGACCATGGGGCCAAGAGGGAGAAACGTCCTCATCCAGAAGAGCTACGGCGCTCCCCACATCACCAAGGACGGCGTGAGCGTCGCGCGTGAGATCGAGCTGAGCGATACACTCGAGAACATGGGCGCGCAGCTGGTCAAAGAGGTAGCGAGCAACACAGCAGACGAAGCCGGTGACGGTACGACCACGGCGACGGTTCTGGCTCACGCGATCTTCAAAGAGGGTCTTCGCAACATCACGGCAGGCGCCAACCCTATCGAAGTGAAAAGAGGTATGGACAAAGCTACCGCGGCGATCATCGAAGAGCTCAAGGCAATGTCAAAAGATATCAAGGACAAGAACGAGATCGCACAGGTAGCGACCATCTCGGCCAACTCCGACAAGGCTATCGGCGACCTGATCGCAGAAGCGATGGACAGAGTGGGCAAGGACGGCGTCATTACGGTAGAGGAAGCCAAGGGTATCCAGGATGATCTCGAAGTGGTCGAGGGTATGCAGTTCGACAGAGGGTACCTCTCGCCGTACTTCGTCACCAACAGCGAGAAAATGACCTGCGAGATGGAGAACCCGCTCCTCCTCCTCACCGACAGCAAGATCACTTCGCTCAAAGAGCTCATCCCTGTCCTCGAGCAGGTACAGCAGTCTGGCAGACCGCTCCTCATCGTCTGTGACGATCTCGAGGGCGAAGCGCTCGCGACACTCGTCCTCAACAGGCTCAAAGGGGTGCTCAATATCGCTGCTGTCAAGGCTCCGGGATTCGGCGACCGCAAGAAAGCGATGCTCCAGGATATCGCTATCCTCACGGGTGCTTCGCTCATCACCGAGGAGCTTGGCCGTACACTCGATAAGGCGACCATCGCAGACCTCGGTAAGGCGAGCAGGGTCGTCATCGACAAGGACAACACGGTCATCGTAGACGGCAAAGGGAGCGCGGAAGCGGTCGAAGCAAGGATCAACGAGATCAAGATCCAGATATCCAACACTTCAAGCGAATACGACAAAGAGAAGCTCCAGGAGAGACTCGCCAAGCTCAGCGGCGGCGTAGCGGTCATCAAGGTGGGCGCAGCGACAGAGACCGAGATGAAAGAGAAGAAAGACCGCGTCGATGACGCCCTCTCAGCGACCAAAGCGGCTGTGGACGAAGGTATCGTCATCGGCGGCGGCGCGGCGTTCGTCAAAGCTGGCAAGAAAGTAGCGCTTGAGCTTACGGGCGATGAGAAGGTAGGTTCGGAGATCATCCTCAGAGCCATCACCGCCCCTATGAAGCAGATCGCGGCGAACGCTGGCTTCGATGCGGGCGTCGTAGCGGACAAAGTAGCCACAAGCGACGATGAGAACCTCGGGTTCAACGCCGCTACCGGCGAGTATGTCAATATGCTCGAAGCGGGTATCATCGACCCGCTCAAGGTCGAGAGAGTAGCCCTCCTCAACGCGACATCGGTAGCGAGCCTCCTCCTCACCACCGAAGCGACGGTGAGCGAGATCAAAGAGGCCAAAGCCCCTGCGATGCCAGATATGGGCGGCATGGGCGGTATGCCGGGGATGATGTAGTCATCCTCCTCTCCCCCACTCCGGGACTCCTGGCGGAGTTCCCCTCTTTTTGCTGATTTTACCCATCTTTCGATGAATACGCCAGAACGCTATCGGTCATATGAATAATTTATATGAATTCAGATATACTCTTCCATCATAGCCAATGGATAATGCGATGGGATTAAAAATCAACAGAACCAAACACTTGTTTGTCATATTCCTGGTCTTTTCCATCATACTCTCTTTTACACAGAATCTTACCGATGATCTTTTCTTCGAGGACTCCGCACAAAAACTGGCACTCGAAAGCGCACTCGACCAGGCCATGGAGCGGGAAACGCATTTCATGAACTTCATCTATACATCACGGCAGACCCTGAAAGCCCTCAGTCAGAATCAAAGTTTTATCGACTACCTGGATACAGGAAAGAGCGAAGAGGAGATCGTCAGGTGGTTCCGGAGCTTTGCCTGGAGCTATACGGATTTTATGCAGCTGCGATACATTGACAAAGACGGGATGGAAAAGATCAGGATCGACAGGGACAGGGAGGGGCTCCAGCCACACCTCATCCCCAAAGAGAGACTTCAGAACAAATCAGACAGATATTACTTCTCCGAATCGAGGATAAAGCCGCTCGGTGAAGTATGGTTCTCCGCGCTCGATCTCAATATCGAGAACGGGAAGGTCGATATCCCCTTCAGACCTACCCTCCGGGCGATCCTCCCTATAGAGCATGACGGCAAGTTCGGCGGTATCCTGATCATCAACTATCTCATGGAGGATTTCCTGGGCAAGCTCATGAACATGCCACTCTACGATTCTATCCTCTGTGATGACAGCGGGTATCCTCTCTATCACTACGGAAAAGGCAAAAGCTGGGGATTCTACACCGAACCGAAGTTCAATATAGCGCAGCAGTTCCCGGATGAGTACCGACAGATACTTTCCCGCCCTACTCTCATCACCGACAGCTTTGTCGCCAGGAGGTTCGACCTGCCGATCGAGGGTGGACTGCACCTGATCCTTCAGCTCAAACACTCCTATCTGAAAAGCCAGAACGAACAGTCGCTCTATCAATACTTCACTACTACCATCCTGAATATCGTTTTCAGTATCTTTATGAGCTTTTTCGTCGTCAGACTCTTCAGCAATACCCTCTTCGATCTCGGCCGCGTCAGACATCTTTACCGCGACCTCAAAAAGCTCCATCTGCGCAACGATATCGCCCTGAAAGCTTCGGGTATAGGCATCTGGGAGTGGGACTACGAGAGCGGTTCCCTGACCTGGGATGAACAGATGTACCAGATATACGGTATCAAGAAAGGTGATGAGAATACCTACGGGGTGTGGATCTCCATGATAGAGGATGCCGACCGTCCGCTGGTAGAAGAGAATCTCAGGAATGCCATGCAGAACATGGGCGAGTTCGCCATGTCGTTCTGGATCGTCACCTCCGGAGGCAAAAGGAAGTACATCAAGGCACTGGGGATGAACGAATACGACGACAGCGGTATAGCGGTCAGGATGGTCGGGACCAGCCAGGATATCTCAGCGTCGAAGAAGACCAGGGAGATGCTCACAGAGCAGAAAGCGGAGCTCGAATCGATCTTCGATACGGTACAGGGCGGGATCATCGTGGTTGACCTCAATACCCGTATCCTCAGGGCGAACCGGAAATTCTCCGAACAGGTCGGGTACACTCCGGAGGAGCTCATCGGGATGAAATGTCTCGACATGGTCGTATCCGAGGACAGGCCGCTTTCGTTCAAAGTCATGAGCGAGGTGATGGAGAGAGGTTACTACGAGAACTTCGAAAGACGGTGCGTGACCAAGAGCGGGGATATCAGATATATGACGACCTCGATCGCCCTCATGCCCAACAAAAAAGAGTACCTCCTCACCTCGGTGGACAATACCGATCTCCACAAAGCCTACGAGATGATCAGGGAGCAGGCATACACCGACGAACTTACGGGTGCGAAGAACAGAAAAGCATACAACGAGAAGCTCAGGGAGCTGCTGGCGCTCTGGGAGAGATACGAGGCCATCTTTTCGTTCGTAATACTCGATATCGACCTTTTCAAATCGATCAACGATACCTACGGACACGATACGGGTGACAGGGTACTCGTCGATCTGAGCGCTCTTCTGGAACGGACGACAAGGATCACCGATCACATCTTCAGGATCGGCGGCGAGGAGTTCGTGGTGCTTCTCCCCGGCACCGACAAAGAGGGTGCCATGGTGTATTCTGAAAATATGCGCAAAAAGGTAGAGGCAGAGCTTCGGACGATAGATGAGAGGGTCATCACGATCAGCGTGGGGGTCACGGAGGTGCAGTCCGGGGATACTGAGAACTCCATCTACAGAAGAGCGGATGAAAAGCTCTATTTTGCCAAAGAGCACGGCCGCAACCGCGTAGTATCGGATATCTGACGCCTGACTTGATAAATTTTCGCTATACTCACACCATGAAAATACTCCATATCTATCCCACTTCCAGATCGATACGCCAGGCCGGGGCAGCCCTGGGGAGCGAAGATGCCCTGCTGCCGTCGATGATGCGTATCGACGAGTTCCTCAAGCGCGCTCTTCTCATCCCCGACCGCGTCATGGTCGACAGCCAGCTGCGCGTCATGCTTCTCCACGAAGCCTCTTCGTTCGAGTCTTTCGAGAAGCTCCGTATCGACAGGGGGATGGTGAAGTTCTTCTCCAAAAGCGATGCGTTCTTCAAGTTCTTCGAGGAGCTTTCGCAGGAGGGGGTATCGATCGACGATCTCTATGCCGCCGATGCCTATGCCCTCTTCGACGAGCATCTCGACACCCTCAAGCTCCTCTATGAACGGTACGGAGCCTTGCTCGATAGCAGAGGGCTGAGCGACAAGGCATTCCTGCCGGCACACTACCGACTCTCCGAGGGCTTTATAGAGGCGTATGACCGTTTCGAGCTCCATCTCGAGGGATACCTCAGCCTCTTCGAGCTCCGTATCCTTACCGAGATCGCCGGGAAGAAAAGTGTCATCGTCCACATCCATACCAACAGGTTCAACCGCAAGATGGTGGAGCGTTTCGCCGTGGCAGGGATCGAGCTGGCCTACGACAGGGATATCACTTTCGATCTCGGCTCGGGTCGTATCCTCGTTTCGGAGCCTGCGCGCGACCGTTTCGATGCGCTGGTCCTCAGCACAGATGAGAGGCTCTCCCAGATAGCCGTCGCCATCGAGCAGATAGAGCTGATGGTACGCGGGGGGATAGCTCCCGAAGATATCGTCCTCATCGTCCCCGACGAGAGCATCGTCACCCATCTCGACCACTACGACAGGTACAACAACTTCAACTTTGCGATGGGATTCGAGTACCGCACGCAGCCCTATTACAAAAAGCTCGATGCGATCTACAGTTACTGGCAGGGGAGAGATGCGAACGCCCTCAAGCGTCTGGCGGCATACTGTATCGCCCACAGCGAGCTCTTTGACGCACGGTATGAGCGGATGGGCGTGGAGAAGTTCTTTGCATTGCTCGGAACTTTCGGCCTTGACGGCGAGGGAGAATCCCCGCTCGCCTCGGAGCCGCTGGAGCAGCACTATGCAAACTTTGTGCGGATATTCAGGGAGGTGAGGTTCGCCCCCAAAGAGTGGCTCTATATGTGGCTGCGGCAGCTCGATACCGTCACCATCGACGACAACCGCGGGGGAAAAGTGACGGTGATGGGGGCGTTGGAGAGCCGCGGTGTGAGGTTCAAAGGGGTGGTGATCATCGATTTCAACGAGGATATCGTCCCCGCCACTACATCCAAGGACAGTTTCCTCAGTACCGCCGTGCGCGAGTTTGCCGGGCTCCCCACACGGTACGACAGGGAATCGCTCCAGAAGTACCTCTACAGCCGCATCCTTTCGCAGGCCGAGAAGTCGGTGATCATCTACTCCACTTCCGGGGAGAAGCTCCCATCGAAATTCCTCTATGAGCTGGGACTGCACGGTACGGGAGCTGCCAGGAGCGATCTCTCCCTCCTCTACGCCGCCAAGAGCCTTGTCAGGGAGCCCTCCGACCCCGTCGCAGAGCATTTCGACCCTTTCTCCCATATCTGGTCGAGCACGAAGCTCAAACTCTTCCTCGAGTGCAAAAGGGCCTTTTACTACCGCTATATCGCCAGGCTCAGGGTCCCCCGCGAGGAGAACGATATCAACGAAGGGGCGCTGCTGCACGATATACTCTACCGCCTCTTCGAGGATACGAGGGGTTTTGACGATGCCGATACGATTCGGGAGCGCTTCGAAACCGTAAGCGGGAACTACCTGCGGGAGTACCGCGAGCAGTGGGGGGACGACAGCAGGCTGGAGCTCTACCGCAGGCTCTGGCAGGAGCGGCTCGAAGGGTTCTTCGGGCTCCAGGCTCAGAGATTTGGCTCAGGATGGGGGGTGCTCTACAGGGAGCACAAGGTCGCCGCGGAGATCGGCGGGCTGCGTTTCGAAGGGAAGATAGACAGGGTCGACAGCGACGGGAGCACTCTGTGCGTGATCGACTACAAGACCTCCCTCTCCCCCTCGCTCAACCGCTCCAGGAACCTCGAGAAGCTCACCGATTTCCAGATGAACATCTACGACCGGCTCCTGCGCTTCCACGGCTACGAGCCGCAGAGACTCGAATACATCAAGCTCTTCGAAGAGGGGCACGCCGAGGAGATCAAAGAGTTCGGGGCCAAGACGGAGCTCCTCTTCGAGCACATCGTAGCCCTCAAACAGACCACTTCATTCAGGGCATCCCGCTGCGAAGACACCAAACTCTGCACCTACTGCGACTACCGCCTCAACTGCGAGCGCGGGGTATATATGTAGGACAGTTCAATACTCGGCCAGTCTCCCCCGCAACTCACTGTGGATTTTGCCGTTGCTCGCCACGACTCCTTTGTCGGAGAAATCGAACGGTTTCCCCTCGAGACTGCTCACCTCCCCTCCTGCTTCGAGGAGTATCAGGATGCCCGCTGCTACGTCCCAGGGTTTGAGGTCTATCTCGTAGAACCCGTCGGTGATCCCCTCAGCGAGGTAGCAGAGGTCGAGGGCTGCGGCACCGAGCCTGCGGATATCGCGGATATGGGGGAGGAGTGAAGCGAGGGACTCGATCACCCACTCATACTCCCTTCCCCGGTTTACCTTGGCATAGGGGAAGCCTGTCGCGATGAGTGACTGCTGCAGCAGCGTCTGTGATGAGACATGGAGAGGCTTCTCCCCGAGCCAGGCCCCCTCCCCTCTGACCGCCCAGAAGAGCTCGCTCTGTATCGGATTGTAAACGACCGCCATGAGGGGTGCACCACCTTCCCATACCCCTATCGAGACTGCCAGGTGGGGGATACCGTGGACGAAATTGGTCGTGCCGTCGATGGGATCGATATAGATAGCCTTCTCATGATGGTACTCGGTATCGGTACAGCTCTCTTCGCCGATCAGGACGTATTCCGGGAATGTTTCCCGAAGCCGCTGTGTGACGAACTCCTCGACCCTCACATCATATTCTGTCACGAGGTCCACGAGCCCCTTGTGTTTGACCGATTTGGCGTTATGATATCCCTCGTGGACGATCTTACCGGCTTCCAATGCAATATTTTTCAGTATCTCTATCTTTTTCATGGAAGTATTATAACGACTTGTCGCTAACAGGCATCTCTACAAACATGATATCTTCCAGAAGAGAGCGCTCTCTTTTGGAGGAGAATTTTGAAAGATGTCACGAAATTCAACCTATTAAGGCTAATAAGGTATAATCACGGCAATAACTATTTACTATTAGGATCGAACATTGGAACAAGAAGTATTAGCGTATCTCGATGTCGATGGCAACATCGTCGATACACAGACAGCAGCCCAGCAGGGAGCCACAGGTGAGATCGTAGCTTTTGACAACAGCGATAAAGCGCTCGAAGTGATCCGCCACTCTACCGCCCACCTTATGGCGCAGGCCATCAAAGAACTCTACGGCGATGCCCAATTCTTCGTAGGACCTGTCGTGGATGAAGGGTTCTACTATGATTTCAGGGTCAACGAAAAGATCGGCGAAGAAGACCTCAAAAGGATAGAGCTCAAGATGAAAGAGCTCATCAAGAAAAAACACAAGATCGAAAAATACGAGATCACCAAAGACGAAGCGATCTCCAAGTTCGCGGACGACGATCTCAAGCAGGCGGTCCTCACGCGCATCCCCGACGGCACCGTATCGATCTACAAGCAGGGGGAGTTCGAAGACCTCTGCCGTGGGCCTCATGTCCCCGAGCTGCGATTCCTTCACAACTTCAAGCTCACCCGTGTAGCGGGAGCATACCTCGGCGGCGACGAGAAAGCGGAGATGCTCACCCGTATCTACGGTATAGCGTTCGCTACCAAAGAGGCGCTCAAAGAGCATCTCGATATGATCGAAGAGGCGAAGAAAAGAGACCATAGAAAAGTGGGAGCCGAACTCGAACTCTTCACATTCGACGAAGAGTCGGGTGCGGGTCTGCCGTTCTGGATGCCAAAGGGTGCGAGACTCAGAGGCAAGCTCGAGCAGATACTCTACAAAGCTCACAGAAGAAGAGGCTACGAGCCGGTACGCGGCCCGGAGATACTCAAGGCGCAGATGTGGCACACTTCGGGCCACTACGCCTGCTACGGTGAGAATATGTACCTCACCGAGATCGACGAGCAGGAGTACGGTATCAAGCCGATGAACTGTATCGGACACATCCAGATATTCAAGCAATCAGGCAAGAGCTACCGTGACCTGCCGATCAAGTTCTTCGAATACGGCGTGGTCCACAGACACGAGAAGTCAGGTGTTCTCCACGGACTCCTCAGAGTAAGAGAGTTCACCCAGGATGATGCGCATATCTTCTGTATGCCATCACAGATCAAGGACGAGGTGATGAAGGTCGTCGAGTTCGTCGATGCGGTCATGAAGAAGTTCGACTTCGACTACACGATGGAGGTCTCGACCAAGCCCGAAAAAGCGATCGGTGACGACGAGGTATGGGAACTTGCGACCCAGGGTCTCAAAGATGCCCTTACGGAGAACAACCTCCCGTTCGGTATCGACGAGGGTGGCGGAGCGTTCTACGGTCCGAAAATCGATGTCAAGATCACCGATGCACTCGGCCGTAAATGGCAGTGCGGTACGATCCAGGTAGACTTCAACCTCCCACAGAGATTCGAGGTGGAGTATGTCGCCGACGACAACACCAGAAAGCAGCCGGTGATGATCCACAGAGCGATCCTCGGCTCATTCGAGAGATTCATCGCGATCCTCACCGAGCACTATGCCGGAGAGTTCCCGTTCTTTATCGCACCTACCCAGGTGATCTTCGTTCCGATCGCAGAGGCCCACGTGGAGTATGCAAAAGAGCTTAAGGATATGCTCGCAGGTATGGATATCGACAGCGAAATCTACGACAAGAACGACTCGCTCAACAAAAGGGTACGCCTCGCAGAGAAGCAGAGAGTCCCATACGTAGCGATAATCGGTGACGAAGAAGTGAAGAATAGAGCCATTGCACTTCGCGACAGAAGAGCTGGTGAAAAATATAACTTGACAATCGATGAATTTATGGTAAAATTAACCCAACAACTTCAGGAAGGAACAATTTGAGTAAACAAAACAGCGGCAGCAGCCGGGGCAAAAAAGATGATGTCCTCATGAACGAGGATATAAGAGCAGCAGAACTGAGAGTCGTCAGTGAAGACGGTGAACAATTCGGTATCATTACAAGAGCTGAGGCTCTTGCCATAGCAGAAGAGAAAGGGCTCGACCTCGTACTCATCTCCCCGGATGCCAAACCCCCTGTTGCCAAAGTGATGGACTACAGCAAACACAGATACGAAATAGAGAAGAAGAAAAAAGAGGCCAAGAAGAATCAGAAAAAAGTCGACATCAAAGAGATCAAGTTCTCATGCAAGATCGCCGAGAACGATGTCGCCTACAAGGTCAAACATGCAAGAGAGTTCCTTGAGAAAGGGAAGCATGTGAAACTAAGAGTCTTCCTCAGGGGACGTGAGATGTCCAACCCGGAACTGGGTGTCGAAGTACTCCAGAAAGTATGGCCGATGCTCGAAGATGCCGGTCACCTCGAAAAAGACGCCCATCAGGAGGGGAGATACATCACAATGTATATCACCCCGCTCAAAAAATAACTTCTTCAAATGCACTTCCTTTCCCCTTTACGGGGGACAATCTCCATTTTTTGCTAATATTAATCTTTTTTCGGTATAATTCGAGCCATTTTCTATTTCGAAAATAATATCTGCAAAGGAGATACACATGCCAAAAATGAAAAGTGTCAAGGGCGCTGTCAAGCGTTTCAAGATCAAAAAAAGCGGCAAGATCAAAAGAGGTACGGCATTCAGAAGCCACATCCTTACAAAAGTGGACGGTAAACACCACAGAAGTATGAGATCACCAAAGCACGTAGATTCTACGAACGCTCACATGATCAAAGAGATGATCGTCAGATAACTCTGAGGACATTAGAGAGGCATTCCCCCTCAAGGGGCAAGTTCGGACAAGCGTCCGACACCTACTAAAACCGGGCATCGCCTGAGTACAAGTATAAGGTAAAGGAAAAAAATGAGAGTAAAAACTGGTGTAGTCAGAAGAAGAAGACACAAAAAACTACTAAAACAAGCCAGAGGTTTCTACAGTGGTAGAAGAAAACACTTCAGAAAAGCGAAAGAGCAGCTCGAAAGATCACTCGTATACGCATTCAGAGACAGAAGACAGAAAAAAAGAGATTTCAGAAGACTCTGGATCGTGAGAATCAATGCAGCAACAAGACTTAACGATATGAACTATTCAACATTTATGCACGGTCTTAAGCTTGCGAACATCGAGCTCGATAGAAAAATCCTTGCAGATATGGCTATGAACGCTCCTGAAAGCTTCACAAAGCTTGTAGAAGCTTCAAAAGCAGCTCTAGCGAAGTAACCCTCTTCCTCTCACCCTTTTGGGTGGGAAACTTTCGAATCACCTACCACAACTATCAAATATCTTTATATATTACTATTTTTTCACTCGCAAATATATTTGCCAGACCAGAACTTATCCTGTCGACATCTTCAGCTGTATTGATCACCTTGAACGGATTTCGAAACAGGGGCTTTTCTGTCGTTATCATGATACTCCACTCTATGCCGACATCACTGATTTCTCCGCTGCATCCCACCCATAGCAGATACGGTTTCTCCTTGCAGATCAGACACCATCCCCAATCTTCCTCTATAGGCAAACAGGAATCACAGACGGTATGGGGTAACGGTGATATCAATGAGAGCGTTATCATCTACGAACACCAGCAGTACTTCTACCATCCAGATCACCTGGGTGAGAAGCGTAAAGCAGACAACAACTGCTTGTTGCCTGTAGCTTCGGAACCGAAGCAGTCGGAACAAAGTGAAGCCGCGAAGGAAAAGCTTCGTCACCGATGCAGATTGTCAGGTATACGAACACATGAAGTACTTCCCATTCGGTGAGACATTCGCCCATGAACACTCCAATACCCAAAGAACCCCATACCTTTTTCCTAGTTCCTATCGTCCCCGATGGGAATGCGTACGACAACTTGCATACAAAAACGAAACAATCATGCTATAATCGCCCATGGGACGAAGCAGATATAAGATATACGAATCGACCCATCCGTATTTCATCACCTGTACTATTCTCAATTGGCTGCCTGTGTTCACCAGAGTAGAGAGTGCTGATATCATCATAGAGAGCCTCAGATACCTCCAGAGAGAAGAGGGGCTCAGGCTTTATGCCTATGTGATACTTGAGAACCACATTCATCTTGTGGCAAGCAGTGACGATATAGCCAGGAGTATGAAGCACTTCAAATCGTTCACAGCCAAAGAACTGATCAAACTGCTCCAAAGTGAGAATGCTTCGGTTCTGCTCGAACAGTTCAGGTTCTATAAAAAAGCTCACAAAACTACAGCAGAGTACCAGATATGGCAGGAGGGAAGCCAGCCCAAGCTCATCCAGACTGAAGCGATGATGCTGTCAAAGATCGACTATATCCATCAAAACCCGGTCAAACGAGGATATGTCGATGAAGCATGGCACTGGAGATATTCAAGTGCAAGGGTTTATGAGGGGATGGATGGATTGATAGAGATAGAGAGGTTTTGGTAGATGGGGTGTTATTTCTGTATTTGGGGTTCTCGTATGCATTCCCATCGAGACGATGGGCACGAGGGAAAATCATAAAAGTGATAATATTATGAAAATTAATTTAGAGGAAATAGAGAACATAATATATGGTGAATCACCTACGCTATTATTCTTAAAAAATGAGATGAATATCCTCAAATGGATACATCCTAAAGATATTTATGGTATTGACAAAGAATTGGCAATTCGAACAAATCGTATTTTATACTACGGTTATGAAAACTCGTTGAATATTGACACAAATCGTGATAGACGAGGTTATGATAAAAATGGAAATGCCGTTTATCATAATGATGAAATTGCAATTGCATATATGAATGAAGTTATTTCTCAAAGAGAATACTTAAAACAACTACCTGTGTACTATGAAGTCGAACTTATCAAAGTTTCACAACATTTAGAGGGAATGCTTTATATGTGTTTAACTTATGAGACTCCTATTTCTGATACTATCTTTAATCAGAAGTTATTGACAGAAGATGAGGCTGAGATTTGTTTTATTATGTTTAAGAATGCAATTAATCATATACAAATGAAACATATAAAAGAAGAATTAGAATTTCAGATATATGAATTTTTTAAACGAGAGTACTCTTACATATCTTATCAAGATGACTTTCCAGGACTTGCAAGATATATGTCAAAAAAAGAAAATTTAGATAAGATAGATAGAATTTTGCTTCGTTCCACATTATATGCAAGTATGCCTGGTATTTGACATTAGCTTTACTGACGCCCATCATCCCGATGGGCAGCCCATACCAAACACACAACCAAGGTGACTTCACCTTACTCGATCCACCCACTCCCGTGGTGGATCAGACAGAAACTACATAGCCAAAACAACCTCTCCACCCATCACCAGCTAACAACAACCAACCCAAACCTACACCTACGACAACCTCTACCAGCTCACAGGAGCAGAGGGGAGCTGGTCAGCCAGACAGGGACACAGACACCACTACTCCCTGAGTATGGGATATGCAACATAGGCAATATCAAGACCACGAACCAGCTCCATGATAAACTCTCCTATGCCTTATAAGAGCTGTAAAAAATACGGTGGTTATACCAGCGGTACCGACCACTTGCGATAGAATGCAACCGTGCGTAGCGCTACTCCGGCTGCAAAGAGGATGATGAGTGTATGGTAGGCTATCATATCGAAGCGGTGGAGTCCGTAGACCCCGAGCCCTATGACAAGTGCTACGGTGCCGTAAAAGCCTGTTTTGAAGACGAATGGAACCTCGTTGAGGATCACATCCCGGGCGATACCGCCGCCTACTGCCGTGATGAAAGAGATGGCAAGGATACCGGTGAGGTTGTAGTGATGTTCAATGGCGATAAGTGCACCGGTAATGCTGAAAGAGACCAGCCCTATCGAGTCGCTGAGGATAAAGAGCGATTTGTTCTCGATAGAGGGTCGGTGATGAAAACGAAGGAGGATCATAAAGACCATGACCGAAATGACCATGATCGAAGGCAGGTCACTGCCAAAAGGATAAGGGGTCTTGCCGACGATCACATCGCGGGCAATCCCACCGCCGAAGGCCGTAAGGAAGGTCGAGATGAGGACACCGAGCAGATCGAGTTTGTTCCGCACTGCGACGAAGAAGCCGCTCATTGCGAAAGCAATGATCCCTATATACTCAGCTGCCTCGAACACCTCACTCCTCTCTTATGAGCAATGCCCACCGCCACAGCAGCCGCTTCTGGGCTGAGTCCGCATATCGACACCGATAGCGAAGGTATTACCATCTTCCCTCACCTCGAACTCGTGCTTTTGACAAAACTTCGAGTTCATGTGATTGACCATCAGCTGCGCCTGGAGGAGCGCATCGTCCTTGGAGCCAAATTGCATATTGTTCTCATAAGGGCTTCTCTGGAAACATCCGCACTCTTTTTCTACATTGATTGTAAACATTGCTTTCCTTTTCTTTTTTTGCGATCATAACGAACCAACCATAAAAAGACTCTATGGGAGCATGATTAAATAGGAGATATTTACTCTTATTTAAGAAAGCTCGGTCAATCGGGCGGTGCATACCCTTTTTCTTTATTCTTTTTCTCTTCTTCCCGGGCCTTTTTCTTCTCTTCCATCATCTTGGCATCTCTCAGGTCCTCTTCATTGTCGTAGCGTGCCGCATCGAGGAATTTCGACTGATCGTCGAACTGACCGGTCTTTACAGCCCAAAGCAGTCCTATCAGCCCCAGCGCCCCCAGAAATGTTGAGACGCTGATCATCAGAATCATAGTGTTTTCATTCACCGAGATATCCTTGTTTTAACTTTTGGACATTATCACAAAGGCTTGGGAAAAGTAAGCTGAATTGATATCTACACAAGATTAATATGTTATAATATCAACAATATCACACAAAAGGATTTGAGATGGCAATCAGAAATCTAATTCTGGGCGCATTTGTATCGACATCACTGGTGCTCGCGCAAAACAGCGCCGGACTCAACATCAATGACGAGGACCTCGAGATCGAAGCCTCTATGGACCTCTCGCAATATACCGATGGATCAAATGGAACGACATATATCCTCGGTGCCAACTATATCAGTACGCAGACCAATGACGATCTCCTCTCTGTCGGAATCAATGCCAATAATACTTATCAGGGCTTTGAAGGATTGAATGTATCACTCGGACTCAATGTCGTCCTGCTCGACGACTTCCTCAGCGTCCCGTTGATGGGTGAGGTCTCTTATTCGCTTCCTCTTGTGGAAAGTATCCCTACTATCACCCTGTCATCACAGATGCTTTATGCACCGGGAGTTCTCTCATTTGATAAGGCTGATACATATTTCGAGTTTCGTGGGGAAGCTTCCATGGAGGTGATCTCCGCAGTATCAGTGTATATGGGGTATAGAAATATCGAGACAACTTACATAAATGCCTCTTCAACGACATTCAATGATTCGCTCTATGGTGGTTTGAAAATAGGATTTTAACAGAAACTGTTTGTCCTGGACCGGGCGGTCCAGGGATCGGAGGCAGATTAGACTCTTGCCTCTTCTCTTCTCTGGAGAAGTTCCCACTTCTCATCTACATCTTTTTGTATCTTCTCGATGACATGTCTGTTCTCAGGCTTGAAAAGATGTCTGTATCTTCCCTGTGCATTGAGATACTCTTCTACAGTGATGATGTTCTTTGGTCTGTAAAGAATATTGAGCTCTTTACCGTCGATGATCTCATAGATCGGGAACATCAATGAATCGGTCGCAAGGTCAGTGATGTGGATCGTGTCTTTCGGATCGAACTTCCACTCTGTCGTACATGCAGAAACAGTGTTGATGAAGCATGGACCTTCGGTCTCGAGAGCTTTCTGGAAACCTTTTGCCATGATCTTCCATTTGTTCGGAGCAAGCTGTGCTACGTATGGAGCTCCGTGTGCAGCCATGATCGCGACCATATCTTTTTTCTTCTCTTTCTTACCGTAGCTGTGGCTACCTGCCTGTGCAGTAGAAGTAGTAGAACCGATAGGAGTTGCTGATGATCTCTGACCCCCTGTGTTCGCGTAGTTTTCGTTGTCAAGACATACATATGTAAAGTCATGACCTCTCTCAACAGCGCCTGAAAGCCACTGGAAACCGATATCGTATGTCGAGCCGTCACCACCAAACGCTACGAACTTGACAGGGGCATTCGGGTCTTTGAGGGTCCCTTTTCTCTTGCGGGCTTTGTACATCGCTTCGGCACCGGCAGCAGCTGTAGCAGCGTTCTCAAAACCGATGTGGATCCATGAAGTATCCCATGAAGTGTATGGATAAACCGCTGTCGAAACTTCGAGACAACCAGTGTTCGTAGCGATGACAAGGTTGTCATCGGTACAGTTCATAAGCTCTCTTACGATCATAGAGTGGGCACAACCCGGACAAAGGAGGTGTGCACCTTCGAATCTATCGTTGTTGGTAGAAAATTCTTTTAAGTTTTTAATAGATGTGATCGCCATCTCTTAGCTCCTTTTTGTTTTGAAGAATCCGAGTTTTGGACCTCTCAGGCCGCTGAACTGCTGGATATCTGTTGTGATCTCGCCTGCTTCCGCGTGAGCCAACTGCTCTTTGAAGATTCTTTTCGCCTCTTTAACAGAGAAGTCCCTTCCGCCGAGACCGTAGATGTAGTTGGTGATGATCGGTCTGTTCGGAGTTGTATAAAGTGCTGCCGAAACCTCGTTGAAGAGCGCACCCATCGCACCGCCCGGAGCCGATCTGTCCATGACACAAAGAGCCTTGACGTTCATAAGTGCGTCTCTGATCATATCGAACGGGAACGGACGGAAACATCTTGGAGCGACAACACCGGCTTTGATACCCTCTTCTTCTCTGAGCTGTTTTGCAGCAAGAAGACAGGTCTCGACAGTCGTACCGAGTGCAACGATCGCTACCTCTGCATCATCCATGAGGTATGATTCGACTCTCTTGTACTCTCTGCCTGTTTTCGCTTTGTACTCTTCGAATACAGAATTGATCACATCGCGTGAATCCATGAGCGCTTTGTGCTGTCTTGCTTTGTGCTCATAGTGCCAGTCCTCTTCGGTCTGTGCACCGTAAGTGACAGGCTTGGAGAAATCGAGCATGTCGTTGTATGGCTGGTATTCACCTACGAACGCGTATGCCTCATCATCGCTGAGAGGGGATACGTTCTGTGCAGTGTGGGAAGTGATGAATCCATCCTGGTGTACCATGACCGGGAGTCTCACGTTCATGTTTTCACCGATCCTGAAAGCACACAGTACCATATCATACGCTTCCTGTGCGTTGAAAGAGTCAAGCTGGATCCAGCCTGAATCACGACCGAGATACATATCGGAGTGGTCGCCACGGACGTTGAGCGGCGATGCAAGTGCACGGTTGACGACAGTAAGGACGATAGGAAGTCTCATCCCCGATGCCTGGTAAAGTACCTCGACCATGAGGGCAAATCCCTGTGAAGATGTCGCAGTAGCGACCCTTCCGCCTGATGCTGCCGCACCGACACACCCTGACATCGCAGCATGCTCTGACTCGACCATGACGAATTCACCGTCGATATAGCCGTTTGCCACATAGTTACCGTAGTTTTCGACGATAGGTGTCGAAGGGGTGATCGGGTATGCCGCAACAACATCTACCTGTGCTTGTCTCAGTGCTTGAGAAGCAGCGTAGTTACCGTCCCAAACTTCTACTTCATTTAAATCATATTTTTTTGCCATAATGATCCTTTATTACTTCTCTTTTTCTTTTTTCTCAGGCCAGCCTGCGAGTGCTTCGTCGTTCTCTGTTGCTTCGAGGAACATCAATAGCGATTTTGGATTTGTAGGACAAACCTCTGAACAGACCTGGCAACCTTTGCAGTGGTCATAATCGATACCGAGCATCTGCTTGTCTCTTGAGATGATCGATGAATCCGGACACCATACCCAGCAATTCTGACAGTCGATACAGTAGTCTCTGTTGTATACAGGTTTGATAACACGCCATGAAGCGACTGTCGCCGTATATGAGTTGAAGTCAGAGTAGTTTCTGTTCTCTGCATGGACATTGGCCACACCGGTAGCATCACCCTCGAACGAGTTGATGACGACACCCTGCTCTACTTCATCCCAGCCGACCAGCTTTTCGGCACCTAGCTCTTTTATTCCTCTTTTTTCTGTTCCGTCAAGACCGTTCATCTAGCTTCCTTTGTTAGTTTACTGCATTGTATGCCGTTGTAATAGCATCCATGTTAGAATCGATAATTTTTTGCGGGAATTTTGAAAGTACTTTTTTCATTCTGTCCAAAAAGTAATCGAGCTCGAACATACCGGAAACTTTGACAAATGCGCCGAGCATCGGAGCATTTGGAACAGCTCTTCCGATCGTGTCAAGTGAAATCTGCATACAGTCTACTACAAACACTCTTTCGGCTTTATCTGCAAGTGAAGGAAGTCCTGCGATAAGCTCCTCTTTAGTGAGGTGAGTCGTAATAATATATTTTGTCGATGCTTTATCGTTTTCGGTAATATTGTCCGTATATGCCAAGGCAGGATCGATAACGAGGACATAATCAGGAAGCATGAACTTCTCGTGATTGATGATCTGCTCGTCATCTATTCTGTTGTACGCGCGCATTGCCGCACCCCTTTTGGCTGAACCGTAGAGCGCAAATGCCTGAACTTGCTTACCTGTTGTAGATACTACATCTCCCAAACCTTTTGCGCCGGTTACTGCACCTTGGCCGGCACGACTGTGCCATCTGATCTCTACCATTATATCTCCTATCCTGAATATAGTATTGAGCTTATTGTAATCACAGCACTCTTAAAGGGTGCTTTGTTTCACGATTTTTTCACTTTTTCTTTATATGTTCGACCGCTTCTAAAGCATCGGCGGTAATTATGGTAGCACACCCCGCGATCTCATCGTGCGCTGCATAGCCACAAATCACCGCTACAGCGTTGATACCCGCTGCTTTGGCCGCCTCCATATCCATGCACGTATCCCCGATCATCCATATATCCGCTATCTCCTGTGGGAAGTATTCCAACGCTCTGTGAACAGGTTCGGGATGGGGCTTGGGATGCTCCACGTTCTCCCTCCCTATGACCGTCCTGAAATACTGTATGAGCCCGAGGTGTTCGAGCAGCTCGATGGAGTATTTCCCCGTCTTGGTGGTGACCACCCCCAGCTCGGCGATCTCATACGCGCGCAGCACAGCCTCTTTCGCATTCGGGAGCAGAACGGTCTTTGCCCTACTGATCTTCTGGTAATTCTCTTTGTATTTTGCCACAAAGTCCCATACCCTGCCCTCTTCTATTCCAAGCTCCGAGAACATCATATCGAGCGGATGTCCGATCTCTTTTTTGATCAGTTCATGATCGGGACACTCCATCCCGAAACTTCCGAATGCATAGTCGAAACTCTCCAGTATCGCTTCCGTAGAATCGATCAATGTTCCGTCAAGATCGAAGAGTATTATCCTGTTTTTTTCCATAAATGTACACCCTATTCCTGTATTGTTGTCTTCTTTGTCCACTCTGGCTGGTTGTGCATGATCCCTATGATCGAAGGTTCCACCCCTTCGATAGCCCTGTTGACCGCCGTGATGGAGTTGGGGATATAGAGGAAGATATAGGGGGTGTCGTCGGCGATGAGCTTGAATATTTCCCGGTAAACTGCTGCGAATGCATCAGGAGCGACGATCTTCTCGGCGGCTTCTATCTTCATATCCACCTCTTTGTTGTGATACCCTACGAAATTGAATCCCCCCTGCTTGTCCCCGTCGCTGTGCCAGATACTGTACGCATCGGGGATCAGTGAAAGGCTCCAGCCCAGCAGTACGGCTTCGAAATTGTGCGGCATTACGACGGTGTTGAGGAAGGCCTGCCACTCCATCGTGCGTATATGCATGATGATCCCCGCTTTGGCGAGCTGATACTGGATGATCTGGGCGCTGTTGATACCGATATCGCTGCCGCTGCTGGTGACCAGTTCGAACTCAAGCGGGTGCTCGGGGGTGAATCCGAGCTCCTTCAGGAGCTCTTTCGATCTGTTCAGATCGTACCCCTTCGGGACGTAGTCTTTCGGGTAGACGTCGCTCCCCGGCATAAAAGGGCCGTGGCACGCTTTGCCATGCGAAAAGAAGAGGAGGTCTATCAGCTCTTTTTTGTCGATGGCGTAGGCGATCGCTTCCCTGACCCTTTTGTCGCGGAACTTTTCAAGACGGAGATTGAATCCAATATAGGAGTAGGAGTTCGAAGGCTGCTCGACAAGGGTGTAGTAGTCATGGAAATCCTTGTCCAGCTGCCGCTCTGCCTGCAGGGGATCAAGGCCACCGATATCGAGCACTTTCGCCTTGAGCGTCATGAACCGTGTCGAAGGATCACCGATATAGTGGTAGTTGAGCCGGTCGATGTGGGGCCGGTGGGGCCGATAGTCGTCATTGGCGTTCAGGATGATCTTTTCATTGACCTTGAAAGGCTTCTCCAGCTTGTAGGAGCCCGTACCTACGGGGGCCTTGTTGAGCCTGCTTGTCATCGGTTCAGCTTCGTTTTCCCACAGATGCCTGGGAAGCATCCCCATCATCCATATCGAAAGCGCCTGGAAGTAGGGCTGCGTGTAGGTCACCCTGACCGTATACCTGTCCACGGCCTCTACCGACTTGACATATTTGAAGTCATCCTTGTAGGGAGTGACAAGTTTCGGGTTTTGCATCAGATGGTAGGTGAAGAGGACATCTTCGGCGGTAAAATCCTTGCCGTCATGCCATTTGATATCTTTTTTCAGTTCGAAGCGCAGGGAGGTGCTGGACTCAAAAGTATAGTTTTGGGCAAGATCGGGGATGAACTTGCCGTTCTTGTCGAACTTGACCAGACCGCTGAATATCCAGTCCGCTATCTCTGCACTTGCGGAGTCGGTAGCCAAAAGAGGGTTGATCCGGGCCGGAGAAGAGGAGATGCTCAGCTCCAGAACCGTATTTTTGGCATAGGCAAATAAACCAAAACTAATAAAATATATAATTGTTACAAAAATACGCAAATATACTCCAAACGTCCAGATATAGGGCAATTCTAGCATAAAAATGATTATTTACACTTATAAAATAGCTATATATTAACTTTAAGATAATTTTTATTTATCTATTATCTAATTAGAAATTATTATAACTGTGAATTTGAATCATTTAACTTCCCATTAAAGCAAATTGTCCTAAAATACCGATTGGATAAATTTTATTGATGAAAGGATAGCTATGGCAAGAGTAGTAGTGATGGGTGGCGGTGTCTCGGGACATACAGCAGCAACATTCGCAAAAAAATGGCTAGGCAACGAGCACGAAGTAGTAGTAGTGACACCAAACAGCAAGTGGAACTGGATTCCATCCAACATTTGGGTCGGTGTAGGTGAGATGACAAAAGAAGACGTTACTTTCGATCTCGCTCCGGTATATGAGAAAGCAGGTATCGACTATAGACAGGCAAAAGCAGTATCGATCCACCCGGAAGGGAAAGCGGACAGTGATACACCATACATTACGATCGAGTATACTGATCCGTCAAAAGCAGGTCAGAAAGAAGAGCTCACATACGACTATCTCATCAATGCTACGGGACCAAAGCTGAACTTCGGCGCGACTCCGGGTCTGGGTGAAGGTTCCAACATCGGTACGAACACTGTTTCAGTATGTACTGCCGACCATGCGGAACATGCGAATGCAGAGCTTCAGAAAATATTCGAAAAAGCAAAAGCCGGCGAAAGACAGAAAATCCTCGTAGGTACAGGTCACGGTATGTGTACATGCCAGGGTGCGGCATTCGAATATATCTTCAACATCGAGCACGAAGCGAACAAAGCCGGCGTGAGAAATATGCTCGACATCCAGTGGATCTCCAATGAATCATTCCTCGGAGACTTCGGTATCGGCGGTCTTCACATGAAAAGAGGCGGTTACGCGGCGAGCTCAAGACTCTTTGCAGAATCACTCTACTCTGAGAGAGGTATCCCCTGGATCATCGGTGCACACGTCAACAAGGTAGAACCGGGCAAAGCTCACTACGAACTCCTCGACGGGACAATGGGTGAAGTAGATTTCGATTTCGCTATGCTTATCCCACCGTTCGCAGGTGTCGGTCTGACAGCTGTAGCAAAAGACGGTTCTGACATGACAGGCGAGATCTTCGCACCGAACGGATTCCTCAAAGTCGATGCCGACTACACGCCGAAGCCTTACAACGAGTGGAAAGCAAGTGACTGGCCAAGAACTTACCAGAACCCGAAATACAAGAACATCTTTGCCTGTGGTATCGCGTTCGCACCGCCGCACCTTATCTCCAAGCCGATGAGCTCGCCAAACGGTACTCCGATCAACCCGACACCACCAAGAACAGGTATGCCATCAGGTATCATGGGTAAAACTGTTGCCCACTCTGTAGTAGACCTCATCAAAAAAGGGCCTGACGCTCCGCTTCACGAGGCTTCAATGGCTGAAATGGGTGCTGCATGTGTCGCATCAGCGGGTAAAGGTCTTACAAACGGTACAGCAGCAGCGCTTACTGTCTACCCTGTTGTTCCTGACTTTGAAAAATATCCTGGTCTCGGTCGTGACCTTGACTATACATTTGGTGAGATCGGTCTTGCAGGACACTGGATCAAACACATCCTGCACCACATGTTCATCTATAAAGCGAAGCTCAAGCCGGGCTGGACTTTGATCCCTGAATAATTATAAGGAGAGAAATATGCAAAGAATAGAAGAAAACATCAAACCTTACGATCAAAACTTTACGACAATGGTGCCGACCGGATTCGTAAAATTCATGAGAACATGTATCATCTGGCAGTTCTTCAGATTCATCGTAATCAATCTCAAGATGCTTGTTGTCGTCAGCAAGAGTCACTAAAAACCTTCCTGTCATGCCAAAAACAGGCATGACAGAACAAACTCTCAACTATTTCTAAAATCTATATACTACAATTAGCTTTTGTAAATATTTGAAAAAAAGGTTTGTTATGGTTCAAAAGCTAGTAGTCTACCCGGACGAACGTGTCAATATCAGCTGTACCGATGTACGTAATTTCGGTAAAACCCTTGACGATGTACTCGAGGATATGATCGATACGGCCAATGAGCACGGACTTGATGCCCTGGCTGCCATCCAGATCGCCTACCCCTACAACATCATTATTATCCGTAATGACAACGGGAGCTTCGACGAATATATCAACCCTCGTATCCTCACCAACCAGGGGACGTTCGAATCGACCGAAACCACTCTCTACTATCCTGATATCGAAGTGAAACTGACACGATACGACAATATCAAGCTTATCTATGAAGATCGCAGGGGAAATCCGCAACATACGGATATCAGCGACCGCAAACTCTCGTCAACGATGCAGCGGAAGCTCGACTATCTTTTCGGCGGTACATTCCTTGACAAGATCGATCAGAACAGAAGAGACAAGATCATCGATTCGCTCAACTCCAAAGGTCTCAAACCCTATACCGACGATGTCTGCCCTACATTCTCACGCAAGGACTATTTCGTCAGTTTTACCGACAAGATACTCTTCTTTATGGGTCTCTCTCTGCTGACGCCGCTTTTCAGTTTCGCTCCGCAGACGGTAGCCAATATCTACGCTTTCGACAGATACGGTTTCATCGCGGTGATCGTCCTGATGATAGGGTTCTTTTTCTACGCCCAGTACGAAGCCAAGAAATACCGCCAGTGCAGCTCCTGCCAGATAGGGAACAATATCGGCGTCATCGTCAAACGTGTCGCTGTGGGTATCGCATTCGCCACAGCAAGCTACTTTATCGTCAATCCCGCGTAGTCTTCACCGATCTCACCGGCAGCACAATCCTGCCGGTCGCCATCCTCAGGCAACACTCCAGAAATCTATCGCCCCTTCAGACAGGCTCCGGAGCAATCGATCGAATTTCTTTTCATCGACATGGAGACGCAGGGCTTTGGCTACCGCCAGGATACTGTGAGCCGGGGCAAAGTTGTGATCCCTTCTGAGATTTTGCACCTCTCTTGTCATCTCATCCCTGCTCCCGAATGCGACAGGCTCGTTTTCCAGATCCCAGTCAGCTATATAGAGTGCCCGCAGATTGACCGGCAGTGTATTGGCAAAAGCGATAGATTCTTTGATGGTCAGCCTTCTTCTGAAAGCCTGGAATACCCCCTGCACCATAGTATACGCCTGATTGAGGGTCGTCAGGTCGGAAAACTCGATAGCATCCCTGAGAAATGCGATATATTCTTCAGTACTGTTACGGTATTCGGGAGGCATCGGCATCTTTATCCCTTTGGTGTGATTTATACAAAATAATACATTGCCGGTACTGAAATACCAACAGCTGCCATAGGCATCCTATGAATATTCGTCCGGAAGTCCAAAAGAGAAATAATCAGTTGGGTCCTGCCCAGAAAAACCCTGCTATACATTTGCCCCATGTGTGACAATATAAGCGAATGCATAGGTACTGTCCTCACTGCCGTTATCTATATATTTGAGTATTTTTCCAAAAGGGAACAGCACATGATCCGGCTCCTGCCACAGGACTGCCATCGTCCCAAGTTGCATACCGAACTGCCCGACTGCTTTATTCGCTTTGAGTGCCTGCTTGTATTCGAGCCAATGAAACATATTATTCGAATTCTTCCGTATGACCTCTCCGACATAGGCACCCGTTCTGAGTACAAGTTTGAACATTTGCTCTTCATCATCCGGTATGTTACTACGGATCTCCTCAAGATACTCATCGATATGCTTCAGACTTTCGAGTGTGAAATCGAGCTTCTGTTCCACCAGGAAATCGCACATATAAGTCGGATCGCTGTCGTATTGCCACAGCATCAAAGAGAGGTCTTCAAAGGGCTGATTGTTGATTTTCGGTTTTTTATTGAAGAATGAAAACATGCTATCCATCTCCTTCACGATTGATTCTTTTCGGTTGTCGAACCGGTGCTATATATCATGGCAGAATCATTTCAAAAATCAATGGAATATCTTGAAATATTAAAATAAAATAATGGAAGTGTTCCTGATATATACAGGATTGAATAGTATGTAAGAATAATTTGATAAAAAGAGGGTTCCAAGAGCCAAAAGGCTCCCGGAGAAGAAAAGATAACCGATTATCTTTTTGAGAACTGCGGGCTTCTTCTCGCTTTTCTTTTACCCGGTTTCTTTCTCTCGACGACTCTTGAGTCACGAGTAACAAGACCCATTGGCTTGAGGATAGCTCTGAATGACGGCTCATACTCCATAAGAGCTCTTGTGATACCGTGTTTGAGAGCGTCAGCCTGAGCAGAGTAACCACCACCAAGCGTAGTAGCTTTGATCGTTACCGCTTCGAGCTGCTTTGTAGCTTCGAGAGGAAGTCTTACTTTCATCTTGAGAGCTTCGTGACCGCCGAGCCACTCGTCAAGTGTCTTGCCGTTGATAACCATAGCGCCGTTACCCGGAGTCAACCAAACTTTTGCTATAGCTGTTTTTCTTTTACCGGTTGCATAAAATGTAGCCATATTAGTTTCCTTTGCTTAGCTGTGCAGTGTGTGGATGCTCAGCACCTGCATATACTTTGAGTTTCTTGATGATCTGTCTTGAGAGAGTGTTCTTTGGAAGCATACCTCTTACAGCAAGCTTGTAAAGTTTTTCAGTGTGGTTCTCGAGCATATCGTCAAGTTTCTTGCTCTTTGTGCTACCGAAGTAACCGCTGTGAGTGAAGTATTCTTTGTCCTGGAGCTTTACACCGCTGAATACCGCTTTTTTTGCATTGATGATCACTACATAGTCACCGCAATCTACGTTTGGTGTAAATGATGGCTTGTGTTTACCTCTGAGGATAGTAGCTACTTCAGTAAGAATACGACCGAAAGTTTTACCTTCTGCATCGATTAGTACCCAGTCTCTCTCTACTTCATGAGGCTTCATGACTTTAGTCATTTTCATGATGATTCCTTGTTTGAATTAAAGTTCGGAAGTATACCGAATTATACTTAAAATTTATTGAAATTTAGTTTCATTTAAGACTTTTTCTTCATTCCGGAACAATCATGCGATCCACTGACCCGGAACCCGCTTTTGGAAGGGGGCATTGCACTACGAAGCGGACCCTGGATCGTGTTGTCAGACCCTCTCTATCTTCACGCCCTCCTCGAGGATATAGACGAGAGCCCCGGTGCACTTTTTGCCCGTGATAGCCGTAACGGCTTCGATATAGCCCAGGGTCTGTTCGACATGCTTGCCGTGGAACTTGTAGGAGCTTTTGTACTCCACGACGCAGTAGCCCTCAGCGTATCCGAGGAGCAGGTCCACCTGCTTGAGCGCCCCACGGAATCCCAGCGACTGCTCCCTGGCCAGAACAGCACCATCGAGTATCTCCCGGAACTCCGCGCACTCCAGCAGGTTCCCGATCCTCCTCTCTATCTCAGCGAAGGCTCGCTCCTCGACGAGGAGCCCGTAGCGGTTGCGGCTGCTCATCAGCGCCTCGGCGAGCGAACTCCGGTCGAACCTCGCCATCATCTCGAGAGTGTAGTGGAGCGCCAGACCGAAATTGATCGCTTCATAGTCCTTCTCCTCGCTCTCCTCCTCTCTCGCAGCCACCTCCTGCCTGCCGTAGCCAGATATCTCTATCCCTTCGTGTTCAGTACTCTCATCTGCTGCATGGTGGCCCACCGAAGTCTCGTACCGCAGCGGCGTGCCGCGCTCCATCTCCTGCATCCCTATCGCTTCGAAGATCGAGTTCTTCTCCTTCTTGACCACGATAAGCTGCTCGGCAGCACGTGTAAGGGCTACATAGAGGACGTTGAGGGTGTCTTTGACGCTCTGCCCTTTGCGCTCTTCAAGCAGCGCGGCATAGTCATCGTCGAAGAGTTCGCGGTTCTTGATACGGTAGTAGATACGCTCGACAAAGAGCCTGCTGTCGTAGCGGAACATGATCGGCGCGCTGTCGTGTCTGGCACGGCTGAGCCTGTCGACGAGGATCACATGGTCGAACTCCAGCCCCTTGGAGCCGTGCACCGTCATGATCGGGGCGCCGTGGACGGAGTTGGAGGCGACCTGTATGGGGTTGCTCCCGAATGCCTCGAGGAACGAGGGGATATCGTCGAACCTCCGGGCAAAGTCGAGGAGCTTGAGGATATTGGGGTCGTTCTCGAAATAGCCAAACTCGTCTATGAGCCTGTGGAGCACCGCAAGGGGAGTCATATAGACATCATACCACCCGCAGGCGCTCCTCGCTGCTTCTATACGCTGCATGAAAGCAGCTTCAAGCGCGCTCCGCTCTTCTCTCCTCCCATAGAAAAGATACTCCGCCATTGCCACCAGCGAAGCGATCCGGGGGAGGTGCTGCAACGAGCTCGAGGTCTTGAGGATGGTCGGTATCCCTTCTTTGTAACACTCCTCCTGGAGGGTCGCACCGTCCTTGTTGGTAAAGAGGAGAAAGGCTATCCGATCGACGCTCACCCCGCTCTCTATCAGCCCCCTGGCCTCCGTGATGGCACGGGCGATGAGGGGGGAGAGCTCTTCCTCCTCCCCCGCCTCGTCCACCTCGCTCACCCGGACATACCCCTCGGCGGCGCCCGGCTTGCTCTTCTGCGGGATATACCCCTCCATGACCGGGGCAAACCACTCGTTGACCTGCTCTATCACGCTCCTGGAGCTGCGGTAGTTGGTATCCATCGGTTCTATCTCGACCCCGTAGCTCTGCGCCACGAGCCCGAAGAGCTCCTCCACCCCGCCGCGGAAACGGTAGAGCGACTGCTTGGTATCGCCCACATAGAAGAAACTGCGGAACTCGTTCTGCCCCAACCCTGCGAATATCTCGTCGATCAGCGGCTTGAGCAGCAGGAACTGGAGTGTCGAGGTATCCTGGAACTCGTCGAGGAGGATATGGGCGAAACGGCTGTCTATCTTGAAGTGGAGGAACTCCCTGCTGATGGCATGGTAGAGGAGGCGGTAGGTGAGGTAGCTGATATCATCGAAGTTCATCACGCCGCTCTCCCTGATGTTCTGGATATGGGTATCCTTGTAGATATCGTAGAGTCCGTGGAGGCGGGTGAGTATCTCGTCCTCCCGGAGGGAGAGGTAGCGGGCGATGAGCCCTTTCATCCTGGCAAACGCATCATCGAGGGACGGGTCGGCGGTGACCGACTTCCTGTAATGGCTGTGGTCGTGCAGCGAGCTCTTGGCCCAGAGCGGTTTGGAGACCAGCACGGCGATATCCCCGGTGGCGAAGTTTCCCGTCGCGCTCCCGGAGGCTTTGAGCGCCACCAGCCTGTCGTGGAACTCCCGGGCCTGCTTCATGATCTCCCCTTCGAGCTCGTACCTCCCCCCCTGCGCGCTCCCCATGGCAGGGAGGATGGCGTCCTGTACATAGAACGAGCCGAAGAGATCGAAGAGCTTTACGAACCTTTTCTGCTCGATCCCCATCACCAGCGAGACGAGATCGTCAAGCTTCCCTGCCCTGGAGATATTCTCGACAAAGAGCTTCTCTATCTGCGGTGCAAGCTGGCTCATCTCGAACTCCGGCTCGAGTCCTATCTCCAGTGACGAGGAGCGGAAGATCAGCCCGAAAAAACTGTCGAGGGTGACGATATGGACGCTGCTTCGCAGGAATCTCGCCAGCACCTCCGGCTGCATGGCCAGTATCTCGTCGGCACTTTTCTCAGTCTGCACGCAGACGGCCGCGAGGATATCCTTTTTGGAGGGTTCGTGGAGGGATCGCAGGGACTCTACGACCCTCGCGCGCATCTCGCTCGCCGCTTTGTTGGTAAAAGTGGCTGCGAGTATGGAGCCGGGAGCCACCCCCATAAAGAGCAGGGAGAGGTAGCGGACAGAGAGGGCGAAGGTCTTGCCGGAGCCCGCCGAGGCGGAGAATGCGAGATAGGGCCTGAAGCTTTTGGGCAGGTTCCTCATAGGCTATCACACCCCTCGGTGACCACGAGCCCCTTCTGTACCAGCTGCGCTACGAATCCCCTGACATCACTGTAGATGAGATCGTAGGGGGCATCATAGCGTTCCGCGAGTATGCGGCAAAGCTCCCCGAGCACGGGTGTCTCCCCCATGAGCCCCCATATCTCCCTGCCTGCTTCATCGAGCCCGAAATACTCCCCGCTCTCCATATCAAAGAGTACCAGCTGTTCATCCACCTGCTGGACGAAGACCCCCTCGTTGATCCTGATACGACACCCGTTGTTCATTCTAGCTCTTTTTTTCTCCATAGTATAGCAAAAATATTTGGTCCGTTTTATGGATAATGTACTATCATTGCTATATAATTAAGAATTATAACCCATGCCTGACAGGCTACAGAAGGGAGAGAGAATGAGAATAGCTGCAATCTCCTATGACCGGATCAAGCACCAGGCTTTCCCGCTGCTGGTAACGTTGCTCGGGATTTCCGTGGTAAGCTTCTTCACCGTGCTCAGCCATTTGAACTACCGCTTCACCTCCCACCACAAACAGATGGTATACTCGATACAGAACATCAAATACCAGCTTGACAACTCCCACCTCAGTCTCGAAGAGTACCTCCACAGGGAATCGAAAGACGACAAAAAAGCCCACAGTAATATCCTCTCGAGTCTTGCCACGGTCCATACCCTGCTGCACGGAGGCACGATCAACGGGTTCCATTACGACCCGGAATATAATGACGCGGAGATCACCGGGTATCTCGACGATATTCGCAGGCAGCTCGAACTCCTCAAGCCGCTGACACTCTCCCTGACACTCTCTGCACCCGGTTTCTCACAGGATATCTACCATGGTCTCTACGCAAGTGCTCTCCGCTCAGCCAACAGTCTCGATGCCTATATCTCGAAAAAATTTCTTACCATGCATGAACGCTATGTCATGATCGAATATGCTCTACTCGTGTCGGTCCTCCTGTTCTTTGTGTTCGTGATCCTTTACCTGCGCAGTCTCAGGCACGAGATGCTGCAAAGCCAGAGGCTCTCCCATATCGACACTCTCACCCAGGCGGCCAACTTCAGGGCCTACTACACATCTCTCAACAAGCTCCTGGAACTTCAAAAAGAACAGCGCCAGACCTTCTCGATCATCATGTTCGACATCGACGATTTCAAACATATCAACGACACCTACGGCCATAATACCGGTGACAAAGTCCTTATCGATCTTGTAGCCCTCGTACAGCAAAACATCCGTGCCGATGACCATCTCTTCCGTGTAGGGGGCGAGGAGTTCATCATCCTCTCCAAAAACTCCGATATCAGGAGCGCCACGGCCATGGCGCAGAGGGTACGCAATACCATCCAGAGAGAGCTCAGGACTATCAGGGACCACAAGATCACTATCAGTATCGGGGTATGCGAATCGATGCCGGAAGATACGACTGAAAAGCTCTACAAACGTGTCGACGACCTCCTCTACGTTTCCAAGAAGAACGGCAAGAACATGGTCACATCGGAGCTTGATACCGGAGCGTAACGGAAATTTCTCCTCTTTGGTGTATAATTCCCTCTTTAAACACCCAAAGGTTACCCATGCTCGCCAAGCCACATATCCCACAATCCACCAAGTTCACCCTGCTGCTGCTCTCGATGATGACAATGATGTCCAACGTAGCTATCGTCACCACGCTGCCGCTACTGACCAAAGCATACGAAGGGACCGAACACATAGAGTTCCTCGCACGTCTGATGATCACCCTCCCCTCGCTCGCCATCGCGTTCCTCGCCCCGTTCCTCGGAGGCTTTATCTACAGGTTCGGCAAGATACGTTCGACCGTCATCGGGCTGGTCCTCTTCTCGCTCTTCGGAAGTGCCGGGCTCTACCTCGGCGGTATCTATGAAATGCTCCTTTCGAGGTTCTTCTTCGGCGTGGCGATCGCCGTCCTGATGATCGTTTCGACCTCACTGGTCGGGGACTACTTCGCCGAGGAGGAGAGGCACCGGTTCATGGGACTCCAGAGTGCGTTCATGGCGCTCGGTGGGATATTCTTCATCATCGGCGGGGGCATACTGGCCGATATCGACTGGCGATATCCATTCGGCATCTACCTCGTAGGGCTCCCTATCGCTCTCATCGCCTACAGCCGCCTTGTGGAGGTACACCACAGGATCAATGCCCAGGAGAATGAGACAGAGAGCCGTATGGGATTCATCTACTTCCTCGCGTTCCTGTTGATGGTGATCTTCTATATCCTCCCCACACAGATACCTTTCCTCATCATAGAGCATTTCCATGCAAGCAGCCTCCTCACCGGCGCCATCATCGCCACTGCGTTCCTCTCCAATGCGCTGGGGGCTATCACCTTCGCCAGACTCAAGAAACGATATAGTTTCCCTGCCATCTATATGACGGGGATGGTCGTCATCGGCATAGGGTTCATCCTCATCGGCAATGTCAACAATGTCTACCTCTTCTTCCTCACCTCGCCCATCATGGGCTTCGGCGGGGGGATACTCATGACCAATACCACCGCCTGGATGCTCAGCCTCAGTACCCACCGCAACCGTATCAAGGCATCAAGCCATCTCACCAGCGCCCTTTTCATGGGTCAGTTCGCCTCCCCGTTCGTCACCTACCCGCTGGTACAGTACTTCAGGCTCGACCACTTCTTCGTGATCATGGGGACGACTATTTTGGTCGTGGTAGGGATGGTGAAGGTGTTTTTGATAAGGGGAAAAGCGTAGGGTGGGCTTCCCAGCCCACCGCTTACAACGCACACATACATTTCTCAGATTGTACAATTTTTATCAAATGAAACAAAAGGTGGGTCAGGAAACCCACCCTACAAACCCGACAACTTTGACTACCGCAGGATAACGATCATCATACCCCTACTTCTTCGCTACGAACCTCAGGAAGAGCACAGGCATGATAAAGATATCGGTGAGGATCGAGAGGATCACCAGTACCGCGCTGAAGAGCCCTATGGCGGTAATGGACGGCACATGGGTGAATACCAGCAGCAAAAAGACGAACGCCAGGATGAGATTGCCCAGCAGCAGCGGGCTCCCTACGAAGGTGAAAAGCTCATAGACCCCCGTACGCCCTTTGACATCGAAGTGACCGCAGAATCGGTTGTGATAATAGATGAAGTGGATCGTCGCGTCGTTGGCGATGGCGATAGCGATGATCATCGAGATGAATATCTCGGGCTTGACAGGGATCGAGAGGATGAACACGAAGGAGAAAAAGATGACCAGCGGCACGGCGTTGACCAGCATCGCGATGGCGAGATACTCCACCCTCCGGGTCAGCCACATCACGATAGCGCCCACAACCGCTATCATGAAGAGGACGAGGGCGATCATCACGTTGATCGTATCGAGCTTCGCGCTCTGGAGGAGCGAATCCATATCCTTGATGACGATCGGCACCTGCCCTTTGCGCATTTTGCCCAACAGCCTCTTCTTCGCCTCCAGGTCGTGGCTGTGGATGTCTATGATGAACTTCCCATCCTCCCTGTACTTATCCAGACCGCCTGATAGATCGAGCATGAAAGCGTACTGGTCGATATCGATCTTCGCCAGATCGAACGGCTCCGTACTCTGGGTGCGGTGGAACTCTTTGAGGGCATGATAGATCGAATCGATCTTGACGACATCATCCGAAGGCTCTATCTCTGCTACAAGCTTCTCTATCTCCCGAAGCGCTGCCATATCAAGCTCCGAACTGTCGATCAGCACCTTGATGAGCCTCGAGCTCTGCGCCGTTTTGACATAGTAAGAGCTCTGGTAGAAGCTCAGCAGCGTCACGATCCCCAGCAGCGCTACCGCAGCGAAGAATATCTTGGCGACGGTATGGTTGTAATGACGTATACGGCGCGTGAGGAATCCCGAGACCTTCTCGGAGAGGAGCGAAGGCTTCTCCACAGTGCAGAACGAAAGCATGGCGGGGAGCAGGGTGAAATTGAGCACCAGTCCCACGATCGAAGCGATGATCACCATGATGCTCAGCGATTGCAGCATATACGATTCGGAGAAGAGCAGCAGGGCAAAACCGACGATATTGATCACCGTCGTCAGGAATATCGGCACGAAGGTCCTGTCGATCGTCTTGGGCAGTGCCTCCTCCCTCGAGTAGTACTTGTGGGAGATGAACCAGTTGTAATAGATATAGATATAGTCGATGAGCGATACGCAGAATGAGAGGATCAGTATCGAGATGTGTGACGATGCACCGTCCATGATCCACTCGAATATCAGGGTCGTCCACACCATCGTCACGGCGATGAAAATCACGCCGCTCAGAGGGGCCGAGAGATTCTTGAACGCTACGAGCAGTATCACGAAGAGGGTGACAATCAGCCCCGCAAGGAGCGTCCCCTCCCCTATCCCGTTCTTGTTCGCCTTCGGATTGGTGATCGAGTAGTTCAGGGTGGTCGGGACACTTTGGATACGGTTTTCCGATTTGCTCAGAAGGTAGAAACATATCCTCTCATGTGCGGCATTGTTGAACTGCCTGAACTTGGCGATATTTTCACGGAACAGCTTGTACCGCTCCCCCTCTTCGCTCTCGGCCAGCGTCATCACCTGTGTGAAGGACGACTCACCGTCGGTATGTTTGACGACGAAGGGATAGGTGAAGATCGAGCTGATCTTGTAGATATCCCCGTTCTTCTCCAGGTGGCGGTAGACCTTCTCGAGCTCCATGAACTCCTTCTCCTTCACATCATCCAGGGGGATGGGGAAGATGATCTTTTTGACGAATACCTCGTTCTGGTCCATGCCGCGGAGCTTGAGGTACTCTTTGGAGCCTTTGATCCAGTTGCTCTCGTTATCCCCGATCAGGCTCATCCGTACGGAGAACGCCCCGTATATCGTCAGCGCCAGCAGCGCTATGAGTATATAGAGGCGTCTCTGCCGTACCTGTTGGATAAAGTGTATGATCATCTATTGTGCCTTTCCGTTGGTGATAATAAAGGGTCTTTTGAATACCCCGATCTTCTGCGCTACCTTTGATATCTTCTCTATCTTTTCGTTGATATCGCTGTCTTCGAGCCGTTCGACCTCCATGGCCTGCTTCTCCACCATCACCTGCGTGATCATATAGACCTTGTCCTTGGCATCGTAGATATTCTCTATCATAGCGGCGGAGTTCTTGCGTTTGAGCTCGTAGAGATAGATATAGACGGTGTATTTGGCTGCCATTTGCGAGCGGTTTTTGAAAAGCTGCTGTATATAGAGCTGTGACATGGAGCAGTAGGGATCGATGAACGAGTGCACTTCTTTCGGACCGCTGCCGATAACGATCGCTTCACCCTTGATCCCCTCAAGGAGCGCGAGGGTCTCCTCGGGTGAGGTAAGCTGCTTTTTCTCGTCCGAGAGCAGCGCAACGACGAACAACAATACCAGGATCAATACTCTACCCATCACCGAAGACCTAGATAATATTTTTTTATATTATATGATAATCTGGTTTAAATAGAACAGATGGGAGGATCGGTGTAACGGAGCCGGTGCTTCAGCTCCGCCTGACGGGAGAGGAATGGAGTCCACTCCCTGACCGTAGTTAACAACCCTTACGAAACCTTCCCGGTCTCGTACCATTTTCTGAGCCACTGGTCGATCGGGTTGATGAGCCTGTAGATGACCGGGACGACGAGGAGGGTGAGGAGCATCGAGCTGATGAGACCTCCGATGACCGCTATCGCCATCGGCGCTTTGGTCTCGCTCCCCAGCGATGTGCTGATCGCCAGCGGTACCATCGCGAAGACCATCGCGATGGTCGTCATGAGGATCGGACGGAGCCTCTTCTCACCCGCCTCTACCAGCGCCTCGTCGGCTGTTTTCCCCTCTTTGATCGCGTTGTTGGCGAAGTCCACCAGAAGGACGGCGTTCTTGCCGACCATACCCATGAGGAGCATGAAGCCGATCATGACGAAGAGGCTGAAGTGCTGCCCGCTCACGAAGAGGGCGAGCATCACCCCGATGATCGAGAGGGGCAGCGCCATCATTATGATGACCGGCTGGATCAGCGACTCGTAGAGGATAGCCAAAATAATGAACATCAGGATAATCGATAGCCCGAGAGCAGCGCCGAACGCCTTCCCGGTCTTGACCATCTCTTCGGCGAAGCCGGTGAAGCGGTACTCGACACCCTCAGGCATCAGCTCGTCGATCTTCGCCTTGGTATAGTTGACCGCACCGCCGAGGTCGAGTCCGAAGAGATCGGCGTAGACGGTGACCTGTCGCTTGCGGTCGAAGTGATAGATCGCCGCAAGCGCCTTGTTGTCCTCGAAGCTCACGAGACCGTCGAGGTAGACAAGCTCTCCGTTCTTGGCGCGCAGCTGTATCTTCTTGATATCTTCGATCCTCACCCTGCTCGCATCGTCGAAGCGGAGTGTGATATTGTACTGCTTGCCGTTCTCCTCGAAGTAGGATATCTCCATATCGCTGGAGAATGCCGTGGAGATCGCCATCGAGATATCGGTCGCGGAGATACCCAGACGGTTGGCGCCGAGCCTGTCGATGACGATATCGATCTGCGGTTTCCCCTCGTCGAGGTTGCTGTCGATATCCTTGAAGCCCGGTTTCTGTGCCAGATATTCCTGTAGTTTTTTGGTAGCCTCTTCAAGCTTCTCGAACGAATCGGACTTGAGGACGATCTGGTATGGTACCGATACACCGGCACCCTTGACATTGGGGATCGCAGCTGCGGTGATGAACATATCGGCGTTGTTGTACGGGGCGAGTTTCTCCCTGAACTCCTGGATGATCACCTCCTGGTGCTTCGTTCGCTTATCCTTGTCGATGAGCTTGACATAGATCACCGCCTTGTTCTTCTCCTGTGTGGAGTTGTACCCTACGCTGAGGGTCGTCGAGTCGACATTGCTGTCGGCGCGGACGATATCTTCGATCTTTTTGCTGTTGATGATCATCTGCTCGAGTGAGATACCTGCCTTTGACTTGAGCGCTATCTCGAACTCCGCTTTGTCCTCTTTGGGGATGAAGTCCATACCGATCTTCGGAAAGAGACTGAGACTCCCGAAGAAGGTGACGAGGACGAGGATCAGAGTGGTCTTCCTGAATCGCAGGACGAACTTCAGTGTCTTCTCATACATTTTCTCAAGGAGCTTGAAGAAGGGCTCGGTGAGGTTGTAAAAACGGCTCTCTCCCTTGTGCAGTGCACGGGCACTGAGGCTCGGCATGAAGCTCATCGCAACAGAGTACGAGATGATGACCGCGAACCCGACCGTCATCGCGAAACTCTCGAAGAACTTCCCGACGATCCCGCTCATATTGGCCACCGGAATGAAGACCGCGAGAAGCATCGCCGAGATCGCGAGGATCGAGAATGCCATCTCTTTCGTCCCTTCGAATGCCGCTTCGAACTTGCCCATCCCGTGCTCCATCTTCTTGTAGATGTTCTCGAGGACGACGATGGCGTCATCGATGATGATACCTATCGAGAGGGTGAGACCGATGAGGGTCATCTTGTTGAGGTCGTACCCCATGAAGTTCATCAGCGCCAGCGTGCCCAGGATCGATGCCGGGATCGAGAGCGCCGAGACGAGCGTGATCGTGAAGTTTCTCAGGAACACAAAGATGATGATGACCGCAAGAACCGCACCGTAGATAAGGTCGAACTCGACATCATGGAGAGAGTGGATGATGAACGGCGAGGTATCCTGGAGTACCATGATACCGTAGTTCTCACCCGCGATCTTGGTCAGTTCGGGGACTGCGTCCTTGACCCTCTGGACGATATCGAGGGTGTTGGTTCCCGATATCTTCTGGACGCCGATCATCACCCCTTCGGTGCCGTTGTACGAGGCATAGCTCTTGGCATCGCTGAGGGTGTCCTCGACACGGGCGACATCTCGCAGCTTGATATCATCCTTGATGACGATGTCCCTGAGCTCTTCGATGGTGAGAGCATCGGCGCGGGTCTTGAGGGTGAACTCCTTCTCCTTGCTGATGAGCTTGCCGCCGCCGATCTTGACGTTCTCACGGGAGACGATGGCATTGAGCTCGCTGACGGTGATGCCGAGCTTGTTGAGGGTGCTCGGATCGGGGTAGATCTTGATCTCACGGTCTTTGTAACCGACGATATTGACCGCCCCTACGCCGTTGATCTTCTGGAGTCTGGGCTTGACCTTCTCGTCGGCAAAAAGCATAAGGTTCTTGAGAGACTCTTTCTTGGCAGTGACGAAGATATTGACCACCGCTGCACCGCCGACATCGAGCTTGCTGACCAGAGGTGCCTTACAGTCGTTTGGCAATATGACCGCCGAGACTTTGTCGCGCACATCGTTGGCCGCTTCGTCGATATCCCGCTCGAGCGAGAACTTGACCATGATGACGCTCGCCCCCTCGGAGCTGGTGGAGATGATATCATCCACCCCGCCGATGCTTGAGATCACCTCTTCTATCTTGTCCGTGACCTGCGACTCTATCGTCGATGACTCTACACCCGGGTAGATCGTCTTGATCGTGACCATCGGGAAGTCGACATTCGGGAAGAGCGCCGAGGGCATGCTCTTGAAGCTCATCCAGCCGAATATCAACAGGGTCACGACATACATCAGTGTCGTAATGGGTCTATTGATCGCTATTTTATACATAAGAACCTACTTCTGGTCGGGTATATCGATATACCCCTCGCCGTAGAGACCTGTGACGAACCCGGTGACATTGACCTCTGCGGTAAGCTTGCGGTTGTTCTGGTTGGCAGATGGGTATATCTTGGATATCGTCCCTTCGTAGCTTTTGGAGTCACCGTCCACTTTGTAGCGGAACTTCTGTCCCACCTTGATCTGCTTCCAGTACTTCTGGTCGATGTTCATGACCAGTTTCTGGGCATCGATACTTTCGATCTGCATGATGGTGCGGATCATCGCGCCGCTGACGACATCTCCCGCCTCGACGCTCTTGCTGACGATCACGCCGTCGAACGGGGCTTTGAGGATCGTCTTGTCCATGAGCTCCTCCTCGTAGGCGAGCTGGTTCTTGGCTTTGTCATAGTTGAGCGCATAGGAGTCGAGCTTGGATTTGTCGATGATGTTCTTGATCTGGAGCTGTCTGTCGTACTCTCTCTTGGCGTAGAAAAGGTTGGTCTTGGAAGTGTCGATCATCGCCTGGATATCGCCGCTCTGAAGCTTGACGAGTATCTGGTCCTTCTTGACCTCTGTGGCGACATCGACGAGCACTTCGTCGACGATACCGCTGCTGCTGAACGCAAGGTTGGCACTTTTGAGCGCCTCTACCGTGAAGGTCGCGTAGACCTCGGCTGCTTGCAGCATCGATACCGAAGCCGCTATGAATGTGAACATTTTTTTCATCTGATATACTCCTTGGGGTTTTTGCCTGCGTAGAAATAGTAGATCGATTTGGCGATCTCGTAGTCGTATGCCGTCTCTTTGTCCTTGGCACGTGCGAGGGTCATTTTGTTGAGTGCGTCAAGATAGGTGATGTTATCGACGACACCCGCCTCGAACTTCTGTACGATCGCATGGTAAGTACTCTGGGTCGCTTTGAGCGCACTCTGGGTACTCTTACGTTTGTCACGGATCGCCTCGAGTCGCTTTCCGGCGATCTGGAAGTTCATCTTCTGTGCCCGCAATGCGTGGATATAGTTCGATTCTGCGGCCATCTTCTGGTACTTGAGGGACTCTGCGTCATGTTTGATCTTGCCGTTGTCGAATATCCTCATACCGACATTCACACTGAGCTTGTTCTCCTCTTCAAGGAGCATTTCGCTCGGGTCAAATCCGATCATATTCTTCGTATCGTTAAACTTCGAACGGCGGTAAGTATCGCTGAGGGTCACCTGCGGTTTGTAGCCTGCCTCGATTGCTTCGGCGTTCTTGCCGATCACGTTCGCACCGGTCTTGATCATCAGTGTCGCTTCGCTCGGCTCGAAGTAGACTTTTTTTGGTTCCCTGAAATGATTATATCTGAGTCCACTGACCCTGATACCCGTAAGGAGCTGAAGATTTTCACGGTTCTCTACGAGTGCCAGTTTTGTGCTTGAGATCGCATAGTCGTTCTCGTCATACTCTGCCTGGAGTCTGTCGATATCTTCCTGTGTCGCAAGGCCGGACGCGTAGAACTTCTTCATCCGGCTGATCTGGGCTGCCAGTTCGTGCGACTGCTGCTCGAGCGCATGGAGCAGGGCTTCGTACTTGAGCACACCGTAGTATCTGTTGACGATATCGAGGGTCAAGCTCTTGGAAAATGCATCCCTCTCGAAGCGGCTTGCCCTCTTCTCGAGCATCTTCGCCTCGAGAAGCGCCTTTTTGCGTCCGCCGTCATAGATATCTACGTTCAGTGTCACCCCTGCGGTGATCGTCTCACCCGGTGATGTCAATGCCGTCGGCCATGCATTGACATGCGATGCGTAGATATCGAGCGTGGGCCAGAAGCTGCTCTCCTTCGAGAGTACCTCAGCGTTCTTCGCTTTGATCTCAAGCTCTTTTGCTTTGAGCTGGTAGTTGTTCCTGTCGGCTTTCGATATGAGATATTCCAGTGAATATCCCTGCGCCATCACTGCCAGCGGCATCAGCGCCATCAGTATTTTCTTCATTCCTTCTCCTTGGTCTTTACTATATTGAATATGTTCTCGATCATCCTCACGATCTCCTTTTTTTGGTACAGCGTCGTCAGTTTCGAATCTATGGTAAGTCCTGTTGCGTAGATCATCCATGTATCTGCCAGATCGATCGTCTCGGGTCTGATCTCACCCTTATCGATCCCCTGCCTGATCAGTTCTTTGACCATTTCGATGAATCGCAGCCTGCATGCCGTACTGAATTCCACCATTTCGTCGGTCGCACCCTGGAGCGATATCGCGATGAATTCCCGGTAAAGCCGCAGGTGTTCTTCATTGACTTCATCGAATATCCGGGTGAAGAACATCACTAGCTTCTCCTTCATCCCGATATCACTGTCGATGATCAGTTGAAGATTATGCGTGTGTTTCACGATGAACAGTGACATGATCTCAAAGACGATCTCTTCTTTGTTGGCAAAATACTCATAGATCGTCCCCTTGCCAACCCCTGCGGTTTTGGCAATCTGAGAGATCGTTATATTCCTGATGCCATGTTCGAGCAGGAGCTCTTCGCATGCCATCGCGATCTGACGGCGCTTCTCTTCTTTGTTGACTATGATTGCCATCGGACTCCTTTAAAAATGACTGACTGTCGGTCAATCAAATTTTATCACAGTCACTTTAAGAAAAGGCAAGGTTTTTCCACAATTTTTATGAATTTTTTTCCCTCATGATGGTATCCCATTATATACATGCACTCTGTTACGCCCCTGAGATTTGGCCGTATACATCGCTATATCTGCATGCTTGACCAGATCGTTGACGCTGTCACCTTTTTTGTACTCTGTCACACCTATACTCGCGCTGATCGCAAGCTTCGGTCTTGTGAAGCCAAGGTTGCATATCCGTTCGCGCAGATCCTCAGCTTTGCTGTATCCCAGCCGGATATCCGATTCTATCATGACGACAATGAACTCTTCACCACCCCATCTTCCTATTATATCACTGCCGCGCAGATGCTTTTTCAGGAATGCCGACATCGTCTGGAGCACTTCATCCCCCATATCGTGACCGTATGTGTCATTGACGCTTTTGAAATAGTCTATATCGAACAGCATCACACAGAAGGGGTGCCCATACCTCTTCGCAAGTTCTATCTGGTTCTCTATATGTTCGACGATAGCTCTGCGGTTGTAGATATTTGTGAGTGGATCTTTTCTGGATATTCCTTCGATGAGATGGACATATTCATCCATCTTCTCCTTCATAAATTTCAGCTCTTTGTGTGTCCTGTAAACGGTGTGTTCATTGATATAGACCACATAGTTGAGCACTACGGTTGCAAAGACCAGACGGATAAAACTGTGCAGGTTCCATGCGCCGTCCTGCCATACATCGATGTAGTAATAGCTCATTGAGAAGAGCATCAGGTGAAACAGTATCGAAATCCACAGGCCGTGGACATGACCATTGAGAGGGAAAAGAAATATGGGGAAGAACATGACCCAGATAAACCCGAAATCACTGTTCTGGTTCATATAGGCATAGGCTAGAAAAAACACGAACAGGTTAATATTGCTGATCTTGATGGCAAGTTCTACCCTGTCTGCCTTGCCAAGGAAAAATATCGCATAGGCTGCGACTGTCATACCGATAGTATCCAGTACCGCAATCTGTGTGTCATTGAACACAAAATAGTTCATCAATGCGCATATCGTCAGGATTATAAAGGTAATGGAGATGAAGATTTTGGTAAGAACGATCCTTCTCAGTTCGAAATGATCATCAACCTCAAAGTCCGGAGCCAGAAATTTATAGATTCGCTCTTTCATAATAAATCCTTCCAGAATTTATTGTTCGCCAATCTATATTGTACATAAAAAATGTTTTTTTTACTTAATACTTTATTTTGTCTTTAAATTTGTGAAGATGTTTGGAGTGGTCAGATATCTCTCCTCTCGTGAGAGAGGAAAGTATCAGTTGGCAGGTTTTAGATAAGCTTCTGCCGAAGAAAAGCCTACAGCACTTCCCATTGCCGCCCTGAAACGGAGCAGGTAGCGACCCGGTTTTTCGACATCGAGCTCCGGAGTCTGGTAGTATCCGTCTTTGAACTCTACTTTCTCTACCATGATGTTGTCAACATTGGTATGTGGTCTCGTGAGAAGGAAAGTACAGTTGGCATCACCTACAGATATGCCATCCTTACCAACTACCTGGTACCTGAAGCTGTTTTTTCCCTTTGTAAGGACAACGGCATCCGGCTGCGGACGGTTACTGTGGATATTGTCCGTCATTACCATCGTTGTTGCACCCACGAGCCTGATATCATACTTCGCATCAAATGCCTGCTTGCTCTCGACGATCTCATTGATATGAATGTCGGACATCTGGTACTTCATCATATAATCGTCGGTTTCCTGTACAGGCATCGAAGATGCCGTCCTCACCGTCCAGTATCCAAGGACGACTGCAAGGAGGAGGAAGCCGAGTATCATATGCGGCCAATAGGTCTTTTTGTCAGCTGTTGCCATTTTTTCTTTTCTCCAATAGAGGTCTGATATAGTATATCCAGGCTACAAGGAATGCACCTATGAACACTATGATCTGGAGTATACCCACGATCGTCTGTGTTTCATTGGGCAATGTCTTCGTAAGCTTGATACCTTTTGACTGTGCCAGCTGGTCAGCCAATTCCGAATAGGATTGTACCACACCTATATTATATTTGTCTTTTGGAGTATTACCGTCTTTTCCGGCTACGACATCAATAGCAAAGTTCTTCACTTTAGAGCTGTCATAGAGCCCTTTGATATCCTCGGACGATGCTACAAGGCCGACCCTCCCCCTGTACTCTGTCGCTGTCGTGATCACAGCATTGGGGGCGAATATCAATACAACATACGGTTTGCCGAACCTGCTCTCCTGTTTCCTGACATACTCTACAAAATTGAACTTTTCCGGGAACTCTTCATTAGTAACGATAGCATATGTATTGAACCCTGTTTTAGCGTAGAGTTCATCACCGATATCATCTACAATTTTTGTAGCTTTTTCGTTGAGCAGATCGTTTTTGATGAGGTGGGTTGCATTCAGTAGAAGAGGAAGAAACAAGGCAAGCAGGGCGAACCCCACTCTTGCTCTTGTCATGATTGATTAACCTACATAAAGGTGGTTTGAAGTTGTTACCGCCCAGAGTGAGAGCAATGCTGTTACTACCATCATTACGCCAAGAACTTTATCCATAATTGCGATCATAATGTCTCCTTCTTACTTAGCATCCTGGAATGCGAAGTTTGCATTCTCAGTGCTGTTTTTCTTTAGGTTGTTGATATCAAGTACAGGAGCCGGATCGTAAAAGTTCGTCGCACTCCCTTGCTGTACTTTGATACCCCATGTAGTCAAAGCTACAAGGATAGAGAGCAACAACACTGTTGCGATGAGCATACCTGTTACACCATGTAGACCGAAAACCGATCTGTTTGTATTTTCTGCTGCCATACGCTACTCCTTATTTGATAGTACTGATGTACGATGCAAGTGCTTTCTCTTGAACCGGAGTCAATCTGCCTTTGAATGAAGGCATAGCACCGATCACGCCTTTTTTGCCGTGAGTAAGTACCGCAGTCACAAGAGTCTCGTCATATTCAGCAATGTTCGGAGCTGTTCCGCCGTTGCCTTTACCGTCCATACCGTGGCATCCTGCACATACACCGAATGCTGCCGGCTGTTCGCCTTTCATACCGCCAGCTACGTAAGCAGCGATAGCTTCTGCATCAGCGCCGCTTGCCATACCGCCTGGCATTGCACCCATTGGATATTTGAGCTGGTCAGAACCGTTTGTGATGACATTAAGTACCTGCTCTTTGCTCATTCTCTTCGTAAAGTCCTGTGCTTTTCCTGAAAGACCGTCACCTGTCTCACCGTGGCATGGTGCACACTGTACAAGGAAGATAGACTCACCCATCGCTTTGAGAGTAGCAGCATCAGCATTCTTGTGCTTCTCTTCGAACTTTTTGTTGTATTCAAGTACTTCTTGATTGTACTCGCCAATCTGGCTGTATGCATTTACAGGGTAACCTACGAGCCAGTACCAAACTGTCCAGATAAGCGTACCAAGGAAAGCATATGCCCATCCTGATGGAAGTTCATTCTTATATTCACCGATACCATCCCAGTTGTGATCAACAAGCTCACCGGTAGCGGTGTCTGTTTTCATCTGGTTGATATATTTAGCCGAAACACCAAATGCCAATACGGCAATTGCAACAGCACCAAGCAATGTCAGCTGGTTGATCGTATCATCCATATTGACATTCATGCTCTTAACAGCGACCAATGTTCCAATGATCAACACTGCAGCAAATGCCAATGCTTTAATTACTAAAGAATTCATTTATTTTGCTCCTCGTTTTCTTTCTGGGCCTTGGGATTAGGAACGACCGGATCGCTGCTGATCTCATCATCAAGCGCGATATTCCCGAATCGTTCGTAATCGTTTTCACCCTTCTTTTCGCTTCTGTATAGGTGTATGATATAACCATACAACATAACTACCAAAAAAATGGTCATAAAGAAACTGGCATAGCCTTGAAGTTCTCTAAGTTCCATTTATACTGCTTACTTCAATCTGTTAAGATATGCAATCATCGCAACGATTTCAGGAACCTCGCCTCTGGCGACAGCATCTTTCACATCTTTGTTCTTCATATCAGCAGCGATCTTTTTAGCCTCTTCGAGAACAGTAGGCTTGTATTTTTCCCAACCAGCTTTAGTACCGTCGATCTCAGGACCGTATGGTGTATTGAACACAGCTTTTACTGTAGATGCTTCTGCATATGCAGTTTCGATATCTGCAAGGTTTGTGAACATGTGCTTGTAAGCAGGCATGATCGACTGTGGAACGACTGATTTTGGATCCCACATGTGGTTTTCATGCCAGTCAGTTGTTCTGTAGTTACCTACACGGTGAAGGTCTGGACCTGTTCTTTTTGAACCCCAGAGGAACGGTCTGTCGTATGCATATTCACCAGAAAGTGAAACCTGGCCGTATCTGTCCGTTTCAGATTTGAACGGTCTGATGAGCTGTGAGTGACATGCGATACAGTTGTCTTTTTTGTAGACTTCTTTACCTGCAAGTTCAAGTACGCTGTATGGCTTGAGACCGGTAACCGGTCTTGAAGCTTCAGCAAAGTTTGGCAGGATCTCGATAAGACCTGCGAATGCGATAACAACGAATACGCCTACTGCAAAGAAGAATGGATTCTTTTCTAACCAATGAAACATAATAACCTACCTCCTTATGCCATAGGTGATCTAAATTGTGGCTCTTGCGCCAGCTCTTTAGATGCAGTCATAGTTTTGACCATGTTGTATGCGAACATGATAAATCCAACGAGATACATAACACCAGCAAGTGCTCTGATCACATAGTATGGGTGAAGTACCGCAACAGTATCGATGAATGAGTACATAAGGTTACCATACTCATCAACTGCTCTCCACATCATACCCTGAGTAATACCCGCGATCCACATTGATGTGAAGTAAAGTACAACGGCAGTTGTTTGAAGCCAGAACTGTTTTTCCATAAGAGATTTAGAGTATATCTCTCTTTTGAACATTCTTGGTGCCATATGGAAGAGCGCCGCCATGATCATGAATACAACCCATCCGAGAACACCGTCGTGAACGTGACCAGGGATCCAGTCTGTGAAGTGTGCAATCGCGTTGACAGATTTGATCGCCTGGATCGGACCTTCAAGTGTAGAAAGCATATAGAATGTAGATGCAAGAACCATGAACTTGATAAGCGGGTTGTCAGTAAGCTGGTTCCACTCACCTTTCATAGTAAGAAGCATGTTGATCGCAGAACCCCATGAAGGAAGGATAAGTACTACTGAGAATACTGAACCCATTGTCTGCATCCAATCCGGAACTGTAGACCAGATAAGGTGGTGAGAACCTGCCCATAGGTAAACGAACATCAGACCCCAGAATGAAAGGAGTGAAAGTTTGTATGAGTAGATAGCCTGACCAGACTCTTTTGGAAGGAAGTAGTATACCATAGCAACGATAGGCACTGTGAAACCGAATGCAACTGCGTTGTGTCCGTACCACCATTGTACAAGTGCATCGTTAGTACCGGAATACATAGAAACAGAGTGCATGAAGCTTCCAAGGTTCTCTGTAGCGAAGTAAGTAGGAACTGACATGTTGTTGAAGAGGTAGAGCATAGCAATACCAAGGAAACAAGCGATATAGTACCAAAGTGAGATATAGAGAGTCTTTTCTCTTCTGATACCGATAAGACCGAAGATTGAGATACCCCAACTAACCCAAATAATAACGATCACGATATCGATCGGCCACTCGAATACAGCATACTCTTTACCTTGTGTCATACCAAGTTCAAGTGTGATAACCGCAAGAAGCGCACCTACGAAGTAGAGCCAGAAGTGAAATTTCCCCATGAACATAAGGAACTTAGACTCAGCCATTGAAACTTTGAGTACTCTTTGTCCGACATAGTAGAATGTCGCCCAGATACCACTCAATGTAAAGCCGAAAATAACTATGTTCGTGTGCATAGGTCTCAGTCTTGAGAACGTACCGTATTCACCCAACAAGTAGTTAAGCTCTGGAAATGCCAATTGTGCAGCAATGAGCGTACCAATCAACATACCTAAAAATCCAAACAAAATTGTAGTATATGTAAACAATTTCGCTACGGAATAATCATATTCCAATGCAGCATTTGATTGCATGCAATACCCCCTTGATAAAATTACTGAAGCCCGTAAACGGACTAAACCCCAAATTATAGAACGATTTAGTGAAATAAATGCTTAATATATTAGTTTTGAAATAAATGTTATTAATTTAAGAATATTTTCAAGTAAAGTGTTTCGATTCCCCACGACAGGGGGATCGAAAGGAGAAATATGGTTTTATTTTTTGGCAGGATTCGTGGTGCGGACACAGCGGACGCGGCGGTCATACCCTTTGCCGTTGGCATCGGTGGAGCCGTCTTTGAAGTTGATACCCCATACCTCGTCGCTGTCCCCCATGTACTGGGTCGATGTCCAGTAAGTATCGGTCTCAACGGACGAGAACCCATCGAGGATCGCCGGATCGTACTTTTTATAGTCTACGATACTCTGCAGTTCGAATATCGTGGGGATTCTCCAGTCACTGTGACCGCCGATCTTTAGCTGCGCGCAGAACTTCTCGGCCTCCGCATAGGTGAACTTCTCTTCTTCGGCGAAGCGGTTGTCCTGCCAGCTCAGCCCGGTACGCTCGTGCACGGCGATATCCCCGCCAAATACCCAGAGCGTTGTCAGCAAAAGCAGTGAGGTTTTCTTCATCAGGTCTCCTTAAATGCATTTGCCAATATTGTAACAAAAAAAATTACTCTTTTTAATTAAGAGTTATTTTTCCTTATAAGAAAAAATATTATGCTTTCCCTTTGGCACTCTGTATCGAATGGATATATTGGTAGTCTATAACGATCTTTCTCTCTTTGGGAAGGTTGGCAGCAACTCTTCCTACCATCGCTTCAAAGTCGTCGAAGAGGTAGTTTGCCATCGACCCCGGTATAGGGTTGATCTCGTTGAGCATCACCTCGCCGTCGACCACGAAGAAATCGCAGCGGATGATGGAACCTTCGAAGAGCGGCTCGTAGATCTTTTTGAAACTCTCCTGTATCTTTTTTTCAAGAATAGCATCTATATCTGCCTTGAGCACCTGGGAATCCCTTGAGAAATCCATATATTTCTTTTCAAAGTCCAGGAACTCTTCCTTATGCGGTTCTTCTACGATAGAGAGCTCCCAGTCGCTGCTCTTTGAGCCTGCCTGGTTGTACTCCCTGACTCCCTCGATGAAGGGCTCGATCAGTACATCGGTATCGAACTCGAAAGCGACATCAAGTGCATAGTCCAGACCAGTGGGCTCTTTGACAATGCTCACCCCGATACTGCTGCCGAGCCTTACGGGCTTGACTATGACAGGATAATCGAAGTCGATTTTCCGTTCGTCACTCTTGCTCAAATGCTGATAAGGTACCGTCTTCACACCGATGCTCTGGGCAAAGAGCTTGGTATAGAGCTTGTTGTAACTGATCACCGAAGCTTCGATACGCGGGGAGATATAGTCGATACCGAAGAACTCCATCAGTGATGCGATCTTGCCATCCTCACCGTCACGTCCGTGGATAAGGTTGAGCACTACGTCCACACTCACCTCTTTGGAGCCGAAAAGTCCACCGATAGCAAATCCGCCCTGCTGGAGGGTAAGTTTCTTCCCTTTTTTATACTCTCCGGAACTGAAGTGCTTTGACTTCATCGCTTCCTTGTCGATAAGGTAGAGATCTCGATCCTTGTCAACAAAGATAAAACTGAGCTCGCTCTTTTTGAGCACTTTTTTCATCGTGATCGCGCTGACGATACTGATCTCATGCTCATAGCTTGAGCCCCCAAAAATTATAGCTATTTTCATATAACCGCCCTCTTCTCAAATTGGGCGTATTTTAACATATTCTTTGTTACTACCAAATTTACACTCACACCAACACGCAAGCCCTCTATGTTCTATAGGGATGGATCTCGAGGCGAATGTGCTCTTCGATATCTTTCAGTACCTTATGAAGTTCTTCAGACAGTTCAGGAGTCGATGTTCTTGTTTTCTCCTTGTCGATCTCCAGAGCGATCCCATGCAACCTTGTCGCACCGATATTTGCACTGAGTCCTTTGAGGACATGGATCGTACCGAAGAACTCTTCATCATCCATTGCAGCAAGGTCGAGCCCTTCATAGTTTGCCTTGACCATGGCAAGAATTTTTAAATAAAGCTCTGCATTGCCCCCGGTATGCCTGAGCGCTGTCTCCACATCAAGCGTGCTGAATACCGGCACCCTGATCCCATCCTCATGCTCCTCGTCTTCCATCTCTGCATCACTTTTCGGTTCTATATACTCCAGAAGTACTTTGTAGAGAGCATCGACATCGATCGGCTTGTTGAGATGGTCGTTCATTTTGGCTTCCAGGCTCTTCTCTCTGTGTTCGCTCATCGCATTGGCACTCAGAGCAATGATAGGTATCTCTGTATCATGTTCACGGATATGCAGGCTGGCACTGTAACCGTCCATCACTGGCATCTGTATGTCCATCAGGATCAGATCGTACCAGTCCCTTCCGTTCTTTGCATAATACTCCAGCGCTTCCTGACCGTTCGATGCGATATCTATCTGCAGACCGCTGTTCTCCAGGAGCCCGACGACGATCTCCTGGTTTGTCGCATTGTCTTCGACGAGCAGGATACGCCCGCCCCTCAGTCTCCTGATCTGTTTTTCGAGACTTCTGGTGGTATCGGCCTGACCTCCGCTGCCATGCTTCATCCCCTTGTCCAGCCTGCTCTCTTCACACTCTTCTACCTCTATCTCAAAGCTGAAACAGCTCCCCACACCGTATATGCTCTCAAGCCATATTTTTCCCTGCATCAGCTCCACCAGCTGTTTGCAGATCGTCAGCCCCAGACCCGATCCGCCGTACTCCCTGGTGGTGCTTCCATCTGCCTGTGAGAACGATTTGAAGAGCTTTGCCTGCTGCTCCTTCGTCAGACCGATACCGCTGTCACGCACATCGAAATGCAAACGCCCATCCTTGACCTTCGAGACATTGACACTGATCTCTCCAAACTTCGTGAACTTCGAGGCGTTGCTGAGGAGGTTGGTCAGTATCTGTGCGATGCGGAGCGGATCGCCGACATGGCATCGGTATACATCGGGTGCGAATCTGATCTCCAGCCCGATCCCCTTCTCTTTGCAGCTCTCCCTGATCAGACCGGCAGCATCGTCAACCAGATGATGCAGATCGAACACGGTTTTCTCTATCGTCAGCTTCCCCGCTTCGATCTTGGAAAAGTCAAGCACATCGTTGATGATCCCCAGCAGCAGGGTCGCCGCATCGTTGATCTTTTGTACATAGCCCAGCTGCTTTGGATCAAGATCGGTCTTGAGGGCCAGGTGGCTCATTCCGATGATCGCGTTCATCGGTGTCCGTATCTCATGGGACATATTCGCCAGAAACTCCGATTTCATGCTGTTGGCGCTGTCGGCTTCCTCTTTTGCTTTTTGCAGTTCAAGAGTTCGCTCATCGACCATATGTTCGAGATTCCTGTTGATCTCCTCGACATACTCCTTGGCTTCCCTGAGCTCAAGCGTCCTTGAGTGGACCCGATTTTCAAGCGTCCTGTTGGTACCTTCGAGCGCCATGGTCGCTGCAGCAAGTTCGCGGTCGGCTTTACGCATATTGTGCAGCATGATCGAGAGCACGAACCACTCAAAGAGCACGAAAGCGCCATGAAGCAGTACGATGTCCATCCCGCAACCATAGTTGAAGACAACGATCTGGGTATCGAATATACTGACATTGTACTGTTGCAGGTAGTTGAATACCAGATGATGTGCAAGGATAAAGAGAGTTCCCAATGTGAGCACTTTGCGGTCTTTATAGACGATCAGGAACGAGAGTGCGCCAAATATATGAAAGTGCATTTCGATACGCCCGAGACTCTGCTGGATCATGATGATCGAATACGTCAGGAGGACTATCGCGACGACATATTTGTATTTGCCGCTGCCGCTGAGCGAACGGTACGCGAAATCCGCAACCGTATACAGCAATCCACCTGCAACGATCCCGAATATATAACTCTCAAAGAGGTAGGATGTGACGATCGATACGATGATCCAGTGACCGAAGATCAGCCGCAGCATGAACTGGTCTGCATTTGCTGTCTGCTGTTCTTTATTGGTCGCATAGGTATATGTCTCGAAAAGATTATTAAGAATCTTTCTCATTCGTCAACTCCTTTATATCTGCTAGTATTCCAGTTTCATCGTATGGATAGGCGCTGTAGATCGCACGCAGGTACTTCCGCCCGTCCCGCTTCTGTACCAGATAGAGCGATGCGGTATGATCGATCGAGCCGCTGCCGTCCAGCGATGGAGCGAAATAGACGCCAAATACCCTGGTATACTTTCTCACCTCGTCACTTTTGAGATATATCCCCTTGAAGGAATCATTGAAAAATCGTGCAAATCTCTCCGGCAATGTCACATCATGAGGAGAAGAGATATCAACGAACTCCACCCCGACCCTCTGCTGCTCTGCCGGTGTAAGCCTGCGATAGAGCTTGTCAATGCTGTTCAGGTGAGGAGTACAGATATCATCACACCCGCTGTAGCCGAAAAAGACAAGTTTGATATCTTTCCTGTCTTCAAGGATCAGGGGCAGAGTGAACTCTTTATCAACCTTTACGGATGATATTCCCTGACTCCGGAAAGTGGGGACGACCATCACCGCCGCACTGATAAGTATCGCCAGGATAATATAAAGCAAAGTACGTCTGTCAAGCGTATTCATCCAGTCACCATAGAAAAAGTTAAAAATTTTTTAATTTTTTGTTTTAAAAAACTTATCATATATATTATATTCTTTTTTTGTCAGGTGGATGATTAACTTTTTCTTAAATTCGCCAGTTCTCCATTTCGAAGGTATCCTCTGTGACGCTCATGCCGTGCCAGCCGTCAGATGCGAGGTACATGAGTCTGTTGCCGAAATGGCCGATGATATAGTTCTCTTTGAAGAGGGCGAATTCACCCCTGCCAAGTACTGAAAATATCTCTTTGTAGTCCGAGGGGGTAGTATACGAGTCGAGTTCGCCACTATGCAGGGCAATGATGGTGCTTTTGAGCGTTTCGTTGGTATGCTGGTAGGCGCTGAGGAGATAGTATGCCGGGTACGTGAGGACCGGATCGTCGATGAGAGTATGGATATAGAGTCTTTCTTTCTTCATACGCCACTATAGCGCAGGTTTGTCAGAAAGGGTGAAAAGATGTCAGATTGTCATGGATATGCCCGATGCCTAGAGCATCGCGGCAAATTCCGTGAAGATGTAGGCACTCTCGTGCGGTCCGGGGCTTGACTCCGGGTGGTGCTGTACCGACATGATCGGCGAGTCGTTGTATCTGAGCCCCTCGATGGTGTTGTCAAAGAGGTTCATATGGGTCACTGTCGCAACCTCGGTGATATTGTCAGGGACATTGTAGTTGTGGTTCTGTGCCGTGATCTCTACTGCACCGCTGACGATGTTCTTGACCGGGTGGTTGCCACCGTGGTGACCGAACTTGAGCTTGAAGGTATCGTAACCGTGGGAGATCGAGAGGAGCTGGTGCCCGAGGCAGATACCGAACATCGGCACTTTCGCAGCGATGAGCTGACGGATCAGTTCATGCTCCTCTTTGAGGATCAGCGGGTCGCCAGGGCCGTTGGAGAGGAAGACACCATCGATATCTTTGGCTTCAAATCGGGAAATGATCGACTCCGCACTGGTTTTGTTCGGTACAACTTCCACCTGCATCCCTGCACCCGTGAGCTGGTTGAGGATATTTCTCTTGATACCGAAATCGAGGGCGATGATCTTCTTGGTCGTCTCAGGCTTCTCGTAGACGAAGTTGATGCAGTCGTAGTTGCCGTCCTGGTGGATATAGGATTCTTTGGTACTCACTTGCTCGATATAATTGATATCTTCGATACGGGGTGAGGATTCGAGTATCGATCTCAGCTCCTCTTTGTCGTGTACCTCGGTAGAAGCGATCATCATCATGGAGCCTTCGTCCCTGAGTATCTTGGTGATGTATCTCGTGTCGATATTGGTGATCCCCATGACCCCTTCTCTTTTGAGGAGGGTATCGAGGGTCTCCTCGCTCCTGAAGTTGGATGGTCTCGTCTGGTAGTTGCGGACGATGATCCCCTTGCAGTGGGCATTTTTGCTCTCCATATCCTGCTCATTGCACCCGACATTGCCGATCTCCGGCATCGTGAATGTGACGAACTGTCCCGCGTAGCTGGGATCGCTCACGATCTCCTGGTAGCCTGTGAGCGAAGTGTTGAAGACGATCTCGCCGACGCTTGTCCCCTCTGCACCGAAGCTGAGCGCCTCGAGCAGTATTCCGTTCTCGAGATAGAGCGATACTTTTTGCATTATAACATTCCTCTTTTTGATAACTCTTCCTGATAGAGCCTCTCGTACAAAAGCTCATAATCGACGCTTCCGGGGATCACCTCTTTGTTCATAGCCTTGATCTTCTTGTAGACGATATCATCGATCTCTTCGTAGGCATTGGCGAATGTCTTGAAGGCCTTGAAAATGACGTTCTTGATCTTGTTCTCGTTGACATCGTACTCGATCAGATAGTTCTCGTAGAGCTCGTCGAGGATGGTGTGGGCGAGGTCGTTGTACCTGTCGTCATAGTTCATGATGATACCGAACTGTCCTGCCATCTTCTTCTTGATCATGAAGAAAAGCTGTCTTTCGTCCGCATGCTGGAACTCGATCTCGTCGTAGTTCTCTTCGATGATCTTTTTGACCTTCTCATCGAGCACGGCCTCTTTTTTGAGGTTCTCGTCGATGATCCTCTTCACCTCTGCCACGACCGCTTCGCGCCCTTTTGGCATTGTGATAAAAGGAGCATTGGCAAGGTCTATACCTACTTTGGTCGCTACATACCCTGTCTGATGTGGTTTGAGTCTCATTATTACCCCCTTCTTACAATTGTATCGTCTCTGTCCGGACTTGTCGAGATGATACCTATTTTTGTACTGATCATCCCTTCAAGTGCCGTGATGTATTCCCTGGCTGTCTCAGGAAGTTCCTCAAAACTCCTGATCCCTTTGGTCTGTTCCCAGCCCGGGAACTCTTTGTAGACCGGCTTTGCGTCTTCGAGATCGTACGGTACATAGTCGATCTCTTTCCCGTCGACCTCGTAGGCGACACAAACCTTGACCTTCTCGAACCCGTCAAGGACATCGAGCTTCATCAGCGCTACCTGATCGGCACCGTTGATACGTACGGCATGCTTCATAGCCACTGCATCGAACCACCCGCATCTTCTGGGTCTCCCCGTCGTCGTACCGAACTCATGACCGTTCTTCCTGAGTATCTCACCTTCGCTGCTGAGGTCTTCGCTCGGGAACGGACCGTTCCCGACTCTCGTACAGTATGCCTTGGCGATACCAGTTACCTTGCCGAGGTCTTTTGGAGCGAGTCCCAGACCGCTGCATGCACCTGCGCTCACCGTAGTAGAGCTGGTGACATAAGGGTAGGTGCCATGGTCGATATCGAGCATCGTCCCCTGCGCTCCCTCGAGGAGTATCTTCGCCCCGTCGTCGATCGCTTTCCACACGAGCAGGGTCGTATCGGTGATGAAAGGTGCAAGGGCTTTTCTGTACCCTTCAAGCTCCGTGACAAGCTCCTCGTATTTCGGCGCCACGATACCGAGCACCTCGAACACCTGTGCGTTCTGCTCGAAATAAGCGACAACTTTGCCCGCGAGTTTCGCAGGATCGAGGAGCTCCCCTACCCTGTGCCCTACACGCGCTATCTTGTCGCTGTAGGCAGGCCCGATACCTTTACCGGTCGTACCGATCGCCTTGTCACCCTTGAGCTTCTCTTTGGCCTGGTCTATCTGCGCGTGGTACGGCAGGAGAAGGTGGGCTTTGTCGGAGATGAAAAGTCTCCCTTCGAGGTTCTCGAACTGCGCCATCTCTTTGATGAAATCGGCAGGCGAAAGAACGACACCGTTGCCCACGATGTTCTTCGCATTCGGGTTGAGCACGCCTGAAGGGATAAGATGGAGCGCGTAGCTCCTGCCGCTTACTACGATCGTGTGACCTGCATTGTGTCCCCCTGCAAAACGGCAGACGAAATCGTTCGTCTGTGCCATATGGTCGACTATCTTCCCTTTTCCTTCATCACCCCACTGGAGTCCTACTATCAGTTCCGCTCTGTTCATTTCATTTCCTGTTTTTTATTCATTTTTTGTGCGACACATTCATCTGTGTAGAGTGCAAATCCCGAGGCTTTGAGCCCCTCGATCGTATAGATACCGCCTGTTGCAATCAGGTCGTTCGCTTCGAACATTCTGAACGTGAGCGAATCGTAATACTGCATATTGACATAGTACAAAGGCGAGATCACCACATGAGGATAGGCGATATTCGCCGTAGCCTCCCTGATGCGTCCGAGCTCCTGCGCGATATCCTCCGGGAAGTCACCGAGATCGTCAAGGTCTTCCATCGTATGGATACGCACGAGCTTCTCCATCCACGGCAGGTCGATCCCCAGTATCTTTTCGATATTGGTGCTGCTGAGCCACTCGAGGGGTACATCGTACCGCTGGTTGAGCACATGGGGGATACGGATGTTCGCCAGCTGGAGGACGGGGCTGAGCTCAAGCTTCCCGAGCAGCGTGATCGTGGTCGCTACCACCTCCTCGAAGCTCCCGTCAATGATCTCGGCACCGATCTGGTACTGCTCATGGGTAGGGAACGAAACGATCGGCTGGATATAGAACCACTTCTTCGATTCGGTGCTGCGCCCCAGCCTCTTGGTGACGATCCTTACCACATCGGCCGTGCTGTCGGCCCGGAGGGTCACCTTGTGGTTGGCGCTGTCGTTGAGTCTGATCAGCGGTCTGGGGTCCTTGAAGCTTTCGTGCTGATGGTACGAGAAGATCGGTGTACTGATCTCCTCGAAACCGAGCTCTTCAAGGCTCATAGCCGCCGTATTTTCGATCTCGCGCTTGATCCTGGCGCTCTTACCGAAATAGAGCCTGCTGCCGCTGGGTATTTCATGTTCAAATATCATTTTAGACCTGATTGTTGAATTTGCAAAATGGAGTAGATTATATCCAAAATGTGATTAGGCACGGGTAAAAAGCTGAGAGCTGAGAGCTGAGAGCCAAAAGACAAAACGGAAAGCGTTGTGTGCTTTATAGCTCAGAAAGCTCCACGGTCTCCTGCCCGATCTCTTTGTATCTTCTGTAGTAGTGTTCGACGAACTCTTCGACCAGCTCGTCTTTGGGGAGATAGACGCCGTTGGTCTTGCGGACATACTGGTTGAGGTAGCCTGAAGCGTCGGCCTTGCGGAGGTAATGGGCAGCGAGGTTCCTGTAGGCTTCCTGGTAGAGCCCTTTCATGACATCGTACTGTGCGTAGTCGATCCGTATCTGCCCCTCGTCGAAAGCGACCGTACCGCTCCTGAAGAGGATATCGAGGTGGATAAGCCCCTCGCAGTAGTACGGCAGGACCTCACCCACCTCTCTCCATGCCATCAGACCCACCGCGCGCGAGACGAGATCGTCGACGAGGTGTTTTTTGAGCTCCATCTCTTCGTTGTGGAAGAATGCCATAAGCCCCCCGGCGGTCGCCTTGAACTCTTCGATGTTCTTGAACTGTCCGGTGGCGTTCATCTTGAGCTCGGTGTCCTTGGCTATCCAGAGGATATGGCCGAACTCATGCCCGACGGTGGAGATATCGTATATCTTGTGCCAGAGTGCCGGCTCCTCCTCCATCATCCTCCGCTGCTTGAGGACGAACGCCTCACCCATGATCTCGACACTGAGCCGCATCGCCGGCTTTGACCTCTTCGATTCGAGGACGAAATCGGAGTAGGCGAATATCTTCTTCCCCAGCTCGGTGGAGACCTGTACGTCGTTGGGGACGACCTGCGCCGAGAAGAGGCCGTTGAACTGCGCACCGTAGTAGAGGACGGGCTGCCCGATATAGAGCTGCGTCCTGTCTACCTGTGAGAGATTCTCCCTGATGATCGCCGGGGCATTGGCACCGAGCTTCTCGGCAAGGGCCGATGCGAAATCCTTGATATTTTCCCTGGTGTGCGACGAGGCGAGGAGCGCAGGGTTGACGATGCGCAGGTCCCATTCGAGCGCGACAGCTTTGCGGTAGTGATCCTCGTAATACTCGAGCGGATGGCCGATCTGGAGCGGTGTGGTGATCTTCATCCATGCGCGGTCGACATAAGCCCAGTAGCGGATCAGTTCGTTGGGGTTCGTATGCCCGAAAGCCTCTTTGATCGCTTTGAGATACTCAAGCCACGCCCCTTTCTGGAAGAATACGTCATCGACCTCTTCCTCCAGTGCCCCGATAAAAGCATCGAGGGCATTGACGACCAGCTTCACCTCTTCCCTGAACGCCTGGGCGTAGGAGACGACATGGTACTTCCCGTCCTTGTCCTGGTGGAGCACGGAGTAGCAGCGGTCCCCCACGCACCCCGTATCATCGAGATCATAGAGCCCTTCGCGCTCGAGCTTCTCAAATATCTTCTCCTCGTCGCCGTTGAATATCCTGTAGAGATCGCGGTTGACTCCGTGGATGATATGCGACGTCCATACGCTCTGCCAGCCGCTCATCGCCTGTCCGACCGCATTGACCCCATAGATGAGAGTACGGTAAAAAGGATTCAGAAGCTCCTCCTGCTCGATCCACGAGATGAAAGCAGAATGCCTCTCAAGGTGGAAACGGCTGACGAAGCGGTAGGCATCCTGCTTCTTGAGGATGATCTCGTCTTCGGTGAAATCGATCTTCTGGAGCACCTGCTCGAGGGCATCCTCACGGAGCCCCACGATACGCACCAGCGCCGCCATGATCGTATCAGGGGTCTCCTTGATCTCCAGTTCTTTGAGGAATTCGGTGACGACCTTTCTGGCCTCCGGATGCTCCCCTTTGGTAAGGTCATAGAAGCTGTTCAGCTTCGCCTGTCTGGAGAGCAGCTCATTGTAGACCCTTTGGAGGTCCTGCATGAATCGTTCTATTTTGCGCTCCATCTTATACTCCTCTTCTTTTGAGCATCGTCAGTATCGGCTTCGCCAGCTTCAGCGCTTTTGCCCTGTGCGATATCTCAGATTTGACATCGTCCTCAAGTTCCCCGAGGGTCAGTTCATACCCTTCAGGGATGAACATCGGATCGTATCCGAACCCCTTCTCTCCCCTCGCCTCGCCGATCACATCGCCGTACATCCATCCGTGCACCACGTATTCGCCGAAGCTCCCCACTATAGCGATAGCGGCAGTGTAGTACGCAGGCGTCCTCACGACCCCTCTGGCCCTGATGGTATCGATGAGCTTGTGGAGGTTCTCTTTGTCGCCCGCTCCCGCGCCTGCATACCTCGCGCTGTAGATGCCTGGCTCACCGCCGAGCAGCGGTACGCTGATCCCGCTGTCATCGGCGATCACGAGGGCATCGCTCCCAAGTCTTTCATAGATGGCACGCGCTTTGATCAGTGCGTTCGCCGCAAAGGTATCACCGTCCTCCACGATCTCAAAGGGTTCGATAAGATCGCTGTAGGGGATGACAGCGGTATCACATAATTGGTTGAACTCCCGCACTTTTCCTTTGTTGGAGGTGGCTAATACTAGTTGCATACGATAAACCCTTTTTTAACTACACTGGACTATAATCTGCCTAATTCTATCTAAAAATTAGCTTCAAAAGGATTATAAGTGAAAGATATTGTCGCAAAAACATGGCATTTAAGCCTCATTATAGGTATGAGGTTCTTCGGACTCTTTGTCGTGATGTCTGTCCTCTCAGCCTACGCCAAAGAGCTCGAAGGTGCCAATGCCACCCTCATCGGTCTGGCGGTGGGCGGCTACGCGCTGACCCAGGCGCTCTTCCAGGTACCGTTCGGGCTCCTCAGCGACAAGATCGGGCGCAAGGTCGCCATCCTCATCGGTCTGCTGATCTTTGCGGCGGGTTCCCTTATCGCTGCTATGGCCGATGATATCTATATGCTCCTCCTCGGCCGTCTCCTCCAGGGTGCGGGGGCGATCGGCGCGGTCATCATCGCGATGATCAGCGACCATGTCAGGGAGGATGAGAGAGCCCACGCGATGGCGGCGATGGGGATGACGATCGCCCTGGCGTTCACCGCCGCGATGATCATCGGGCCGCTTCTTGGAGGCCTGGAGAATGGCGTACCGGTACTCTTCTACCTCACCACCTTTATGGCGCTCGCCTCGATCGTGATCCTCTTCACTCTCGTCCCGGCGCCGCCGACCATCACCCACTCATTCGCCGAGGAGGAGGCGAAGGTGAAGGATGTCTTCAAGGATAAGGACCTCGTGAGGATGTACATCACCTTCCTCTTCCACTCCTCGACGATGGCGGTGGCGTTCTTCCTGATCCCGCTGATGCTCAGGCACAAGTTCGAGCTTCCCCTCGGTGAGTTCTGGAAGGTCTACCTCCCTGCCGTCGTCTTCGGTATCATCGCGATGGGGCCTGCTGCGGTGTTCGGCGAGAAGTACAACAAAGGGAAGCAGATATTCCTCATCTCGATCGCCTTCATCGCCGTATCGTTCCTCCTGATGGGCTTCAGCGGTTCGCTCTGGCTCTTCGGGGTCGGGGTGGTCTTCTTCTTCATCGGGTTCAATATGTTCGAGCCGCTCCTCCAGAGCTTCGTCAGCAAGTTCGCCAAGGCACACCAGAAAGGGGCGGCGCTCGGCGTCGCCAATACCTTCGCCTATGTCGGCATGGGTGTGGGCGCCACACTGGCAGGGAAGCTCTTCGAGATAGGCGACGCACAGGCGGTAGCCTACGCAGTGCTCGCCGTCTCTGCACTCTGGGCATTCTGGATCATAGGGATGAGAAACCCGGGTCTGCGGGGCACGGTCTACCTCGACGGCGAGATATTTGACAGAAATAAACTCGAAGGGCTCAAAGGGAACCCCGCCATCAACGACACCTACATCAACGAATCCGAAGGGATCATCGTCATCAAATACGACAAAGAACTCCTCGACGAGGATACCCTCAGAGGGATGATGCTCAGGAGGTAGGGATACATTCGGGGGTGTCGTGCCCTTCTCTTTAAATACCTATTTTCAAACTTGCTTCCCTCTTCCCCTTAACTCTCCTGATTTTTATTATTCCACGGACAAAATATGTCCAAATTATCTTTTATAATTTCCCTACCGAACAAGCGGTTAGGTCAAAGATATGTTACTTCATAACTGGTCAACACGGTGCATACACACTGTGCGGGTTCAAATCCCGAACATATCTTCTTACCTTGAATCTTTGACGGACAAATAGGACTTACTTCGCCTTCGGGCACTTCACTGTCACTGAAATCAAGTTCTATACTTTCCGTCACCAACCAAAAGAGTCAATTATGAACAAAGAATTATTGAAAGTCGCCTTGCGACAAAATGCAATCTATATCGAGACAAAAGATCGCACCGTCGATCAGCACGAGCTCAACCAGACCACATCGGTACTGGTAGCCAACCTTGCAAAACTCGGATTCGGCCTCAGCGAAGAGCTCCTTCGGGCGGTCAACCAGTTGACCCCCGGGAGCAAACAGGATATCCTCAGGGAGCTTCGGGAGGTGATGGGTATCGAGAAGGGGTGGAAACCTCTGGTCAAAGGATGGGATGAGCCTACGGGTGAAAGTATCGCAGATCACATCATCACCTATTTCGCCAATCTCTTCGGCTCGAAGAACGGTACGACACTCCCCTGCGGACACCTCATCCCCTATGGAACTTTCCCGCTGGAGCGATACAACGGCTGTCCCTATTGCGGGCAGGCCTTTGATCCTGGCAAAAGCGAAATTCACTACGGGCAGGGTTCGTCGCTCAAAGTACTCGAACTTTGGGGTGAGAAGGAGATGGAAGAGCATTTACGAGCGCTTCTTAGTGCCAGAACGGCTCTCGATGCTACAGGGGCAGACTCGCTGAAAATCCTCCTTCGTATCTTTGGTCTCCCCACCCGTGTATCCATCGAGATAAAGGAGACTTTGATGCTCGCTGTCGATACGCTCGTGGAGGAGGAAAAAGCAGCACAAGCGGGAGAGCTTTTCCGTTCTCCCCAGGATATCATGCGTTACCTGTGGTACAAACATACGGGATTTTTGCAGATCATCAAGCCTGGCACCCTGTCGGTCAAAAGAGCCAAAAACGAGCTCTACTACAACGATCTTCCTAATGTGATGGAAGAGAAACGAAAGAGGTTCAAACAGGAGCTCAAGCTCAAATACTCACGCAAAGAGTGCAGGATGGTAGCGGAGTGGATCAATGCCCTCCCCCAAAGCGTGGAGAGCATCTGCGAAGCGATGCACCCCAAACGAGCTATGTGGGTACGCTTCATCCGGGCACTCAGACTCGCAGAGTACTCCAAAAGAAAAGGTATGGGGAAGCTCAAAGGCATCCTCGACAGACTCTACAACAAAGAGTACCGTGTATGGCAGGGGGAGCTGGATCAAGCCTACCTGAGTCTCGATGAGACCAGGAACTTCGAGATGCTCAAAGAGAAGCCATCAGTCTTCGCTCGGAGTCTCTTTGCCACCATGCTCTGGTACTCCCACGAGACCACGCTGAAACACTTCAGAGAGGTCGCACCCAGGATACCCGCGAGGCTTTTGGCGACTCTGAGCATGTATGCACCGCTCTATTTCGACAGGGAGCATCAGCGTACCGTTTCCCCCCTCGGAGGTGCCAAAAAGCGGATAGAGGCCAATCACAACCTGGCACTCTACAGCGACGAACAGCTCTCCGGGATGGCGAAGGCGGTCGAGAGTCTCTTTTTGGGTGAGATGACAAGACGCTACAAAGCTGTAGAGAACCAAAACCGTACAGTCTATATCGATCAGGGACTTTTCATGATGCCCCTCGCGATAGGTGACCGGAGCGAAAGTATACAGGATATCCCCTCCTCACTCATGGGGCAAAGGTTCGCCGTGGCAGGAGAAAAAGTGCGACTTTTCATGGAATGGGGCAAGGGGCTCCCCAGACAACATCTGGATATGGACCTGAGTGCCTCTATCGCCTTTGAGGGTCGCACGGAAGTGTGTTCGTACTATCATCTCGTTGCAACGGGTGCCAAACACAGCGGCGATATCCAGTCGATCCCCCACATGAGCGGGACGGCAGAGTATATCGAGCTGGATATGAAGACCCTTGAGAGATCGGGAGCGAAGTTCGTCACCTTCACCTGCAACGCCTATACGAGAGGAGAGCTCAACCCAAATATGGTCGTAGGATGGATGAACAGCGAATATCCTATGAAGATATCCAGAATGAGCGGTGTCGCGTATGACCCCTCGACGGTACAACACCAGGTACGGATCAGCTATTCACTCTCCAAAGGTCTTGTCTTCGGGATACTCGATGTAGCAGCCAGGGAGATCGTATGGATAGAGATGAGCTTCGACGGGCAGACGATACGATCGCTTGACCAACAGGCGGTCGCAGCGCTCCTTGACAAACTCAAAAGCAAACTGACCGTCGGAGAACTCCTCCTGATCAAAGCTGACGCCCAGGGGCTGGAGCGTGTCAACAATATATCGGAAGCTGATGAAGTGTACGACAGAGGATGGGCTGTCGACAGTGCCAAAGTTAGTCAGCTTTTAGTCGACTAGTGTTACAATGCCAACTCTTAGGTCAAGTATAAGTTACTTCTCAGGACTGGAAATCGATACTTATACACTTACCTTCCAACGGACGGACAAAAAGGGCTTACTCCTGCCTTTTCGGCAATATTTTTGGGAATATCCAGCTCTTTACTTTCCGTCCGGCTTGATAACTAGTCACAAAAAATATCACGATACTTTCGTTTCAACCCCTCCACCAGCTCCTCCATCTCCCCGAAAAGCGCTTCGAGTTCTCGCTCTCCGATATGGTCTTCCCTGTACCGTTCATAGGCGCTCATGGCTATGAGGGCTTTGCTCTTCACATCTCCGCGGTTTCTCTTGATATGCTCCAGGCTGATAGCGGCATTGATGTATCCCCTGACGATGTCTTTACGCCCGTCACCGCTGCGGCGCATGGGGTGCCATATCTCCTCGAGTATCTCGTGCGCCTCGAAATACTCTCCGCTGCGCATCATCCCGATATAAAGCTTCAGCACTTCGGTGATCCTCTCACTGGTCAGCATCAGCACCTCTTCGTGTTTTGGATTCACGGCTCAAAAATGCAAACAGATAGAGCTTCCATACCGCCCATACCATCAGGGCGTAGGCGATGAGACGGACGATCGCGGCGACCGTCCCGTCGTGCGCGAGGATGCCGAGCGTATCGAGGATATAGTAGAAGTCATGGTAGGCATCGACGCCGAGGAACGATTTGTGCGCGGGGAGGATGGGGCCTTCGTGGGCGGTGGAGATATACCACGCGGTATTGTGCATCGTAAACCCCGCGAAGAAGACCCCGACATACCACGCCGCGAGGTTCCCTCTGCGCAGGTAGTAGTATCCGATCCCCAGCGGGAAGAGTATCTGGAACACCGTGCCGTTGATCACCGTGATGAATTTGGGGCAGTGGAGCACATAGCACACCCCGTGCCCACCCTCATGGACGATCCCGAAGGTCTGACTGGAGATGAAGAAATAGAGATCGAAGATGCTCTTCATCATAGAGTGATCGGCGATATGGCTCGGGGGATAGGGAGCGTACTTGGGGAAGAGGATCAGAAAGAGCGCGAAGATCACAAAGAGCGCTTTCTTCGCCATCGGAGATGCCCCCTCCTGCTCCTCTTTCCCCTCTTTGGAGACGAGATCGCGGAGGTAGGAGAGGTCAGGATCGGTCGGTTTCTTTGTTTTCATATCTTATGCCTGATATTCTGGAAATACAGAAGTGCCTCATGTGTACTTTGCATTGCCTGCATTGCCAAGTTTAAATAGATACTTTTTACATCGCTATTTTGATCTTGAGAAATGTTTGGAATCTTGAAAACATCACAGTAATACTTTCCGAATCGACCAAAATTTCCGTATTCATCTTTGATCCAGAGCTCGGTAAACGGAATTTGTCGTCCATCGTAAAAAACAGAGCTTGTAGGATCACTGATGAAGTCGAGGGTTTGATGTGCATATTTCTCATAAAGTTGGTAGAAATTATCTGCTGTCACAGTATCCGAATAATTTGGGTCAACCACCTCATCCTTCACATAATGCATCATCGCCTCCTCATAGTCATCCTTTGTGATAATACCATGATAGATCGGGCGTACATGAGAAGGAGTGCTCATATCTTGTATATGATGCAATATTCTTCCCAGTGTTATATAGCATTGATGATCATCTTGAGATGATTTTTCTAAGGCTTCAATTAAATTTGCAAGACGCAGTTCCGATGTAGGATTGAAAAACCACCATACTTTTTGTTTCATTTGAGAACCAACTTGTCTATAAAAGTGCCAGTGAACGATTCGCGGAAGGATCGGTGAGTAGTCCTCTATCTCTACCCCTTTGAGAATATATTTCATCTGATACTCCTGAAACTTTTCCTGCCACTCAAACTCCTTGAGCACCGAGAGGGTAATATATGTATGTGCTTCAGGTTTCATAGCTTCTCCTTTTTTTGATTGTACCAAAACTCTTTTCAAAACCAATCATCTCTTTAGCTACTTTGTGTACAATCACACCCAAAAGATATACCGGAGGAGCCATCCATGATTCATTATGAGGAGTCGATCAAGATCATAGAGGAGCTGCGCCTGGAGTCGCTCAAGACCAGGAAGCTCTACCTGACCGATGCCCTCGGGTATGTACTGGCCGAGGATATCGTCGCGGGCTTCAACTCCCCCGAGTTCCCCACCTCGGCGATGGACGGGTATGCGGTGCGCCATGAGGATATCGCTGCGGGGAGGCTCAGGATCGCCGCCATCAACCCCGCAGGCAGCGATGTGAGCGAGGAGGTGATAGCGGGGGAAGCGATCAAGACCTTCACCGGTTCGCTGATGCCCGAGGGGAGCGACACCCTCATCCCCATCGAGAATGTCACGGTAGAAGATGGGAGCATCATCATAAACGAAAGCGTCCCCCGAGGCTTCGCAGTACGCGAAGTGGGGGAGAACTTCTCCGCCGGGCAGGTGCTGATCTCCAAAGGAACCCGCATCGACTTCGCCCAGATCGGCGTCATGGCGAGTCTCAATATCGTCGCGCCGCTCGTCTATGACAAGCCTACCGTAGCGATCCTCTCCACCGGGAGCGAGCTCCTGGAGCTGGGCGAGACGCAGACCAACAGGGCGCAGATACGAAGCTCCAACAACTATATCCTCGAAGCGATCATCAAAAAATACGGCGGCAATCCCCAGCAGCTCGGCTGTATCGGCGATGACAAGGCAAGCATCATGAGTGCGGTCGCCGCAGCGATGGCGCAGAGCGATATCGTCGTGACCACGGGCGGGGTGAGCGTGGGTGATTTCGACTTCGTCAAGGATGTGATCCGGGAGCTCGGATGCGAAGTGCTCTTCAAGGGGGTGCGGCTCAAACCGGGACAGCATGTGATGGTAGCGCGCAAGGGGGACAGGTTCATCATCGGACTGCCGGGCTTCGCCTACTCCTCGACCGTCACGGCGCTCATCTACCTCCTGCCGCTCATCGCCAAATTCCAAAACACGCAAACCCCGCTGACCCTGCTCAAAGCGACCCTCAGGGAGCCCTATGCCAGGAGAAACAACAAAAGCGAATACACTGCCTGCAATGTGACCCTTGAGAACGGAAGATATTTCGTCGATATGGAGGGGAAAAAGAGCGGTTCGAGCGCGATACTCACCAATATGCTCGGCTCCACCGCTCTGCTGTACCTGAGCGAGGAAGCGGGGAGCAAGGAGGCCGGGGAAGAGGTCGATATCCTCCTCTTCTAGTCCTCTTCGGGCTTGTTGCCCATGATGGTCTTGTAGAAGAACGCCAGCCCCACGAACATGATCGTCGTACCCAGCAGCAGGTAGAATGCCGAGAGCATCTTGGAGTAGTCATCGAGCGCGATCTTGAAGACCACCATCAGCGTCTCGATCGAGAGGGCGATGACGATGGAGATGAGGAACTTGCCCAGTACCTTGTACTCCTTGTCCTCGGCGTGGTGGAAGGAGTTGAAGATCACCTCGTGCTCGAATATCTGCTTGGCGAGGTCGTAGATCGCCAGCCCCAGTGTGATGGCGATGATCGATTTGAAGACATCGTGGAGGAAGTTGGTCTCATCCTGCATGAAGAGGACGAGCAGTTTGTACCCTCCGTAGAGCAGCAGCAGGATCGCCACGATCGCCAGCAGGATCGAGCCGAGCGCGTAGACGCTCTTCTTGAACCTGTCGTGGAAGCTGTTGTACTCGATGAGTCGCAGCTCCTCTAGGAGGGCGATGAGATGGATGTCGAAGACATTGTAGACACCGTCGCGGTAGACCACTACCGAGATGCTCGCCTTGCCGGTGCGGTAGTGGATATAGGGATTGGATATATAGATCCCTTCGTCGTTGAGCTTGAGCTTGGCGAAATAGTGGCTCTTGTCGCTGTGTATATGCGCCTCCTCGCTCCTGCGCCGGCAAACGACCGGGCTGATCTGCCGGTACTCTCCGTCCACCTTGTAGATAAGCTGGATATAGCGGTGACTGGAGAGGATGCTCTGTGCATTGGCGATGTAGTCCGGGGGGAGACTCGCTACAAGAGTGGTGATATAGTTGTCTATCGAAAGCTTGTGCCGTTTGTAGATATTGATCACCTCTTTCATGATCGCTCCTTATGCTCTTCTTTATAAAGGTATTGTATCAGAGCTGACGGGATTATCTCGCATCTCCAGTCAAACCACAGATAAAAACAGATGAAAAAGAGCTAAAAAGTATCAGTTCGATGGCGATTCGCCGAGGCAAATACATCACATTTTTTTTTGATACGCCAATAGAGCGCGAGCTGTGCTGCGGTCTGACAACCTGAATTGATCGCTTCTGTCACCAGTTTTCTATGTTTCCTGTAATCCATCCAAAACCTCCATTGCTGTACTCTGATCGACAAATTATACTATTTGAAATCAATATAGAGTAAAAATTATTTCAAATCGGAATATTTTAAGAGATTCTATTCTATAATTTGACAAATATATCTAAGCAGGGAGCTGTATATGATCGAATTCAACGACATCATAGAAAAACTCAAGGATATCGTCTCGAGCAAGAAGCCGAGCGGCAAGGTCTTCGACAAGGATGTAGCTGTCGAACTGGGTATCCCCCAGGCGACATTCGCGACGATGAAAAAGCGCAAATCGATCCCCTACCCCGAGCTGCTCGAATACTGTGCGCGCAAAAAGCTCAGCATCAACTGGCTCTTTTTCGACCAGCCCATCGAGATGCTTACCGAAGAGACCAACAAGTTCTTCCAGATACGCTATTTCCCCGATATCAGGGCGAGCGCAGGCGGGGGTGCCGATGTGTTCGATGCGGCATACGAGATGATCACTATCGACGAGAAGCTGCTCCGGAACATCGTCGGGGGGAGCTACAAGGAGCTCGAGGCGATCAATGTGGACGGCGAATCGATGGAGCCCACCCTCAAGGACGGTGCGACCGTCTTCATCGACCGTACACAGACCAATATCAACAAGGACGGCATCTTCGTCGCCGCTACCAACGCAGGGCTCTTCATCAAGCGTATCCGCCAGAGAGCCGACGGGATGATCGAGCTCATCTCCGATAACAAGGCCTATTCACCGGAGGTACTCGACCAGAGCGAAGTGAAGATCGTAGGCAAGGTAGTAGGCAATATGGAGAGTATCTGATCAGTGCCTGTTGGCACACGCCACGCAGCGTACGCTCTCTGGGCGTATCATCATCCGCTCCGGGTCTATATCCTCCTCGCACTCGATACACACCCCGAACGACTCTTTGTCGATCCTTGAGAAGGCGCTCCGGAGACGTGTGAGCCGGAGCCTGCTTTCGTCAAGTATCTTGGCGCTCACCTCCTGCTCCCCCATCGCCTCCATGCGGGTAAGCCTCCCCAGAGAGCAATCGGGTGCGATGGGACGGCACTTCTCTTCGAGAAGCCGTATCTGCTCCCCCAGTGCAGCGATATCTTCTCTGATCCTGGCTTCGATCTTCTCTTTTGTCTTTTGCTCCATGGTTCCTCTTTGCGGTTTGATTCAGGGGTGGAATGGTATGGCGATTTTCGGGCTTTGCCCAAAAATTGTATAATATCTCATAATCGGCTATTATACGCAAATTTCTCTAAGCACCACTTCTGATCGTACAAAAGATAAAACAAATAACAGGTATAATTTATCGTTTGAGTCAATATAACTATTTGGGTTTTCTGAACCCGGTCACAAAGAAAAAGTCATGAACGATATGCAGCAGCTAGTGCAACAGACAAAGAATATCCGGCTCCTTTTCGTAGAGGATGATGATGCCGTGCGCAGTGTCATGCTCGAAACACTGGGCATCTTTTTTGACGATATCACCGCCAGGGCGAATGGCAAAGAGGGACTTGAAGCCTTCAAAAAAGGTGGGTTCGATCTCATCATCACCGATCTTCGGATGCCGGTGATGGACGGAGCGGAGATGATCGAACAGATACGCAGGATAGATCAGGATATCCCCGTCATCGTCATCTCTGCACATGATGAGGAGTACTGCGAATCGGACAAGATACACCTCGAAGACGAGCTCTACCTGATGAAGCCGTTCTTTGTCAAAGACCTTGTGGTGATCCTCAGGAATATCGTCAAAGAGTATTATGAAACAGAGTAAACCCGTTACCCGCACAACGCTCAAAGAGCTGTTTGCCTCGCTGACAGCTGCCGCACTGCTCCTGCTGATGCTCTTCTTTGCCGTAAGGGCATACCAGTATGCGGGACATTACGAAGAGATCACCCGAACAATGGTCGAGAAACACGATCTCTCCAACCTTAGCGGGAACAAGCTCAAGAAGATCGCCGACACCCTCACCTTCGGCCTCTACAAAGGGTATGAAGAGCTTGTCGCCGTGGAAGAGAAGTCCAGGGAGGCACAGGCCTTTTTCCGGGACAGGGCGAACCTCTATACGATCAATTTCACCATCACCCTCCTGGCCATGACAGTACTCTACCTTGTCGTTTCAAAACGGCTTTTTACCATCTACCTGAGTTTTGCAGGGATGATAGCCCTCGTGACGGGAGTGATCACCCCTATCATGATGATGAGCATCCACAAGGATGTGGAGTATCTCGGGGATGTGATCCTGATGATGGAGTCCAAAGGGGTGCTCGGCTCGATCTCCAAGCTGGTCGAAGGGGGTGACTGGGTCGTCGGTGGGATACTTTTCGCTTTCTCGGTGCTCTTTCCGCTGCTCAAAACCCTCTCGATGCTCTTTGTCGCACTCTTCGTAGAGAGCCGCTTTGCCCATACGATCGTCCATTTTTTCAAGTTGATAGGGAAGTGGTCGATGGCGGATGTCTTCGTAGTCTCTACGTTCCTGGTCTATTTCTCCGCATCAAAGGGGAGTATGAGCCAGGCCGAGGTGCAGGTGGGGTTCTACTTCTTCTTCATCTATGTGATCGTCTCGATGCTCACCAGCCTCGCAGCCGACCGGATGCTCCAGGAGAATAAACGGGCCTGACCCTATTCGTCGCCGAAACGGAGGGTCAGCTCGATATAACTGCTGATATAATGCTTGAAGAAGGTTGCGAGCTTGAGATCATCTTCATTGAAACTGCCATCGAGCTTGTTGAGGAACTGCACGACGCCAATAGGGTTCATCGACGAATCGAGGATAGGCAGAGAGAGGATATTCCTCGTCTTGTAGCCGGTCCTGGTGTCTACGTCAGGGGTGAAATGGCTGTCGCTGTACGGATCGTTGACGATAAATGCCTTTTGTTCTTTGAACGTCGCGCCCGCAAGCCCCTTGTCGGCATCGATCTCGATCTTGTCGACACCATGCGCGAGCTTCGTCCAGAGCTTGTGGGTATCCTCATCGTAGACAAAGACCGAACAGCGATCCGCCCCGAGGAGCTCAACGGCATAGGACGCTATGAACGGCAACCCCTCTTTGAGGGAAGGTCTCTGGAGCAGTTTCCGCCCAAAAGTTGCAAGCTTGGTGAACGACTCAATACTCTTTGACATTATTGATCCTTTCATTTTTTTCGAAATATATTATATCATTATCCTGAAGTATTATACCATCTTCACGCAGAATACCGTATTCACGGGCTTCAAGTGCGACCTCACTACCCACGCTGGGCTTCAGATGCATCAGACAGACCCGCACATCATCCCGTCGGAGCTTTTCGAGTTCGCTGCTCAGCAGCCTTGGAGTGAGGTGTTTGCTCTCATAGGCGAGCTTCTCGAACCTCGAAGGGAAGGAGACATCGATGCAGAGGGTATGTATCTCTTCATCGGCGTTCAGTTCCTCCCATATAGCATCACAGCAGTAGGTATCGGCGGTGACGAAGATACCAGCACCCCCCTTCTTGATGACGTACCCGCAGCTCCCCTCGGTATGTTCGGTCTTGACGGGGGTGAGGGTATACCCCTCCATCTCGTAGCTTCTCCCCGGTTCGATCGCTTCATACCTGATGACAGATTTCTCACTGTGGGGGAGTCTGATCCTGGAAAAATCGGGCCATATCAGGTTATTGAAAAGATGTTCCTGGAGTATCCTGATGACGGCCGGGTGGGCGTAGATGGTGATCTGGTTCTTGTTATTGGAGATCACCTCATCGGCAAGGAACGGGATATCGCAGACATGGTCGAGATGGGCATGGGTCAGGAAGATCGTATCGACCTCCAGCATCTTCTCACCCAGTCCGTAGATCAGGTTGCCACCGTCGATGACCATACGATCCGTGATCTGTATGCATGTCGCCCCTTTGCTCTTCGTCCGTGCACCGTTGGCCCCGAGGAACCGGATAAAGTCTTTATGCTCCATTCTCCCCCCTTACTTTGTCTGAAATCTGTAAATACCGTCAAAATGAGACATATCGCGCCGGCTGAAATCATCACACCGTTCGAAATAGAGGTCGTACAGGCCCGCTCCGTAGACTTCCCGGAGCTTTTCGAAAACCCCTTTTGCTGCTGTGAAGTCACCGTTCCTGTAGAGCTCGAGCGCCTCGTAGTAGCGTTCGAACTCCCCGGCACGCTCCTCCCGGCTCCCCTCGCCGGGGGGACACACCTCGTAGATACGTACGGCGTTGCTCTTGCCGGTGACGCTGACGATATCGAGCTCGCGCAGGAGATACTCCCCCCGAAGCGAGGCTTTGGTAAATTCGGATATGATACACTGCACACCGTAGATCTTGCAAAGCCCCTCGAGCCGTGAAGCCAGGTTGACACTGTCCCCTATCACCGTATAGTCAGCACGCCCCTGCGAACCCATCTCCCCTATCGTCGCTTCCCCCGTATTGATCCCGATTCCGATACGGATCGATATCCCGAACTCGCCGACAAGCTCCCTGTTGAGCTCCTTGAGCAGCTCGAGCTGCGCCTGGGCGCACCCTACTGCCCTGTCGGCATGGTCGATGAGATCAGTCGGGGCGTTCCAGTAGGCCATGATGGCATCCCCGATGAACTTGTCGATCGTCCCCTTCTCTGCCGTGATGCTCTCCACCATCGGGGTCATATAGCGGTTCAGCAGGGCGATGAGCCTCCGTGGATTCCCTATCTGCTCCGAGATCATCGTGAAAGATCGGATATCGCTGAAGAATATCGTGATCTCCTTGGAGCGGGGTTCGAGGAGCTTCTGGGTCTCGTTGGCCATGATGTCCTGCATGACCGCCGGAGAGACCTTCTTGGCGAAGGCTGCCTGGAGCTGCCTTTTGAGACGGTCGATGAAGATATACCGCATCAGCACGATCAGCAGTGCGGTGAGGATGAAGCCCACCAGGGGGAAGATGATATTGACGATCATCTTCTCGTCAAAGAGGAGGTATTCGTACATCCTGTAAAGTCCGTAACCCACCCCGGCGAAGATCGGCATCACCAGCCAGCCGTTGGCAAAATAGAGGACGAATGCCGTTATGAAAACGACGGCGAAGATCATAGCGATATTCAGCAGTACCCCCTGTTCGGGGACGGCGATATAATCACCGCTGAGTATCGAATCGATCACGTTGGCATGGACCTCCACGCCCGGCATCAGTGGATCGAACGGCGTAGGCTTCAGGTCGGCCAGCGCGATGGCCGATGTCCCTACGAGGACGAATTTCCCCTCGATCTTGCTGCGCCCGATACGGTCGTGCATCAGGTCAGATACCGAAATATAGGGGAAGCTGCGGCTCGGCCCGCGGTAATTGAGGCTCAGCCTTGCATGGCTGTCGGTGGGTATCTTCATATCCCCCATCGCTATGCTCTGCACCCCCAAAATGGTATTATAGACCGTGACCCTGCTGCTGTTGGCATAGATACGTACCATCTCGAGCGCCAGGGAGGGGTAGAGAACTCCCTCGAAACGCATCAGCAAAGGGACATGGCGGATAGCCCCCTCCTCATCAGGCATGATGTTGAAGAAGCCGCTGGAGTAGAAAGATCTCTGGATACAGTCGATATTGAGCCTCGCCCCGCTGGGTTCAGGGACATAGGAGCCTTCGCTCAAACCTTTTTCGATGAATACGGCAGGGATAGAAGGGACCTTCGTATCGTTGGTATCGAAGGAGAAATAGTAGCCGCCGATGATCGGACCGTTGGCAACGGTATGTGAGAGGAGAGAGTCGTTCGGGTGTTCGCACAGGGGCTGTGCGCCCTGCTCCCTGAGCGCCGCGCTCCTGTCAGCCTGGGCGAAAACGATATCCAGCCCTACGATCCCGGCCCCCTGTGCGGTGAGCTTCTCCAGCACCGAAGCGGTGATATCCCTCGGCCACGGCCACTGCCCGTACTCTGCCAGGCTCTTCTCATCGATATCGATGATGACGACATTGCCGCTTGTGGGGATGGGACCCCGAAGGATGAAGAGGAAATCGCGCAGGCGGTTGTCAAGCGACAGGAAACTCTCGGGTATCACCAGGTAGGCCCACACGAGTGAGAACGAGAGGGACGCAAGAAGTGTCGCGAGGATCAGAAACCGCCTGAACATTCCCGTCCCTCCTTATGGGATATCGGGATCGAAGTTCGGCGTGTTGGGAGGTGTAGGGGTGATACCCGGCACCGCTTCGAGATTCTTCTGCACAGCTTCGGCATTGCTGCGGATCAGCTCATTCTGCTGCAGGAATTCCCTCGTACGGTCCAACACTCTCGCATCGGGAGCTTTGGGGAGGAAGGTGATGTTCCACACACCGTTTCGCAGTGTGATCCTCTCACCTGCGTTGATCTGATAGTGTTTGAGCTTCGTATAGACAATGATCTTCCCTTTGAGACACCCTATGCTCTCCTCGTCCCCTTTGACAAACCCATAAAAGTGGGTGCCGAGTATCCCGATCGTGGCCGAGCGGGTCTTGATATTGAACCTCTTGGGAGCTACTTTGCCGATCTCTCCGGAGATCGCACGGAAAAAACCGTTTTTGAGCTGCATCGATATCTCTGAGTTCGCCGTACCGTCATACGAGAAACTGTCGAAACTGTACTCCGAGTTCTCCCCGATAGTAACGATGGTCTCATCCTTGAGGATCACCTGTACCTTGCTCTCCTTCTGGGTGACAAGACGGTCTTTGAGGACGATATCGATATTGGGTTTGACCGCAATGTTCCTGCCATCCCTGTAGATCACCGCTTCGCCTGTAGAGGCTGCGACCTTGCCTATATTGCCGAATGCCAGGACAGACACCACTAATGCCAATAGAAATGCTCTCATAACGACTCCTTCCTAGTAGTTGTATTGGAATCCGAAGAGCATTATGTTCTTGTCATAATCGATCGTCGGATAGTTGCTGCTGTTGTCGAGATAACTGTATTCGAACTTCATCGTCCAGTGGTTATCGATCTTGCGTTTGAGCGAGAGTTTGAGCTGTTGGTACTCGTCCTCCCGCGACACTGTGGCTGCTGCCGAAACAGGATCGTCATAGAATCTTTTGGAGTAGAGGTAGTCGGCGGCGAGGACAATGTGATACCCCTTCAGTTCGTGGCTGGCCCCTGCAAAGAGGTTGATGAAGTGATACCCGCTGAACGATGCGGGGACTGTCGCATCTGCCTCGTTAAGACCGTAGTCGAACTGTGCATAGAGGAAATCGTCACCGAAGAACCGATAGACCCCCACCGATGCACTGGTGAGGGTGTCGTCGGCATTCTGGTCGCTTCCGTTGATATAATCACGTTGAAGATACTTCAGCCCAAGGTTGAGCAGCATTTCATCCCCCACGCTCATCGTGATCCTCGGAGCGACACCGTACTGCCCGTAAAGATCGCGGCCGAGGTAATGCATACGCTCATAGACAAGCGGCAGATAGAGGGAGAAGCTCGAAGTATCATACCCCATCCCGATATCGAACTTGCCGTGAGCGATATCGAAATAGTCCCCTTCCCTGTTGTCTTTGTAATAGAGCCCTATATGGCTTTGGATCGAAAGGGCATCGTTGCCTTCAAAACTGTGGGAGAAGGAGCCTGCCAAGTCGATCGTATAGAAAGGGCTCGCCTGTGGTTTGGATTCGGGGAGGATCGTATCCTCGGCGAAGATATTGTAGTTGATATTGGTATCGTACCCGTATTCCAGCGCCGCATCGAAGCGGGAGACGATCTCGAAAGTGCTATCGTTCCTGAGCTTCTCTATCTCTTTTCTCTCCGCCTCGCCCAGGCTGGCAGTATCGATACCCTCCAGTACCCTTTTGGCATCCTCGTTCATCCCCGTAGCCCGGTAAAGCGGTACGATCGCCGTGATAGCCTCGGTATTGTGCGGGTTGTAGAGCAATACCCTTTCATAGGCGCTCAGCGCTTTTTCGCTGTGTCCGAGCTCCTTTTCGCATCTTGCCCAGACCAGGTTGAACGTTTCAGGGTCCTTTGCGGATGCGAAATTATTTATGTAGTATTGCGTATCGTGGCAGCTCTCTCCCCACCCGAGTGCGGAGAACGCAACCAGCAACAGAAGTCCCCTCCTGTGTATCAAACCATACATCATCTGTTATTTTCCCTTTCACTGCTCATCTATAAAGCCAGACTGTCTATAAAGAATGTGATCACCTGCGCCGCCATTGTATTCCCTGCAAGGTCCTGTATACCGTCAATATGGACCTCGTGTCTCCCCGGATCGGTACAGTTGGCAGTCTGTGAATAGTAAAGCGTCACTCCAGGCATGATGTTCAGTACTTTGCTGTTCGCATCGTATGTGAGAGTGGCGTTCAGTTCGATCGCATTACATGTCGACCCACCCTCGTCGAACCGGTATATCTTCACATTGGTGTTGTTGATCGTGGATACATTGATATCTTCGCTGAAGGTGATATTGATGTCGCCTGCATAGGTAGAAGTATAAAATATCTCATCGTTCGCAGGAACCGAAGCGACAATAAACGGCGGCGTGATATCAGGCAGAGGCGTGGTGTTCGTGTCTGTCGGCAGTGTCGTATTCGTGTCTGTCGGCACAGTCGTATTGGTATCTGCCGGTACCGTGGTGTTCGTATCTGTAGGCAGTGTCGTATTTGTATCCACCGACGGGAGGATCGGTGTAGTGTTCTGATCCATCATATCACTGACCAGTGAATAGGAGACCAGCGTCCCCTCTTTGCTGCCGGTGATCAGCATCCCGCTGACAAGGGATATCGCGTAGGTATTGTCAGCGATCTTTGTCCCGTTGTCGAGGGCGATATCCCTGATATGTGTGAACGGTTCGTTCGCAGCGATATCGTAGACACCCACACCCCTCTCCTTATCGGCAAAGTAGAGGTATTCTCCCGTACTCTCAACCGATACCGACGACTGGAATCCATACGCGAGGACGGGAATGAGCGTGCTCTCTTTGGTCTGCACATCGACCATTGCCATCCCTTCGATACCGCCCGATACGAAGAGCCTGTTGTTGTTGAAATCAAGCGATCGTGCCATGATACCGGTCGGATAATCCTCTATATGCTGACCACTCAGTGTATAATGCCCAACTCCGCCAAGGTACTTGGCCACATAGAGATCGTCTCCGTTCACCAATACATCGAAAGCTGTACCGTCGGTCTCTATAGCGTTGACACTGTTATCGTTCAGATCGATCACATAGAGCCCCTCGCTCGATACTGCCGCATAGAAATGCTTGTCATTGTACGCCACGCCATACACCGGGGCCCCGAACTCTACCAGGGCAAGCGTGCCGAGCGTACCCGTATCGATGAGGATCACCCCGTGATAGGTCGCAAGGGCGCTCACGTCACTCCCGATGGCTATGTCATAGATATCGGTATCGAACGCCATGCTCTTGAGTATCTGCATCGTGCCATCGCTGTGGGGCTCGACAACGAAGAGCTTGCCTGTGGTACAGACATAAAGCAGATTGTCTTTGGTGACGATGCTGTTGATCTTGGCAGCAAGGTCCAGCCTGTAGGTCAGGGGATCGGTCCCGCCCCCGGTCATCGCCGATTCGCTGTTGATCGTGAAGCTCCAGCTGGTCGTACCCGTATAAAGATTACCGGCATAGTCGCTCACACCGGGCTCCAGGGTGAGCGTATAGGTCTCTCCCATCACCAGTACCTGATCCGGTACGAACCGCAGTGTCGAATCTGCCTCTCTTGCACTCCCTGCGACAAGCTCTCCTTTTGAATTTTTGAGTGTCAGATTGTCAACACCGTCGGGGATGAGAGCTTCATCGAACTGTAGACCGACAGTCGTGAGCACATCGATCGTCTCATAGTCTGCCGGGAGCACGAAACGGAGCTTGGGCCCCTCGCTGTCCACCTGTGCTCCCGTGGTGAACTGCCACTCGTAGTTCTGGGTGAAGCTCAGAGCATTCACACTTTTGATATCGGTGGTCAGGACAAGGCGGTAACTGCTGTTGGGCTTCATATAGAACCCCGGTTTGACCATAAGATGTATCGTGTCGGCCATCCCGAAGCTGACATCCACTTTCGATCCGCTGCCGTCAAGCAGGTAGACGCTCGAGGCGGTGATCGTGGATGCATCTATCTCCTCCGAAAATTCTATGACCAGTGTACTGTTGACGGGTATCTCCCCGCTGTTGAGCACTACAGCCTTCAGTACTTTTGTCTCCGTGCTGCTCTCGCTGCCGGATGTCAGACAGCCGCTCAGCAGTGCCAGGGCAACACCCAGTACTGTATAGGTAAACCAGCTGAATATACGGTACTTTTTCATACTGCAACTCCTTTTTTGATTTTTCAAAGCTTTTCTCTTAGAGTACACCAAACTAACTGTTTCCACTCTTAATAACCTGGCTTTGTGATGACATATCACCCTCTGTTAATCCGGTGCACTTTACCGTAAATGAAGATAATAAAAAATTTGGGTAAAATACCCTCTATTTCACTTCGAGGTTAATCATGGGACTCTTTGACAAGGACAACCGCTTCAATGCGGCCAATCTCATATCGTTCGGCAATATCGCTTCGGGTATCGTCGCGATCTACTTCATCGTACAGGGGAACTTCTTCGTCGCTATCATCCTCGCGTGGCTTGCAGGGGCTATGGATATTTCGGACGGGAAAGTGGCACGCAAATACGGACTCTCGAGCGAATTCGGGGTACAGCTCGACAGTTTTGCCGACTTCATTTCCTTTGTCGTCATGCCCTCGTTCCTGCTCTTTTTTGCCCTGCGGACGAACAGTCACCTCGAAGGGATCAGCGAACTGCTTATCGGTATCGTTTTCGTCTTCTACATCATCAGCGGTCTTCGCCGTCTTATCGAGTTCAACCTCAAGGTCGATGTCGGTGAGGTAGAGAAATATTTCACGGGCGTACCGACACCTCTCGGAGCTATCTTCCAGTGGGTCCTCTACCTCCTCTACAGCTACGAAGTGATCGCAAATCCTTTCATCATCGCAGGTCTCGTACTCGTCATCGCCTGGTCTCTCAACAGCAACCTCAAGATCAGACACCCCTGAGGAGTATCCCCAGATATGAAACCCTTCTCCCAAAGACTTACCGATTTCTCCGAGCTGGTGATGTTCCAGCACTCGGTCTTCTCTCTGCCGTTCATCTTCATCGCCATGATCGTCGCAGCAGACGGGTGGTTCGGCTGGCTGCTCCTCGTGCAGGGGGCTATCGCCGCAGTGAGCGCGCGCAACTTCGCTATGGGTGTCAACCGCTACCTGGACCGTGATATCGATGCCCTCAACCCGCGCACGAGCAGCCGTCCATCGGTTGATGGCCGTATCAGCGAGGCGAGCATGATCTCCTTCATCGTGGTCAATGCCGCTGTCTTCATCGCCGTAGCCTGGTTCATCAACGACCTCGCGCTCAAGCTCTCGATCCCCATCCTCATCGTCCTGGCATCCTATACGCTCTTCAAGCGATTCAGCGCACTCGCCCACCTCATCCTCGGTGTCAGCCTGGGACTCGCACCCATCGCCGGGGTGGTCGCAGTGGCCAACGATGTCACCCTCTGGTCGGTCTACCTCTCTGTAGGGGTGATGTTCTGGGTGGCGGGATTCGACCTGCTCTATTCACTCCAGGATATGGAGTTCGACAAGGCGCATGGTCTCCACTCGATCCCCTCGAAGTTCGGTGCGAAGAATACGATGATGATCGCAAAGCTCTTCCATCTCCTTACCATCCTCTTCTGGTACCTGTTCGTCACCGATGCTCAGATCGGAGCCTGGGGCTATACTGCTGTCATCGCTGGCGCATTGATGCTCAGCTACGAGCACTACCTCGTTGCGAAGGATTTCACCAAGATCGACCGTGCTTTTTTCACTGTCAATGGTTACCTCGGGTTCGTTTTCCTCTTTTTGATCATATTCTCGGTTCTATGACTTGCATCTCAAAGTTTTTTGTGATATAATCCCACTCTCACAAAATATGCGTTCATAGCTCAGCTGGATAGAGCATCGGTTTGCGGTACCGAAGGTCTCAGGTTCGAATCCTGATGGACGTACCACCTCATTTTACTTTCCATTCAAATCATTCTATCGTCAGATAAATTTTTTCCATAAAATCACGCAACGCAATAGAATTTGACATCTTGCTGCTATAATATTTTCCATCTCAACATATGGTCTGACAATGGAAAAAACAAAGAAGAAATTTCTCGATATCGAACTCTCCGATAATGATTTCGTCAACTACACGGTGCTCACTGGAAGTCTTGTACTGATCCTCTCGATCGTCCTCAACGGTTATTTTTCATATCAGAACTACCTCCTGTTCCCGCCTAACAACCTGAGCAGTGACCGGAACGGTACCATCATCTTCAATATTGAAGACGACCTCTACAGTATCGATAAGGATACCAATATAGTTGCTGAAAGCTCTTATGAAACGCTCAAATACGATAATGTACTCGGAGTTGATTTCATCGGGGACAAGGTATTCATGATAGGCCGTAACGGCCGGATCACAATGTGTAATGCTGATTTGCGAGGCTGCACCCGGACAGACTCATTTTATATCAGTGAACGCAAAACAATTGATGTCGACGTGCTCGGTACGGAGAGTGGTTTTTATATTCTTTACGACGGTGATCTGCGAAGTTACGATGCCGCAGGGTATTTCGAACACATGATGAGTTTTGAAAAGCGGTTCATTCCCCACAGGCTAGCCCGCTACGATCAGAACAGAAGTGCTGCGCTTGATTACAATAACCATATCATGATCTTCGAAAATACCGATCATACCGAAATAAAAGCGGTTGTATATATCACGCTCGATATCGGTTCCAAAGTCCTCAACTTCGCTTTTGACAATGCCCGCAATCTCTGGTTCACTACCGGGAACGGACTCTTCTACGTCAATGCCGCTTCGATCAAAAGCACCATCGATAAGTCCGTAGTCCGAACGATCTCAAGTGAGCATATCATCGAGCCGTTGAACATCATCCCCTATTTCGACGGCATCCTGATGAGCGATATCAAAAGTATGAAAATACTTTCCATACACAACGATACTGTCAGGCCCATCGAAAACGAACACCTTCGCCCTCTTCTGGACTCTCTCAAAGAAGTACGCAGCAGAAACGATTCTCTTTCGACGATTCTGTATACGACAAGCTTCCTCTCTATCGGTTTTTTGATCATTGCATTCCTGGTCGAGTCCAGATCGGCCGTCCTCTTCCCGAACAGTCTGAAGTACGATATAGAACATGCATACGAACTTCTCAATGACAACATTTCACAGCAGCCGGACAACCCTCTCGTCTGGCTCAAACCTGAAAAAATGTTCATCCCTCAGCCTAATGCAGCCGAAATCGCATTTACGGTGATGGCTTTTGCCGCTGTTCAGACCGTATTTTTCCTCTCTGTAGACACTTTCATGCTACAGCTCTACCTGATTATCTCATTGCCGCTGCTCTATCTCCTTGCCAAAAATGATTTTATCAATCCAAAAAGTGTTTCCATAGGGTTTGACAATGAATATATTTATTTCAAAAGTAAAACACTCAATCAAAGAGCCAGGTTTGAAGATGTGATCTATAGTGACTTTGTCATCTATATCAATAAAGCAAAAGTAAGTTCAAACATCATCAGGATGTTCAATAAAGAAGCTCTCATGAATTCTGTTTTCCATCGTCTCAGTACTGCAAGATATCTCGGTCTGATCGATCTCTACGGTTATCATCTCCGCAATCTCCATGTGCCGACTTTTGCCGGGACACTTCTTTTCGTCGTCACACTGCTCTATCTTTTTGCAGTATGGAACAACTGGTCGATCTGAATTCTGCTTTTCATAATTCATCGTCTGGAAATATGGGAATGTGGGATACTTCGTATCCCGAATGCTATTGACAGCCCCCGTGATTCAAGGACTCTTATGCCAGCAGCCCCGCGCCGTCCATAGCGGTGCTTCTATCCTCGGCGTAGATACGCTGCCCATCTTTCACATCGTATTTCCATATCGGCGCGTTGGCCTTGAAATCTTCGACGAACTCATCGATGAGCTCCAGCGCCACACGCCGCTTGGGGGAGAATACTGCCGAAACATACGACGAGGTATGGACGGGGGCATCACCGATGGAGTGCGCCATCTTGACTATCGCTCCCCTCTCCTTTGCCCTCTCCTGCCAGCTCTCGAACCATCTCCTGAGCACAGGCTCGTAGATATCGAAGCTCAGCGCCTCTATCCCATCCTCTGCGCGTATCGTCCCCACGAACGGGATGTAGGCGCCATAGTTCGAGCCAGCTTCTTCGTCAAGCCATCTGCCGAATATCTCCTTGGTATCGAGCGGTCCCTGGTAGAGCTCCATCTCAGCCTCCGCAGACAGGAGGGAGTATCGTGACCCTGTCGCCGTCTTTGAGGGGTGTATCGAGTTCGCTGATCATCGCATCGTTGAGGGCTACTGCACATTTGGAGAGCCACGGGGCGATCGTCTCGTCCTCCTTGAGCATGGTCGAGAGCTCTCTCAGGTCGCTCACATCGAGTTCTATCGCCGGGCGTGCTATGGGGCCCAAAAATTCTACTTTTATCATTTCTTCACTTTCTAGTTTTGGCTGATTATAAAAAGTCTTCTCTATAATCATGCTTACTTTCGCTATAATTTTGCCAAAAAAGGCCACGGTGTGATATTTGGCTCTATCAATTATATCAATCTTCTCCCCTTCAGGGTTTTTCTCAAACGTTACCTTCGCTCCAATCAGTCCAAACAGGCTTTCACCTACAGGCGCGATGTTCCCAGTGGTATCAACAGGGCCTTTGCAAAGGGGACGGTCAACGCTGCCTTCATCTCGAGTATCAGGTCAAGAGGATGCAAATGCACAGACCTTGGGATCATCGCCGAGGGGAATGTCCACAGTGTCTTCGTGTTAGAGGGTGATGAGCGTATCGACACCGATTCCGCTACCTCCAATGTCCTCGCCAATGTACTGGGTCTCAAAGGACGGGTTCTCATCGGAGACAAAGCGCTCAAAAATTACCTCGACAACGGTACAGGTACCGATCTGGCTCAAAAGTGGTATGAAAAGACGGGGCTTCCTTTCGCTTTTGCGAGGCTATGCTATAACCGGCACGGCGATATGATCGAGAAACTTGCCCGTCGCTTCGCCGCAGCCCCTGTCAGGATACCGCGATATATACTCCTCAGGGAATCACGGCTCAAGGGGATACCTCCGGGTGATATCCTCTGGTATCTCGAACACATCAACTACAAGTTCGATCACCGCTCCCACCGGGCACTCAAGCTATTCCTCAAAAAAAGCCGCAGTCTTTAGAACCTCTTTATCCTTGTATGACAGTAGGGCTGCTGCCCCTTTGTCTCATAGTAGTCCTGATGGTACTCTTCTGCCTTATAAAAAGGTTTCTTCTCCCGTATCATTGTCGCGACGTCGTACCCTTTGGTTCTGAGTATTCCGATAAGCTTCTCTATCGTTTCACGTTCATCTTCATCGTTCACGAAGACGACAGACCTGTACCGTTCGGCTATATCTGGCCCCTGTCCGTCCTTCTGGGTCGGATCGTGTATCTCGAAGAAGAGTTTTGCCAGCTCTTCGTAGCTGACGAGTTTCGGATTGTACGTCACCTCCACTACTTCGTAATGGCCGGTATCTCCTCGTGTCACTTCATCGTAGGAAGGTTTCTCGACCTTACCGCCCATAAATCCCGACCTGACCGATATCACCCCCCTCTGTTTCTCCATGTAGTACTCCACTCCCCAGAAGCACCCGCCGCCGAAGTAGGCTTTTCTGTTGTCTGTCAGTGCAGGTTCCGGTTTCTTCTCAAACTTCAATGAGAGCGAATTGACACAGTGTCTCGTATCCTTCGCTGTGTATCTCTCACCCCTGAACACATGCCCCAGATGCGCGCCGCACTTCGCACAAACTATCTCAGTACGCATACCGTCACTGTCCGGTACCTCTTTGACCGCACCGGGGAAGGCATCATCGAAGCTCGGCCATCCGCAATGGCTCTCGAACTTGTCCTTTGAACGGTAGAGGGGTGAATTGCAGAGCTTACAGCGGTATATACCTTCATCCTTGTTGTAGAGATATTCTCCCTCATACGGCTTTTGCGTTGCTTTCTGTGAGATGATCGCCCTCTCTTCGGGTGTAAGTTTTTCAAGTGCCTTAGTCCATGCCGGCAAAATCTCTCCGTATATACCAGAAAGGAGTATGAGGAACAGAATAAGCTGTTTCATTTTTTTGTGCTGCGTGCCGGGGCAGCACTTCCTCCGGATATCGCATACTTCCCTTCACCGAGCAGCAGTATGGCAACAGATGCCACAAGGTACATCAGCGCCGACTCGATAGCAAGCGCACCATGTTCTCCTATGGTAAAGATACTTTTGGCATGGACCAGATAGATCGCAGCGACCATATTGAATGCGATGATACCGGCCCATATCCTGCTCTTCCACCCCACTATCAAAAACAGAGGTGCGAGAAGTTCCCCTACATAGACACCATAGGCCAGGAACATAGGTAGTTTATGCACCTGCATCAGACTCTGGATAAAGGATATTCCGTTGATCATTTTGTCTACACCGTGAAATATCAAAAGCCCACCGACCATCAATCTCAAAAGAAGTTTGGCAATATCATCCCTGTTCATATACTCTCCTACTGTAGCGATAGTGTATTATAGCAGGTTTAAAGAAAGGTTTTTGTAAAGAAGCTGATTGGAGAATACAAGAGCAGGAACCTGCTCTTGAAGGGTTTTAGTAACCGCTGGCGCTTACCATGTAGTAGATGTACGAAACAAGCGGCTGCATGAAGAAGACAGATGCGACTGTCGCAGCTACGGCGATACCGATGATGGTCATCAAAGGTTTCGACAGGTTGTAGTAGAGCGTACCGTCATTCTCTCTAGGATCATGAAGGAACATGTAAACGATCAGTTTGAGGTAGTAGTACGCAGCGATCGCAGAGTTGAGACCCATTACGATAGCGAGCCATACATACCCGGCATCGACCGCGGCGCTCATGATGTAGATCTTGCCCCAGAATACAGAGAACGGAGGAACACCTGCAAGCGAGAGCATAAAGAGCGCCATCAGTACTGCACCCATCGGCATGATCTTGATAAGACCGGCGAACTTCTCGTACGGGTGGTCATATCTCTCATGGTATACTCTGTTCTTGTGTCTGCTGATCCAGAGCATCGTAAAGGCACCGAGGTTGGTGAACATAAAGAGAGCATAGTAGAGGAAGACACCTGTATTACCCTTCGTAGTATCGAGGGCGATAGCTGCCATGACGAAACCTGCATGCGAGATCGAACTGTATGCAAGCATCCTTTTGACATCTTCCTGTACAAGCGCCATAACATTGGCGAGTGTCATCGTCAGAACGGCAAGAACTATGATCATCGTACTGACCCAGTCAACACCGAGATCGATATACATACCGAAAATTCTCATAGCAACAACCAGGGCTGCGATCTTCGGTACTACAGACATATATCCGGCAAGCGCCGCACTTGCACCCTCGTATACATCCGGTGTCCATGTATGGAAAGGGAAAAGAGAGAGCTTGAAAGCGAATGCCGCCATGAGGAGTACTGAACCACCAAGGATAGCGATCATGATACCTGCCTCATCCACTCTCCCCTGAAGTACGTTCGATACCTGGTAGAGTTCAACGCTTCCTGTGAGCGCATAGACCACTGCCGATCCCATAGCATAGAATCCCGCCGCAAGTGCACCCATTGTGAAGTACTTGACAGCCGCTTCGTAAGAGTTGCTTCTGTTGTGAAGTGCGATCAGTGTATAGAGAGAAAGCGACGCCGTTTCAAGACCTACGAAGATCAGGATCAGGTTGTCACTCGCCACCATGAACTGGAAGCCTGCGATCATGAATAGGAAGAGGGCGAAGAACTCAGGATATGAGTACTCATGGAATCTCTTCGAAGTCAAAGCAAGCGGTATAAAGAGCATGGATGCAGCAAGGATAAGCAGCTGCGATATGATCGCGATACCATCGATGAGCATGACATCGAAGAAACCTCTCTCATTCACGCTCAGACCAAGTGTCGAACCGAAATCCACGAAGAGGATAAGAATCGTCAACATAACATAGAGCGACTTGTGGAGGTTGCTCTTGAACAGATCAATGATAAGGATGATCAGACCACCCGCAATGGCGATAAGCATTGGAGCCAATGTAGCCATATTGAGTGATGCTAAACTTACGCTAATAGGCTCTAACATTATTTTGCCTCCTTTACGCTTTTGCTAAGTGTAATAGTGTCTTTGGCAATATCGCTTCTTGCTTTTTCATGCATAAAGCTGATAAGAGCCTTGACACTTGTATCGATCGGTCCGAGGACAGGTTTTGGATAGACACCAAGCCAGATAACAATAGCTACAAGAGGCACGAGTGCGGTGAGTTCTTTCCCGTTAAGATCGGGAAGTGTTTTATTCTTTTCGTTCGTGACCGGACCAAAGAAAGTTCTTTTATAGACAGTCAGCATATAGATCGCACCGATGATGATCGTCGTACCACCGAGGATCGCACCGATAGGAGATATCTCGTAAAAACCGAGAAGTACGAGGAACTCACCGACGAATCCGATAGTCAGCGGCAGACCCACCGATGCCATCAGCATGAATCCGAAGATCACGGCATATTTCGGCATCACTGCCGCCAGACCGCCGAACTCACTCATGAGTTTGGTATGTCTTCTGTCATAGATCACCCCGACGAGCATGAACAACGCGCCCGAGACGATACCGTGCGAGAGCATCAGGAAGATCGAACCGCTGATACCCTCTGCATTCATGGCAAACGTACCGAGGATGATGATACCCATGTGGGAAACCGATGAGTATGCGATAACCTGCTTGATATCCTCCTGTGCGTATGCCACCATAGCCGTATAGATGACCATGATGATAGCGAGCACACTGATCGGCCAGATCATCATCACCGACGCATCAGGGAAGAGCGGGAGCGAGAATCTGACGAAACCGTATGTACCCATTTTGAGGAGTACGGCAGCGAGGATGACAGAACCGATAGTCGGTGCCTGTCCGTGAGCGTACGGAAGCCATGTATGGAACGGGAACATCGGTACCTTGATCGCAAAACCTGCAAAGAATGCGAGGAAGAGCCATATCTGGTAGTTTTCCGGCAATACAAGAGCATACCAGTCTGTAAGAGAGAAACTCCATACGCCTGACACACTGTTGTAAAGGTACGCCATGAAGAGCATACCGACGAGCATGATAAGCGAACCCGTGAAGGTATAGAGGAAGAATTTGACCGACGCGTATATTCTGAGCGGTCCACCCCATGCACCGATGATATAGAGCATCGGGACAAGAGAGAGTTCCCAGAAAAGGTAGAATACAATCGCATCAAGAGCAACGAATACACCGATCATCGTCATCTCAAGGAAAAGAAGCGAAATGATCATGTTCTTGATCTCTTTTTCGATACTCATACCGATCATACCAAGAAGCGTCATCAATGCCGTCATAACGACGATGAAGAGGCTGATACCGTCAACACCTACGTAGTAGTTGATACCGAAATCAGGTACGAGTGGGATCAACTCAACATACTGCATACCTGCATTGGCAGTATCAAAGCTCATCCATAGCCAGAGAGCGAGCAGAAGCTCTACGGTAGCAACGCTGATACCGTATACCCTCGCACTCCCTTTGTCGACAACAAAACCGAGTAATCCCGCTATAGCAGGGAAAAATACTAGTACACTTAAAATATTATCCATAAATCCGCTCCTTAACCGATAACCGTCGTAATGGCAGCTACGATCAGAAGTAGTACAAAACCGACACCCATCCAGTTGAGATAGTGTGAAAGGTTACCGGTCTGCATTTTTCTAGTCTTATCGCCGCTGAAGTATAGGATGTGTGCTATTGCATCGACAGTAGCATCCACGATCTTCATATCCACGTTCCTCCACATCATCTCTGAGACCAAAGCATATGGTCTGGAGATGAATTCCGCGTAGAAATGAGGAATATAGTACTGGTTTTTCAAGAGTTGGTAGATGAAAGAGTTCTCACATTTCTCATCTCTCTTGAGCCCGTTGCCGTATTTCTTCCATGCCAGGGCGATACCGCTCACTGCGACCACCAGCACAAGCCCACCGAGATAATATACCAGCTCATGTGTATGATGGCTCATCTCGTAGTTTGGAAGGAGTTTCGTGATGAACTCCTGGAAACTTCCCTGGAAGAAACCTGCGATCATCGCAAGGAGCGCGAGCGGCGACATTGCCACAAGGACGAATTTGTACATTTCATGCGGATGGATACCGAACTCTTTGTATCTGTGGTCACCATTGAATGTGAGGAATACCTGTCTGAAGCTGTAGAATGCCGTCATCCCGGCAGTCACCACGAGCATGATCCAGAGGATAAGCGTACCTTCATTGAACGCCGTCTCGATGATGGCATCTTTGGAGAAGAAGCCCGCGAACGGAGGGATACCTGCAAGCGCGATCGATGCGATACCCATATAGTAATAGGTCGCTCTCATGGACTGTTTGAGTCCACCCATCTTGAAGATATCCAGTTCGTCGTGCATTGCGTGCATTACGTTACCGGCACCAAGGAAGAGCAACGCTTTGAAGAACGCGTGGGCCGCAAGGTGGAAGAGTGCGATCCAGTATGCACCAAGACCAGCCGCTGCGAACATATATCCCAGCTGTGAAAGGGTAGAGTATGCAATGATCCTTTTGAGATCCCTGTTGACCAGTGCCATCGATGCAGCGAAGAACGCTACGAACGTACCGAGTGCTGCGATGAAATAGCTTACGTCACTGACCGCATCCATAGAGTAGAGCGGGTTGGCACGTATGACGAGGAAGACACCAGCCGTAACCATCGTCGCTGCGTGGATAAGAGCAGAAACAGGCGTAGGACCTTCCATCGCATCGGTAAGCCATGTATGGAGCGGGAACTGAGCCGATTTACCCATCGCACCGATAAAGAGCGCGATAGCAGCTGTCGTAAGGATAGCCGTATCGAGATGTGGCAGTTCTGCGAACACTACATCGTATTGGAGAGAACCTGTGTTCCAGTAAAGGACGAAGATACCGACGAGCATCGCAAGGTCGGCGATACGGTTGACGATGAATGCCTCGTTCGCTGCCCATGAAGGGGAGATCGAAGGGTTGACCTCGGGAGAGACGTCCTCTTTGTGGTACCAGAAACCGATCAGGAGCCATGAACAGACACCGACCCCTTCCCATCCGATGAAGAGACCCGCGAAGTTGTCACTCATGACAAGTACGAGCATCGAGAAAACGAACGCCGACAGATACGAGAAGAATCTGTTGAAGCTCTTATCGTGGTCCATATACCCGATAGAATAGATGTGAACTACTGTCGATACGAGTGTCACCACCACCATCATCGTCACGCTCACATGGTCGACCATGAAACCGAACGGGATCATCAGGTCACCTGCGCCGATCCATTCCATCATTGTGACATGGATCGCAGCACCACCCTCGGCGATGTATGACGCCAATGTAGCCGACGCCATGAACGATGTAGCCAGAAGGAGCGATGCGATCACTCCAACAAAATTCTTTTTACTGCTCATACCGAAAAGTGCAGCGAATATTGAACTCACTAACGGTGCAAAAAGTGCAATATAGACATACTTTTCCATTACTACCCTTTCATCGATGCCAAATCATCAAGATCAAGCGTTCCGAATTTCTTATAAAGTACAATCAAGAGACCGAGGCCAACCGCAACTTCACTTGCCGCTACTGCGATAATGAAGAAAGCGAACATTTGCCCCGTAAGATCATGATAATAGTTTGATACCGCTGCGAAAGCGACATTGGCTGCATTGAGCATGATCTCAGTTGCAAAAAACAGCATCAACAGGTTCTTCCTTCTCAGTACACCCACCAGACCGATCGCGAAAAGAATTCCCGATATAATCAGATAATGACTCAAACCGATCATTTTGTCTCCTCCTGTACATTGATAGGATCATCCACAGTTGTAAGGCTGTGATCCATCTTCTTGCCTGCAAGTATGATACCCGCTATCATTGCAACGAGGAGCATAACCGCCGCTACTTCGAACGGAACAAGGTACTTTGTGAAGAGTACCATACCGACCGATTCAGCATTCCCCACACCCTCGATGACCGGGTATGATGCCTGAATGTTCTCACCCATGATAGGTGCCGCAAAAACAACTACCAGGAGAAGCGCTGCCATACCGCCAAGGAGGAATACCAGTGCCGAACTCGTATTCTTCTCCTTGATATCTCTTGTAGCATCAAAGAACATCATCGCAAATGCATAAAGTGCCATGACGGCACCCACATAGACGATGAGTTGCACCACGCCCAGGAAGTCAGCTCCAAGGAGGAAGAAGAATCCTGAGATCAAAACCATACCTGCTGCCAATGAAGTCATTGAATACAGGATATTCTTACTTAATACCGTTACCATAAAGAGCCCTACGGTTAGAGCCGAAAATAGATAAAAGGCTATTTGCTCGTACATCTTCTCTCCCTTTTAGTATGCTAGCGGCGTCTTTTTGATGTTCTCATCCGCATTCGGACTCACCGCACCAAAACCGTCATACTCTTTTTGCTGTTTGAGGGCATCGACAGGAGTAAGCATATCTTCGAAAATCGAGAAGCTCGCTCTCTGCTCCGATGCAGTCTCGTATCTGCCGCCGTGGACGATAGCCAACTCTGGACACACCTCTGCACAGTATCCGCAGAATATACATCTACCGAAGTTGATGGTATATTCCGAAACCTCTTTTCGCTGGTTTTCATCATACCTTGTATCCATCCTGATACAGTTGGAGATACAAATCTTCTCGCAAAGTCCGCATCCGATACATCTGTAGTGACCGCTTTCGAGAAGTCTGAGCATATCGTGGATCGCTCTGTATCTCGGGGAGATCGGCAGTTTTTCAAGCGGATACTTGACCGTATGCATCTCTCCTCTGAAAAGGGCATTGATCATCTCTCTGAGCGTTACATAAAGACCTACGAACAGTTCACCCTTGAGTGTTCTTCTGACAACCCTGGAAAAGCGTCCGAGTGGTGTCTGCGGCGTATGCTCAAGATCGAGCTTTACATAATTTTGTTTACCTATGTTTCTGTTTTTGAATTCTTCTAAACTCATCTCTTCCTCCCTTATGCCATCATCACGAAACCGGTGATAACTACATTTATTACTGCGATAGGCATAAGTACTTTCCAGCACAGCCACATCAATTGATCAGGTCTTACATGCGGCCATGCAGCCCTTACCCACAACATGAGGAAGAAGAAGAACGCGATCTTGAGTATGATCACGAACCATCCGGCAAGGAATCCGAGATCGTTGTATCCACCTGCAAATATAACTGCTGCCAGGACAGAGATCGTGATCATGTTCGCATATTCGCCGATGAAGAACATACCCCATCTCATACCCGAATACTCTGTTGCATATCCTGAAACGACCTCTGCCTCATGTTCAAGAAGGTCGAACGGTGTTCTGTTGGTCTCTGCAAAACCTGCGATAAGGAACAGGATCAGAGCAACCGGCTGCTGCCACATCATCCATGATCCGATGCCGCCTGCCTGGTAGTCATTGAACTCTATCAGAGAGAGCGAACCGACGAGCATGATCGGAGCCAGGATAGAAAGACCTGTCACGACCTCGTAGCTGAGGAACTGGATCGCCGTTCTGGCTGAACCGAGGATACCCCACTTGTTCGCCTGTGCCATACCGGCAAGGAGCGGTCCGTAGAGACCTGCTGCCATCATACCGAGTATGAAAAGGACACCGATATTCAGGTCTGCCGCCATGGATGGTACGAACGTACCCCCAAGAAGCGGGATGAATTCCGGGATAGTGAAGTCAGGGAACACCGGTACGGCAGAGAGGGCGATAAACGCCGTTGCTGCCGTGATCGCTGGTGCAACCTGAAAGATCAGCTTGTTCGCGTTCTGTGGAACGATATCCTCTTTTGTGAAGAGTTTGATACCGTCCGCCAGGATCTGGAGAAGACCGTACGGACCCACATGCATGGGTCCGAGCCTTCTTTGCATAAATGCCAGTACCTTCCTTTCAAGGTAGGTACCGAAACCTGCTATCGCGGAGATAATAGCCAGAATTATAACCGCTTTGATTACAACACCTAACCAGGTCACTTCCGGTAATACTGTTACTTCCATTGCTACACCTTTCTTATTGTTACGTTTTTAAATCTGTTCTCACCGAAGAGACCATAGATATCATCCGCGCTTCTAAAGTCGGGCACCTTGACGATGTTGCCTTCCATTCTCTCATCGGCAACTACATCAAAGACCCTCCTCTCACTTCCGAAGTCCACTTCCACTTTTGCTCCTAGCTCTTCTGCTTTGGTGCTGCTGGCATAAAGAGCGAAGGCTTCAAATATCTCGTGTGACTTGTCGGTAAAGTCATTGAACTGTCTTTGCGGGTTGCATCTGTAGGCGATCTCCCCTTCAAGAGCGATCGAGCCGTCGAACTCTTCGACACCCTCTTCTCCCGCTCTTCTGTGAAGATCTACAAGCGCGTAGCCTCTCTGTTCGGCACCACTGTTGGTGTAGCCGTTCGGAAGATCATCGAAGCAGTGTGCTTCGAAGCCTCTTTTCGAAGCAAGTTTCGGTGTCCATGCTACCGTGAGCTCTTCGCCGCAGCCAAGTGCGTTCATCAGGTCATTGAGTACATACCCGTTATATCCAAGGGCCGCATTGGTAGGTACGACCAGCTTGTTGATATTGGTAAGGGTACCCTCCTGCTGGTTGAGCGCCGGCATATCGAGATCGCCGTTGCCAAGTGCGGAGAGTCTGAAGTCACCGTTCTCATTGTATCCTACGGTGTATCCCTCTGCCGCATCGTCAAGATCGCAGATGAGCGCTACGCCCAGGGAGTTGGTCTTGGGCGGGATCATTACGATGTTGATCGCGCTAGTACTCTCGATCAAGGCTACAAGACGGGCAAGGTTCTCTGCTTTCGGATGGAAGTAGAGGTCCTCTCCTACGATCAGGGAGAACGACTCTTTTTTTGCCATCATCTTCTCAAAGGCATCAGCGAAATCATCACTGCCTCCGAGCATTGAAGCCAGCTCGTTGATCTCGAACTCAACCTCTTTCGAAACGCTCTTCGGTACTTTCTTGGTCACCTCTTTGCTCTCGCCCGTTGCTTCGTCAACAACAGTCTCGGTTACCTCTTCCATCACTTTCTCAGTGACGGTCCTGGTCCCTTTTTTGTGAAACGATTCAAGATATGATCTCGTTGCCTCCGGAAGCTTCTCTTTGTCAGAGAAGAGGTCAAGTACAAGATAGAGTGCTGCTTCCTCAAGACCAGGCTTGTGGATCATACTCATGACATTCTTCCCGAGATCACTGATCACTGTGTCTGCGACCGGGTGGAAATAGAGACCTGCCCCTTTATTCATCTTCTGGATATTGTTGAAGGCATATCTTGCGTTCGGGTTGTCATTGCGAAGTGCTGCTCCGACACTGATCACAAAGTCGCTGCTGGTAATGCTTTTGAGGTCACTGCCATAAAGCATTTTGCCCGCAGCCTTACCGTAAGTGCTGAGGAACTTGCCGAATGCATACGCATCGTTGTTGACAAGTTTCTTCCCGAACTTCTCCTTGAGCGTCTGGAGCATCAGGGCCTCTTCGTTGGTAATGACCGAATTGAATCTGATCGTATCGGCCTTTTGAAGGGCTTCGACTGCTCTTGCGAACGCCTCTGCATCCTTACCCTCTACGCGATTCTCGAAATCGTACGCAAATCTTCCCGACCCGCACAGCGACACATAGTTCCACTCGTTCGTGACCCTGTATATCTTCGGTGTAGGGTCAGTGATGGAAGTGTGCTTCACTTCGTAGAATATCTGACAACCGTTGCTGCAATGTGCACATGTCGCAGGGATCTGCTCAAGTTCCCATGCATTCGACTTGTAGATGAAGTCCCTGCTCACAAGCGCACCTACCGGACATACCGCCGTACATTCGCCGCAGTCGCTACAGTTGGTGAATTCGCTGCCGTTGCTCGGCACGATGATAGACTTCTGGAGCTTGTTCCACATGGCGTATGCATCTTTTGGCATACTCTCCTTGTACTCTTTCGGAAGTGCTTCACCGCCTCTTGGTCCTGTCTTGATAGCGGCATCACCGATCATATCCTTACAGACGGTCACACATCTCTCACATACTATACACAGCCCTGCATCGTAATGGAGTACGGAACTCCAGTCTTTTGTCTCTCTTTTGGTATCCGGTATCGCATAGCTTTGCGAATCGACACCGATCTCCAGAGTATAATTCTGGAGCTCACATTCACCGCTCTGGTCACACACACCACACTGGAGGGGGTGATTGACATCGTAAACCTCCATGATCGCTCTGCGCTCTTCGAGGATATCCGGAGTCGATGTTGTGATCTCCATCCCCTCTTTGGCTTTTGCGTTACAGGCGTAGACCCTCTTGCCGTCTGCTTCCACAAGACAGATACGGCAGGCAAGCGTTGGTGAGCAGCGAGTCAAATAGCAGATAGCAGGAATAAAGACGTTGTTTGCCCGGGCAGCGTTGAGGATATATTCCCCTTCCTTCGTCTTATACTCTATACCGTCGATCTTTATTGTTATTTCATTACTCATCTTTAACTATCCATTACTTCTAATTTGGGCTGATTGAATCGATAATAGGATACCGTAGTGCTACTTAATCCCATGTCCGCGTATGGATTAATCGCGATCGTTCCCTTCATTGATGTGTCAATCATAAACACTCTCTCATAAACAACACCGTTGATTTCGAACCGTACTTTCTGCCCGTCATTGAGCTTGGATAGGGTCGCGAACTGTTGAGAACCTCTGAGTTTGTCGTCTGTCCCGAGCTTTTTGCTCTTGTTTGTAAAGGATGTGAACTGATTGCCGCTGTTGCATTGATATACAACCCCTCCATCATAGGTAGGGAGATCAGCCACTTCTTCAAGCGTACCTGTTTGTTCTGCATCAAGGCTGTGAAGCAGGTATCCCCTGTGCTCGTTGCCGCTCGCATCAAAGTAGTCGGGAAGATCATCGAATGCAACAGCTTCATATCCTTTTACCACCGGAAGATGCTCCGTATAATCGATGGTATACTTGGCTTCCACACCAAGTCCACAGGCAAGATTATTGAGCGTATAACCATCATAGGCAAGTGCTGCATTGATCGGTACGACTCTCTTGTCTACAGATGTCAGTGTCCCCTCCTGCTGGTTGAGCGCCGGCATATCGATATCACCACTGCCCATTGCACTGAGCACAAAATCACCCGGAGCATTGTACCCTACGCTGTAGCCGTCTTTGTCCTCGTCGAGATCACAGATAAGTGATACACCGAGGGCATTCGTCGCAGGCGGTACAAGGATAAGCTCGAAATCGCCGTAGAGCTCTATAGCAGCCAACAGTTTTGCGATGCTTTCGGCTCTCGGATGGTTGTAGAGGTCACTCCCTGCCACCAGTGTAAAGCCGGATTTCTTGATAAGCGATTTGGAAAGTTTCTCAAGTTCATCTTCACCGATATTGCTCTCAGCACTGAGATTACCGATATCGAGATCATCGAGATAGGCAGCGATCTCTGACGGTACTTTCTTAGTGTCGATCAAAGTCTTTGCCAAAAGTGCGGCTGCACCCTCTTCACTCCCCGCTTCATACTTGATGAACTGCGTCACGATACTCTGCATAGCGGCATCCTCGATAGGATGCATATAGACTACCCTCGCACGCTCTCTGCGGCTTGCCATCGTGATATGATACTTGACCATAGGATTATCGTCGTTGATCTTCGATCCGAGGACAATGATACCTCTTGACTTGGAAAGGTTCTTCAGACTCCCGCTGTAGAGGCTCTTGCCGCTGACACTGCTGTAAGCTTCGAGGAACTTCTGGTAGCCCCTCGCCTCGTCACATACCAGCGCAGTGCCGTACGACTCCTTGATATGCTGGAGTATCGACGCCTCTTCATTGGTGATCGTCGCTCCAAAGCGGATCACTTCGGCCTTTTTCAGTGCTTCTACTGCACTCGTAAAGAGCGCCCTGTCTCTTTTCGCCCCTGTATTGGCGAAATCATATCCGAATCTTCCGGCACCACAAAGCGAAGTGAACTCGTAGTTGTTGGTAACACGGTATATCTTCTTCTCATGGTTGCCGATACCACTGTGCTTGACCTCGTAGCTGAGCGAACAGGCACTGCTGCAGTGAGCACAGCTCGAGGGGATCTTCTGAAGCTCCCATGCATTGCTCGTATACTTGAAATCGGTACTTACAAGAGCTCCTACCGGACATACGGACATACATTCGCCACAGCTGCTGCACTCTTCTCCCGGTCTGGTATTGATGATCGTTGACTTGTATCCGCCGACACTGATCGCAAGTATATTGTCACCCACTACTTCGTTGCAGACATGAACACACTTCTCGCACATTATACAGAGCGCAGGGTCATACGAGATGAATCCCCAGTTCTCTACCGGTCGATGCATATCCCTGGCTGTGAAGCTCTGCGAAGCCACCGCGAACTCCATTGTTTTGTTCTGGAGGTCGCATTCGCCGCTCTTGTCGCATACGCCGCACTCGAGTGGGTGGTTGACATTGTAGAGCTTCATGATATTCTGGCGTTCTTTGTAAAGCGCTTCGTTGTGTGTCGTGATGACCGCACCGTCCACGGCCTTCTCCTGGCATGAGAGGATCATCCCGTCGACGCCCTCCACATTGACCACGCACATACGGCATGACGCGATAGGCTGTACCTTGGTCAGGTAGCACATCGTAGGTATATAGATACTGTTCGCCCTGGCTATCTGCAGGATCGTATCACCCTGTATCCCGTGGCATACCTTCCCGTCAATGGTTATCGTCAGTTCGTTTTTTGTCGTTATTCTTGCACTCATATCACACCGCCACCATCGAAATATAATAACAACGCATACATCTCTCTGCTTCTGCCAGGGCTTCTTCACCCGTGAAACCGAGATTGACCTCTTTGTTGTTATCTATTCTCTCATCTACTCCGAGCTTTTCACTGTTGGCTCTCGCTATTCCGGGCATCCAGCCTGTGATCTTCTCTTTTTTATTATAGACTTTGAGCTTTTGGAGGTGGTCTTCCATGATCTCGTCATCGGTAAGGGATACTTTCCCCTCGTAGATATATCTGCCGATCACAGAAGCCGCCCTTTTTGCCTGACCGACAGCATTGACGATCGTCATCGGGCCGTACTCACAGTCACCGGCCGCAAAGAGCCCCGGTCTGCTTGTCATATAGTCCTTGCCGTTCGTCAGCAGTGTATTCCAGGAAGTGAGCTCCAGGTTCCAGTCTTTTGGAAGTATCTGGAGATCAGCTGCCTGGGAGACCGCCGGGATCAGGTAATCGCAATCGATCTCGATGTCACCACCTTCGATCTTGACCAGCTGTGCCCGGCCACCGTTGGGATCAGGGACAAGCTCGAACTTGTTGACCAGAAGCTTGGTGAGCTTGTTGTCCTCATCATAGATACGTTCTACTGCTGAGTAGAAGATGAACTCGACACCCTCTTCTACCGCTTCATGGTACTCTTCGTAGGTTGTGTTGGCGATGATGGTCTTTTCATCCCTTCTGTAGAGCATGTAGACCTTCTTCGCACCTTCTCTCACCGAACATCTGACAACGTCCATAGAGGTGAATCCACCACCGACACATACGACCGTCTTGCCTGCGAGCTCATTGCTCGCCGGACTTCCAATACCGTATTTGCTCCAGAGGTTGACCTTGTCAAGCATCGCGATGGCACCCCAGTACCCTTCCATATCGGCTCTTTCGTTCTCCGCATAGACCTTCTTGGAGAGTCTTGTACCGAATGCCAGAAGTGTAGCGTCGTACTCTGCATCGATCTCTTTGAGACGTTCAGCATCGACCCTGTGGTTGGTATAGACCGTGACAGCCTCCATAGAGGTGACAAGTTCGATATCCTTGTTATACTTGTCGATAGGCATACGGTATTCGGGTACACCTACAGCTACCTCGCCGCCAAGGACGGGAAGTTCTTCGAAGATATCAACCTGGATACCTTCCAGTGCGAGATAATACGCTGCTGTCAGACCCGCAGGTCCAGCCCCGATGATCGCCACTTTTTTGCCATCGTTCCTGAGCGGTTTCGGCTGGTACGGATGGAACCATCCCATACTGTGATCGGTCTCATAATCTGCGCCGAGACGCTTGAGCTCCATGATCGCGATCGGCTCGTCGAGGTTGGTCCTGCGGCATGCATCTTCACACGGGTGCGGGCATACGCGGCCACAGGTATGTGCCAGCGGCATCGTCTGCCTTGTCGCTGCCAGAGAATCTCCGAAAAGCATATCCCTCACACCTTCGATATAGGCAGGGATATCGACATGCGCAGGGCACATATCGGTACACGGTGCGGTCACCTTGGCGATATAGTCGATCTCCTGGCCGTAATGTTTCGAGGGTTTTTTACTGTTGATACAGGTCTCAAATTCCTCTTTGTAGTGTTCCATCAGATCGAGGATCGGTTTCGGTACCGTCTTGCCTATCTCGCATTTCGAGGTGAGCATCATGGTCTGGCTGACCTCTCTGAGGTGTGCCACATCTTCATGCGTCCCCTCACCCCTGGCGATCTTGTCAAGCAGGTCGTAAAGTATCCTTCCGCCCCATCTCCCTGGCGCACATCTGCCGCACGCTTCCGAGTAGACCTGGTACTGAGCAGCATACTCTGTAGCCAATCTCACAGCATCGACATCTTCCTGGAAAATAGCCACACCATCCCAGCCGATGAACGCCTTCGAGCGTCTGTCGGCTGTGTATGTCTCAGGAAGTTTGAATGCTGACTGCCCCCACTCTTCAGACGATTTACCGCGGTTATCGATAAACTCGCCGCCCCAAGTAGAGAAAACAACCTGTGACATTATTGAACCTTCTCTTCTTCGCCCTGTCCAGACCCGGTACCGGCAAGCTGTGCTTTACGTGCCTGAGCCAGTGCAGCATCGGCTTTTTTGACGACGATCGTCCAGTCCACTTCATTGAACTTCAGAGAGTTCATCAGATCGTGACCTTCGGATTTGATAAGATCAGCGCTCTTTTGTATATGTGAGAAGTCGCCTATCTCAAAGAGGAATATACCCACCTCTCCGCTTTTGAGCTCATTATTGATGATCTCTGTCATTCTTGTATAGAAATTTTCTTTCAGGTGTCTTAAATCATATCGTTGCATCGTCCCTCCTTAGCGGTCAACTTCACCAAATACGATATTCGTACTACCGATTATCGTTACAACATCCGCAAGGTATGTCCCTACAAGAAGCTCCTGCAACAGCCCTGTGTGGAAGAAGCTTGGCGCCCTGCACTTGAGTCTGTAGGCATACGGTTCCCCCTCGGACTTGATATAGAATCCAAGCTCACCTTTGGGTGATTCTGTCGGTGCATAGACCTCACCTTTTGGCGGTCTCATCCCCTGTGTAACGAGGACGAAATGCTGCATAAGGGCATAGTTCTGCGTCATGATCTCCTCTTTCGGAGCAGAGATATATTTCGGTGCATGTGCCATGAGCTGCGGCTCTGTTTTGGCATACATCGGGATAAGCTGCTTGATGATCCTTGCAGACTGTTTCATCTCTTCCATATAGAGTCGGTATCTTCCGTAGCTGTCGTTGGTATCGGCTACCGGGATATCGAAGTCAAGTTCTCCGTAGAGCTCGTACGGCTCTTCCTTCCTGATATCGTACTTGATCCCCGAACCTCTCAGCATAGGACCTGTACATCCCCATGAAAGGGCTTCTTCGGGAGCGAGTACGCCCACATCTTCGAGACGCATCTTCCATATCCTGTTCTCTGTGAGGAGGTCTTCGTATGTCTGGATCTCTTCAGGAAGCTTCGCAAGGAACTTCGAGAGATTTTCAAGCCATCCCGCCGGGAGATCGAGAGGTACACCGCCGATCCTGACCGCTGAGTGGGTTAGCCTCGCACCGCAGTAATCCTCCATGAGGTCCATTGCGAACTCTCTCTCACGGAAAGCATAGAGGAATACCGACATCGCACCGACATCGAGCGCGTGTGTCGCGAGGAAGAAGAGGTGCGAGATGATACGGTTGAGCTCGAGGAGCATTGTCCTGATCACCTGCGCGCGTCTCGGAGCCTGGATATCGAGGAGCTTTTCTACTGCCAGTGCATAGGCGTAGTTGTTGGCAGTCGAAGCGATATAGTCAAGTCTGTCCGTCGTAGGGAGGAACTCGTTGTATGTCATGTTCTCGCCCATCTTCTCGATCCCTCTGTGGAGGTAGCCGATATCAGGGTAGGCTTTGACGACAAGTTCGCCGTCGAGTTCGAGGACCAGTCTCAGCTGACCGTGTGCCGACGGGTGCTGGGGACCGAAGTTGATCACCATCGTGTTGTCGTCACGCTCGAAATTGAGGTTCTCAAAGAACGGGGTTAGTTTATTGGTTACTTGCATCTATCTCTCCCTACTTTCTCTTCTTCAGCTGTGTAGAGCCGGCATTGTAATCGGTCATGAACGTCGTACTGTACTCGATCGGAGTCTTCTGCTCGTTCTCAGGATCGATCTCGGCACCGAACGGTACTTCATAGCCTACTCTGGCAAATCTCTGCGAATCGTATCTGTCGACCCTTGACTGGTCTCTGTTCTCAGGTCCGACGATATCGCGGTACTCTTTACCGAATATCTTGTCTACCTCGTACCATGCTGCCGCTTCATCACCGTGGAGCGGATAGGTCTTGCGGAGCGGATGCCCCACCCAATCGTCCGGCATAAGGATACGTTTGAGGAAAGGATGGTTGTTGGCCTTGATACCGAACATATCGAACATCTCTCTCTCAGCGAAGTTCGCGCTCTTGAAAAGTGGTACGATACTTTCGACCGCTTCGTTCTCTCCGATACGGCACACGACTCTCATTCTCTTCGCTTCGTTCAGGTTGAGCAACTGGTAGAACACTTCGAACTCACCATCCTGCGCCAGGTAGTCGACCGCACTGATCTCGGAGCACATTGCATAGCCACACTCGTCACGGAGGGCTTTGATCACTGTGAAATTATCTTTTGCTTCGATCTGCACGACAAGCTGACCGATCTCTATACGGCTGTTGGTGACGGTTGTGTATTTCGAGACAGTCTCTACCACTTTGGCATAATGACTGCCTGCTTCCACATCGCTCGTAGGTACGCGGGGCGCTACCCAGAAGCGGTCTGTGTAGTAGGCTTTTTTCTGTACATTGTCTTTTGGAGTATATTTTCTCATTACACTATCCTCTGCTTTGTATTTTTCTTCATATCAGCAGACTCTCTTCTGATCTTCTTCTGAAGCATCATCATCGCGTATTGGAGCGTCTCAGGTCTTGGTGCACATCCAGGGAGATAGATATCCACGGGGATGATCCTGTCGACACCCTGTACCGTCGCGTAAGTGTTGAACATACCGCCGGTGTTGGCGCATGAACCCATAGAGATGACCCATTTGGGCTCTGCCATCTGGTCATAAAGCCTTCTTGCGAACTCGGCATGTTTTTTGGAGAGTGTCCCGGCAAGTACCATGACATCGGCCTGTCTCGGAGAAGCCCTGAAGATCGTACCGAGCCTGTCGAAGTCGTAGCGGCTCGCACCCGAAGCCATCATCTCGATAGCGCAGCACGCCAGTCCGTATGTCAATGGCCAGAGAGAGTTCGATCTACCCCAGTTTACAAGATGATCTACCGTAGTCAACGCTATCGGTAGGCCTGCTGCCGAGGCATAATTTACCTGATGCTGTGCCATTCAAGTGCTCCTTTTTTCCATGCATATACGAAACCAATCGCCAAAAGTAGTATAAACAGAATCATCTCTGCAAAGCCGAACCATCCCAACAACTTGAAGTCGATCGCCCACGGGAACATGAAGATGATCTCCACATCGAACAGAATGAACAATAGTGCGATCAAATAGAATTGAGCAGAAATAACGTTCGGTTGTTTTGTTACCTCAGGTCCACACTCGTAGATCGATAGCTTCAGCTTCTGCGTATCGAGTCGTGCCAGCTTGCGGCTGACGAATCTGGCAGCTGCCAATGTTGCCGGGAAGGCAATCGCGGTTAATGCAAACAGAAAAAATACACCGAAATACGGGTGCTCTGTTATCACATGAGTCATATATAGCCCCTTTCCTAAACAAGAATATTCTTTAGAGAATTTGGATTCATAATAACAGAATTTTGGTTAAAATGTTTTGATTGGATTAATGATTAAAGATTAGTTTTTTCTTTGTAACTATGTGAAACAAGAAAACAAAAGAAAAAGGAGATACAATTACGAAAAAATGAGGTTCGGAAATGACTAAGAACTATATCAATTACCTCTACTGGCTCGCAATGCTGCTGCTCATCCTCTCCTATGCCTACATGAGAGGATGGATCCTGGTCGATTTCAAATCCCTCGATGCAAAGAAGATCGAGACGATGCTCAGAGAAGATGACAATGTCACGCTCCTTGATGTGAGAAGTGCCCTGGAGTTCGAGAGGGAACATATCGCCGATGCGAAACTCATCCCACTTTCGGAACTCTCTGACAATATCGCACAGCTACAGCCGCTCAAAAGCAAGAAGATCATCGTCTATTGCCACAGCGGCTCAAGGAGTATTCGTGCCGCGCGTCTGCTCAAAGCAGAGGGATTTGTCCCTGTCAATCTCGATGGAGGACTGCTTGAATGGAAGAAAGAGGGTCTACCTCTCGTGGTCAACCACTAGGAAGCGCTAGCTGAAATCCACAGGGTCCATATCTATCTCTATCCCCTGCCGGTTGACCGCATGCAGGGCGCGCAGCAGGGGGATCCGTTCCTTTGAGCGCAGCAGTATCTGAAAGCGGTATTTCCCTGCGATCATCTCCACCGGTGCACTCCCGGTACCGACGATCTCTATCCCCTGCATCGTCTCCAGCTCTCCTGTGACATCCCCGGTGATCTTTTTTGCCTTTTCGCGGCTTTTGTCCGCTATGAGTATGCGTGCCAGCGATACGAACGGGGGATAAAGCCCCTCGGCAAACCCGAGCTCGTCCCTGAGAAATGCTTCATAGTCCCCAAGGTAAGGTTCGAAAAGCTCGTGGTTATTGGTCTGGATCACTACCCTGGCCTCCTTGGCCCTCCCCGAGCGCCCGGCGATCTGTACGAGGAGGCTCATCGCCTTCTCCCTTGCCCTGTAGTCGGCCAGCCCGAGGATATGGTCGATCCCCATGATGATACTCAGTGTGATATTGGCATAGTCGTGCCCTTTGGAGAGCATCTGGGTCCCCAGCAGCAGGTCGCTCTCATGCCGCTCGAAGCGTCCCAGCGCCTCTTTGAGCTTTTTGGGTGTGGTGATGGTGTCCTTGTCGAACTTCTCTATCCTCAGACCCGGGATATGTCCCTTGATGATCTCTACCGCCTCGCTGGTCCCCATGCGGTGGCTGCGCAGCGGCGAGTGGCCGCACTGCGCGCACGACTCCCTGATAGGTTCGGTGAATCCGCAGTAGTGGCAGCGGAGGTGGCGGTAGCTGCGGTGGAGCGTCATCCCTACGGAGCAGTAGGGACACTTATGCGTATAGCCGCAGCTCTCGCAGTAGAGATACTTGAAGTTCCCGCGCGTAGGGACGAAGAGGAGGGACTGCTCCCCCCTGGCATATGCAGCCCCTATCTCCGAGAGGATCGCGTCGTTGACACTGTCGCCGCCGATGAAGCGGTAGCTTTTGGTAGTCTCAATGTACGGTTTTCCCAGTTTCACCACGGGATACTTGTGGTACGATGAAGGTGAGGGGGTGGCAGAAGCGAGCAGCAGTTTCGCGCCGTGCTCTTTGGCCATAAGAACGGCCAGGTCCCTTGCGTGGTAACGGGGCCTTGTCATCGATTTGTAGCTGTCGTCGTGCTCCTCGTCGACGATGATCAACCCAAGGTTCTCCAGCGGTACGAAGAGCGCCGACCTCGCCCCCGCCACGATATCGATGGTTCCGTTCCGGATACCTTCGAGTATCTTCTCCTTTTTCCCTTTGGCCAGACCCGAATGCCACATAGCCACCCGTTCACCGAAGAATTTCCGCAGCCTCTTCTCCATCTGCGGCGTCAGCGATATCTCGGGCATCAGGAAGATGATGCTCTTCCCCTCTTCAAGCATCTTGTAGATCAGCGAGATGAATATCTCCGTCTTCCCCGATCCTGTCACACCGAACAGCAGCGTCGTATCGTTGCCAAGTATTTTACCATGGGCATCGTTCTGGATATCGGTGAGGAGGGGTCTCTTTTCCGTGGGAAAAGGCAGGGGCTCTTTGGTATTTTGCCGTACGATATAGGGATGGATCAGCGAGAGCGCTTCACCGATCCCTGAAAAGTAGTATTGGGAGATAAAAGAGGCGATCTTCATCTGGACAGGTGTGTAGCACCCCTCCAGTACCTCGGTGACAGGTTCAGTTTCGAAGGCTTCAGGCTTCTCTGTCTCTCTGAGAACTGCTGCCAGTCTCTGCTTCCCCCTCAGGGCTACGCTCACCAACTGTCCGGGTTCAAATGGCTCAAAATGAGAATAGGTAAGCAGCGGTGCGTTCACACGCAGCAGCGCCACCTCGTAGTAATGGACTATCTTCAATCCTCAAGGAACGCGCAGTTGTCATTCTCGCAGACGAGCATACTGTTGGTGAGGTTAAAGTCAGCTGTTCCGGATACAGGATGGTGATATTTATAATGAAGAGCATTCACTCTTTCCCAGCATCCGGCATCGCTGCAGCTTTTGACAGGAGTTTGCAGTACTGTCTCTCCAAATGCATAGGTAGCGTCACCCAGATCAGTGACCGGGGTAAAATTCCCACTGAGTATATTTTTTTGTTTTGTGGTCGCAAGTGCACTTCTGACCGATCCAAGTACGGCTTTTGCCTTGGTGATCTCAGCATCAGTTCTGGTGACAGCGAATTTGGGGACAGCAATGGCGCTGAGTATCCCTATCACAACGATAACGAAGATCAATTCGACCATTGTAAAACCAGCTCTATTCATCTTGTAAGCTCCTTTGATTTATGACACTACTATATCATAAAATACATAATGAAACAAGTCATATAGAAGAAGTGAGAGAATTTAAATCAAAAGAGAGAAGAAACAAGTTATACGGAGTAGAAAAAAGAAAGATTCTTACATATACCTACTGCCCAAAAAGCAGTAAGTATATCAGCATCTAGATATTAGAGCTGTGTAGAGAGTGTTTGAGCACCATTTACAAGATTACCGTAGTTACCGGTATTGTTAAGATCTCTTGCAGCTTTTGTACTGATAGGTGTAGTAGCTACCAGGAGTGTTGCATTCAATTCATATACATTCTCAGTCGAACCGGCAACCGTTCTTACCGCTGGAGTGATAGTGAGAGCTGCAAGCGGTTCACCATCACATTCGTATGTGATGCTTAGGAAAGGTGTAGCGGCAGCAAAAGCATCAGTAGTATTAATACCGTGTGAACCATCACCTACAGCGTTGGCTGTCGTATCAATAAGAGGTACACCTGTCACCTGTGAAAGCGGTGTTGCATTCTGAGCAAGTTTATTACCGTGTTTTGTCCACGCAGCAGTAACCTCACTGATAAGCTGACCAACTTCGCTAGAACATTTTGTCGCTTCCGCGTCATCTCTTGTAGCTGCCAATTTAGGTACAGCAACCGCTGCCAAAATACCGATAATAACGATAACGAAGATCAATTCGATCATTGTAAAACCGCGTCTCATGTTTGTCATGATAAACTCCTGAAAATTGTTAGTACTAGTTCAATAACTAGCCTATTCGAATCATACACCTTTTCAGCTTACAGAAAACATAAATTGTTTGAGTAATCGTTACTTTTGTATTTATTTTTGTAATTTTGTATTATAAATCAAGCCTGTCATTCCAGGCTTGACCCGGAATCGACTTCGGGAGGTAATATCTCAGAGCTTGATGGATGCCGACCCAATCCGGCATGAGGCTACGGGAAGAGACCGGAAGAGGTCTAGAAACCCTCGAGGGTATCGATCAGGAGGTCGATCTCCTCCTCGTAGCTGCGGTTCTTGTGGGCGAGCTTGAGGTAGGCCTTGAGGAGGACCGATGGGTTGTTGTCCTTCTGGAGCGACAGCCCCGACGCTTCCATATCGGTGATGACATACTCGGCGAAATCGTCCTCGAGGTTGACCTCGTATCTTTTACCCAACAGACTCAGTGACACTTTTTTCATTCATTCTCCTTCTTTAAAATTATGCAAGCAGCGCTTCGACCCTGGCTACGATCTTCTCTATCTCGCGGTCTCTCTCTTCGAGTTCGTTGCGGAGTCTCTCGATGGTCTCCTGCTGATCGCCGCCGCTGATCCCCTCCAGCCTCGCTTTGAGCTTCTCGTTCTCGGCTTTGACGGTCTCATACTTGTTCTTGAGCTGTTCGATCTTGGCTTGCAGTCTGGCTATGGCGCTCATACGGGGCTCCGGTTTTGGTATCGTACCGAAATGATAGCGTAACAATCTCTAAGCTCAAATGAATTCCGGGAAAATATCTTAATCATACTTCGGTATAATAGAGCACTTCTATAAAACCTGCTCCAAAAGCGGGCGCTCCTGCGCCATGCGAACGCAAGCGCCCATTTCATGGGTTGGCGCATGGCTTGTCGCGCCCGCTTTTGGAGTACCTGATGGTTTTTAGGGGTGTCCGATACCAGAAATCTGAGAATACAAGCAGGGTAATATGTCACAATTTGAAGTTTCGAGTCCATACAGCCCCTCGGGCGACCAGCCGCAGGCGATAGAGGAGCTGAGCCGCTCCATCATGGAGGGTCACCAGTACCAGACGCTCCTGGGGGTCACCGGGAGCGGCAAGACCTATACGATGGCCAAAGTGATCGAGAAAGTGGCGATGCCCACCCTCATCATGACCCACAACAAAACCCTCGCCGCCCAGCTCTACAGCGAGTTCAAGAGCTTCTTCCCCAACAACCACGTCGAGTACTTCATCTCCTACTACGACTACTACCAGCCCGAGGCCTACCTCCCCAGACAGGATCTCTTCATCGAGAAGGACAGCTCGACCAACCAGGAGCTCGAACGCCTCAGGCTCAGCGCCACCGCCAGCCTGCTGAGCTACGACGATGTCATCGTCATCGCCTCGGTCTCTGCCAACTACGGTCTCGGTTCCCCCGAGGACTACCGCTCGGTCGTGCAGAACCTCCGTGTGGGTGACGAGTACAGGCAGAAGGACCTGCTGCTGCGCCTCGTCGACATGGGCTACAAGCGCAACGACGCCTACTTCGACCGCGGCGACTTCCGCGTCAGCGGTGATGTGATCGACATCTACCCCGCCTACAGCGAGGAGGAGGCGCTCCGGATCGAGTTCTTCGGCGACGAGATAGAGCGTATCTACCCTTTCGACTCCCTCACGGGGGAGAAGGGGAAGGATAAAAAAGAGATCACCATCTACGCCGCCAACCAGTTCATCGTCGGCAAGGAGAAGCTCGCCCTCGCTATCAAGAGCATCGAGGAGGAACTGGGGGAAAGGCTCGCCTACTATCAGAGAGAGGGGCGGATGGTGGAGTACAACCGCCTCAAGCAGCGCACCGAGTTCGACCTCGAGATGCTCGAATCGACCGGGATGTGCAAGGGGATAGAGAACTACTCCCGCCACCTGACGGGGAAAAAAGCGGGAGAGACCCCCTACTCGATGCAGGACTACTTCGCGGCGATGCATGAGAACTACCTCGTCATCGTCGACGAATCCCATGTGAGCCTCCCGCAGTTCCGCGGGATGTACGCAGGCGACCGCAGCCGCAAGGAGGTGCTGGTCGAGCACGGTTTCCGCCTCCCCTCGGCTCTCGACAACAGGCCGCTGAAGTTCGACGAGTTCATCGGCAAGGCTCCACGCTACCTCTTCGTCTCTGCCACCCCCGCCGAGCTGGAGCTCGATCTCTCCCCCGTCGTCGCCGAGCAGGTAGTACGCCCCACCGGGCTCCTCGACCCCGTGATCGAGGTGATCGACTCCACCGATCAGGTCGCCAACCTCCACGACCGTATCAAGAAGGTGGTGGAACGGGGCGAGAGGGTGCTGGTGACTGTCCTCACCAAGAAAATGGCCGAAGAGCTCACCACCTACTACAACGACCTCGGGCTCAAGGTGAAGTATATGCACTCCGACCTCGACGCGATCGAGCGCAACCAGATCATCCGTAGTTTGAGATTAGGTGAATTCGATGTCCTCGTGGGGATCAACCTCCTCAGGGAAGGGCTTGACCTCCCAGAGGTGAGCCTCGTAGCGATCCTCGACGCCGACAAGGAGGGGTTCCTCAGGAGCGAAACAGCCCTCATCCAGACAGCCGGACGGGCAGCAAGAAACTCCAACGGCATCGTGCTGATGTACGCCAAGCGCGTGACCCGCTCGATGCAGGCGTGTATCGACACCACGCAGGCGAGGCGGGAGAAGCAAATCGCCTACAACAAAGAGCACGGCATCACCCCCAGAACCACCATTCGCGAGCTCGATACCAACCTCAAGGTAGAGGATGCCGGAGAGCTCTACAACAAGCAGTCCAAGCTCGATAAGATGCCCGCCAAAGAGCGCCAGAGACTCGTAGGGGAGCTCAAAGCAAGGATGCTCGAAGCGGCCAAGAAGCTCGAGTTCGAGGAGGCTGCAAGGCTACGGGACGAGATAGCGAAGATAAAAAAACTATAATATTTCGTGTAGGGTGTTGTCCCCCCGACAACACCGTTAATGTTTCGATCCGATGAAAATACTGGTGTTGTGAGGACACAACACCCTACACGACAGGTAAACACAAAAAGATAACAGGAGCAACCATGACAGACCTCAATAGCCCGAACCTCTATTTCAACAGGGAACTCTCCTGGCTCCGTTTCAATACCAGGGTGCTCGCGCAGGCGATGGACAAGACTCTCCCGCCGCTGGAAAAGCTCAAGTTCCTCGCCATCTACGGCACCAACCTCGACGAGTTCTATATGATCCGTGTCGCCGGGCTCAAGGCTCTCTACAAGGCGCGTATCCAGCAGACCGGGCCGGACCAGATGACCCCGCGCGAACAGCTCGACGCTATCCACGGTTACCTCCACGACGAACAGCGTCTCCTGGAGTCGTGCTACAGCAGTATCCTTGAAGAACTTGAAGGGAAAGGGGTGTACATCAGATCATATCCCGAACTGGGCGATGCACAGCAGGAAAATATCGCCCTCCAGTTCTGGGAACAGATATACCCCGTCATCATCCCTATCGCCACCGATGCGACCCACCCCTTCCCGCACCTCAACAACCTCAGTTTCGCCCTCGCCCTCACACTGTCCGATTCGCAGGGGAATATCAAACACGGTCTCATCAGGATACCGCGCATCCTGCCGCGCTTCTTTACGGTCGATCAGACATTCGTACCCATCGAAAGTATCGTCGAGAACTTCATCGGCGAACTCTTCCCGGGATACACCAAGATCGCTTCTGCCCCCTTCCGGGTCACACGGAATGCCGATATCGATATCACCGAGCACGAAGCCGACGATTTCCTCGAGATACTCGAAGAGGGGCTCAGGGCGAGGAACAAAGGCTCGCTGGTACGCCTCGAGCTCACCGAAGGTGCCGACGAGAACCTCCTCGCCTTCCTCACCTCCCATCTCAAACTCTACCATGAGGATACCTACTATTACAAAGGGATCCCTCTCAATCTCGGGAGCTTCTGGCAGATCGTAGGAGACAAAGCCCTCTCCCACCTCATCCTCCCCACTTTCGCACCCAAAACGATGCCTCCGCTCGACAATGACGATATCTTCGAAGTGATCGGGAAACAGTCGATCCTCCTCAACCACCCGTACGACAGCTTCGACCCCGTCGTCAAGTTCATCACGCAGGCCTCCAAAGACCCGCAGGTGCTCGCCATCCGGATGACCCTCTACCGCGTAGGCTCGCAGTCGCCCATCGTCAGGGCGCTCATCGATGCAGCGAGGGATGGCAAGCAGGTCACTGTCCTCGTCGAGCTCAAAGCGAGGTTCGACGAAGAGAACAACCTCCACTGGGCCAAAGCCCTCGAAGATGCGGGGGCGCATGTCGTCTACGGTATCCCCAATCTCAAAGTACATGCCAAGATCGCCCAGGTGATCCGGCGCGAAAAAGAGAAGCTCCGCGGCTACCTCCATCTCGCCACGGGCAACTACAACCCATCCACGGCGAAGATATACACCGATATCAGCTATTTCACCACGGGCAGCGAATACAACAGCGATGCGACGAGATTTTTCCACTACCTCACCGGGTTTGCCGCCCACATCGAACTGGACAGACTCTCTATGTCCCCTACACAGATCAAACCGAAGCTCCTCAAGCTCATCGACCGCGAGAGCCAGAGAGGCAAAGAGGGGCATATCATCCTCAAGGCCAATTCCCTCGTCGATCCCGGGATCATCAAGGCGCTCTACAAAGCCTCCCGACGGGGAACGAAGGTCGACCTCATCATCCGTGGGATATGCTGCCTGCGCCCAGGCGTCGAGGGTGTCAGCGAAAACATCCGGGTACACTCGATCATCGGCAAATACCTCGAGCATCCGCGTATCTACTGCTTCAAGCACGAGACCCCCGGCTGCTATATCTCCAGCGCCGACCTCATGCCGCGCAACCTCGTACGCCGTGTCGAACTGATGACCCCGATCGAGGAGCCTGCCCTCGCCCAGAAGGTCGAGCAGATACTCCAGCTGCAGCTGAGCGACAACCAGCTGCGCTGGGAACTGGACAGCGACGGTGAGTACTCAAGGAGCAAACCGACCAACAAGGTGATCAACAACCACACAATCCTGGAAAATTATGCCGCGAAACTATATAATAAGACGCGCAAATCGACGCCGGAATATATCAACAAGCTCACACACCAGATACTCAAGAACAAATAAGGAAAAACAATGCTGATACGATTTAAAGAATGGACGCCGAAACTGGGGCGCAATGCATGGATCGCTGAAGGGGCGAGCGTGATCGGAAGGGTCACGATGGGAGAGGACAGCGCGGTATGGTTCGGCTGCGTCGTGCGCGGCGATGTCCACTACATCACTATAGGAGACCGCAGCAATATCCAGGACCTCAGCATGATCCATGTCACCCATCACAAAAAAGACGACATGAGCGACGGCAACCCGACCATCATCGGCAACGATGTCACCGTTGGGCACCGCGTGATGCTCCACGGCTGCACGATCGAGGATGCCTGCCTCATCGGGATGAGCGCGACGATCCTCGACGGCGCGGTGATAGGGAAGGAGTCGATCGTAGGCGCAGGCGCGCTCGTGACCAAGAACAAGGTCTTCCCGCCCCGCTCTCTCATCATGGGGAGCCCCGCCAAGGTGGTCAGGGAGCTCACCGACGCCGAAGTAGCGGAGCTCTACGCCTCTGCCAGCCGCTATGTGAAGTTCAAGAACGAGTACCTCTAAGCCATGACTGCCATTATCAAAAGATCGTTGCAGGATATCCTGAGTCCACTCGTCCTCGGCTTCGTCCTCAAGGTGGGACTGGGCTCCATCGCCCTGTGGATCGTAGTGCTGGGGTTATTCTGGGGGAGCTACAGCGCGCTGATAGGGGGTCTGATCTCGAAGATACCTTTTGTCGGAGAGTGGGAGTGGTTCCAGACCACAGGGAGCTTCGTCTCGGCGCTCGCGTCGGGGTATATGCTGATCATCATCACCGTTTCGATCCTCACATCGCTCCTGAGCGAATCGATCCTCATCAAACTGGCGCAAAAGCACTACCCCGACTCCCCCGTGGTCGGCGCCCCGTCTGTCACATGGTCACTCTATCTGACCGTCAAAAGCTCGGCCGTGTTCCTCGGACTCTTCCTCCTGACGCTGCCGCTGATATTCGTCCCCGTGGTCGGGCAGCTGTGGCTCCTCTGGCTCTGGTCGATCCTCGTCAAAGAACCCACCACCTACGATGTCGGTTCGCTCTTCATCAGGGACAAAAAGGAGATCAGCGCCAAAAGCTCCCGCCTCATCGCCATCATCGCCTCACTGCCGAACTACATCCCGCTGCTCAACATCTTCGCCCCGCTGTTCGGGCAGATACTCTTTTTGCATTCGATACTGGGAAAGAAGTAGTTTTGGAACCGAAAGCTTCAGCTTCGCTTTTTCGGGGCTGAAGCCGCCGATTCCTGTTATATTTTACACTGCATTTCGTAGGGTGCAATTTATTGCACCAAATTTTCCAACTACATGAAATATCGCGGTATTCGAAATGAACGGTGCAATAAATTGCACCCTACGCGGTGATGTAGCATCCCTCTCAAAAAGAACCTGTTCCCTTCTCCAACTCCCTTTTCTTCTCACCCCGCTCCTTCTTGCTCGAGACCGAAAAGCGCAGCAGTTCGTCGGCTGTCCTGACATAGTCGGGGATACCGTGCAGGCTGTAGTGCATCACATGGTAGGCGCTGATCGCATCGCTGAGCGCCCTGTGGTGGGTGGCGGTCTCAATCCCGAGGAACTCATTGAGATAGGCAAGACCGTACCGCTCGCTCTCGAAGGTGCGTTTGGCGAGGTCGATGGTGCAGAGACGCTGGTTGCCGATGTCCCCGAGGCCGATACGGTTGAACGATTCATTGAGGAAACCGAAATCGAACGAGGCGTTGTGGGCGACGAAGACTGCATCCTCCATGAACTCCCTGAAGCGGTGCAGCACCTCGGTGAGCGACGGGGCGCCGATGAGGTCGCTCTGCTCTATCCCCGTGACCTTGGTGATATACTCGGGGACGAAGGCGCACGCTACGAAGCTCTCGAACCTGTCGACGATCTGAAAATCCTCCACCATCACCGCGCCGATCTCGATCACCTGCGACGAGCCCGGTTTGCTGCCGTTGGTCTCGATATCGACGATGCAGTAGCGCTGCTGCTGGTATGGGATGGTGTAGGTATCGAGCCGGTAGAGCCCATCCTCCAGGCTGATGGGGTAGCCGCTCGCCTGCAAAAGGATGAAGATCATATCGCTATCCTCGAAGAGGGTCGTATTGCGCGAGGCGACCGACTCGAACTGCTCGTGCGTCAGCGACCCGCCGTTGTCGCGAAAGGCGTTGGTAAGCTCCTCAAAGACTTTTCGCATTGGCTATGAACTTTTGGACTTTTGCAGGGTCTTTGCGCCCTTTTGATGCCTCGGTACCCGAGCTCACATCGACGCCGTAGAAGCCGTAGCCGCTCAGCTCGTGGAGGTTGGAGGCGTCAAGGCCGCCGGCAAGGATGATCCTGGAGCAGTCGACCCCGTCGAACCACTCGAGGTTGAGCCTCTTGCCGCTGCCGCCATACGCTTCGCAGTAGGCGTCGACGAGGCGGTAGCGGTCTGCGAACTGCATCACATCCTCACGGCACGCAGCCCTGACGACCGGCAGAGCGCGTACTTCGAGGGCACCCAGGAACTCGTCGTCGATATCGAAATGTATCTGGGCGATATCGACCCCGCTTTTGCGCACCCCATCCTCTATCGCCTCTTTGGTCTCGTTGACGAAGAGCCCTACCGTCTGGATAAACGGTGGGAGCTGCTCGATGATGGCTTTCGTATCCTCGACGCTGATAGAGCGCGGCGAGGGGGAATAGAAGACGAATCCCAGCGCGTCCGCGCCGTGCTCGATGGCGAGCAGCGCATCGGCGAGGTTGGTGATGCCGCAGATCTTGACTCGCATCGGACTACTTCAGCGATGCGATCGCCGCTTCGACGCTCACGGGGTGCTTGTAGACATAGGAGCCCGCGACGACGATATCGACCCCTGCCGCTTCGAGCTCGCGGACATTCTTGTCGTTCACGCCGCCGTCCACTTCGATAAGGCAGTCAGGGTTTCTTTTTTCGATCATCGCTTTAAGTCTTTTGGCCTTTTCGATCACCGACGGGATGAAGCTCTGCCCGCCGAACCCAGGGTTGACCGACATCAGGAGCACCATATCGAGGTCTTCGAGGAGGAACTCGATCGCTTCGGGCGGCGTGTGGGGGTTGAGGGTGATAGCGGGCTTGATGCCGTACGACCTGATCTTTTGGATGAGGCGGTGGGGGTGTTTTTCCTCTTCTATATGGAAAGAGATATACCCCGGCTTGAGCGGTGCGAAAAGCTCGACGAAAAAGGTGTTGTTCTGTACCATCAGGTGGATATCGAGCGGTTTAGTCGCGGCTTTGGCGACCGCTTCGACAACGACGGGACCGATGGTGAGGTTGGGGACGAAGTGGCCGTCCATCACATCGACATGGACGAGGTCGCAGCCCCCTTCGCAAATGGCTCTGACATCTTCGGCAAGATGACCGAAATCGGCCGACAGGATACTTGGCGCTACTAGCATAATGGTTTCTCTCTTTTATTTTCTGGCGTAGGAATCCCTGCAAAAGTCCCCGTATTGCTCCGAAAAGTGCGCGAGAAGCCATGCGCTCGACCCGTGAAACGGGGAAAAGCGTTCGCATAGCGCAGGAGCGCGCATATTTGGGACAGGATTCTTCAGGATTCCCTTCTGTTTCGATTGGATTATAGCATGATGGAGATTTAAAGCATCTTTTTATACTTTTTAAGATAAAATCGCACAAAATTATTCACTGTGCCCTATCGCACCGGGAAATTATATCATCAAGAAGGAATTACCATGGCAAGAAGATGCGCTATCAGCGGTAAAGGTCCGCTTTCAGCTTACAACGTGAGCCACGCGAACAACAGAACAAAGAGAAGACAACTACCAAACCTCAGAACACTCAGAGTGACTCTCGAAGACGGTACAACAGCCAAGATCAAAGTAGCTGCTTCAGAACTCAGAACTATGAAGAAAAAAGCTGCTCAAGCTTCAGTAGCCAACTAAGTCCAAAACCTCTTTTGGACTTCGGCATTGAATGCCATTCAAGAACTACAAAAATACATCGGCTGGAAAAGCTCCCCAAAACCCCACATTACCCTTAACGACGAATATTACGCCCAGTTAGCCCCTTTCAGGCTCCCCCTGATACTTACCGTTATGACGATGCTCATCGGTACGATCGGCTATATGACCATCGATAATTTCAAGCTGATGGATGCGATCTACCAGACGGGGATCACATTCACGACCGTGGGATTCGGGGAGATCAGTCCCATCTCCGACCTGGGGCGTATCTTCACGATCACCCTGATCATCTTCGGGTTCGTGGTCTTTTCCATCGCCGTGGGTATTATCGTAGAGGTTATCAAGAAGGGAGAGCTCAACAAAATCTCAAAGGAGCGTCGAATGCTTTATGAAATAGCAAGACTCAAGCAGCATTTCGTGGTCTGTTACCACAACGACTTTACCATCCAGGTGACACAGCAGCTGCGTGCCAACCATGTCCCTTTCGTCGTCGTAGACCCCAGAGAAGACCTTGAGGAGATAGCCAAGAAGTACCGCTATCCCTACTTCGTCAACGAAGAGCCCCATACCGAGGCGGGTATCCTCAAATCCCACCTCTCCTCTGCCAAAGGGGTCATCACCCTTGCCGATAATATGGCCGACAATATCGCCACCATCGTTTCGGCAAGACTCTACGAGCAGGAGATCGGCAGGCTCCGGAAGTTCCTCCTCATCGCCAACGCCAAGAGCTACGAGGATGAACAGAAACTCATCAAGCTCGGAGCCGACAAGGTCGTCACCGCCACCAAGCTGATGGCGCAGCGTATCAACGCCATGGCGATCCGCCCCGAGATGGAGAACCTCCTCCAGGAGTTCCTCTATAAGAAGGATACGCCACTCGATATGGAGGAGGCGAAGGTCTCCAAGACCAGCTGGCTGGCCCTCAAGAAGATCAAAGTGGCGAGGTTCAGAGATGTGGCCAATGTCACCGTGATCGGTATCCGCCAGAAGGACGGCCATTTCATCCCGATGCCCAAAGGGGATACCATCATCCTCCCCGAGAGTAAACTGCTGCTGATCGGTACAAGCAAAGGTATCCTCGCAGCCAAAAAGATCATCCGCAAAAAAGAAAAACCCGAGGAGATAAACTATGTATAAGATCATCCCTGTAGAGAACGGACTCGACAACGTCCCTGGCTTCTGCTATGATGCCGTCAATGTCGGTATGCGCAAGAACTCGGAGGATGGCGACGTCGCTTTCATCCGCAGCGACGTCCCGTGCGATGTCGAAGCGCGCTTCACGACCAATAAATTCCAGGCGGCCCCGCTCAAACACTACCTGCGCTACCCGGAAGGGTTCAAGACCAACTTCCTCCTCATCAACGCCAAGAACGCCAATGCGATGACGGGCGAGCGTGGGATAGCCGATATCGACGAGATATTCGGAAAGCTCTCACAAAAGATCGAACTGCTCAACCCCATCATGAGCTCGACAGGGGTCATCGGATACCGTCTCAACCAGGAGAAGATCACCAGCGCGTTCGACATGTTCGATCTCAACGCACGTAACGCCGAGAAGACCGCCCGTGCGATCATGACGACCGACAGCTTCAAAAAAGAGCGCGCCTTCAAAGTAGAGCTCGAGAACGGAGAGAGCTTCCATATCGCAGCGATCTGCAAGGGTGCAGGGATGATCAACCCGGCGATGGCGACGATGCTCTGCTTCGTCACCACCGATGCCGCCATCCCCAGAGAAGATATGAAGGAGCTCCTCGAAGAGGCGACCGAGCAGTCATTCAACCGTATCTCGGTTGACGGCGACACCTCGACCAACGACACGATCATGCTCCTGGCCAACCAGACGAACACCGCGTACGACAAAGAAGCGTTCGCCGAAGCGCTCAATCGCATCACCTTCGAGCTGGCAATGCTGATTGTCCGTGACGGCGAAGGAGCCAACAAAGTGGTCGCCTTCGAGGTCAAAGGGGCTGCGACTCTCGATGATGCCATCACCGCCAGTCGTGCGCTCAGCAACTCGCTGCTGGTCAAGACTGCCCTCTTCGGCGAAGATCCCAACTGGGGGCGTATCGCCTCGACGATCGGCGCCAGCGGCGTAGCGTGCGACGACAGCAAGCTCGTCATCCACTACGACGACCTCCTGATCTACTCCGACGAGTTCAGGGAGCTTGACAAAGAGCGCGAGGAGAAAGCCTATGCAGTCATGAAGCAGGAGCGGTTCACCGTCACCTGTGAGCTGGGAATGGGAGATGCTTCGTATGTCTCATACGGCTGCGATCTGAGCTATGAGTATGTGAAGATCAATGCGGAGTATAGAACGTAAGGGATTTTGATCCCTACCGTATGATTGTAGGGTGTTGTGCCCTCACAACACCAGTATTTTCATCGGATTGTAACATTACGGTGTTGTCGGGGGACAATACCCTGCCAAATTTTACCGATCGGATGGAAAATCCGCCCTACCCCTCCACCAGATCATACAGCTCTTTTATCTCTTGTGCCCAGATCGACTCATCTATCGTCTCGAGGACGAGGGGGATATCGTCCATCCTGCTGTCGTTCATGATGAACCTGAAAGCATCCCAGCCTATCTCTCCCTGACCGAGGGAGTGGTGTCTGTCGACCTTGCTCCCCAGCGGCGGCTTGGAGTCGTTGATATGCATCCCCATGAGGTACTCAAATCCCACGATGCGCTCAAACTCGCTCATCGTCTCCTCATAGGCCTCGCGGGTGCGCAGGTCGTAACCGGCGGTGAAGGTGTGGCAGGTATCGAGACAGACGCCCACGCGGGATTTGTCCTCTACCTTGCCGATGAGGTATCCCAGGTGCTCGAACCTGTAGCCCATATTGCTCCCCTGCCCGGCGGTGTTCTCGATCACGAGCTTGACGCCCATCCCTTTGGTCGCTTCTATCGCGAGGTTCATCGACTCGGCGATGCGGTCGAGGCACTCGTACTCTGCCGCCTCTCTCTTCTGCTCCGCTTCGGGGTCTTTCTTGGCGATCTTGGCGAGGTGGCTGCCGGGGTGGAAATTGAGCTTCTCAAGCCCCAGCTGTTCGCACCGCTCGATCTCGTCGATGAAGGCATCGCGGGACTTCTGAAGCTGTTCGGGCTCGGGGTGTCCGAGGTTGATGAGGTAGCTGTCATGGGGCAGTACATGTCTGGGGGCGATGCCACTCAGCGCGAGATTCTCCTTGAACTTCGCGATCGTCTCCTCATCAAGCTCTTTGGCCTTCCACTGTTTCTGGTTCTTGGTAAAGAGAGCGAAAGCCTTCGCCCCTATCTCCATTGCGTTCAGCGGGGCATTGAATACACCGCCGCTCGCGCTTACGTGCGCTCCTACGAATTTCATATCTTTGTCACCTTTATATGTATATTGTTGCGTATATCCATGAAGTCGATCGTCTGCCCGTCGACACTGTACTCGATCTCATGGGTAGCGTGGACGATCTTCTGGGTGAAGCCATTACCGTTCCTGACCAGCCCCTCACCGCCGTAGAGAGGCTTCCCTCTGAAGATATTCTCGATGATAGCCGGAGGATAGTCGCCGCTCAGTGCCCTGCGGTTGAACTCTGCCTTGCCCAGACACTCGAACGTGCTCATGCATATCTGCGATCTGCCGACGTTCAGACGCATCAGCGCTGTCCCGGAGCTGTATATCTCCACTTTGAGCGTGCTACCGTCATCTTCTATGAAGCCCATATCGGCATATTTCATCTGCGGTGTCTTCCATACGATGAGTGCGCTTGTATGTGTGACTTCCTGAGGTGGCACCGGTGTCACACCGACACATCCGGCCAGCCCCAGAAGGGCTGCGACCGAAGCTGTTATGATCTTTTTCATGACGTTCTCCTCTTTGCTATATTAAAGTTTACCCCAATTTCTCTTTGATATTCGAATATTTATCCAAAAATTCGACTTTATTTAAGCATTATTTAAGTGACAACTTATTATAATTCCGTCCACAAGTTGTTAAGGCCCCATCGTCTAGCGGTTAGGATCCCAGGTTTTCATCCTGGTTACCGGAGTTCGAGTCTCCGTGGGGTCACCACTTAAAAACTTGTTTTCTTTTTATCCACATGTGGCCCCATCGTCTAGCGGTTAGGATCCCAGGTTTTCATCCTGGTTACCGGAGTTCGAGTCTCCGTGGGGTCACCACTTCCTATCATACATTCATCAACCTCAACAATACAAATCATTATTCCGACCTCTCTTATCCTCAAAGTACTGTTTTCTATTGTCCGTGGCTGAAGCCGCCGATGCCTGTTTCCGATCCGACATCTTCTCTGAAGCTATTCGACCACGATCCTTTTGATAAAAGGTGAAAGTGCCGTAGTCATCTCGTAGCTGATGGTACCGAAGTGCTTCGCGGCAGCTTTGGCATCGTCCATGATACACACCTGCTCTTTGTCGGACTCCAGCGAGATCAGGTCCATCGAGACGCGCCCGAGGATCGGGAGTCCTTCAGCGGTGGTATAAGGGCGCATACTGTCACCGCGGCACCACCCGTCACCGTACCCGAGATCGTAGGTGGCGATGGTCATATCGTGCGGGGCGGTAAGGTCCCCGCCGTAACCGACCCGCTGCCCCTTCCGCAGTACCCGCGTGGCGACCCTGGAGGCATAGAGGGCAAGGACGGGCTTGAGCATGGTATCGTCAAAAGGGAAAGGAAGTTCATTGTACCCGTAGATGCCGATCCCTGCCCGTACGATCGCCTCGTCGCTCCGGCAGGCGCGCAGTGCCGCGGCAGAGTTACACCCGTGGAAGCGGATATGGTCAAAACCGGAACTTCGCAACTTCTCTTTGACCTTTTCAAAGTTCTTCTGCTGCCAAAAGAGCTCGCTGCTGAGGACATCGGCACTGCGGTAGTGGGTAAATGCTCCGCTCAGCACAAGGCCGTGCTTCTCTATCAGCTCCAGCGCCTCGCCGATCTGCTCACAAGCTATGCCGTTGCGGTGCATCCCCGTATCGTTCTTCAGTTCGACCCTGCACCCCCGCGGTATCTTCGGTATCTCTTCGAGAGAATTGACGGCAAAGTTGAACTTTTCGTTTACCTCATACTCCCTGCTGCCGAGGATCAGGATCGACTCGAAAAGCCCTTCGATCTCCCTGGCCTCGGCGAGATTGCGCACAACAGCGTGGAGGATGCCGTATTCGCTCGCAAGCTCCGCAATGATACCCAGCCCATGCCCGTAGGCGTTGTCTTTCAGGACGACGGCGATCTTCTCTTTAGAGCCTACCTTTAGGGCAATTTGGTTAAGATTGTGATAAAAATTCGATTTACTGATAGTTATAGTTGCCATAAGAGGCATTATACCCTGATTATGTGTTGGAATCGCTTGCTCAGTCGGTACACTACAGGTCGAAATCACTATTCAAACAAGGATTAAAATGATACGTATGCCAGCAGAATGGGAAGACCAGAGAGCCGTCCTCCTCTCCTTCCCCCATGAGAACAGCGACTGGGCCGACGACCTCCAGAAGGCCCTCACCCCATTCATCCGCCTCGCCCAGGCGATCGCCTACAGCCAGCCCGTCTATATCGTCTGCAAGGACAAGGAGGCGATCAAAGAGCTCTTCTGCTCACACACCAATATGAGCTTCATCGAGCTCCCCACCAACGACACATGGATACGGGACTACGGGTATATCTCGATCGAAGAGGATGGCGAGACGAAACTGCTCGACTTCACCTTCGACGGATGGGGCGGGAAGTTCGAAGCTTCGCTTGACAATGGGGTCAACAAGCTCCTCCATGCCAAAGGATACCTCGGCACGACACCGATGCGTACGGTCGACTATGTCCTCGAAGGGGGATCGATAGAGAGCGACGGCGAGGGGACGATCCTCACCACCAGCGAATGCCTCTGCAACCCCAACCGTAACGGCGGCAAGACGAAAGAAGAGGTGGAAACGGTACTCAAAGAGCAGCTTGGGGCAACCCGCATCCTCTGGCTCGATCACGGCTACCTCGCCGGAGACGATACCGACAGCCATGTCGATACCCTGGCGAGACTCGTGACCAGGGACACCATCGCCTATGTATCGTGCGAAGACCCCGAAGACGAGCACTACGAAGAGCTCAAAAAGATGGAAGAACAGCTCAGGAGCTTCCGCACCGCCGAGGGGAACCCATACAACCTTGTCCCTCTCCCGATGAGCACTCCGAAATACGATGAGGAGGGGAACCGCCTCGGTGCCACCTACGCGAATTTCCTTATCACTAATAAATCAGTGGTCTATCCTACTTATAGCGTTCCGACCGATAAAGAAGCTCACGAAATATTCAAAGCTACATTCCCTGACCGCGAGATCATCCCCATCGAGTGCAGCAAACTTATCGAACAGGGGGGCTCGCTCCACTGCTCCACGATGCAGGTGAGACGCTAGGCGTCAAGCCCAGAACGGCAAAGAGATACTATTTCGCGCCGAAGTTCTGTGTCCAGTAGTGGGTGTAGAGCGCTTCTGCATCTTCGTAGTGCCCCATCCCCACCTCTTTGAAGTCTGGATTCATCAGCGCAGCACAATGGCTCGGACTATCGAGCCATGACACTACGGCTTTCTGCGGCGTATCCATGGCCGTACCGGCGGCAACATTCTCACCGACAGTAACATACCCGGTATAGCAGCTGTGTTCTATACGATCCGGCGGCATACTGTAGTCAAGTCCCATGTCCGTCGCGGTGATATCGCTGAGAGTGCCCGACCCTTCGTGTGAAAAGGTATCGCTGAGAGCCAGATCGCGGCTGTGCTCATAGGCTGCATTGTAGAGACTTTCGTTCCATGTGAGGGGATCAGCCGGAGGGAAAATACCCTCGCTGCCGCAATCCTGCTCGACGCTCCTGGCTGCATTGATAGCGTCGAGATACTCCTGTATCGTTGCCGCCGGGAGCTCCGGGGCGCTCAGCACACAGGTCGTCGTGTTGGTATCGGTCGTCGTTGTTGTCGTCATACCGCCGCCACCGCCACCACATCCGATAAAGAGCATTGTGGCTCCGGCAAAGAGCATACCTTTGAGTTGATTTTGCATTTTCCACCTTTTTGGAATATCGATCTTCACCCAAAAATCCCTGTTTATGCCAAAATTTATACGGGTGACTTTAAAAATTATAGCCAACTATAAAATAAATTACTATAATATACACCAAATTTCAGTACAAAGATGGAAAAATAATGAAAATAGCACTTGTCCAACAAGCCTACCTAGGCAGCAAAGAGGCTACCCTCAAATCCACCACCTCCCATATCATCCAGGCGGCCAAAAACGGCGCGAAGCTCGTCATCCTCCAGGAACTCCACCAGAACGAATATTTCTGCCAGAGCGAAGACACCAGGTTCTTCGACTATGCAGCCAACTTCAAGGCCGATGTCGCCTACTGGAGCAATATCGCCAAGGAGAGCGGCGTCGTGCTGGTCACTTCGCTCTTCGAGAAGCGGGCTTCGGGACTCTACCACAACACCGCCGTCGTCTTCGAGAAAGATGGGACGGTAGCGGGCAAATACCGCAAGATGCATATCCCCGACGACCCGGGCTTCTACGAGAAGTTCTACTTCACCCCGGGGGACCTCGGGTTCGAGCCGATCGATACGAGCGTGGGGAGACTCGGCGTACTGGTGTGCTGGGATCAGTGGTACCCCGAAGCGGCGCGCCTCATGACCCTCAAAGGGGCGCAGATGCTGATCTACCCTACGGCTATCGGCTGGTTCGACGGTGACTGTGTCGAAGAGAAACAGCGACAGCTCCAGAGCTGGATCACCATCCAGCGCTCCCACGCCATCGCCAACGGCATCCCCGTAGCGGCCTGCAACCGCGTGGGACACGAGCCGGACAGCTCGGGAATCATGGAGGGGATCAGGTTCTGGGGCAACAGCTTCGTATGCGGCGCCCAGGGGGAGATGATCGCCCAGGCCGACTCCACCCACGAAGAGATACTCTACGCCGAGATCAGCCACGAGCGCACCAAGGAGGTGAGAGATATCTGGCCGTTCCTGCGTGATCGACGTATCGAGAACTACGGCGACCTCACCAAACGCTACTGCGACTAAGAGATGTAGGGTGGATGAAATCCACCCTGCGAAAGATTTGACTGGGACTCCCGATCAAGTCTGGATGACAAAAACCAGTCGACAGACTCAATTCTCTACACTCTGAACTCTTCGCTCTTTGCTCTCAGCTCTACTCAAGATTTATCTATATAATAATCTGCTAGAATAGTAAGAAATGAATATCAGAGGATAAAGTATGGAATTAAAGATCAGTCCCTATGTCAAGGGTGAAAAAGTACACTTCACGAATCCTTCCCCCGAGTTCTACGAAGCTATAGGTGGTGAAGAGGGTGTCAGGAAGCTCATGTACAGCTTCTACGACAAGATTTATGAGAGCGATATCGCCCATTTCTTCCCGCAGGACGAGCACGAGTTCGAAGAGGTCAAGAAGAAGAACACCAAGTTCTTCGTACAGATCTGCGGCGGTCCGAAGGTCTACGACGAGATCGCCAAAGGGGTCGAGCTCAACGAGTTCATGGTCAGACTCCATGACGATTTCTCTATCTATGAGAAGTCAAGGACCATCTGGCTCGGCACGATGGCAGAAGCGCTGGGCGAACTCGAAGGGGTCGACGAGAAGCTCATCGAAGATTTCTGGGAGTACCTCGACACCTTCTCCAAGCTCACCGTCAACAGCTTCCCTGACGGCAGCAAGTACTACGCAGCGCTCTAAGCGTCTGCGTGAGGGAGCTACAGCTCCCATCCCTTATACATCTTCCCTTTTATCTTCACTTTCGCCAGTCCTTTGAGGGCTTTTGAGAGGACTTTTTTGTCGAGGGCAACATAGCTTCGCTGATCGGTGATATCGATCTTGCCGATCTGTTTCCCCTCTATCCCGATATCCTTGCCGAGGCATCCGAGGATATCGCCTGCGCGGAGCTTGTTCTTCTTGCCGCCGTTGATAGTGACGGTACGGAGGGTCGATTGTGCCCTGAAGGAACTGTCACACTCCAGTGTATCGAGGGAGCGCAGTTCTATATTGCCGAACTCTTTTAATTTCCCTTTTTGTCCCCCCTCGTAGAGCGAGAGGATGGTCCCCTGTGCCCCGCTCCGTCCGCTCCGCCCTTTGCGGTGGGTGTAGGTCTCGGCGGAGAACGGGAGATCGTAGTTGACGATGAGCTCTATATCCTTGATATCCAGACCTCTCGATGCGACATCGGTGGCTACGAGGATGGGGATCGAGCCGTTGGCGAACTGTATCAGCGTCTCGGTACGCTCGCGCTGGTCAAGGTCACCCTGGAGATCGATCGCGTCGAAGTCATGGTCGAGGAGGTACACGGTGACATTGGCGACCTGCTCCTTGGTATTGCAGAAGATCGCAGCAGAGCGGGGGCGGTAGCCCTGGAGCAGCGCGATGAGCGCCTCGTCCCTCTCACCGCTCCCGCATTCGTAGCCGTACTCGCTGAATGTCTCCTCACCGTGCTCGCTGTCGACCGTGATGCGCAGCGGGTCGTTCAGCAGCTCGGCTGCTATCTTCTCTATCTTCGGGGGGAAGGTAGCGGAGAAGAGCATACTCTGCCGCTCGCCGGTGATCTGCCCCGCGATCTTGGTGATCGCATCGTAGAACCCCATATCGAGCATCCTGTCGGCCTCATCGAGTACAAGCATCCTGATCTTATCGAGGGTAAGTGTCTCACGGTAGAGGTGGTCCTCTATCCTCCCCGGCGTGCCGACGATGATGTGCGCTCCCTTCTCCAGCGATGCAGCCTGTTTGGTCAGCGACGCACCGCCGCAGAGGGTGATGATCTTGAGGTTGGGGCGGTAGGCGGCTGCCTTGCGCAGTTCGAGCGCGATCTGGTCAGCCAGTTCCCTGACGGGAGCGAGGATGATCGCCTGGGGTTCGAGACGGCTGATGTCGATACGGGCGATGGTCGGGATGCCGAAAGCGAGGGTCTTGCCGGAACCTGTCTTGGCCTGTGCGATGATGTCTTTGCCGTCCAGCAGGTGCGGGATGCTCTGCTCCTGGATGGGACGCATGGCAGTGAAACCGAGTTTGGCGAGATTGTCAATGAGAGCTTTATCGAGTTTGGGGATGGTATCAAAGGGTTTCATAGTGTGTCTTCAGTGAAAAAAATTGGGTAAAAGAGGAAGTTTGGAAAAGCGGGGAAACCCCGCGGCGAGTTACGACTCGAGTGATTTTTTGTATGCGAGGATCTCTCTGAGCGCTTCGTCTTTGAGGAGAAGTTTCTCTTTTTTGATCGTCTCAAGCTCTGCATCGCTGAGGTGAAGTCTACCCTCGTCAACATCTTTCGCTTTTTGATCGAGTTCGTTGTGTCTGTCGAAGATCTTTGCGAAGTGTGCATTTTCTTGTTTGAGGTGTGATATCTCTTCTCTGTATTCATGTAGCATAGGTAAGCTCCTGATGGTTTTTGTTTTTGATATATTATCTTATTTTTGGTTAGGTGTGAATTAACGGGGCCTTATGCGCCGTTCCTGCGGGATTCCTGAAGGGTCGGCAGATCACTGTTTTGCCGTCTTTTTGTTCTCGAACCACCAGTAGAACGCGAACATCAGTCCCGTGGTCTTGACGATCCTTTCATCGAAGAGCATATCCCTCGCTTCATTTACGTCCAGCGTGACCACTTCGATGAACTCGTCGTCGATACCACCCCCTTCGCCTACGCGCATACTCTCGTCGACCTCGGCATAGTAGAGGGTCTGCCTGCTCCCTGCAAATCCCACGGAAGTGTAGAACGACGTGACCTTCTCTATCGTACCGCTTTCGATATCGTAGCCGCACTCCTCCATGATCTCCTCGCGGGCGATCTCTTCGAGACTCAGCTCCTTGTCAACGATCCCAGCACACAGCTCGAGGGTGATCCCCTCTTTGTTGCGGATATAGACTGCCGGGCGGAACTGCCTGACCAGTACGAAAGCGTTCATCTCTGTATGGTAGATGAGGATTGCCACGCTGTCGTGCGCCTGTACCACCTCCCAGCTCTTGGGGACGCCATCCTGTTCGTAGGTGGCCCGGGCGGTCTGGATGAAAGCGGCATCCTCAAGGGGGACAAGGGTGAAATTCGTGATCGTATGCTTCATCGGCTACACCAGCATCATCGCTGCCAGCCCCAGGAAGGCGAAGAATCCGAGCACGTCGGTGACGGTGGTGAGCAGTACCGAGCTCGCCACTGCCGGATCGGTGCCCACACGCTTGAGCATCAGCGGGATGATGGCACCGAAGAAACCTGCGGCGAGGAGGTTGACCACCATCGCAAGCCCTATAACCAGACCCAGCCGCCCGTCGCTGAACCACAGGTAGGCGATCACCCCCATCACCAGGGCAAACACCAGACCATTGAGCAGGGAGACGATGATCTCCCGCCTGATCGAGTCTTTCGCATCGATCCAGTTCATCTCTCCGAGCGCTATCTGACGCACCATGATCGTCAGGGTCTGCGTCCCTGCATTGCCCCCCATCGAAGCGACGATAGGCATCAGTACCGCCAGCGCAACGAACTTCTGGATCGTCTCGTCGAAGATCGCGATGACGAAGGAAGCGAGGATCGCGGTGACAAGGTTGATCCCCAGCCAGGTGCCCCGCTTCTTGGTGATCGAGGCGATATCGTGGTCCTCTTCGGTATCGTCGTGAACCCCGGCCATTTTATAGATCTGGTCGGTCGCCCGCTCTTCGATGATGTCGTAGACGTCGTCCGAAGTGATACGCCCGACAAGTCTGTACTGGTCGTCGATGACGGGGAGGACGACGAGGTTGTAGTCCTCGAAGAGCTTGACCACTTCATGGATCGAATCGCGCGCCTTGACCGTCTTGATCATCGTGTGGTACTTGTCGAAATACTCATCAAAGCTCTTGGTAAAGTCGAGTGTGATGAGCTCCTCGAGCTGTATCGCCCCCACGAGCATACCGAACTTGTCGAGCAAAAAGACCTGGTGGACATTGTTCAGGTCCTCTTCGTCCTTCATCCTCTTGAGCCTCGCGACAGCATCGCTGAGCTTTTCGTCGAGGGTGGCGGAGAAGAGCTCGGTCTGCATCCATGCACCCGCCTCTTCGTACTCGTATTTCTTGAGGAGCTTGATCTCATTGATATACTCTTTGTCGAGGTTGGAGAGGACTTCCTGCTCTTTTTCGACATCCACATCACTGATATCCTGCATCAGGTCGGCGGCGTCGTCCGAGTCGAGCTCGTCGATGATCTCTACGAGTTTCTCGACGGGGAGTTCGCTGAGCGCCTCATCCTTGATGTTCTCGGGCAGCTCGAGGAGGACCTCCCCCAGGTATTCCTCCGGGATCGCGCTGGCATATTCGATGAAGGCCTCGGTCCCTTCGTGCCCGTGGATCTCCTTGAGTATCTTGGCGATCTCGTTCTCATGGTACTCCTCGAACCCTTCGGGATTTTCTATCAGCGATTCGAGTAATAGTTTTGATTCTTCTAAATGCAGATTTTCTTGAGACATCGGCTCTCCCCCTTGGTTTCGAGATTATCGCATAAATTCGATTTAACCCCAATTACAGCCCCCGGAGCATAATTTGGGTTTAATCTTGCATCAGTATAATCTGCTAATAAATCGACTTGCTTACGATAAAGGATTTGAATGCGTAAAGTTATTATCAGGATTCTCTCGGTCACAGGTGTTCTGTTCACCCCGCTCCTCGCAGATTTCTACCCTGCCACGACGGAGACATCGGTCGCTGCCGTTTCCGGCAAAGGGGTCACCCTCTCCAAGCCTCTCCCGGCCAAAGGGATGAGCGGCATAGTCGTCCACCGCTACAACGACGAGCTCAAGGCGATCAGCACCTTTATCAGATACGATGGCGGCAGCAGCGCCGCACTTGTGAGCTTCGAGCCGACCCAGCATGCCAACCTCCCGGCAGTCAGCCCGCAGGTAAGCACAGGTGACAGGGTCGTCGGCGGATACCTCTATCAGAATATCCTCCTCCTTGCCCCGAATGCCGACACCTACAACAAGATCACTGCAAGCGCCTCCAAGAACTGGATACACCCCGACCTTTTCGCCCTCTTCCTTGCACAGGAGGGTGATACTTACCCGACAAGGGAAAATCTTGCCAAGTTCGCGAGCATCCACCAGGTAGGGCTTGTCTATATCGTCAAACAGGGGAGCGCCGTCCTCTATGATCCGGTCAGCCGCGCCTATGTCTCCAAAAAATCACTCGACTCTCTCCCCGGTACCGGACAGGTACCGTTCTACTCAAGGGTAGGCAATATCGACAGCGGCTGGTTCTCCGGCGAGGCCAAAGGCAACTACTATCAGATCATGGGTGCATTGTAGTGTTGGACCCGAAACATATCGAAGCCCTGAAGGGGATCGTCGGCACCGAAAATGTCTACAGCGACAAAGCCCATCTCATCGCCTACAGCTATGATGCCACGCGCACCCGCTACGAGCCCGACGCGGTGGTCTTCCCCCGCCACGAGGAGGATGTGAGCAATATCCTCAGGTACTGCAACGAACACAGGATCGTCATCACGCCGCGCGGCGCAGGTTCGGGCTTCACAGGCGGCGCCCTCCCTGCCAACGGCGGCATCCTGCTGGCGATGGAAAAGCACATGAACCGTATCCTCGAGATCGATATCGAGAACATGGTCGCGGTGGTACAGCCGGGCGTGGTCAACATGGAGCTCCAGAAGGCGGCTGCCGCCGCAGGGCTCTTCTACCCGCCCGATCCTGCCAGCGAAGAGTACTCGAGCATCGGCGGCAATGTCAGCGAGAACGCAGGTGGTATGCGCGCAGCCAAGTACGGCATCACCAAGGACTATGTCATGGCGCTCAGGGCGGTGAGAGCCAACGGCGATATCATCCGCGCAGGGAAGAGAACGATCAAGGATGTCGCGGGGTACAATATCGCCGGTATCCTGATCGCCAGCGAAGGGACCCTCGCGGTGATCACCGAGATCACCGTCAAGCTCCTCCCGATGCCGCAGTTCACCAAATCCTACATGGGTATCTTCCCGTCGGTCGAGGATGCGATGAACGCCGTGTTCAAGTCCCTCGCGGCGGGTGCGAACCCAGTAGCGATGGAGTTCCTCGACAGCCTCGTCGTCCATGCGCTCAAAGAGAAGCTCGGCATCGAGCTCCCCGAAGAGGCGGGCGCACTTCTCGTAGGGGATGTCGACGGGAATGTCGCCGAAGAGGTGGAGTACCAGCTCCACAAGCTCGACGAGTCGTTCAAGGCCAATGGCGCGATAGGGTTCACAGTCGCTCAGAACGCCGAAGAGGGGAAAAAGCTCTGGTACGCCAGACGCAACGCCTCCCCGGTCATCACGATCTACGGCTCCAAGAAGCTCAACGAGGATATCTCGGTACCCCGCAGCAAGCTCCCCGAGGCGCTTGAGAAGATATACGCCATCGGCGCCAAGTACGGTCTCAAGGTACCGTGCTTCGGTCACGCAGGCGACGGGAATATCCATGTCAATGTCATGGTCGACGGCTCCAACCCCGCCGAGCTCCACAAAGGGCACGAGGCGATCGAAGAGATATTCGAGCTCGTGGTGAGTATGGGAGGAACCCTCAGCGGCGAGCACGGCATCGGGATGAGCAAGGCTCCCTTCATGAACATAGCGTTCAACGACGAGGAGCTCGCGCTCTTCAGGGATATCAAACTGGCGTTCGACCCCAACAATATCCTCAACCCGGGGAAAATGGGACTGCCGAACCCTGCATAGTATTTCGTAGGGTGTTGTGCCCTCACAACACCGAAAACGGCGACGGTAAAAAATCGTACCGGTTATTTGAAATATAAGGAACTATGCGATTCAAGGTGTTGTCTGGCACAACACCCTACGGATAACCCCAGCCTGCTCTGAAAGGTCAGATGATGAATATCTCCCAATCCACCCGAACCATCCTCCGGAACTACTACCTCTTCGTCCGTGATTTTTTCATCGACCTCCTCGATGACCGCCTGGGATACTACGCTTCGAGCCTCAGCTGGAACACCCTTTTTTCGATTATCCCGATGCTGGTGATCCTCCTCTCGGTATTCACATCACTGCCTATTTTCGAATCATACTACGGGAAGCTCCACGACCTCATCTTCTCCAATCTCATGCCCACCGACTCCGCCGAGATCATGAAATATATCGACGCCTTCGTCGCCAACTCCGGGAAGCTCGGGATGGTAGGGGTATTCTATGTGACATTCGCAGCGATCATGTTCTTCAAGACCTACGACTATATCGTCAACGATATCTTCGAGACGCCGCAGCGGGGGATACTCGCTGCGATCAGGACCTACCTCGGGCTTGTGATCATCGTCCCTTCGATGCTGGGGGTGTCGTTCTACCTCTCTTCTCTGATCCAGGGATATCTCGACAGGCATGAGATCACAAGTGCGATCCATATCTACTACTTCCTCCCCTATCTCATCATCTGGAGCGTTTTCTATATCGCCTACCAGTTCTCATCGCAGAAGAGCATATCCAAAACAGCCGCCGGGACAAGCTCATTCATCGCTTCGATGATCTGGTACCTGGCTAAAAGCGGTTTTGTCTACTATGTCATGCACAACCACACCTATGCGAGTATCTACGGGAGTATCAGCATCCTCCTCTTCTTTTTCCTCTGGATATACATCTCCTGGGCAATCTTTTTGCACGGGTTGCGCTTTTGCTACCTCCTCGACAAGGGGATAGCGATCGAAAAGATATAGATTTGCTCCCTCCCAAAGCAAATGAATTTGATGTTATAATATGAGACTATCTAGTGAGGGGGAGCGGGAATGAAAAAGAGTGTTACGGTATTGCTGTCGGCCACGATGCTCGCATGGGGTTCTTTCATTCCGCAGTTCGGCGGCGGCAACGGCAAAGATGATCCAAACTTCGTACGCGATGCCAAAGAGAATACCGTCAGGGATATCCGCGGAGGCAAACTCTACACCGATATCCCCAACGCCCGGAAATATACCTTTCATGAGGCGACAGAGTACTGCAAAGGGCTCAGACACGGGGGATACAGCGACTGGAGACTCCCCTCCCTCGAGGAGCTCAAGTCCCTTTTCGATTTCACCCGCCGTCCCGTCTCGATCAGGAACAGTTTCCACAATACCCAAAAGGGGATCTACTGGACCAGTACCCCGGACAGATACGAAAACGCCTGGTATATCGACTATGACTTAGGGCGTTACAATACCGAAAAGTACGACCGTCCCTTCCACGCCATGTGCGTACGGGATGCAGCGTCCAAATAACCTATCCGGGAGCACCCAAAAAGTATGTATCCAAGCGCCGCACGCAAAAGAACATCCAAAAGCATGATCCTGCTGCTGGCAGGGTATCTTGTCGTCGTACTCCTGGTCGCCGGGATATATACCGATCTGCTTGAACAGAAGGAGAAGGAGCTCCAGCGCCAGAAAAGACAGGTTGCGGGGCTCGAGTACCTCAAAGCCCTTGACGATACCCGCCTCCGGATCGTACACTACAAAGAGCTCTTTGCCCGTGACGGCAATAGTGCGGACAAAAAAGAGCTCGACCGGAGCGTCGGCAGGCTCCTCGAGACCCAGAAGATCACACAGCCTGCGCTCCAGGCGAAGCTGTCGCACCTAAAAAAGCACAACTACCCTACGGAACTTCTCGAAGAGATTCTCGATCCCATTGCCCTGGAAGGGTTCAAAGCGGTCGGCACTTACGACATCCACTTCTATGAAGATAAAGAGAGCTATTTTTTCAGTATCCTCAGCACCTATTTCATCCCGGAGCTCAGCTATGATCTGGCATACCTGAAGAGTATGCTCCCGGCCGACACCAACGACTCGCTCACACAGAATAACCGCGAGATGTTCACCTGGCACATCGCCCCGGTCGAAAAGAGCCTTGTAGAGATAGAGCACCTCGTCCGGATCCTCAGTGCCGAGGGGAAATATACCGAGCTTACCTACCTTGTCGCAGAGATGAAAAAGACCTTTGCCCTCCTCAGACCATCAGAAGACTTCTCCACCGCATCAGTCGATATCTACAAAAAGCTCATCGATACGATGCAGCAACTCTCCCAAAAGCTTGAGTGGAGGGTCGACAGCCATTTCAACAACCTTTTCGAGATCGAAGAGAGCACGCTGCACTACGCGGTCCGCCTCTACAAGGGAGAGTTTATCTTCCTGCTGTTATTGCTTTCTGTCCTTTTTTTCTACCTGTTCAGGAGCCTCCGTCTCAACCACACCAAGGATGCCGAGCTCTACAAGAGGCAGAAAGAGCTCGAACTCTTCAACAGCTCCCTTCAGGGGAAGATACACGACGAGGTAAAGAAGAACCGTGACAAGGACGAAATGCTCTTCAACCAGTCGCGGCTTGCCCAGATGGGGGAGATGATCAATATGATGGCATACCAGTGGAGACAGCCCCTCTCGGGCATCTCCGCAGCTTCCATGTCGATCGAGCTCAAAACGCAGCTTGACCAGTGCGACAAAGAGGGGGTGATCCGACAGACGGCCAATATCTCCTCGTTCGTCAAACACATCAGCGACACCATCGATGACTTCAGGAACTTTTTTCGTTCAGGCCGGAAGAGAGAGCACATCACTTTCCCGCAGATCGTCTCCGATGTGCTGAAGATCATCGAACCGCAACTCAGGTACGAAAGTATCGCCGTGACGGAACAGTACGGCGACAGGGGGACGTTCGAGAACCTCCCCGGCGAGCTGCGGCAGGTGGTCCTCAACCTCATCAAGCATATCCAGCACACCCTTGCGGAACAGAAGGTACACAACCCGGCGATCACGATCAGGAGCTACGAAAGTCCCGAAGAACATATTCTCGATATCTCGGGCAATGCTGTGAATATCAACGAGAGCTCTATACGGCAGCTTTTCGACCCCTACACCCCCTCACCGGGAGAGAGCCGCAGCAGCGCTATGGGGCTCCATATATCCAGGAGTATCGTCGAGAAGTTCTGCAACGGGACGCTCGAAGCCGCCAATCCCGACCACACCATCCTGTTCAGGATCAGACTCAATAAAGAACCAAAGGCAAAGCAGTGAAAGAGAGATACCCTACAAGGAAAATATTCGTCGGCGATGTCGCCGTCGGGGGCGACGCCCCCATCTCGGTACAGTCGATGACATTCTCCAATACCCATGACGTCGAGGCGACGGTCGAGCAGATCAACCGCCTCCACCTCGCCGGGTGCGATATCGTCCGCGTCGCTGTCCCGGCGATGGAGGATGCGCTGGCGCTCAAAGAGATCAAAGAACGCATCTCCATCCCCCTCGTCGCCGATATCCACTTCAACTACCGCCTTGCCCTCGAAGCCGCCAAGTGGGTCGACTGCATCCGCTTCAACCCCGGCAATATCGGGGAACAGAACCGTATCAAGGAGATCGTCAAAGCGTGCAAGGAGCGCAATCTCCCCATCCGTATCGGTGTCAATGCGGGCTCGCTCGAAAAGCAGTTCGAGGACCGCTACGGCGCGACGGCGGAGGGAATGGTCGCCTCGGCGGAGTACAATATCAAGTTCCTCGAAGACCTCGACTTCACCGATATCAAGGTCTCCCTCAAGGCGAGCGACGTGGCGCGCACCGTCGACGCCTACCGGATGCTCCGTCCGCGCAACGATTACCCCTTCCACCTCGGCGTCACCGAGGCGGGGACGCTCTTCCACGCGACGGTCAAGTCGGCTATCGGGCTGGGTGCCCTGCTGCTTGATGGGATCGGCGATACGATGCGCGTCTCGATCACCGGGGAGCTCGAGGAGGAGATCAACGTCGCCCGCGCCATCATCAAGGACAGCGGCCGCGCCAAAGACGGGCTCAATATCATCTCCTGCCCCACCTGCGGCCGTATCGAGGCGGACCTCGTCTCGGCTGTACGGGAGGTGGAGCAGCTCACATCCCATATCAAAACCCCTATGAACGTCTCGGTGATGGGGTGCGTCGTCAATGCTATCGGGGAGGCGAAGCACGCCGATGTCGCCATCGCCTACGGCAAGGGGAGTGGCCTCGTAATGGTAGGGGGCGAAGTGGTCGCCAAGCTCCCGCAGGACAAGCTTGTCGAGCGGTTCATCGAAGAGGTGGAGAAGTTCGCGAAGGAGGCAGAAGCCAATGGATAATATGTACAACCTCAATATCGAGCGTGCCGTCCTCTCGGCGATCATCTTCGATCCGCAGATATTCGAAGAGGTCGCTTCCAAGCTCAAGTCCCACGACTTCTACTACCCCTTCCACCAGCACCTCTTTGCCGCCATCGAGAGCCTGGCTGCCGATGAGAAGCCCATAGACGAGGAGTTCCTCCGCTCCAGGCTCATCTCCGCCGGGCACTACGACGAGGTGGGGATGCTCGATGTCCTCGCGGCCAACCCCATCTCCAACACCGCCGCCTACCTCGCGGAGATCAAGGCCAAGTCGAGCAAACGGGCCCTCGCAACCCTCGCTACCGAGATCAAGAAGGTCACCATCGAGGACGACCTCCCCGCGGCCGACATCATGAACCTCGTCGAGAAGAAGCTCTACGAGATCACCCAGAACAGTACCGCCGAGGACTTCAGGGAATCGCAAGAGATCACTGTCTCGATGATGGACGAGATCGAGAGGCTCAAGGCCCTGGGGAACTCCCGTCTCATCGGTACCGATACCGGCTTCCGCAACCTCAACGAAAAGACCAGCGGTTTCGGCAAGGGGGACCTCGTCATCGTCGCCGCCAGACCCGCGATGGGGAAGACCGCCTTCGTCCTCAATATCGCCCTCAAAGCGCTCGAGCGCGACGAGGGGGTCGCCTTCTTCTCGCTGGAGATGCCCGCCGAGCAGCTGATGCTCCGTATGCTCGCCGCCAAGACCTCGATACCGCTCCAGGCGCTCAGGGTCGGCGATCTCAAGGATGATCAGTGGAGCCAGCTCTCGGCTGCGGTCGATGATATCTCCAAAAAGAAGCTCTTCGTCGACGACGGCGGCTACGCCACCATCCACCATGTCCGTTCGAAGCTCCGCAAGCTCAAGGCACGTCACCCCGAGATCACCGTCGCCATCATCGACTACCTCCAGCTGATGAGCGGCGAGGGGGGCAGAGAGGGGAGACAGCAGGAGATATCGGAGATATCGAGGGGTCTCAAGCAGCTCGCCCGTGAGCTCGGCCTCCCCATCATCGCCCTCTCCCAGCTCAACCGCTCGCTCGAAGCGCGCGAGAACAAGCGCCCGATGCTCTCCGACCTCCGTGAATCGGGGGCGATCGAGCAGGATGCCGACATCATCCTCTTCGTCTACCGCGACGATGTCTACCGCGAAGCCAAGGAGAAAGAGAAAGAGATGAAGGCCAAGGCCGAGGGGAAAGAGTACAGAAGCGAGTTCAAGAAAAAGTCCGAGGAAGAAGCCGAGATCATCATCGGCAAGCAGAGGAACGGCCCCACCGGGACGGTCGACCTGATCTTCCAGAAGAACTACACCCGCTTCGTCGACGCCTCGCCTCATGCAGCCTTCGAGATCGTCTACGAAGATAACAGTATAGATATGCGCCCGGGGAATATCGAGCTCCCGCCGATCTGATGCCTTTCGAGAAACCGCCCCTCTTTCGAAGTACCGCTGAGTTTGCAGCGGTAGCGGCGTTTCTCCTCCTCATCCTTGCCGCGCGCCTCTGGGTCGCCTACGGCGAATACCGCGGGTTCACCGCCACCCCCTTCTACTATACCGATGCCCTCGTCCTCTCACAGATGACCAAGACAAAACAGGATCGTACATTCGAGGTGCTGAAGCTCCGCACCACATCCGGCATGGAGTTCTACACCGCCGCAGACCAGAAGAGCAATCTCACGGGATGGCTCGTGCGGGTCAGACTCGAGCCGGACGACTCCCTCTCTTTCACCGACTATCTCGGCGCACCCTATATCAAAGCGACGGTCAGGTCGATCAAAGAGCCACGAAGCTCACCACAGAGTACCTTCTCACCCATGATCGACGCGCAACACGAAGACCCCGCGATCGCTTCGTTCTACCGCTCCATCTTCCTGGCCACCGCTCTCCCCTATGATCTCAGGGAGAGGATCGCATCGCTCGGGGTGAGCCACCTCGTGGCGCTCAGCGGCTTTCACCTCGGTATCCTCTGGGGCGTCCTCTTCGGGGTGCTCCATCTCCTCTACAGGCCGATGCAGCAGCGGTACTTCCCCTACCGCTACAGTATGATCGACCTGGGGTTCATCGCCATCGCCGTGCTGGGACTCTATGTCTGGAGCGTGGGAGCCCCGCCATCACTGGTGCGCTCCTATGCGATGCTGATCGTCGGGTGGGTCGCGCTGGTGAGCGGGATAGAGCTGCTGAGCTTCTCCCTGCTATGGTTCACCGCCCTGCTCCTCCTCGCCTTCTTCCCGCCGCTCCTGGTCTCGATAGGGTTCTGGCTCTCGGTGGGAGGGGTCTACTATATCTTCCTGATCCTCCGCTACAGCGGCGGCGAGTCTCTCTGGCGCAAGCTCGTCATCATCCCTTTCGGCATCTATATCCTGATGCTCCCCGTCGTCCACAGCTTCTTCGGGACTGCCAGCCTCCGGCAGCTCGCCTCCCCGTTCCTCTCCCTCCTCTTCGCCCCCTTCTACCCCGCCGCGATAGCCGCGCATCTCATCGGGTATGGCGACATCTTCGACGGAGCCCTCAGGTGGCTCTTCGGACTCAAAGGCGCCGTGAGAGAGATCACAACACCCCTCTGGCGCTTCTACGGCTATCTTCTCATTTCTCTGGCGGCAATGCGGTATCGGTGGGCGTTTATAGTGACTATTTTTGTGGCTTTGGGGTTTGCGGGGTATGTCTACGGGAGCCTGCTATTCATCTAGCATTAAACGCAAATCTTTATATTCGAAATATCCTCGAGAGCCTCTCCGATAGATAAACTCTCTATTGGATCTTTATCCCAGTTCTTTTCTACTTCAATGCTATATTTATGAGGAGTAACTCTTTGCTTCTTGATCTTTTCAGCGGAGTAATTGTACTCCTCTTCCAGTCCTTCAAGTGTGTTATAGAATGTTTGTATAGCTTGATAGAGTTGATCGGCTTCCTCTTTTGTGTCAGAATAATAACCAATAAAGTCAACCAATGAATAGACAAGATGTACCTTGAGATCATTTTGAGTTGTGATAATCTCATCGATACATTGTAAAAACTCATTGATATCAAGTTGTTCTTTGATGCCCAATGCAAAGAGTACGGCATTGATATCCTCATAGATAGCCTGTCCATCACACAGTATTCTCCAGGCTAACAGTTTCATAGTGTTTTTTGTCAAGCCATGCTTGGCAAAAGCATACTGGAGCAGTTCGCTTTGGTAGAGTTCTCCACCCATATGCCATTTGTTGAACAGGCTGCCGAAGAGATCACTGTACTTTTCATCGGAAAATACCAAAGGGGCTATAGCATAAAAGCCTCTATGGTGCATATCATTCTGCCACGATGTATCTTCGTGCATCTCTCTAGCTGTGATATTGTGAATATATTGGATCATTTTTGCGTGCAGTTCAGGATACTCTGCACACATCTCAAAAAACTCTTTCTCCTCGATTAGCTCTTGTTTGAGGTTGAAGCGGATCAGATACATCTCTACTTCATGTCTTACAGGACTCTTTTTATTGGTCTTGTATGAGAGGAATGTATCCATATCGGCTGTATATTCTATCAGTTTATCGAGAGCCTTGCCGAGAGCTCTTAGGGTTTTGCTCTCAAGCTTGATGATATAGTAGAGCCAGTCACCGTATGAGCCTCCGTCATTGAGCATGAACTTGCCGTTCGATCCCTCTTTGTATGGTCTCATCGATGAAGAGAGTTTATCATAGAATTTTTTATCCAACTCTTCAGAACCCTCATAAACATCCTTATGTGGTATCAACTTGATTCCGGTTAATCCATTTCGTTTGATAAGTTCTACGAACTCTTCAGAGACAAATATCGTTGAATGAAAATCATTATTTACTCTAAAGATCATTGAGTGATCATATTTGGTTTCATCGATTATCAATCTCTCAATATTATAATAATCTTTTGGATTGAATTTCTGTTGTTCCAGTGAATAGAAAGGAGGTGGTGTATTGTCACCTATGTATCGTGGTTGTAATTTACTTTTTTGATAATCGATACACTCAAGTTCATTGGTGACCCAGTAGAAATAGAAATTACCCTCATTTTGTCTTTCGGGAATGCTTAATGGCAGCAGTATTCCATATTGTTCGAGTATCACTCCTACTCTATTGACCATATTCTGACTGAGAACTATGGAATTGCAGCTGACCAGGTTATTAGGTTGGAGTTGGTGAAGATCACCCTCTTCATCATCAGCTGTATGATACCCTCTGTCGATCAGAGTCTGCAGCTGTATATCACACCAATCCTTTTGAGGATCAAAAGAGAGCTGCCCTTTAAAATTACAAAAGTAGCTTTCTCCTGCATCATAGAGTTTATCGTCTGCTATTTTTTCAATTTTTTTGGGATAGTAATATTTATATTCCCAAAGTGTACCTAGTTTATAGATATTCATCATCACCCCTTTTTTGTTCTATGAAAAAGTAGATTTATCATATCAGATAAAAATCACAGAACAAAGGAATAATATATCATGGATCAAATGCTTACCCCAAAACCCTCGCCAGTTTCCCCAGCGGCTCCTCGTCGGTATAGATAACGGTATGGCGGATATTGTAGCGGCCGAAGTGTTCGGCGAGTTTGGCATCGTGCGCTGCGAGTGCGGCTTTGAAGCTCTGCGCCGTCCGTGAGCCTCCGTAAAGGTGTTTGGTGCCGCCTCCGGGCTCTTTGGCGAGCACTTCGCCGATGGAGGGGAAGTCTCTCTCGTGGTGGTGGCGGACGATCACGGCGACCACCTCGTGCTTCTGTGAGAGCATCGAGAGGTCGGGGAGCTGGAGGAAGTCGCCGACGATGATCAGCAGCGAGGGGCGGGAGAGCTGCGCGAAGAGGTCGGTCACAGCCCCGGCGTAGTCGGTCTGCCCCTCGCGCACATCGCGCCCGTGAAGCTCTTTGCAGAATGTATCGATCGTATAGAGCTGCTTGGTCGGCGGCGTGGCATGGGAGCGGCCGCCGTGGTAGCAGACACCGCGGAAGAGATCGCCGTTGTGGTGCGCAGCATACCCCAGCAGCATCGTGATATGGGTGATGAGATCGTGCTTGAGACGGATATTCTCCCTCCCCTCTGCGCCGAAAAGGAGGCTCGGGGTGAGGAGCGCGGCGACACATACGGAGAGCTCCCGCACCGCGTAGAGCTCCTTGATATAGGGTCTCCCCATCCTGGCGGTGATGTTCCAGTTGATCTTGCGGACATCATCGCCGAGCTGGTACTCGCGTATCTCGCTGAAGTCATACCCCTCCCCGTGTCTCTTAGAGAGGGAGTTGCCGCTCAGCAGTGTATAGACCTGGCTTCTGGCCTTGAGCTGCAGCAGTGTGAAATTGCTGATGGGCTGCATCAGGGGATCGGCACCGCTTTGAGTATCTGCGAGATCACCTCGTCGCTGGTGGTCCCCTTGGCCCTCGCCTCGTAGCTGAGGACGATACGGTGCCTGAGGACATCGTGGATCACGAAGCCGATATCGGCAGGGGTGACATGGCTCTTGCCCCGGAGGAAGGCCTTGGCACGCGAAGCCCGGTAGAGATCGATCGAGGCTCTCGGCGACGCGCCGAAGAAGATCAGCTCTTTGATGCCTGCAAGGCCGAACTTCTCAGGCTCCCTCGTGGCGACGATGAGGTCGATGATATAGCGCTCGAGCTGCGTGTCGATATGCACCTTCTCCAGCTCCCCCTGGAGCTCGAGGATATCTTCTCTCCCCATGATGCTCTCAACCTTCCCGAAACTCTTTGTCGCCGCCTTGCGCATGATCAGCAGCTCGTCCTCGGGTTTGTTGTGCCCCACCACGAGCTTCATCATGAACCGATCGAGCTGCGCTTCGGGGAGGGTATAGACCCCCTCCTGCTCGATGGGGTTCTGCGTCGCCATCACCAGGAAAGGCTGCTCGAGCGGGAAGCTCTCGTCGCCGATGGTCACCTGCCGCTCCTGCATCGCCTCGAGCAGGGCCGACTGCACCTTCGACGGGGCCCTGTTGATCTCGTCGGCCAGCAGCAGATTGGCGAAGAGGGGCCCTTTCTTGACCCTGAAGTCGTTGCTCTGCGGGTCGTATATCTGCGTCCCGGTGATATCGCTCGGGAGCAGGTCGGGGGTGAACTGGATACGCTTGAAGGCGAGGGAGAGGGCCCTTGAGAGGGCATTGACCGTCGTTGTCTTGGCCAGACCCGGCACCCCCTCGACGAGGATATGCCCCTCGCAGAGCAGCCCGATCAGCAGCCCCTCGATCATATACTCCTGGGAGACGATGGCCTTGGAGAGTTCTTTTTTGAGTTCTTCTATTTTTTTGTTCATTGCTCTACTCTATATAGTCGGTATGTCACCGCGAACGACCTTGAAAGCGAAGCAAAGCTGAGCGATTCGAGAGCGGTGACGCTTTTTTGCCTACTTTTTTCTAAAAAAGTAGATAGAAGGTATCGTACACAAATATTGCTTCAAAATGAAACCGCCCCGGCTCAAGAGAGCCTTACTTGAAAAGCTTCTTCTCCAGCTTCTCTATCTCGTCTTTGTACCTGACCCTGTCGGTGGCCATGAGGAGGGCGAGGAGCTTTTTGGGGTCTTTGGTCTCACTGATACGTCGCTCCGTCTCGTCCTCCGCACTTTGTGGGATGATCCGCTTTGGCAGCCGGTTGGCCATGGCGACCGCACTCAGATACCCGGCAGCGAAGACGATCAGGTAACTGAAGATCGTCCCCCAGTAGCCGCTGTCGCTCTCCAGCGGTTTGGGATCGTCCCTGCTGTCGACGAGCGTGGCGATATCGGGCTTCTCTATCTCGAAGCTATGTTTGCCGATGGTGAGAGTGTAGCTTTTCCCTCTCTTCGGATCGAAGACGTTCAAGGTGAGGGGCGGGAGGGTGAAGCTCTTCTCGGCGCTCAGCGCGAGGGGGTAGATGACGGTATTGGCCGTCCCTTTGACGGAGCGGAGCATCTTCTCCTCGCGCTCCCCTTCGAATACCCTGTACTCTTTCGACTCCGGGTAGAGCTTCTCCAGCAGCGGCGGGTAGCCGTTCCCCTCCAGGGTTACTTTGATCGGGATAGGCTCGTAGGAGCCGAACTTTTTGGCGGGGATATCGTAAGAAAGGCTGAAATCCCCGACCAGGTCGGTCCCCTCCGGGATGGCCTGCACATCGAGACCGAGTGGCGGGAGGGATATGGGGTACTCGTCCTTGTGCAGGTCACGGACATTGTCCCTGTCGCCCGAAAAGCTGTAGGCGACGCTCTCGTCGGTCGTGACCATCTTGGTGAGGTCGAACTCCAGGTCGATCCTGCCGGCTCTGAGCGGGTAGACGAGGTAGGTGTATTCGAGTCTGGCGGCATGGTGGGCGCCATAAGAGCGCATATCGATCCGGTGGAACTCGTAGGCATCGCTCTTTTTGAGATCGAACCTGAAGAGGAGCACTTTGCTCTTGTCGGTCTGCTCGATGTTGAGCTTGAGGACGAGCGGCTCCTTCACATAGAGGCGCGTGGCCGAAAGATCGAACTTGTAGCTGAAATCCTCGGCGCCGAGCAGGGAGACCAGAAGCATCCCCAGTATAAATCTAACAAACTTCACTGCTACCTCTCATTTTGGTCAATTTCTCTTTTTTTTGGTTATAATCGCAAGATCATATAAGAGCCTCACTAAACACTATAACTCTTCCTCCACAGAGAGTGCGAGAAGCCATGCGCCAAACCCATGCAATGGGCGCCTGCGTTCGCATGGCGCAGGAGCGCTCTCTATGGAGGCAGTTCTTAGGGGCTGCCCATTCAAGTAAAGGTAAAAATAAAATAGAATGTTCGAGAACCTTGTTCGATTTTTCACCCTCAACAGCAGGATAAATTATACACTTTTCTTCCTCATAATCGCCGTAGGTATCTACTCCTATGCCAGGATACCCAAGGAGATATTCCCCTCCTTCGAGCTCGACATGGTCTCGGTCACAGGCGTCTACAACGGCGCATCCCTCGATGTCATCGACAAGATGGCGGTCACCCCGCTCGAAGAGGAGCTTGTGAACCTCGACGGGATCAAGGAGCTCACCACCGTCATCACCTCGGGACGCTTCACCGTCGTCCTCGAGCTGGAGAAAGGGATCGATAAATACAACACCGCCGACAAGGTCAAGGATGCCCTCGCCATCGCCAAAAAGGATTTCCCCGAAGATATGGACGACCCCGTCGTCAGCGTGCAGGAGACCCGAAGGGACCTCCTTGATATCGCCGTCACCTCATCGACCCTGGATATATCGCAGCTCAAACCCCTGGCCCAGAAGCTCAAGGAGAGGCTGGCCAAGATCAAGTATATCAACGACATCGAGATATTCGGCGATTCTGATCTCTACTACCATGTTGAGCTCGATACCGAGCGGATCGCCGCACTGGGGCTCAACTTCGACAGTGTGGCCACCGCTCTGGCCAAGCTCTCCTACATCTTCCCGCTGGGCAAGATAGAGGACCAGAAACGGGGGTTCTTCTACCTCTCCACCGCCAACGGCAAGAAAAATGCCGAAGATTGGGGCAACACCCTCATCAAAGTGGGAGAGTACACCCTCTATCTCAAGGATATCGCCGCCGTCTCCAAACGCTACGAGGACTCCCTCACCCTCTACCACATGGATGCCAAACCCGCCCTCAACATCGTCCTCAAGCAGGACCAGAAGGGGAACGCCATGGTGCTGGGGGGACAGATACAGAAAGTGCTCGAGGAGTTCCATGAGAGGAACCCCGACGTGGAGGTCTTCATCCATGATGACAATACCGAAAAGATCAAGGACAGGCTCAATATCGTCATCTCCAATATCCTCCTCGGGCTCATCATCATCGCCCTGCTGGTGGCCTGGCTGATCAATATGCGGATGGCGTTCATCATCACGCTTGGTATCCCCACTTCGTTCCTCATCGGGGCGTTCGTCTTTTACCTCAGCGGCTATACGATCAATATGATCTCCCTGATCGGGGTACTGCTCGCCCTGGGGATCATCGTCGACGACGCCATCGTGGTGAGCGAGAATATCCAGCAGAAGATCGAGGAGGGGTACGACTCCATCACTGCCGCCATCGTCGGTACCAAAGAGATGGCCCTCCCTGTGACGATAGCCTCGGTGACGACCCTCTTTGCCTTCATCCCCGCGCTGATGATCTCCGGGACGATGGGAGAGGTGATGAAGCTCGTCCCCATCGCCGTCTCTGCACTGGTGATCGCTTCGCTGCTCGAAGCGTTCCTCTTCCTCCCCATCCATGCCGCCCACACCCTCGATACCAAACACCCGGTGCGCTCATGGGAAAAGGCCAACGAACTCTACAGCCGCATTATCCACCACCTGATGAAGCACAAAAAGAGCTTCCTCTTCACGTTCATTATCGTCGTGCCGCTGCTGAGCTTCCTGCTGATCAAGACCAGCAAGTTCCAGATGTTCCCACAGTTCGACTCCACCACGATCCATATCGCCCTCAAATCGAATGTCGACACGAGCGTCGAGGAGATGGACGCTATCCTCCTCGAGATACAGCGCGACCTCTATGCCAACAAAGAGAAGTTCTCCATCGACCATGTCGGCTCGGTCGCAGGCTACCGCAAAGACAGCGCCAACAACAGCGAGAACTACCCCTATGTCGGCGATATCACCGTCGAGCTGACCAAGCTCAAGGCACAGAACGCCGTCGATGAGTATATCACCCCCTATCTCTCGTTCTATTACGACGAAGAGGGGCGCACGAGGGACCTCCAGTCCGACAGGATATCCAAAAAGCTGGCGAAGTTCATCGACGCGCAGCATTACAAGGAAAAGTACGGTCTTAAAGAGATCAGCGTCGTCCAGAAGAAGGTAGGCCCCATCAAGTCCGATATCATGCTCGGTCTCATAGGCAACGACAACCGTGCCATCATCGAAGCGGCACAGATGCTCGAGAAGAAGCTCTCAGCGATGGGTGGCATCACCTCCGTCGCCGATACGGTGCAGCTGGGGATCGACGAGATCAAGCTCCATATCAACCCCTACGGCGAATCGCTCGGGGTCGACGAGCAGATGATCGGCAAGGCCCTCTCCAATCTCTACCTCACCCGCAAGGTCTCCTCCACCTTCAACCGCGAAGGACTCCTGGAGGTGAAGGTCGAAGGGCGGCAGAAGGACAATCTCCAGGAGCTCGAGGAGCTCCCCATCCTCCTCGCGGACGGACGGAGCGTGTCGCTGCGTGAGGTGACGACATTCGAAACGATCAGGAACTTCGAGAAAGTGACCAAGGACAGAGGGGTCAAGAACTTCTACATCTTCGCCAACGTAGACCCGAAGATCATCACCGCCGACGAGGTGCTCGAGCTCCTCGAACCCGATCTCAAAGCCCTCTCCAAAGAGGGTATCCGAGTGGTCAAGAAAGGGGAAAAAGAGAAGAAAGAAGAGCTTCGCTCCGATATGCTCTCGGCTGCCTCTGCCGCCCTGCTGCTGATCCTCCTCTCGCTGCTCTACCTGCTCAACTCCTACCGTGAGTCGCTGATCCTCCTCTCGGTGATCCCCTTCTCGATCCTCGGGGTCATGGTGGGACACCTGTTGCTGGGGCTCAACATCGGTATGCCGACCCTCATCGGGACGCTGGGACTCAGCGGTGTCGTCATCAACGACGGGATCATCATGCTCGTCACCCTCAAAAGCGCGCAAACCATCGACGACGTCTACCGCCTCGCCGCCAAGCGTTTCCGCCCTATCGTCCTCACTTCGGTGACGACCCTTGTGGGGCTGGCGACACTGATCTTCTTCCCGGTCGGGCAGGCGGTGATCTTCCAGCCGCTGGCGGTCGCGCTGGGATTCGGCCTCGCATGGGGTACGGTCCTCAACCTCCTCTACCTCCCTATCCTCTATACCTACCTCTACAAAGGCAGGTTCAAGCAGGAGGCGTAGCATGGAAGCCGCAGCAGCCACAACGCTCTTCCTGCTCCTCCTGGCCGCTGGATGGGCGCAAGGTGCACATAGCCGCAAAGTACATCCCGATATGGAGCTCCACACGGCCCACCGCCATACCGGGGCTATCGGCATGATCGGGGGAGCAGCGGCGGTGATGACCGTCATACTCCTCGCCTCGCTCAAGTTCGACACCCTCGCACAGACATTTCCGCTCCTACTCCAGAGATATACGGTCCTTTTTGTCTGGATGCTCATCGGGCTCTTCCTCCCGCTCTTCAGCGGCTATGTCCTCTCCGTGCTTGCGAAAGAGAAGAGACGTATCTTCTTTGCGGCGGTGATCCTCCTCGACCTCTTCTTCCTCGATCTGGCATACGACCGCAACACCCCGGTCTACCGCGAGATCGTCCCCCTCCGGCCCAAAAGGACCCCCGTCACTTTCCAGACCACCCTCTACACCTGCGCTCCAGCCTCTCTCTCGACGATCATCCGATCCTACGGGAAAGAGCTCAACGAATACGATGCTGCGCGCATGACAGGGACGACCCGCTACGGCACCACTGCCGGGCAGCTGCGCTATGCCCTCGATCAGCTCGGCTTCGGATACGAGACACTGAACGGCAGATACGAGAGCCTGGGTGATGTAGAGCCAAGGGCGATCCTCTTCATCGACCGCCGCGACGGATACGAGAACCACGCCGTAGCCTACTGGGGCAAAGCCGGCGACCGGTACCGCATCCTCGACCCCATGGACGGCGACCTGCTCCTCAGTGCAGCTGAGATCGCCAAACGGTGGCACGGCAACGGGATACGGGTCTACAGGTAAAAAATTCCCACCTTCTCTATCTTCACAGCGCAAAATATGGTTATAATACAAAATATCATGAGGCGTTGTGAAATCTCGCAACAAAACAGCGAAGTGCAGATCAGGAAGGAGAAGCGATGTTTTCAAAGGTGATATCATACAGCGTTATAGCAGTACTCTCTCTGGGTATTTTGGGATGCGGAAGTTCGGGCGGCTCTTCAGGCACAACGACGGACACGACCGATACAACGGACACGACGAATACGACCGACACAACGGGAGCCTACACAGGCGATCCCAGCACCCTCAGGGTCTATGTCGCGGGCGAGAGCATCGAAGAGTTCAACCATATGAACTCTCTCCCGTTCAATACCGACGGTTCTCTCAACGGCACCGGGAACATCACCGAGGAGATGGGGTGGATGGTCCCCTTCGCCCAGAAGCTCAATCTGCGAGAGCCTGCGCTCACCGTCTCATGGGTCGGGTCGGGCTGCTGGACCAACCCCGATACGAGTGACTGCTCGACAGGGACCTACACCAACACCTCCATCGGTCACACATCGGCGATCGCCGGTACGACGGTCGATGACTGGATCAATATCCACGGCAGCGAGCTCACCAGCAAGAGCTACTGCTATGATATCGCTTTTGCAGCGCGCGGCGGGAACGACCTCAACGGCGATGTCCCCGACGACACCTACCGCCAGAAGCTCCGCGAGCTTATCCTCGCCCTCGACCAGGGTTCGAACTGCCGCACCCACCCCATCGTCTATGTCACGGCACACATGCTCGACGCGGCGGCGATGGGCAGCCTCCCGACGACCCAGACCGCTGCCGACAGCTGGCTCGCCCGCCAGAAGACCTACTATGTCGATATCGCACAGAGCGTCGTCAATGAGCTCAATACCGACGGGCGCAAGATACGCCTGATCGATATGTGGACCCCTTTCCATGACAACACGCCCACCGATGCGTTCCCCGATGTGGACTGGTGGACGACCGACGGCAGCGTCCACAGACCCGACCTCGCCAGGATCCACAGGGAAGAGCTCGAAGAGGATGCACACCACCCACGAAGGCTCGCATCGATCTACGCAGGCGAATGTGTCGCCGACCAGATCAACCTCGCGGACCTTTCGGGGATAGAGTAGGAGAGGAATAAGCGGAAGGAGCAGACATGACGGCACAGATCAGCGCCTGGCTTGAGAACTATGATGGGTTGGTATACGAGCGGATGAGGGAGCTCCACGGGCTCATCGCCTCGCACCTCCCCGAAGAGGTCGAAGAGACCATATACTACAACCTGCCGACCTTCATGTATCCCCATATCAAACGCCCCATCGTCACCTACTCCCCGGCAGCCAGTCACATCAGCTTCGTCACCACCGACCACGATATCCTCCTGAGGTACGAAGCGCGGCTCACAGGCTACACGATCAGCGGTACGACGCTCCGCCTCCCCTATGACAAACCTTTCCCCGAAGAGGTGATCGCCGACATCCTCGCCGACCGGGTACACACCCTCCTGACCGCCGCCTCGTCCAGGCCCAAACCTGCTCCAAAACCCCGAAACGAGATGGAGGAGTTCGTCAGGGATGCACTCATCCGCGACGGGCTCATGGATGAGTATCGCAACAGACCAGGATACCAGCGCAACGACTATCTCGGATGGATACAGAACGCCAAAACCGAACCCACCAGACAAAAACGCCTTGCCCAGATGCTCGACGAACTGCGCCGTGGTGGTCTCTATATGAAGATGCCCCATCCGCCGTCGGCGAAGGGGTGACGGGTTGCTTTCGTTTGCATGGCGCAGGAACATTTGTATTTTGAATGGGTTTTTAGAGGTGCCCTTGAGATATCTGTTATGTATTGTACGCAGAAACCCCTTCATTAACAGGCTTTTGCAGATATTCCAATGAATCCTCAGAAAGTATATAGAGCTCTCCTCCATCGCTGAGAATGTAATAGTAAGCGGGTGGGTTGAATGCATTCTTATAGTAGTATACATCAACGACAGTGAAAACTGTTTTGACCGGAATGTAGCCGTTGACCGTCTCGTCATCGCGTTTTGGATGAAGCCTCTCTATCTCCCTGCCTATCTCCTCCACGATCGGTACGATAGACGGTGTTTCCCTGACGATATACACTATCGGCTGCGCAAACGAGACCTTTTGACCGATCTTCGGATGATTCGCCACTCTGTAGTGCGATACATGGATTATCTCCTGAAAAAGTGGGTGGTGATACAATGCTATCAGGAAGATCGCTATGACCAGCAGGATACCCATATAGACTCTATTGATCGGACCTGTATCGGTTGTCTCTCCGGTGTGCGTGGTCTTGCACTTCGGACACCGGGCCATGTTTGCGGTATAGTATGTGCCGCATACTTTACATACGACGAAATTTCGATCTATCATGCTTTGATCTCACCCTTCTCTGTTTGCAGCATTTTGGCAGCGAACATACCCTTGTTTCGAAACCTCATTATGCTCCGCCGCACCCGCCGCCACATCCGCCTCCGCTGCAACTTGAGCCGGAGCAGCTGCTATTACCTCCCAGTGAGTCTCCTGCGCAGCTCGATGAGCCGCTGCACGCTATATCGCTGGCGCAGAATGACGAGGAAGCGGAAGAGTCATAGGCTCGGCAATTGAGCGCATACCGAAAGCCGTCTTCGATATCCAACTGATTATCCAGGGCAAAGAGCAGCGGCAGCCTGTCCGGTCTTTCGATGTGGATATCTTCCTTTTCACATGAGAGTTTCCATGCCCGTTTGATACCCTCCTGCGCCTCGGTTTGGCTCCTCATCGCTTCGACCGGGTGGTGGTGGAAGAATTTCCCGAAAGCTTTCCGGGAGAACTTCTGATAGGCTCTGGTGAAGAGGATGAATTCGTGCCATGCCACATCGACCACCTGCGAGGGCATGGAGACCATCTCCCCTTTGGCCTGGTTGGAGATATGGAAAAAATCCCGCAGCCCCTGGATCACCAGGTCGACATCGCTCTCTTTGAGATGGGGATATTTTTTGAGTACGCTCTCTCTGACCCTCTGCGGGAACTTATACCCGGCGATGAACTGCAACTGGGTTCGCTGCCTGCTTTTCTGCTCCACACGATAGAGATAATAGACAAGAAATACTATCAGGATGATCAGCACAACGGTATTGATCGACATACTACTCCTTTGGACTGTGCTTTCGCACTCCATTATATCCAAAGAATATCATGGGGCAAAGAGGAGCGATGGAAAGGCCGGAAGCTTTGGGATGAGTGGAAAAGATCAGCACAGATATTTTGGATTCGGCGGCTTCAGCCCAATGCCAATGAAATAAGAAAAACAGCTATAAAAAGCAGAAAAATATTTGCTAATCATATAATCTAATGCTATTTCACCTGATTTAAAATCTCTTTGAGACCGTAAGCAGTAGACTTGATTATCTCGATTCTATTGCTATACACATCATATTCAAAGAGCGATTTGATATCATTGGTTCTTATCAAAAATGACTTTTTAGAGTTTTTTATATCTACTGCTTTACTGAGCTGCCTGATCGCCTCTTCGAGTGTCTCATGCTCCTTTTGTATACGGATAAGTATTGGACTATCTTGATATTTCTCTTTGAGTATAGCATCTATCCCACTATTTCTCTGCACGGGTATATAGTCGATATCATGCAAAATTTTTTCTACCAGGACATCGACGGTATTGTATGTCTCTTTACCGTTTTTGAGCAGATTTGATTCGCTTTTGATCGGATTTCTGAGCCTTTTTTCACTAAGCTCAACGGCATCTTGCGATATATCGATACCGATCACTCCTCTGTTTTTCAGCTTTCCCGCTACGAGTGTCGTACCGCTTCCACAAAAAGGATCGAGGACAATATCACCTTCATTAGATGCGATTTCAATGATTCGCTCCAACAACAAAACAGGTTTTTGAGTCGGATATCCAACTCTCTCCTTTGCCTTTGGATTGAGATAGGGGATCTCCCACACATCGTTAAGCGGTACTCCTTTTTTGATATCACTACTAATTATTTGCCCGTTTTCATCTTTTGCATAGACGGTCTTGCCGTTTTTGTCTCTTGTTCTTTTTTGTAATATTTGATCTATATTTGTCGTCATCGAGTAGTCATTATAGAGAGTATTGAAGACAAAATCCGATGATTTTGAATAAAAATAGATCGTTTGGTGCGAGGGCAAAAGTCCTTTTTTTGAATTGGACCATCTCTTGTAATACCAGATGATTTCTGACTGAAACTGCCTGAAACCGAAAACATCATCAAGTAACGCTTTGACAATATGAGTTGAGTTTTTATCGCAATGGACAAAAATACTCCCCGTCTCCTTTAAAACCCTTCTTAACTGTACCAATCTATAGTACAAAAATTTTGCATATTCCTCATCGCTTTTCCAGATATCGCTGTAGGAAAACTCTTTGTTGCCGTCTCTTGTCGTAAGTTTTTGAACCTTGTTGGTAAAAAACGGTGGGTCTAAGTAGATCAAATCTATATTATCGTCTTCAAAGTCCTTCAAAACATCCAGACAATCACCCTGTATAACCCTCTCCATTCTTTTACCCACTGAAATTATTACCGGCAATTTTTTCCAAAATATTTTTCAAGTCTACACCCGTTCTTTGTTTTACATATTCCCATGCTCTCTCACCGCTGTAGTATTCGCCTCCGATACCTTTATAGAGAGTTTCAAGTGTATTTTGTATTTTGATTGCCTGTGTACGATTGGGATAATAAAACATTACTCTTATTGGGATATAGCCTGCTTGATGAATGACCTGGATTCTGGTATGTTCTTTTGTGATATGGTCGCCGTCGGTCGTGGCATCTCTCCACTTGATCTCAATAGCATTATTCCCCTCCAGACAATCTATTTCGAATGTTTTTGGTCTTTGTCCCAGTGTGTTCGGAATTTTGATAGCGGCAGATTTGGGAAAGCTATACAGGAAACATAATTTTGTAGCTTCTTCCAAAAATGAGCCTGCATACTTGTATAAAAACCTCCCTTTGTTTTGATACAAATCGATCAAACGACCCTCTTCGTCAGTAATGCCAAGGACTTGATAAATGAGATAATGCGACTTATCGTCACCTTCCATCTCTTCCATCCGAATATCTATTTGAAGTTTTAAATTATCAGCGTACTTTTGTGCTAGTTCTATAATTGTTTGCTCAATATCCATAATAGTTTACCTGTATCAATTTAATGGAATAAAATATCAAAACTTATCTAAATAACTCATTTATTTGATTTCCTCTCGTTGCGTAACTGCGTTGCGCAATGCATATGGACTTGACTGCTTGGTTCCCGTATATAATTTCACACTCAAGTCGTAGAGAGAGCGATAATTCAGTCAAAAGCAAAATAAATATTTTGATCTTCTCCCCTATCTATTATTTCACTTAATAAATACAAAAAAGATATAAATTCATTTTTTTCTTTTTCAGTCAAACTAAATTCATT
>QKDN01000070.1 GCA_003252535.1 Campylobacterota bacterium | reverse complement strand
AATAGATAATGTTACGAAAGAAGGGCAAGCAGGTAAGACTGTTTCTATCCAGGCGATCACAAATGGATACGGTGAAGTAAGCTATACTTCTACAACGACAAATGCTGCAGGTAAAGCGGTATTCAGCTACCAGGCTCCAAGTGATCTCAGTACAGTTGATGGAACAAGTACTATAACATTGGTACGTTTCGTAACCGATGATGGGAACTTGATCACTGCTCCTGTGACTATAGAAATCAACAGTACGAAATCTATCTCTGAGTACAACCTTACAAATGCGACAACACCGATAGATGTTAACTACTCCAATGAGGTCAAGACGATCAAAGTACAATTGGTAAAAGGTACAGCACAAGACCCTGTAACAGGAGCTACCATTAATGCGAGTTCTATCCCTGCGGCATTCGGATATATAGAGAATGTATCGGTAACAACAGATAGCAGCGGGTACGCTACATTTACCTATAAAGCTGCCAATGTACTTACAGATGGTAATCAGTCTCTGGAGCTGTACTATAATGATCCAGAAACTGGAGCAAGGGTCAATACAATCGTAGAGATCAGAGTGTCTCAGGCGGCAGGGGCGACCTCAACCTATAAGTTTATGAATATTACAACACCTGTGGTGGTGACTACACCTAACCAGGTAGAAAATGTAGAGCTCTATATCGTAGAGAGTTCGACCCTTATCGGACAACCGGGGCAGACAGTAACAATATCTACGATAGATTCAAGCTTCGGATCGTTCACTACCTCTACGGCTACGACAGATGCGGCAGGTAAAGCGACGTTCAGCTATAAAGCGCCGGCTGATCTCACACCGGTACTTGATAAGAATACAACAGCTGTACTGACCTATGTAACAGATGATGGTACAACAATTACAGATATTGTAACGATTGATATCAATGTAAGTGCTACGGCATCGCAGTACAGCCTTATCAATGCGACTACACCTGTAGATGTGAACTACTCGAATGAGAAGAAGACGATCAAAGTACAATTGGTCGATGATACAAATACATCGTATGCAGGACAGACGATCGTAGCAAAAGCGATCCCGGCAGCATACGGATCGCTTGTAAGTGCAACAGCTGTAACAGACGCGAGCGGATACGCTACGTTCACCTATGTGGCTGCAAACAGTCTCACAAACGGTACACAGCCACTAGAGCTCTATTATGATGATAACGGGACAAGGATCAATACGATCGTGGATATCGTGGTGTCACAGGCAGCTGGAACGACAACCGATTATAACCTTACTGTGGTAAATCCGATAATTACAGTAACGACAGCTAACCAGGTTGAAGCTATAGAAGCATTTGTAATAGATAATGTTACGAAAGAAGGGCAAGCAGGTAAGACTGTTTCTATCCAGGCGATCACAAATGGATACGGTGAAGTAAGCTATACTTCTACAACGACAAATGCTGCAGGTAAAGCAGTATTCTCATACCAGGCTCCAAGTGATCTCAGTACAGTGGATGGTACAAGTACTATAACATTGGTACGTTTCGTAACCGATGATGGGAACTTGATCACTGCTCCTGTGACTATAGAAATCAACAGTACACAAGCTGTATCAGATTATAACCTCAGTACTGATGTTGATCATTTAGACATTAATTACTCAAATGAAAGTAAGCAGATTAAAGTATTGCTCACAACTAATAATGGTCATGATATAGTGAGTGGTGAGACTGTACATGCCAGTGCATTGCCACCGTCATATGGATATATTGAAGAAGCTGCAGTGGTAACTGATGCAAGCGGTTATGCTATATTTACATATAGAGCAGCTGATGGACTTACTAATGGAACAATACCATTGGAGTTCTATCATGAGGATTCATATGGAGCAAGAGCAAATGTAATTGTGCAGATAAATGTTTTTGAAGATGCAAACTCTACTTCTTCGTATGATATTGTGAATGTGACAACACCAATTATTGTTAACAGCGCTGGCCAGATCGAAAGTATTCAACTTGTTGTTATAGATAAAACAACAAATGTAGGACAGCCTGGAAAAACAGTCACAATTACCAATATTGATCAAGGTTATGGTAGCATTACTTCAGTATCAGCCACTACAGATGCCGCTGGTAGAGCTACTTTCACCTATCAGGGACCAGATGATCTTATACCTGTAGAAGGTACTGGAACAACTGTCTATGTACGCTTTGTTACTGATGATGGTGTATTGATCATTAAACCTGTAGATATCAATATTTCTTCGTCTACAGGAACATCTTCATATGATTTGATTAATGCTACGACACCTGTAGATGTTAACTTTAGTAGTGAACTGAAAGAAATTAAGGTACAGTTGGTAACAGATGATAACACTACTGTAACAGGAGCTGTAATTCACGCCAAAGCTATTCCATCTGAATTTGGTTATATCATGAATACATCAGTAACTACAGATAGCAGTGGGTATGCAACTTTTGCTTATATGTCGGCTGATGTCCTTACAGATGGGAATACAACACTCGAACTCTACTATGACGATGTAAGTACAATGCAAAGAGTGAGTGAATATATAACGATCCGAGTAAGTGAAGCTCCAGTAGCATCCGGTGCAATCAGTCTGAATGGTGAAACTGCTGAAGTAAATATAACATCGAACAATCAGGTTGAGGAGATCAGCGTATATGTCGTAGACTCCAATAATGTTGGATTATCAGGATATACTGTAGAGATACAAAATCCATTGTATGGTTCGTTGACATCCTCTACAGCTACAAGCAATACGGCTGGTAAAGCTACGTTCAGTTATCGTGCACCGAGTAATGTGGATACTATCTCACCTACAAGTATTACAATTGACTTAATACTTAAAGATACAGACGATAAAGAGGTTGACAGAAAGACTGTTACGATCGATTTTAACTATGTCACTGTACCACAATCGTCTTTACGTCTGATCAATGCAACAACTCCTGTGAATATCAGTTATGGTGGGGAAATACAGGAAATTGCAGTACAGTTGGTTGACGAAAATAATGTATCTGTAGTAGGTGAAACTGTTATAGCAAAAACTATTCCTGTTCAATATGGGATCATATCACAAGCAAGCGTTTCTACCGGTGCAGATGGATATGCCAGGTTTACTTATATAGCAGCTGATCCACTACTTGAGGGAATTCAGCCGTTGGAATTGATCTATATGCAGGATGGCTTTGTAGTGGCGAGTGCTACAGTGGACATAAACATTACACAAAAGCAAAAACCATTACCTCAGGTGGTTGTACCTTTAACTAATAGAGAAAACAATCTAACGACAAATAATCAAAAGATTGAACTGAAAATAGAGGTCTATGACGCTAATACAGCTCCTTATTCTACAGGTACTGTGAAAGTTGAATTACCGGCAAAAATCCTAGATGGAATTGATGTCGGCAGGTTCGATGCATATGAAGTACCAATAGTAAATGGAATAGCTACATTTGTATACACTGGACCGAGTGATCTTCAGGATAGAATAAATAATGGCGATCTTAACAGTACTTTCTATTTCTATCATGTGGACAATTATGCGGAAAAGAAAGCAGCTGTGATGATCTACGACCCAGGTTCATATATACCAGTTAGTTATACACTTGAAGTAGTTCCAACCGATGATTCAAACTTTACAATGAACCTGAATTCGGTGAAAACACTTCAGCTGGCATTGTATAACGATCAGGGACAATTAGTGGATGAAAGCAAAATAGTATCCATTAGTATTCAAAGTGATAATGATATAGTTGGTCAGTTGCTTAATGATAATACTGTTACATCGTTCTTAAATCTCAGTATACAAAATCCAGCAGGATTTAATATACAAAGTTTGAGCAAATCCGGTCTGCTACCTATCCAGGTGACAGTCAACTTTAATGATGGTACGGCTAAAACTATTACGAAAACAGTCTATATAGTAGTTAATTCCGGTCCTGCATCTGCAATGAGTATTTCATATATATCGAGTTCATACGATGCAAATAAAGGAAAATATATAGACAAATTTGCAGTGACAGCTGTTGACGCGTATAACAATAAAGTCAATACAAGTCCAAGTGTTGCAGTTGGTGGCATCGTTGAGTATGCGGTAGACGGTAGTTCGGCGACAGGTATAAGAACTAGTACTTCACCGAGATTATGGTATGGTAAATTTGATAATACCAATACAATGCTGTATGACAATGGATCAAATATGGTGTTTATGACACTTCCTAGTCCATATGTACCTACATTCAAGTATGTTAATTTCAATGTTGATAAACTGGTATTGTTTGGAGAGGGCTATGTATATGCATCACAGGGGAAATGGGATATCACAAAAGACTCTGATACATCATTGATACTCAATGACAAATATACGAATCCTGAAACTGTAAATAATCTCTATTTTGCTGTTGGTCATAACCATAGACAGGACCTATGTCTTGCAGATGGGACACAGTATGTAGGTTCAGCAAGTGCAGACAACTATATCATGGATAGTGAGGGAACTGCTATAGTAGAGTTTGAGTATGATATACACCTCACAGGTAAAGATATAATGCTATGGGTAAATATGAATGGTTTCCAGCCTACGCCGGCACCTGGATTTGAAACAAGAATCGGGGAAGCAAAACGACACACTCTTAGGGGAGCAGGTTTGAGACATGTCCCTGATGGTGGGTACACATTGGCTGGAGGTGAGACAGCAACTGTTACTTTCAATATTTGGCATTCAGAAGTGAACGATAATTACAAAAATGGTCATTTCTACTGGCAGAAAACAGCTGACTCTACTTGTAATATTACAAATATTGGAAATGATATAAATTCAAGTAATATTGAATGGGTCAGTACTACATCATCATATCGTATAAGAGATGCAAGGGAATGTGACGAAAGAGATGTACTGAATTTCCCTGGAAAATCAGGTGATGCATTCCTTTCTGTCAGGATCACTAATCCAGATGTGAATACTACATGTACTTTCAATATTGATAATATCATGGTCAGCTCAGAAGCAGACTCAACCTTCTAAATCAAAAGAGCTTCAGCTCTTTTGATAACCTTCATTTAACCAACTCTTTTAAACTTTTTTACTATAATTCGCTCATATTTCTCGAAGGTAACCATTATGATAGATCTCAAGTTTTTACAGAACAATTTTGATTTGGTAAGTCAAAAACTCCAGAAAAAAGGAGTTGACAGTGCAGTGATTGAGAGGCTGGGCGAGGAATTCGCATCGCTCAAAGCTATCAATGCCAAGCTCGAAGCAGCCCAGGCAGATCAAAACCAGATGTCTAAGCTCTTTGGTCAATACAAAAAAGAGGGTAAAGACGTTGCCGAGCTTAAGTCAAAAGTCGATGCGAATAAAGAGCTTATCGCAGGATACCAGGAGGAATCTCGGAGTGCAGAAGATGCACTCTATACCATAGCTCTCAGTATTCCCAACCTTCCGGACGACGATGTACCGCACGGTGAAGATGAGCATGACAACATAGAACTCAGGCGTGTCCTTGAGCCCAGAAGATTCGATTTCATTCCAAAAGAGCATTGGGAACTTGCCGAGATGAACGGATGGATAGATTTCGAGCGTGGAGTCAAGCTTGCCAAGAGCAGATTTTCCGTACTAAAGGGTCAGGCAGCAAGACTTGAAAGGGCATTGATCAATTTCTTCCTCGACCAAAATGCAAAAAGAGGCTTCGAAGAGCTCTGCGTACCGTTCATCAATAATGAAGCGATGCTCCAGGGGACAGGCCAGTTGCCGAAGTTTGGCGATGATCTTTTCAAGATAGAGGATGAGAATCTCTACCTGATCCCCACTGCTGAAGTACCATTGACCAATCTCTATCATGATGAGATACTCTCAGAGAGTGATCTGCCTGTCCTGATGACAGGGTATACCCCATGCTTCCGAAAAGAAGCTGGGAGTGCCGGACGAGATACGCGTGGTATGATCAGGCAGCATCAGTTCGACAAGGTAGAGATGGTCGCTATAGCACATCCGGACAAGAGCGATGAAGTGTTCGATATGATGGTGGAGAACGCTTCAGATATCCTAACGGCCCTTGGATTGCCGCACAGGGTCGTGAGACTTTGCGATGGCGATCTCGGATTCTCTGCTGCTACGACGATCGACCTTGAGGTATGGTTGCCGGGGCAGAATCAGTACAGAGAGATCAGCTCTATCTCCAATACGCGTGATTTCCAGGCGAGACGAGCCAAGATCAGGTTCAAAGAGGATAAGAAGAACAGACTTGTACACACGCTCAATGGCTCGGCACTTGCAGTAGGGAGAACATTGATAGCGATCATGGAGAATTATCAGAATGTCGATGGTATCATAGAGATTCCGGAAGTGCTCAAACCCTATATGAGATAATGTCTCTCCGCATCGTGGAGAGACAACCGGACAATTTTCTCTTACTGACACCACATAAATTATATGTATAACCCCCCCCATGCAACTTTATTATTAAATTATTATGTTATGATAAGCCTATTAAATCAGCGATGAATTGGGATGAATTGAATGAGCGACTCTGTGATAATGGCCTCGTCAATGATATTGGCGCTTCTTGTGATACTGCTGACACTTTTTTCACTGACCCGGCACCTTGGAGCCCAGAGCGACAACCCTCGTAAGAATGAACCCTATGAGAGCGGTATCAGAAATATGCTTGGCAATGTCGAAAACGCTTTCGATGTCCGTTATTTTCTTGTCGGTATCGTATTCCTGATCTTTGATGTCGAAGTGCTCTTTCTTTTCCCATGGGCACTCAACCTGAGGGAGCTGGGATGGGGAGGAATTCTTGAGATGTTCCTTTTTCTCGGACTTCTTGTAGGTGGACTTGTCCATATTTACAGATCAAGGATACTCCGATGGATATAGGACGCAACCTTTTGGGAGAAAGCATCATTACGACCAGGATCGAGAGCGTCGTAGCATGGGGTAGGGAAGCTTCGCTCTGGCCTTTTGTTTTCGGTACAGCATGCTGTGCAATCGAGTTCATGGCGACGGCTGCCAGTCGATACGATATATCCAGATTCGGAGCCGAGGTATTGCGATTCTCACCACGACATGCCGACCTGCTGATCGTAGCAGGTACGGTGAGCTACAAGCAGGCACCGGTGCTCAAACAGATATATGATCAGATGCCGGAGCCAAAGTGGGTCGTTGCCGTAGGTGCCTGTGCCTCATCGGGGGGATTCTACGACAACTATACGACATTGCAGGGGATCGACGAGATCATACCGGTCGATGTTTATATCGCGGGATGTCCACCGCGTCCCGAAGCGATACTCGATGCTATAGTAGAGATACAGAAACAACTCCATGACGAACCTTCCGGCCAAGTGCGTAACGAATCGTTCAATGGCAGAATAGCATAGGGGACGGTATGAACGATATCGAAATAATTACCGGGAAGTTCCCTACAGCGAAGGTAACAGAAGCTTTGAGCGGGCAAGAGATCGTGATGATCGAAGCGAGCGACCTGCACGATGCGGCTGTCTGTATCAGGGACGAGCTCGATTATGTTCTGCTGCTGGATATTACCGCAATAGACAATCTGGCAAAATCTCATAAGTGTGAGAGCAGGTATGAACTCCGTTACGTTTTTCGCAGCAGTGATTTCGAGCGGATCATGATCATTGGACTCAATGCCAATATAGAGAGTGGTGTCGATACGCTTTGTGACTACTATGCTACGGCTGACTGGCTCGAACGGGAGGTTTGGGACCAGTACGGAGTTACATTCGTCGGTCATCCCAATCTCAAACGAGTGCTCAACCATATGGAGTTTGCCGGTCATCCCCTCCGCAAGGACTACACGATCACTGATGCGCAGTTCTGTACACGGACCCAGGACCTGCTCGACGAGATGGAGCCTCTGCTGACTTCCAGGGAGTACAGTGCCGACAGGGACAATCTCATGCTGCTGAACCTCGGTCCGTCCCATCCCGCCAGCCACGGTACCATCCGTACCCTTGCCGCTCTTGAAGGTGAAAGGATAGTGGCGGGGGTGAGCGAGATAGGGTACCTCCACAGGGGATTTGAAAAGAGCTGCGAGAATCACCCCTACAACCAGATCATCCCCTACACCGACAGGCTCAACTACTGCTCGGCACTGATCAACAATGTAGCCTTTGCCAAAAGTGTAGAGGAGATGCTTGGGATCACACTGCCTGATCGCGGTATCTTTATCCGTGTGATACTCATGGAGCTCTCACGCATCATAGACCACCTGGTATGCCTCGCGGCGGGGCTGCTCGATATGGGTGGACAGACCAACTACTGGTATCTTTTCAATCCCCGCAACGATGCCTATGATTTCCTCAGCCGCCTGACGGGAGCGAGACTCACCAACAGCTATATGAGGATAGGCGGTATGAGCCACGACTTCTACGAAGGGTGGGAGAGCGACCTGGAGGATATACTGAAGAAGGTGGAAGCAGGGACGATCCAGTCGTTGCAGATGGTGGAGAAGAACAGGATATTCCAGGACCGTCTTCAGGATATCTCCCCTGTGAGCGCACAACAGGCTCTGAGCTTCGGCTTCACAGGGCCGAACCTGCGTGCCAGCGGCGTGGCGTACGATATGAGGAGCATCAGCCCCTATTACTACTACGATACTTTCGAGTTCGATGTCGTGACAGGAAGCGTGGGGGATACCTACGACAGGATCATGGTGCGCTTCGAAGAGATATTCCAGAGCATCAAGATCATCCGTCAGGCAGCCGGCACGATCCCTACAGGGGATATCAGCATCAAAGACCATTCGATCTTCCTCCCGCCCAAAGAGAGAGTCTACAACTCTATCGAGGGGATGATGAATCAGTTCAAGCTCGTCTTCGAGGGGCTCAGGGTACCTGCCGGGGAATACTACGGTGCGCTCGAAGCGGCCAATGGCGAGCTGGGATTCTACATCGTCAGTGACGGAGGCCCGATCCCATACAAGGTCAAGGTGAGAGCACCGAGTTTCGTCCATATGGCAGCCTATCCGAAGATCATCGAGGGGTACCAGGTGGCTGATGCTATCCTCACACTGGGGAGTCTCAATATCATAGCAGGGGAGATGGACCGATGAGTTTTGCATTCAGCCCGGAGAATCTCGGGAAGATAGAGAAGCTGAGATCACGCTATCCCAGTCCCAAAGCCCTTACCCTGCCGCTGTTGTGGCTGGTACAGGAGCAGGAGGGATACATACCTGGTGAAGCTTTCGACGCCATCGCAGAGATCACGACCTGGTCGCCGATGGATATCTACAAAAGTGCTTCGTTCTATACCATGCTCAGATTCGAGCCTGCCGGGAAATATCATATCAAGATATGCAGATCGCTCTCGTGCACTTTATGCGGCCAGGCTATGCTCTACCGTCACCTCAGGGAGAAACTGGGGATCAAGGCCGGCGAGACCACTGCTGACGGACGGTTCACGATCGAGCGGGTAGAGTGTCTCGGTTCATGCGGTACTGCACCGGCGATGCAGATCAACGATATCTACTACGAGGAGCTGAACACCTTGAAGCTCGATACCATACTGGAGAACCTTCCATGATCAGGGATGTGAGGATAGTCAGCAGCCGCTTCGGACTGGCCAACAGCCACAGGCTCTCGACGGTGCTGATGCGCGGCGCGTATGATTCGCTCCCCATCCATCTCAAAAGACCCCCCGAGCAGATCGTCAGGGCAGTCGACGAGAGCGGTCTGAGGGGCAAAGGGGGCGGGGGTGCTCCCGCTGGAGAGAAGTGGAAGCTTATGCCGCGAAACAGTGACACTCCATCCTACCTGGTAGTCAACTGCGACGAATCGGAACCGGGGACCTTCAAGGACAGGGAGATCATCACGAGGGACCCGCACCTCCTGATCGAGGGGATGATCCTCACCTCCTATGCGATCGGAGCGAACCACGCCTATATCTATATCAGGGGAGAGTACAAAAGCTTCGAGCTCATACTCCGGAGGGCTGTCGACGAAGCTTACGAAGCGGGATTCCTGGGGAGAGACATCGCAGGGAGCGGGTTCGACCTCGATATCACTATCCACAGGGGCGGCGGTGCCTATATCTGCGGTGAGAAATCGGCACTCCTCGAATCGCTCGAAGGGAAAAGGGGACACCCCAGGCTCAAACCCAAGGGGAAAGAACCGGAGTGGTATTTCGGCGCTCCTGCACTGGTGAACAATGTCGAGACGATAGCCAGCGTCCCCTATATCGTGATGAACGGTGCCAGATGCTACAGGCAGTTCGGTACCGCACAGAGCCCCGGGACGCTCCTCTTCAGTCTGAGCGGCCACATCGAGAGGCCCGGTATCTACGAGGCGGAGTTCGGGGTGTCGATGATGGAGTATATCGAGCGTTTCGGCGGCGGGGTGAAAGGGAAGAAAAAGCTCAAGGGCGTCATCCCCGGAGGTATCTCCACGCCTATTCTCACCGCTGAGGAGGCAGCCCGGGCGACGCTTGACTATGAGTCGCTGCGGACGTTGGGTTCGTCACTTGGGACCGGAGGGATGATCGTCCTCAGCAGTGAGGCGGATATGCACGGTGTGCTCAAGAACATTCTGGGATTCTACCGCCACGAGTCATGCGGGCAGTGTACCCCCTGCCGCGAGGGGACGAGCTGGAGCGACCAGATAGCCTCGCGGATGCTTCGGGGAGAGGCCACGATGAAAGATCTTGACAAGCTTCTGGAGCTGGCCGATACGATGAACGGCAAGACAATATGCGTCTTCGCACCAGCCGTATCGGGGGTGATACTCTCGATCATAGACAAGTTCAGAGACGAGTTCACAGAGAGGTTGCGCCCATGAGCAAGGTAAAGATCACGGTTGACGGCAGGGTGATAGAGGCCGATGACGGGGCGCTCCTGATCGAAGTGCTTCTGGCGAACGGGGTCGATATCCCCCACTTCTGCTATCACGAGGCGCTGGGGCCTGATGGCAACTGCCGCATGTGTATGGTGAAGCTGCAGGGGGCCAAGAGGCCGCAGATAGCCTGCGATACCTTCGTGTGTGACGGGATGGAGGTCTCACTGAAGGACCCGGAGATACGGACCACGGTGCAGAGGATACTCGAGCTTGAGCTCATCAACCACCCCATCGACTGCCCCACCTGCGACCAGGCGGGAGAGTGCAGGCTGCAGGACTACTATATGGAGTACGGACTCTACGACTCTTCGTTCGAGAACTACCAGAAGATCCACCATGCCAAGCATACCGACCTGGGCTCCAATGTGATGCTCGACCAGGAGCGCTGCGTACTGTGCGCAAGGTGTACGAGGTTCACGAGCAATATCACGAAGACCAATGAACTGGGGATCATCGGGAGGGGAGACGAGGCGCATGTGAGCACGATGCCCGGCAAAACGCTCGACAACCCCTATGCGATGAACATCATCGACCTCTGTCCTGTGGGGGCGCTGACCAGCAGGGATTTCAGGTTTGCCCGACGGGTGTGGTTCCTCGGTTCCGCCCCCTCGGTGTGCCACGGCTGCGACAGGGGGTGCAATATCACGATAGACCACGACCGCCCCAAGAACGGCACGGAGACGATCTACCGTTTCAGACCCCGGAAGAACGAACGGATCAACGGCCACTTCATCTGCGATGCGGGGAGGCTCAGCTACCGTGAACACAACGAGAACCGACAGCTCCAGATTATCAGGGAGGGGCAGAGCATAGGGCGTGAAGAGGCACTCGAGGCTTTCGAGCAGATGATCGGCTCGCAGAAGAGGATCATGATACTTGCCGACGCCAACCTCTACAACGAAGACCTCAGGGCGATCAAATGGTATGCCAAGGAGATAGGGGCGCTGCTCTTCGTCCCGCTGGAAAGCTACCGTGACGAGAGTTTCGGAGATGACTGGCTCCGCAGCTCCATGCGTGCGGCCAATGCCAGAGGGGTGGAGAATATGGGGATCAACAGGGAGGTTTCCGGGGGTTACGATATCGATGTCCTCATCAACTTCAACCACCCCACGCCCCATATGATAGCCGCGGGAGAGTTCATAGAGTTTCAGACCCACCAGAGCACCAATGCCGATCTGATCTTCCCGCTGGCGATGTTCAGCGAGTACGGAGGGACACTGACGAACCGTGACAATATCACGCAGGATTGCATGCAGGCGGTCAATCCCTCCGGTATGAGCCTCAGCGCGCAGGAGTGGGTCAAGCTCCTCCCCCGAAGGAGCTAGAGACTATCTGATGGCGAAGAGCGCCTCGATGGCTGCGGGTGTATCATCCCTCTCGAGGGTGCCGGAGATACGGGCGTAGTTATCGAACTCCGTATGCCAGATATAGTAGGCCTTGTCCCCGGTTTCTTTAAAGGTAACGACCAGCACTTTCGGCGATTCGTCGAGTGTCCTGACGATCCTGGCAACTCCTCTCATTGTCGTATCGCCGACCGTCCTGATGACATCGAGATGATCCTCCCTGTTTTCCATCCGGACACTCCCGGAATAGGTGGCGTTGCTCTCGAGGTCCTGACCGATAAGCCTGTAGCTGCCTGCCATGAAGGTGTAATAGGAGCTGTATTCAGCCGATTCCTTTGCGTAAAGCAGCTGTAGTGAAAAAAGCAGAAAGAGTGTGAGGCTTTTCATATCGTCTCCGTGATTGCAATATGGCTATTATTTCTTTGGAACGGTTTTCAGAGATGCTCTTTGGGTATTGAAGATATGATAACCTGACATATTTTATAGCCTCCTTAGTAAAATCTGTTATAATATCCTAATTTTAATATTATAAAATACTATCCAGTTTTTGAGGAGTTTCATTGAGAGTGGCCATTATCATTACCACGATTATTCTCATTTATTTTGCCTTTTCGACCATCTTTTTCGGCACCAGGCTTGCCGGGAAGATCGGAACGATCGTAGGGGGTACGAACCTGGAGCTTTTCGGCTACATGGCGTACATCAATATCATCCTGCTCTTCTACCCGCTCTACAGCCTCTATAACAATCCCACGCTTGTCAAAAGGGTGGATTTCTACGCGGGCTGGCTGCTGCTGCTGCTCTCCATTGCGGTATTCCCGGCACTGGTTTTCGACATGCCCCACTGCGGGCTTCTCTCACACAATATCTACGAGTTCCTTGTCCCCTATATCGGCAAAGCCGGGATGTGGTTCTTCTGGATGATGATCATGATGCTCTCGGTGACGCTCATCCTCGACGATGAGTATACATTTGATGATTTTCTCGATCAGTTAAGCGACAGAATAGAGCAGGTGAGTGCGTTTGTACAGACACTGAACTTCCCGAGGATCAGAACGATATTCGAGAAGATATTCAGCAATCCCTTCGCCCCTTCAGGAGACGATATCCCCCAGAGCAACCTTTCGAAGATCAGGAACGAACCGATCAAGACCGCCAGGGAGATGCCCAAGCTCAAGCCAAGCTCTCTCGACGATCTCATCCTCCCATCGATGAGCGATCACAGCATGATCGATACGCGTGAGGTCATGGTACCGAAAAACGAACCGAAGAAGGGGCGCCCCAGGGATGACTTCGATCTCTTTATGACCGTTGAGGAGGAGTTCATCCCGGAGCCTGCAAAAGCAGAAAAGAAAAAGGTTTCTGTAGCCGAGCAGTTCACCGATATCAGCTTCAAATCCCTGCTGCACAGGGAACTCGATGATATCCCTGCAAAAAAAGAGGAGAGCATAGCGGAGATAGCACATGCGCTCAACGCTGCGAACCATGTGGAGATCGTCGAGGAGCTCGAGGAGAACTCGAGACTGCTCAGCGAGATAGAGAAGGGGGAGCAGGAGAAGCCCAAGAACTTCAAACTCCCGAAGACAGAGTTCCTCACCAAGCCGCCCAAAGCTTCGCGCAGGATCAACGAAGCGGAGATCGACCGCAAGATCAAGGAGCTCCTTGACAAGCTCGGCCGTTTCAATATCGAAGGGGATGTCATCCGCACCTACACGGGGCCTGTCGTCACCACTTTCGAGTTCAAGCCCGCACCCAATGTCAAGATATCCAAGATACTCGGTCTCCAGGATGACCTCGCTATGGCGCTGAGTGCCGAGACGATCCGTATCCAGGCACCGATACCCGGCCGTGATGTCGTAGGGATCGAGATACCCAACGAGAAGTTCGAGACGATCTACCTGCGTGATATCCTCGAGAGCGACCTCTTCAAAGACTCCAGGTCGCCGCTGACGATGGCACTGGGGAAAGATATTGTGGGCAAGCCATTCATCACCGATCTCAAGAAGCTTCCCCACCTCCTCATCGCGGGGACGACGGGGAGCGGTAAATCGGTAGGGATCAACGCGATGCTCCTCTCGCTCCTCTACCGCAACGACCCGGAGCATCTCAAGCTGGTTCTCATCGATCCCAAGATGCTGGAGTTCTCGATCTACAACGATATACCGCACCTCCTCACCCCGGTGATCATTGAGCCCAAGAAGGCGATCTCCGCTCTGGCGAACCTCGTCAACGAGATGGAGCGGCGGTACAAGCTCATGAGCGAGCACAAGGTCAAGAACATCGACAGCTTCAACGAGAAGATGCGCAGGGAGCACGGCCCCCATATGCCGTTCATCGTGATCGTCATCGATGAGCTCGCCGACCTGATGATGAACGGGGGCAAGGAGGTGGAGTACTCCATCGCCAGGCTCGCCCAGATGGCGAGGGCATCGGGTATCCACCTGATCGTAGCGACCCAGAGACCGAGCGTCGATGTCGTGACGGGACTCATCAAGGCCAACCTCCCCTCGAGGCTCAGCTATAGGGTCGGGCAGAAGATCGACTCCAAGGTGATCCTCGACGGGATGGGCGCCGAGAGTCTCCTCGGGCGCGGCGACGGCCTCTTCACCCCACCTGGTGCTACGGGGCTGGTGCGTATCCATGCGCCGTGGAACAGCGAGGAGGAGATCGAAGAGGTGGTGGAGTTCCTCAAAGCCCAGAGAGACCCTGACTACGACGAGAGCTACCTGCGTATCACCGGGAGCGGCGATGACGACTACGAGGAGAGCGGGGGAGGGCAGGAGCTCGATCCGCTCTACGACCAGGCGCTCGAGATCATTATGACCGATCAGAAAACTTCGATATCCTATTTGCAACGCAAGCTCCAAATTGGGTATAATAGATCGGCCAATATTATTGAGCAGCTACAGATGACCGGAGTGCTCAGCGCTCCCAACAACAAAGGAAACAGAGAGATACTCTAGGAGGTATTCATGGCATATTTCAGTGACGCAAAGATCGGCGACAAGGTCTACGGACTTATTTTCGGGAAAGGGAAGATCGTCAACGTATTCCCGGACAGTTTCTATTCGCTCATGGTGGAGTTCAAGAACGGCTATGAAGTCCCTTATACGGACGAGGGGATACCGGGCTGGGGTAACTTCAAGAAGCAGACCCTCTTTTTCCGTGACGATGTCGATCTGTGCAATGAGGACTTCTCGCCTGTAGAGAAAATACTCGCCCACAAAAAGATCATCAAGCTTCGTGAGAAGAAAAAGCTCGAAGTGCGACTCCCTTCAGGTATCTGGATGACTGCCAAGAGGGCCGATGATGACTATATCGAGAAGATTCTTAGCAACGAACAGTATCACCTCTTCAGAAAGAAGAAGAAGTAACCACACAGTTCTCTACAAAAAGTGTATCAAAAAATCACACTGCCAGTTATGCGGTATGGTTTTTTGTAACTATCCTACACATATTGTATAACAATTATGCCCAAAAAAGCTACATAGTTAATTTTGTTAATCTTTTAGTATGTATAATGCTACCAAATCATTTAATCACAGAGGAGACCTATTATGGCCTTAATCGAAGAATACAAAGCACATACTGCTGAGCGTGCAACTCTTGGCGTACCACCTCTACCACTTACTGCTGCACAGGTAGCAGAACTTGTCGAGCTGCTCAAAGCTTCTCCTATCGCTGAAGCCGACTATGCGATGGATATGTTCGAGAACAAAGTCCCTGCGGGTGTGGATGATGCTGCTTATGTCAAAGCGGCTTTCCTCAACGATATCGTTCAGGGCAATGTCAGCTGCGACGCTATCGATGCTGTCAAAGCATGCCAGATCCTCGGTAAGATGCTCGGCGGGTTCAATGTCCAGCCGCTCGTAGAAGCACTCAAACTCGGCGGTGCTGTAGCTGACGCTGCTGCCGAAGAGCTCAAGAACACGATCCTCGTCTACAACTCTTTCAATGATGTCAAAGAGATGATGGATGCAGGCAACGCAAAAGCGAAAGAGGTCGTAGAGTCATGGGCTGCGGCTGAGTGGTTCACCAACAAACCTGCGCTTGCTGAAGAGATCACCGTAACTGTCTACAAGATCCCCGGCGAGACCAACACAGACGACCTCTCACCTGCATCCGAAGCGTTCACCAGAGCGGATATCCCGCTTCACGCGAACTCTATGCTCGGCAGCAGAATGGAAAAACCGCTTGAGACTATGGCTTCTCTCAAAGAGAAAGGTCACACACTCGCATATGTCGGTGATGTCGTCGGTACTGGTTCATCAAGAAAATCAGGTATCAACTCTGTACAGTGGCACATGGGTGAAGATATCCCGGGTATCCCCAACAAGAGAACAGGCGGCGTGGTCATCGGCAGCATCATCGCCCCTATCTTCTTCAACACGGCTGAGGACAGTGGATGTCTCCCTATCCAGGCTCCGGTAGACGAGCTCGAGACAGGCGATGTGATCACTGTCAAACCATTCGATGGTGTGATCGAGAAGAACGGCGCGGTAGTCTCTACATTCGCTCTTTCTCCCAACACACTCCCTGATGAGATGAGAGCAGGCGGTCGTATTCCGCTCATCATCGGTAAAGGTCTCACTGCGAAGGCGAGAGAAGCTCTCGGTCTCGGCGCATCTGAGGCGTTCATGACACCTGAGCAGCCTGCCGACAACGGCAAAGGGTTCACCCTCGCTCAGAAGATGGTAGGTAAAGCATGCGGTATGACAGGTGTCAAGCCGGGCGTATACTGCGAGCCTATCGCTACGACCGTAGGTAGCCAGGATACTACTGGTCCTATGACAAGAGACGAGATCACAGAGCTCGCTGCACTCAGCTTCGGCGCTGATATGGTGATGCAGTCGTTCTGTCACACTGCTGCGTATCCGAAACCAGCGGATATCAAACTACAACATACTTTGCCGGCATTCTGGACGAGTAGAAAAGGTGTGATCCTCAGACCGGGTGACGGTGTCATCCACTCATGGCTCAACAGACTCTGTCTCCCGGACACAGTCGGTACAGGCGGCGACTCGCACACAAGATTCCCTATCGGTATTTCGTTCCCGGCGGGTTCAGGTCTCGTAGCGTTCGCTGGTGTTACGGGTATGATGCCGCTTACTATGCCTGAGTCTGTCCTCGTGAGATTCAAGGGTGAGATGCAGCCTGGTATCACGCTCCGTGACCTCGTCAACGCGATCCCATACTACGCTATCAAGCAGGGTCTCCTAACTGTTGAGAAGAAAGGGAAGAAAAATATCTTCGCTGGTAGAGTTCTGGAGATCGAAGGTCTTGAGACATTGAAGTGTGAGCAGGCGTTCGAGCTCTCTGATGCTTCTGCCGAGCGTTCAGCTGCTGCATGTACTGTCAAGCTCGACAAAGAGCCGGTGATGGAGTACCTTAGCTCGAACATCGCACTCATCGAGCAGATGATCAAAGACGGTTACGAAGATGCTGCGACGCTTCAGAGAAGAGCGGACAAGATGAGAGCATGGTTGGCCAATCCTGAGCTCATGGAAGCGGATGCGGACGCTGAGTACGCAGCAGTGATCGAGATCGATCTCGCTGAAGTGACCGAGCCGATCCTTGCATGTCCGAACGATCCGGATGATGTAGCGACTCTCTCAGAGATCCTCGCAGACGACAACCGTCCGAAAGAGATCCAGGAAGTATTCGTAGGTAGCTGTATGACAAACATCGGTCTCTTCAGAGCTCTCGGTGAAGTACTCAAAGGCGAAGGCGCGGTCAACACGAAACTCTGGATCGTTCCACCGACCAAAATGGACGAGAAACAGCTCACAGAAGAGGGTTACTACGCGGTATTCGGTACAGCGGGCGCGAGAACAGAGATCCCAGGATGTTCACTCTGTATGGGTAACCAGGCGCAGGCGGGTAAAGGGAACACAGTATTCTCTACATCGACAAGAAACTTCGACAACAGACTCGGTAAAGACACCAAAGTCTACCTCGGTTCAGCAGAGATGGCAGCAGTAGCGGCGCTCCTCGGCAAGATCCCGACCAAAGAAGAGTACATGGCGATCGTCAACAAGAAGATCACAGACGCAAACAAAGCAAGCGTCTACAAGTACCTCAACTTCGATAAGGTCTCAGCTGAAGAGCTTGAGGCTATGGTGAAGTAAGGGACTCCTTCCTTGTGTCATCCTCGCGAAAGCGGGGAATCTCCTCTACTTCCTTCCGCCACTTTGGCGGGAGATTTTCTTTCTTTGATACTTTTTGTTACATTTTTCTTTTTTCTTTAGATTTTTTTAGTTTTTTGTATATGGAAAATGATTTTATTATTCTATAGTAATTATAGAGTTTATATATAAAAAATATTAGGAGTTTTTTATGGGCAAGATTGATAAAGTTACCGTTAAAGTTAATTGTGTTGATGGA
>QKDN01000057.1 GCA_003252535.1 Campylobacterota bacterium | reverse complement strand
ACATATTTGTGATATACTAAACGGAAGGATCAGATATTTAAGTATATTTTATAATTGTATATAATATTTTTGGAAAGGAAGAACATGAAGCGAGCCGTAGTCAAACCCGATATCTCATTTTTCATCATTACTGTCATAGTGCTCTTTTTCACTGTATATGAAGTGGGTAATTTCCGTTTTTCCTATTCCCTTGAGAAAGAGCTGCACTACAAGACCAACAAACGCATCTTTGACAACCTCTCCTATGACCATAAACAAAACGTCAATATACTCTCGGCAGCACTGGCCCTTGACCCTGCCGTCATCGAAGCCTACCAGAAGGATGATCCTTCCATACTCAAACAGCATGTCCTCCCGATATGGAACCGGCTCAGGCACGAGAAGCTTGTCTACGAGATACATTTTTTCAAGCCTCCGGCCATCTCTTTCGTCAATTTCTCCAATTTCTCATCGATTGGTAAGGACGTATCGGACGTACGCAAAGATATCCAGTGGGTCACTTCTTCGTTCAAACCGAGTCTCCACCTGATGATGTGCAAGACCTATGCAGGTATCCGTGCCACCTATCCCATCATCGATACGAACGGCAAGATGCTCGGAGGTCTCTCCATGGGCAAGAAGATCGACTGGCTCCCTGAGATACTCAAAAACCGTACGGGTGACGAATCATTCCTGATCTACACCAAAGAATCTGCAAGCTCACTGAGCAAGCACTACTACGATGAGTTCATGAAGGACAAACAGATCACCGGCGATTACATCTTTGCCGAGCATACCCTCCCGATGAACGTCTCAAACCTCAAAGACGTCAATGTCACGAAGCCCATATCCACCATCACGATCAAGGGGAAAGAGTATACCCTCTTCTCCTATCCCATCATCGACTTCAACGGTAAAACGATGGGGTATATCTTCACGCTCAATGATTTCGATTATTATTTCGACCTTGTACGCAAGAGGTTCACAAGCAGCCTTGTCATCGTCCTGATCATCTCGCTGCTCATCTACTTCATCGCCAACCGAAGACTGGGGAGGATGATCGCACAGGCCAACTCCATCTCAAGGATCACGAGGGGCATCAAGCTCGGAGAGTTCGGCATACTCGGGCAGAAACAGAATGATCTCTTCACCCCGAGGGAGGTGCTGACCCATATCCGCAGCGAGGTGATCGACCTCGGGAAGACGATAGAAAAAAGATACATCGATCTCGAAGCCAAGCTCCTCAACCAGCTCTTTATCGATGATCTCACCAGCCTTCCCAACCGCAATGCGATCATGCGGGACCTCGTCGAAGAACACGACAGTATCTTCGTCCTTATCAATATCCGCTCATTCAAGCAGATCAACGACGTCTTCGGGTTCGAGACCGGTAATGAAGTGCTCAGGAACCTTGCCCTCATGCTCCAGGACTACGCCAACGATATCAAATACCATTTTTATCGTATCGGCAGCGATGAGTTCGGTCTGATCGTCGACAAGGGTGACCTTGAAGAGGAACAGATCATCGCCAAGGTCATAGCGATCATCCATATGGTCAACAGCACCCCGATCCATACAAAGAACGGTTTCGAGATCACTATCTCGATCTATGCGGGGATATGTCTCGAGCAGAGCGATATGCTGATCAAAGCCGACATGGCGCTCACAGAGGCCAAAGAGAAGCTCCTCGACTTCTCGATCTACACCGAGCAGAGCGACACGAAGCAAAAGCACAAACGAAATATCGAAATGATAGAGATCATCAAGGAAGCGCTCGAAGATGATCGTATCGTCACCCACTACCAGCCGATCGCTTCAGTCCAAAGCCACAGGATCCACAAATACGAATCGCTCGTCCGTATAGAACACCAGGGGATGCTGATCTACCCCGGGGCATTCCTCGAGGTCGCCAAACAGACACACTTCTACCACCAGATATCCCAGAAGATGATCGAACAGACACTGAACACATTCCGCAACAGGGATGAGATGTTCTCGATCAATATCGATGCGCTCGATATCTATGATGACCTCACGACGGAGTTCCTGATCGATGCTCTCTCCGAGTTCGCCGAAACAGGCAGGGTGGTCATCGAGTTCACCGAGAGCAACGAACTCTACAACTCTGCAACGCTTGATACATTCGTCGAGAGGATACGCAAAGCCGGCGCGAAGATCGCTATCGATGATTTCGGCGTAGGGTATTCCAACTTCACTTATATCATGCTCCTGAGACCTGATTATCTCAAGATCGACGGTTCCCTGATCAGGAATCTCGATACGGACACTCAGGCTGTCAATATCGTCCGTACCATCGTTCATTTCGCCAAAGAACTGGGCATCAGGACCGTCGCCGAGTTCGTCGATCGCAAAGAGGTAATGGATATATGCGAAGAGCTTCACATCGACGAACTCCAGGGCTATTACATAGGTAAACCGGCCCCAGCCCCGCTTCCATCGGATAAATTAGAACTCAAGGATAATTAGTGCAGCAGGAACAGAACGAACTCAAGACAGCCGTAGAGCATACGATTCGACAAAGCCTCATCAAATGGGCGATACGCTGGAGCATCGGTATCATCGCCGTCATCGGCATCACCTCCTACAAACCCGGTCTGACCTGGATATGGTATGTCGTCGCACCCGTCGCCCTCCTCTCGCTCGGCGCAATATTTGCCACAAAATACCTGATGGAACAAGAGCTCCAAAACGATGAGGATACCAACGAAGATAATAATACAGAAGCTTAAATTTATGCTATAATCATCCCAGACAACCCTAAAGGATGATCGTGTCAGAGCTCTATACTCTCCCTATGCTCCTCTCCATCTTCTCGTTCGCTGCGGCTACATTCTTCAGCCCCGGTCCCAACAATCTCATGCTCCTTTCATCAGGGCTTACTTTCGGGTATCGGAAGACACTGGGGCATATCGCGGGGATCGTGGTGGGGTTCCCGCTGATGGTGATCGCAGTGGGGCTGGGGGTGGGGACGCTCTTCGAGCTCTTTCCGCTCGCCTACACGGTACTGAAATTCGTCGGGATGGGATACCTGCTGTGGATGGCATGGCATATCGCCAATACCACGGGCGATCTCTCTAGCAAGGCGCGCTCGGCGGACAAACCCTTCTCATTCATCCAGGCCGCCCTCTTCCAGTGGGTCAACCCCAAGGCATGGATCATCGCTGTCACCGCCACCTCCTCGTTCACCACCGCAACAGGGCATCTCTTCGCACAGGTCTGCGTGATCGCGCTGGTCTATGTGATCATCACCTTTCTCAGCTCCAACACCTGGACGCTCGGCGGACTCTTCCTCAAGCGGTTCATCTCCGATGCCAGGAGCCTGAGGATATTCAATATCACGATGGCAGTGCTGATCGTCGTCTCGGTAGCGCCGTTTATGTTCAGGTAAAATGATTTTATTGGGTAGAGGTTCACCGTGATTAAAAAGGTTTTCTACTCGCTTCTTTTTGTTTTTGTACTTTTTGTTATTACTTTTATCAGTCACTTTTATATAATGATACCGTCAAAAGAACTCACCTTATCGGATCCGAAGGCAAAAGCATATAAAGTCAAAGAGAACTATATTCTCCTTATCTGGAATGATATCCCCTACTTCATCTATGAACATGACAAATGGGTCGGAAGATCATCAGACTTCAGAAAGCACTTTCTGGGACAGGATTTTTGGCCCAAAGACTGCTATGCCAGCGTGCCTCTCGGAGACGGGATAAAAGGTGATCCCAGAGAAAAATATCTCTTTAGAAATGATACAGTCACCATCAAAGTATTTGATTTTCATGATAGAAACAAGAGTTCGGAAATCGTAGTGGGTCTAAAACCGGAAGAATAGGTATATGATTCGTGCTGTTAAGAGATGCGTAGGGTGTTGTCCCCCCGACAACACCATGATATACAGAGACAAAAAAATATTCAATCCTATCAAAACATTTCGATGTCCGTAATATTGCGGTGCCGTGGGGCACAGCACCCTACTTTTTATGCAGCACTGGTGATGATCAAAAACATCAGACCTCCACGCTCCATTCGCACTTGAAGCTCTCATCGACCTCGAGCGACCTGATCCCCCGCTTCTCTTCGAGCTTTCCGGTAGCCTCAACGCTGTCGGCGATCCCGAACCACGGTTCGATACAGACGAAGGGGGCGTCTTTGGGCGCCCAGAAAGCGAGGTACTCGAAACCTGCGAAATCCACTTTGAGAGAGCGGCCTCCGGTTCTGAGGGTGACACTTTGCGAATTGACACTGTCAAAGACCAGCGCGCCCCGGTCGAAGATACCCTTTTCGAGCTTCAGCTCCCTGCCGTCCAGGCACGGCTCGCTTTCTTTGGAAACTAGAGGGCCATCCAGAAGAACCCTGTCTGATTTTTCATCCCCGGCGAACTCGATGGTGTTCGCTCCATTGGGATCGATAGCGAAGGCAGGGTGCGCGCCGATGGAGAAATAGAGCGGCTTCTCGTCGATATTCCTCACCTCGTAGCCGACCTTCACTTTGTTCCCCTCAAGGGTATAGGAGATCATGAGGATGAACTCGAAAGGGTAGACCTCCAGGGACGCATCGTCGCTGAAGAGACCAAATACCAGACGATCCGCGCTCTGCTCGGCAAGCGAGAACTCCATATCCCGGGCGAACCCGTGCTGCGGTAGAACATAGCTCTGATCACCGTAGAGATATTTCCCGTCGCGCAATGCCCCGACGATGGGGAAGAGGACGGGCGATACCCGCCCCCAGTATGCCGAGTCGCCGCTCCACATAAACTCTTCTCCATCTTTGTGCAGGCTCACCAGCTCTGCGCCGAGGCTATCGACCGTGATCGTGATATTTTCATTGCTCAGTGTGTATTTCATTTGTTTCTCCTTATTTGATCTGGTCTACCCATTGCTTCGGTATGAGATACCTCAACGCAACGAATCCCAAAAATATCCCCACGCTGTCGGCGACGACATCAAGGAGCGAGAACTCCCTGTATGGGAGGAAGGACTGTACCACCTCTATCTGTACTCCGTAGAGGAGCAGCAGCGCCGAAGCGGCGATCGCCGAGAGATTGCCGAAGCCCAGTTTGAGGAGTCCGTAGAGGACGAAAAAGGCGGTGAAGTGATTGGCCTTGTCCCATGTGTTCTCCAGTACCTTGAAATGGAGCGGTGTCGTCGCCAGGTACTCTATGGCAGCAACCGCAGTGAAAAATCCGAACTGAAAAAGCCGCTTCACCCGATCCCCCGGTAATAGTCCCTTACCCTCTCATGGACATGGATAATACGCCTCAGATAGTGTTCAAGCGGGCCTTTTGTGTATTCAAGATGAAGTTTCTCTGGGTCCGTGGCCCGGGAGAGGGCGACATAGAACTGGCTGGGGGCGAAGATATTGTCGATATTGCATACGAGGTTCTCGATGCTCATCCCCTGCGATTTGTGGATCGTCACCGCGTAGGCGAGGCGCACGGGGAACTGTGAGAGTTTCGCCAGGCTCACATTCTCGATCGTCCCGTCATCCTTGCTCACCATATCGAGCAGCTCGAAGGTGTGACGCTCGACACGCACATACTCATCCTTTTTCTCCACCACCAGGTAGTCGTCGTGGATCGCGCGGATCACCCCCCGCTCGCCGTTGACGAACTTTCCCCATTTGTTGACCGTGAAGAGGACTGGCGCCCCCTCTTTGATGGTGAGCATTTTTGAAACGGGGAGGAGATTGTGCCAGGTCTCAAGCCTCTTTTCGTTCACCGCACCGGTAGACTCGGTCTCGGCGAAGAGGATCGTTTCGTCGCTTTCAAGGAGGTTCAGCTTGGCCCGGTTGGTGATCTCCACCTCCTGGTTGCGCCCGTAGAGGATGGTCGGCTCCGCGTCGAACTCCCTTGCCCCCTGCAATCCGCCGAGGTACTCCGTCACCTCGCTGTCGCAGACCCCTGTGCGTATCTTGTGGAGGATATGGGTGAACTCCGGGTCATGTGTCCGCTTCATCTCGGTGAGCTCGATGACGGTCGGCTTCATTCTGTACCACGCTTCGCTCTCGAAGGCATACAAAGGCTCATCGAAGAGCCCGGCATGGGAGTGGGTCTGCTTCTTGACGATGGGAGGGAGCTGGAAGAAATCGCCGACGAAGAGCACTCTGCCCCTGTATCCGCTGCTCTCGAGCCTGTAGGCTATCATATCGAGCATCCTGGAGCTCACCATCGATATCTCGTCGATGACGATCAGGTCGGTGACCTTGAGTACCTTTTTAAGTTCGCTCAGACGACCTTTGCTGCGTCTGTCATGGGAAGCGAGCTCTTCGAGGGAGTTGGATATCCCGAATACGAAAAAGCTGTGGAGAGTAAAGCCGCCGATATTGACCGCGCTGACACCCGTCGAGCCGAGCGGCACCACCTGCTCCCCCTCTCTGCGGTAGTGCCGGATGAGCTCGTTCGTGGTGTAGCTTTTCCCTACCCCGGCACCCCCGGTGAGGAATACATGGGAGTGCTCAAGCGCCTCGAGGACACGTTCGAGGTCGCTCACTCGTACCCCGCCCTGTCGATCATCCCACGGAAACAGTTACCGTGCGGTATATCGCCGTCACGGAGCATCTGTGAGAGGTCGTCCCCTTCGCTTCCGAGGTGTATCCACACTTCGGTGATAAGTCCCTTTTGGCAGCGCAATTCCACATGGCGCCCGCTCCCTGCGCCGAAGCTCTCGTTCATCTTGAAGCGCACCTGCTCCAGCGTCACGCTCTTGCCGATATTTTGCGAGAAGAACTCGCCGAGCTTCGAGTCGTTGACCTGTCGGACGAGCTTGACCGCTTTGGTGAAATACACATCGGCGCTCATCCCCGAACATGTCCCATGCTTGATCCATTCGTGGTGATGAAGATGGGAATCGACGCCGGGCATGATACGCAGGAGCTCACCGTATGTCGTATCGGTGATCGATGGCATATCGATCTCTCTCCATTTGTGGCGTTTGTCCTTCTCCTTCTCTTCATAGGGGACATTGCAGTACTCGTTGCCGCGCGGCTGCGGCCAGAGACCGTGGAGAGAGAACCTCGTATCGGTGTAGCTGACCCCTCTGCGCTTGCACTCTTTGACATGGCGATGGGTCTCGCAGAAGGCGTTCTGCCAGCTGAGCGCCAGCAGCATTTTGGAGCCTTTGTTCCTGCCCTCAGGTTCTTCTGTCTGTCTGGTGAGAGGCTGTTCGCTCTTCACGCCGCCCTCGAAGCAGGCTGCATCGACCCACCTGTTGGGGATGGCTATACCCTCCATACGGATATAGTGCTGTCCCCTTTTGGACTCTATGACACGGTAGCTCGTACCTGTCGTCAGTTTCACACTCTCTGTGTTTTTGGTATGCTTCATATTGTTGAAGGCTTCGCAGGGCTGTACGGCCGTCACATTCTCCAGGGCAGAAAGAACCTGCACCAACGCAAAAAATATCGCTAAAAGACGCATAGATCACTCCTCAGCAGGTATATCGTCGCGTATCCAACGCTTGGGGTCAAAGAGGGTATCGTCATGGACATGACGGAACGACGCCTCCACCATCTTGAAGAGATTGGAATTCTCCCTCTCCATCCCCTCAAGCCACTCTTTGGTCTTCGCCCTGGCATAAGGAAGCTTGATGTTCTTCATCATCGCCGGGCACGACTCGTCACCGATCGTCTGCAAGCCGTTCTCCTCGGCAAATGCCCGCAGCTGCCGCTCGCGGCACATGATCAGCGGGCGGATGAGATGGACCCCCTTGGCGGTCTTGTAGATCGGGGCGAGAGAGCGGATGGTACCGTTGTAGAACATATTCATGAAGAAACTCTCCACCGCGTCATCGAGATGATGCCCCAGTGCGATCTTGGTAAAGCCGTGTTCGGTAGCGAAACTGTAGAGAGCACCGCGTCTCATGCGGGAGAAAAAGGAGCAGAATGAGCTGTTCTCGCGGATCGCATCCTGAGAGATATCGTAGATGCCCGTATCATAAACGGTATGCTTGATACCGTGCTCCTCACAGTGGCGCGAAAGGTATCCGTAGCTCTCGCCGGGCATACCGTAGCTCACCGTCACCGCCTCGAACTCGAAGCTGAAGGGGGCATTGCGCTGGATATGTTTGAGGGCGTGGATCAGTGTGAGCGAATCCTTGCCGCCGCTGAGCCCCACGAGCACCCTGTCACCCTCGCCGATGAGGCGGAACTCCACATTGGTCTTGCCGATCGTCTTGAGCAGTTTCTTGCTCAGGGCGATCTTCGGTCTCTCGCGTCTCTTCTCAGTGTTCAATCTGCGCTACCATTTCGAGGATGAAGTCGGCGCTCACCTTGGCAGAGCTCTGAAGGAAGGTATCGAAGTCGAATCCCGCATCCATATCGGCGCTGTCGCTGATGGCGCGGAGGATGAAGCACGGTACATCGAGAGCATTGCAGACCACTGCAACGCTCGCCCCCTCCATCTCGAGCGCGTGGGCATCGAACATCTTCGATATCCAGCTCTTGCGCTCTTCGTTGGCGATGAACTGGTCACCTGTGGCGATGATCCCCTCTTTGAGCGGCAGCCCTTTCTGGTCGGCAACCTTTTTGGCAAGCTCTCTCATATAGGGATCGGTAGAGATACACACCTCACCCTCCGGGACATAGCCGAACGGGTGACCGAATGCCGTGATATCGAGGTCGTGCTGGCACAGACCATCCGCGATCACGAGATCGCCGATATTGAGATCGGGATCGATAGCCCCTGCGACGCCCGAGAAGAGGAGCCTGTCGCATCCGAACTTCTCGATGAGTATCGTCGCAGTGATCGCGGCGAAGACTTTGCCGATCTTGGAATAGGCGATCACCACCTCTTTCCCCTCGAAGGTCGCTTCGTAGAAGGTATTGGCGGCGTATTTTGTCTCGCGGACGTTCTCCACGCGGCTTAAGAGCGGTTCGATCTCTTCGGGCATTGCCCCCATGATAGCGATCTTCATCGTCTTAGCCTCTTGCCAGTTCGTTCACGCCGTCGATGGCAGCCTGGAGCGATGCCATATCGGAGACGGTGAAGTGCGGTTTGCTCGTCGCTTTTTTGTTGAGCCCTTTGAGGACGCCGCCATGGCCGAACTCGATGTAGCAGTCGACTTCATCATCGTATTTCGCGATAGACTGCTTGTAAAGTACCGGTGAGACGAGCTGTTTCGGCAACAGTTCGAGAGCCTCCGCCTTGGTCGCATATCTCTCGGCTGTGACGTTGGAGATCACCGGGGCGATGAACTCGTCACGGAGCATCTCTTCGAGCTTCTCACCGAGGGGAGCCGTCGCGCTCTCGAGGAGCGGGCAGTGGCTCGCTACCGACATATTGAGGAGCATCGCCCTTTTGGCCTTGTTCTCTTTGAGTACAGGCTCGAGTGCGACCAGGTCCGATTTGATCCCGGCAATGACGATCTGCCCTTCGGAGTTGTAGTTCACCGGCCAGACCTTCGCCCCCTGCTCTCTCTGCGCGGCACAGAGCTCTTCCACCTTTGCATCGTCAAGACCCAGCGATACCAGCATCCCGACATCCTGCCCTTCGCATGCTTCGGCCATCAGCATACCCCGGAGGTGTACCAGCGCCACCGCATCGATGACATCGAGCGCACCTACGCTCACGAGCGCAGAGAACTCGCCGAGCGAGTGGCCGAGCGCATAGTAGGGTCTGATCGCCATTTCGTTCTCGAAGAGTCTGTGTGCAATCGAGCTCACCAGGAGGATCGCCGGCTGCGTGAATTCAGTCTTCTCAAGTCTGTTATCCTCTTCGAAGAGAAGGTACTCGAAATCGATCCCGGTTCTTTTCGTCGCCTCTGCGATCATCTCTCTGGCGACTTCGCTCTGCTCAAAAAAATCTCTCCCCATACCCTGTGCCTGGGACCCCTGTCCCGGGAATAAAAATGCACACTTGATCGACATCGTTTCTCCTTCATCTTCTGTCACCGGGTCCAAAGACGCCGCAAGGGGCCATCCGGACTCGGTGCTCTAATAATTTAATAATAATTCTATCCAAAAGTTGGTAAAAATGGGGAGTTTCTGCGGCTGTGGAGCACCCTGCATGCACCCTTGAGCCGCAGAGTGTACGAATCTACTCAAAAAGAGATTTCATTTTGGCGAAGAGGGTACCGGCAAGTCCTTTGGGCTTGGCAAGGTCTTCTATGTACTGGTTGTAGCTCATATGCTTTTCATTGAGGAACTTTTCGAGGTACTCTATCGAGGCATCCATACCGTCTGCCTTCTCGATCTCGATCATTTTGCTGTAGAGGGGTTCTATCGTCTTGATGACGTCCCTAGGTGCGGCCTGGCGGAATGCGATATAGTTACGGATCTTCCCGTCACGGTCGCGTTTGATCTCAAAGTCGGTCGTCACCCAGTAGTGGTCGCCGTTCTTTGCGAGGTTCTTGACCACAGCCATAATGTTCCTGCCGTTCTTGATACTCTCCCACATCAGGTAGAAGATAGCCCGTGGCATATCGGGATGCCTGAGGATATTGTGGGGTGTTCCGATAAGCTCACACTCCTTGTAGCCTGAGACTTCGGTGAAATTCTCGTTGCCGAATACTATTACGCCCTTCGGATCGGTTTTGCTTACTAGCATCTTATTGGGATTGAGTTTGATCTCTTTGCCGGTAGGATGAGGACGTAACATTTCAGACTCCTTCTGATATACTGTTTTTAGCAATAATTATATAGGAGTATATCTTAATATTATGAATTAATCATGAAGGGAAAGTTATTTGTATTTCAAAATCTCTTTCGGTTCTTTGGAGTCGAAAACATAGTCGAGTATCTCGATATGGGCAGCATGGAGAAGTATCCTTTTGTTCTGCGTCCTGCTGCCGTACATCTCATCCCCTACGATAGGATGCCCGATATGTGCGAGATGGACCCTGATCTGATGCGTGCGCCCGGTGGTGATCTCCACCGATACCTTGCTCTTTTTTCCCTGTATCTCGATGGGTTTGACCTTCGTATGGGCCTTTTTGCCCCGTACTGTATCGATCTTGGAGAACGCTTTCCCTTTTTTGATCGTAAGGATCGGCTCGTCTATCTCGGTCTCCTCGTAGAGCACCCCCTCGACCCAGGCGACATACTCTTTTTTGACCCGTCGGTGCTTGAACTCTTCGATAGCTTTTTCGGCGAACTCTTCGTTGGTACTGAGGAGCAGCACGCCGCTGGTATCACGGTCGAGCCTGTGGAGAAGAATCGCACCCGGGATGGCATCCTGGATATCGTAGCTGTCGGAGAGAGCAGGCTTGTCCACCGCGATGATGTTCTCATCCTGGTAGATGATCCTGACATCGGGGATATCCTCGACGCGGAATCTCGTATTCTCGTTCAGGTCGGCCCTGGCGATCTTCACCTTCTTGTCGGCCACATAGACCAGCCCTTTGTCGATGAGCTCTTTTGCTTTTTTGTTGGATATACCCTCTTGCTGGGCTAATAGTTTATATGCTTTTTCCATGTTTTATCCTTTTAAATTCTGTGTGAACTCTCCGAACTTCTCGCTGAACGGGAACTCCACTACTTTGATCTTGCTAAGCGCACCCGACCTGAACACGATATCGCTTTTGGCTACTTTGAACTGCTTGGAGAGAAATCTGACCAGCTCCTTGTTGGCTGCACCTTCGACTGCGGGGGCTTTGATCCGTACCTTGATACTGTTCTCGTCGTAGAGCCCGGCAAACTCGCTGCGGCTTGCACTCGGCTGTGCTTTGATCCTCATCTGCACCCTGGAGCCGTCGAGGGTATAGAAGCTCACTTTGCTGCCGCCTCTCTGATCTCCGAGATGACGGGTGAGATATCTGTCTGGGTCACGATCTTCGTCATCGGCAGGATCTTCGGATATTCCAGCGTCTCGGCAAGCTCTCTCTGGGAGACTACCGTGATCCCTTCGATCCCTCCGAAGATATCCCTCTGGTTGAAGTAGTGCTCACCTGAAATGATACGGCAGCCGAACTGCGCCGCTTCGGCAGCATTGTGCCCGCCTGCTTCGACGAATGCGCCGCCGAGGATCACTACATCGCTGATGGCGTAGAGATTGATCAGCTCGCCCAGGCTGTCGATGAGCACTACATCAGCCTTGAGGCTCCTCCCGGTACTGAACTTCCGGTAGCTCCAGTGCTGCAGCTCGCAGAAGTACGCCAGCAGCTGATGCACCTTCGCAAAACGCTCCGGGTGTCTCGGGGCGACAAAGAGCCTGGCATCGGGCTGCTTCTGCTTGAGCGTACGGAACGCATCGAGGATAGGCGCCTCCTCCCCTTCATGGGTACTTGCGGCACATACGATCAGCCCGTCGGGCTTTGTCAGCTGTGCCGTCGGCCCCTGGATATCGGCGAACTTGATATTGCCGAGGACGGTGACATTCCTCGCTCCGAGGCTCTCCAGTCTCTCTGCATCAAGCTGCGTCTGTGCATAGACGGTGTCGATATCGGAGAATATCCTCTTATAGAGCCACTTCATACGCATATATTTCGCGTATGACCTGTCGCTGATCCTGGCATTGAGGAGGATCGTCCTTGCCCCCTTCCCTCTGGCCGCCCTGAACATCAGGTACCAGAACTCCGCCTCCATCACCACGAGCACCTTCTGTCTCGTGACCCACGGCAGGATCAGCGACTCGAACGGGAGGTACCTGCTGTTCGGTGTATAGGAGAGCGCCTGTGCATGACCTGTCTGCGTCGTCGTGGTGATACGGATGGCATCACGGTCGAACTTCGAGAGGAGCGGCGCAAGCGCCTTGACCTCGCCGAAACTGCATGCATGGAACCAAATACCGTCTTCGGGAAGCGTTGGGTTGTTCCTGAGGAAAAATCTTGAGGGGATAGACTCTTTGTACTTCTCTTTGAATGCGTAGAGCAGCAGGAAAGGTGCTGCTACCAGATGGAGCGTGACCGCTACAAGGGTATAGACGATCGTAAACAGCGCGTCCAATTACGCCTCTGCGTCTGTCTCGATGTAGAGAATTCTGCCGCAGTGCGGGCAGGTGACGATCTCATCACCCTTGATCACGTCTGCGTAGGTCTTGTCGTTGATCTTCATATAGCATCCGTAGCAGGCCTGTTTTTTGACCGGTGCTACCGCAGTGTTGCCTGCCCATATCCTGATCTTCTCATAAAATGCAAGCATCTTCTGGTCAAGACCGTGCATGACCTGCTCTCTGCTGTCGAAGAGCTCGAGCTTGGCTCTGTCGATATTGTCTTTGGTCCCCTGAGCCGCGTTGACTGCGTTCTGCGCTTCCTGTGCGAGCTGGTCGATCTTGCCCTGGACCTCTGTGAGCTCCTGCGCGCGTTTTTCGTTGATACCCTGAAGTCTTGTGATCTCTTCGTTGGCGAAGTTCATCTTCTCTTTTGCGATATCCTCTTCGACGGCGAGCGCTTTGATCTCTTTTTCCGTAGAAACAGATTTCGCTTTTTTGGCATTGCTTGTAAGCTGGTCAGCGAGGAGTTTGAGCTGCTCTTCGAACGATCCGACTTTCTTTTCGTTCTCCGCGATCTGTCTGCTGAGCGCTTCGAATTCGCCCTTGGCATCGTTCAGTTTGTCTTCAGCTCTTTTGATCTTTTTGTTCGCTGCATCGATCTGCGGCTGGTAGCTGTCGATCTGTTTGTCGGTCTTTGAGAGTTTCACTAGTTCTGCGATATACTTATTCACCCGTGTTCCTTTGAAAAAATTGCTGGATACCTCTAAAGACGACAAATCTCCAAAAGTGAGCGCAACAAGCCATGCGTCAAACCCATGAAATGGGCACTTGTGTTCGCATGGTGCAGGAGCGCCCGCTTTTGGAGCGGGTTTTTAGAGATACCTTTACTGCTGTTTTTGTAATGAATGTGTTACAAATGGATTCTTTGAATTCGTGATTATAGCCAAAAGAGGTAAAAGTTTCAATTCATCAGCCATCACTTCAGCAAAAAACTGCTCACTCTCGTAGTGTCCGATGTCAATCATCATCAGATTTTGTACCTTTGCCTTCATCGCATCGTGGTATTTGATATCCCCGGTGAGGAAGCAGTCGCTTTTGACCATATCGATCATCGAGGCTCCGGCACCCGTGGTGAGCGTCACCGAACGGATCGTCTCTTTGGGGCTCACGACCCGCAGTGTGTCAAGTCCGAGCTTCGCGCTCACGATGGAGAGCATCTCGTCATGGCTCCACTCCCCTTCTGCGGTGCAGAAATAATCCTCCTGCGCCCCCATCTCGAATCCGAGCACTTTCTCGAAGACATAGCGGTTGAGATGGGTCTTGTCGAAGTTGGTATGCATGGCGATGAGTGCCTGGTCCTTCTTGATCATCATCTCGATGAGCCTGGCGGGGTATTCGGTGAAATCGAGCCTTTTAAGCCCACCGAAGATCAGCGGATGGTGCACGACAAAAAGCGCCCCGTTCTCGCTGCCCTCGATCAGCTCCTCATCGACATCGAGGCTCACGACCACCGTCGCGACCTCCTGATCCATACGCCCCAGCAGCATCCCGCTGTTATCCCACTTCTCCTGGAGGATAAAGGGGCTTTTCTCATCGAGGAATTCGTAAATCTCCTGTAGTTTCATTTTATCTCTTGCTCCATTTGAAAATATCTAGCAGGATTATCTTCTGCCCATCCGTATCTACCAAAAATGGTATTGTATACCCCTTGAAGATCAGATCCCTGATATCGTATTCATTGTAGTAGTGCGATTGTCGAAAACGATATGGCATAGCAGAGACCGTCGAGATCGCTCTGAAAAAGTGCAGTGTTGAATCTTCTTGCCTGAGCCTTGTTATCGGATGCGATAAAACGGAGTATTGTTCTTAGGTTCTCGACAAATCTCTCGTCTTTTTCTATCTGCATTTAGATGCTTTCTATAAAGTCTGCCATTTCTTGCTGAAACTTCTCATCGACAGGTGTATAGATTCCGGTTCCACTGCGATATCGTTCCACTGCATCGGCTACTCTCTTTTTTGCCTCGTTTGTGGTAATAGAGGGATAACCATCATCACTCAATCTATTAAGGAAAGTGATAATTTCCTCTTTGATATCCAACCCTTGCTCCCTGATAGTCTCATAAAGACTATCCTCTATCTCTAATTGTATAGTCTGCATTCTTATGCTCCTTTATCAGGATATTATAGCACAACTTATGCGCCCCGGACTCTCTTGTTCCGCTCTGCCTCCTGCTCTTTGTAGAGTCTTGCACACCCTGTGGCGAGCTCTCTGACCTTGAGGATGTAGTTCTGTCTCTGTGCCTGCGAGATCGCTTTGCGGGCGTCGAGGATATTGAAGGAGTGTGAAGCGATCATACACTGGTCGTAAGCCGCGAGGGGCAGACCCGCTTCGAGGGCTGCCCTGCACTCCGCGCTCGCCTCGTCGAAATCTCTCAATAGCTTCTCGACGCTCGCCACCTCGAAGTGGTACTTGCTGAACTCGTACTCGCTCTCCTTGTGGACATCGGCGTAGGTGGTGGTGCCGTGTTCGTTGACATTCCACACGATATCGAAGACCGATTCGACACCCTGGAGGTACATCGCGAGCCTCTCGGTACCATAGGTGATCTCGACTGCGACCGGGTCGCACGCGATACCGCCGACCTGCTGGAAGTAGGTGAACTGCGTCACCTCCATCCCGTCGAGCCACACTTCCCAGCCCAGACCCCATGCGCCGAGTGTGGGGGACTCCCAGTTGTCCTCGACGAATCTGATATCGTGCTCCTTGAGGTTGAGCCCGAGGAATTCGAGCGACTTGAGGTAGAGCTCCTGGATATTGTCCGGGCTCGGCTTGATGAGCACCTGGAACTGGTAGTAGGCGCCCAGACGGTTGGGGTTCTCCCCATATCTCCCGTCTGTCGGACGGCGGCTCGGCGCGACATAGGCGCTGCTCCACGGCGTGCTGTCAAGGCTTCTCAGAAGCGTAGCGGGGTGAAAGGTTCCTGCACCCGCCGGGATATCATAGGGCTGTACGATATTGCACCCCTGCTCCGCCCAGAACTGCTGTAGTTTGAGTAGTAGTTCGCTAAATGTTAGCATGCTAAATCCTTTAATGTCTTGATTTTGAATTGTTTGGTAAAAAAGTCAACACCCTCTGTATATATATCATCAACAAAACCATTTTCCTTATATTTATCGAGAGAAAATCGAGGTACTTCTTTCTCGATACCACATTTAAATCTATTAAAATGTGGTTTGCAGTTTTGATGAACTACACAATAAATGAACTTATAGTCACTTTTCCTCACATTGAGTTCACCGAGAATTTTATCTAATTCATTCTTTCCATCAATTAATTTTCCAACAACTTCGTGACCGTCAGGTTTTTTCTGATTTTTAAATTCAACACAATAAATATTTTTTTCATGAATATAAATGGCATCAAATGCTTGTGGTCTAGTATACGGATCAGGATATTTATCCTCGATAATTTTGTCAAAATTTATAACACTTTGCGTTTCATCTTGACATAAATAATAAGGTGGCAAATCTTTATGTCGATTGTCTTTGCTTGTTTCTTTAAATGTTGTTACATAAGATGAATAGTTTTGTTTTAAGGCATAGTGAATATCAGACATTTTGAAATCTTTCACTCTCCATTTCTTCGAATACATCAAACGGCTCAGATAACTTTTCAAATATTTGAGCCAGTGTTTGAGAGTTGCTATCCTCTATCTTATGGATATAGCCATTCTCAGCCAAATAAAAATCAGAAGTTACCTTCTCTCTTTCACTGTACCTTTGAAGTGCTTCTATCATATATGGACTGTGGGAGTTTACGACAATTTTTACACCGTTTCTCGCCAACTCCACGATCACCTTTGCCATTTCCAGTTGCCATTTGGGGTGGAGGTGGACTTCGGGTTCGTCGAGTATTAAAATTGTATTTTCCGTCAAACGATTATTATCCAATAGAACTTGTATTATTCCGAAAGATTTAATTCCTGTTGCAACATTAATTAGGTCATACCTATCACTTTCTCGATAAAAACGAACAATTCCATCTTCATCTTTTTTAAACTCACCCTTCATAATATTTTTCAATTGATCTTTCAGATTCTCTAATTCGTGTACTTTTTCAAGCTTCGTAACTAATTTAAAATATAAGTCTTTCATTAAAAATGGATATGGAATTTCAACATTTTCACCTATTAGTTTTAAATGCGACTCAATATCTGTTGAACTACGAAATAATTCTTGTAAATTCCAAACCAGTGGTGATTCGATTACTAAAGGAGATATTTCAAAAGATTTAGCTCGTGGACTCGCACTAAGTGTAACTACACCACTTGCATGGACACTAGTTTCATCCGAATCATTTTCATACACAAGTTTAATTAAACCATCTTTTGTATTTAATGTATTATGAAATAGTAATGACTCAAATCGGTAAAAGGTTTTACTCAAAGCTAATGGCTCATCCTTGAGTTGATGAAAAGAAATTTTCATCTGCAAATAAAGAGCCTTCCCAACCGTACTCTTCCCCGTATCATTCTCCCCGGCAATAACGGTAAGCCCGTCTATCCTGACATTGGCCTCTTTGATCATACCGATATTTTTTAGCTGGAGTTCCATCTCTTTTCCTGATCTTTTACATTCAAAGCAAATACAAGAACCTATAAAACATAGACTCTCATATCTGCTCCCTATTCGTAGGTCGGGATACTCGATCCCGACAAAAACTTCGCAAACCGTGATATCCCGGTACATGCAATGGGCGTCGGGGTCAAGCACCCCGACCTACGGGTCAGATACCCAACGCCTTCTCTATCTTCGCCTGGTCGAAGTCGCATATCCAGCTCGTCCCGCCGATGAGGACGACCGGGACGCCACGGCAGCCGTGATCCTGGCAGTCCTTGGCGGCCTTTTTGTCCTCGGAGACATCGATGGTCTTGAACTTGATACCGTTCTGGCGGAAGTAGTTCTTGGCTCTGGTGCACCACACGCACGATGGCGAAGTGAAAAGGACGACAGATCTTTGTCTCGGCTTTGCAGTTTCCATCGGCGCTGCTCTCTTAGAGGATCACTTCGATCTCGCTGGAGTCGAGCTCTACTTTCTTCGCTTTGGAGATCCTGTCCTCGAGGAGCTTGACACGGAGCTCCTCATCGTTCAGCGCGAGGATCTGCATCGCGAGGTACGCCGAGTTGATCGCACCCGCTTTGCCGATCGCCACGGTCGCTACAGGCATACCCGCAGGCATCATGACGGTACTCAGCAGCGCATCCTCGCCTCTGAGCTCGCCGCTCGCCATAGGGACGCCGATGACAGGTCTTGTGGTAGTACCCGCAAGGGCACCTGCGAGGTGAGCCGCCATACCCGCTGCCGCGATGAATATCTGAGCGCCCTTCGCCTCTGCCTGCTGGATGTAGTTCTTGGTCCTCTCAGGGCTTCTGTGCGCTGAAGAGATGATGAGCTCGAACGGCACGCCGAACTTCTCAAGTGTGCTTGAGCACTCTTTCATGACATCATAGTCGCTCTTGCTTCCGATAATGATCGATACGAATTTCATTTTGATTCCTTTGTTGTTGTTTTGCTAATAAATGCATATTTCAATCGAACGGCTGTCAGACTCAAATATACACTCTCCCTGCCCCTAGTCGCACGACGGGCGGGGTGTCATCTTCATCGGCGTGGAGTCCTCGGTGAGACCCTTCTTGTCCAGCGCTTCGGCTATCCCACGGCGCAGGATCGCGTAGCTCGGGAGCCTGGTGGGGAGGAGGATGTCGTTGAGATCGCCGCTGTGGATACACTCGAACTCTTTCCCCTCCTTCGAGACGATCCTACGGAATGTCAGCCAGTAGCCACCGTCGCGCTCCTCGATCATGCCGTACTCGTTGTCGACCAGCTCCACGCTCGCACCTACCGGGAGGACGATCTCGACGGTGTCGCCGATGCAGGTCTTGTCCTTGCATCTCCAGCTGAGCCCGTCCTCGCTCACCAGCGCGGCGACCTGGTGGGTGCCGTTCTGGATCGTGAAATCGTGCGACTGGGTGTCGTGCTTCTCGAACGGGCGCGAGACGAGGTAGGCATCGGTGAAGCCGCGATTCTGGGTCGTGTTCAGCTCCGCCTGGTACCGCTCGGCATGGAAGTCCCCCGCGTAGTAGTCATCGATCGCGTGGCGGTATGCCTTGGTGACGACCCCGGCGTAGTACGGGGACTTGGTGCGCCCCTCGATCTTGAGCGAGTCGATGACACCCGAGGCTATGATCTCATCGATGTGGGAAGCGAGGTTCATATCCTTGGCGTTCATGATATAGGTGCCCACTTCGCTCTCCTCGTCGAGGCGGAAGGTCGTCCCCGTCTCGGGGTTGTGGGCATAGACCTCGTAGGGGAAACGGCAGTCGTTGGCACAGCTCCCTCGGTTGGGGACACGCCCCATCTGGAGCGCGGAGACGAGGCACCGACCGCTGTAGGCGAAGCACATAGAGCCGTGGACGAACACCTCTATCTCAAGATCGGGCAGGACGCTCTTGATAGCTTCGCAGTCCTTGAGACTGATCTCGCGCGCGGCGATGATGCGGGTGACCCCCATATCGTAGTAGACCTCGGCATCGAGGGCGTTCATGACATTGGCCTGGGTCGAGAGGTGGATCGGGATATCGGGGGCGATGCGGGCAGCCATCTTGACCACGCCGGGGCTTGAGACTATCAGCGCGTCGGGGCGGAGCTCCGCCATCTTGGCGATATGGTTCTCGTAGAGCTTGAGCTGCGAATTGAACGGGAAACTGTTGATCGTGCAGTAGACCTTCTTGCCGAGGCTGTGAGCATACTCGATCCCCTCGGCGTAGGATTCCATGTCGAATTCCTTGCCCGAGCGGATACGCAGCGAGAATGTGCTCGTCCCGCCATAGACCGCATCGGCTCCGTAGCCGAGCGCGATCTTGAGCTTTTCGAGATTTCCTGCCGGAGAGAGTAGTTCGACCTTTTGCAATAGTGACCTTTTGTGACCGGACTTTTGCAAAACCATAAGCGAAGCGCTCAGATCAACGGGAGGATTCGCCGCTGAGTCTATGGTTTTGCAAAGTGTCCGTGATTATTTTCATAAGATTTTACACTATAAGTCGTAAAGAGCTACTTGCCTCTCCCCTTAGAGTCGCTGTTTAAAATTCTCTTAACAAAACAGGAGTACAATCACAAAACATATCCTACCCGAAAGGACACTTATGAACACACAACACTCCAGACTCCTCCGACTCTGGCACTGGCTCAATGCCATCACGATCTTCGGACTCATCGGGACATTCTTCCTCCGTGAGACCTTCCTCAGCTGGAATGCCAACGCCAAGCTCATCACCGCCAAGCTCGCTTCGATGCATATCGATATCACCTCCGAGCAGGCACGCACGATAGCCAAGGCGATCCGCGCCCCGATGTGGGAGTGGCACATCATCCTCGGCTTCGTGCTGGGCGGACTCCTGCTGCTGCGCCTGCTGATCCTCATCATCGAGAAGGGGTTCAACTACGAGAACGACGGCACGATCCATTCGAAGATGGTGCACCTCGGATACAAAGTCCTCTACCTCATCATCGCCTATATGGTTCTCAGCGGTCTGGTGATGGAGTATCATGATGCGCTGGGTATCGGCCGTGACTTCGCCCACACCCTCGAAGAGATACATCAGTTCTTCGCATGGGCGATCATCTTCTTCATCCCCGCCCACCTCATCGGGATCATCATCGCCGACAACACGACCCAAAAAGGGCTCGCCTCGAAGATGGTGTCGGGGTGAGGTTGATGATCGGAACAACACGCACGCCGCGCGTAGGGTGGGTTTCCCAACCCACCGATTACTTCGGATACAAAAACCTTGTATCCGGAAAATAAATGTATGTGTAATTTTTGGTGCGCTGGCAAGCGCACCCTACGGATGATCCAATATTTTGGATATAACAAAATACCGTAGGTCGGGGTGCTTGACCCCGACATTTATTCCACATACAGATGTGTTACAGTTTGCGAAGTTCGTGTCGGGGTCAAGCACCCCGACCTACGAGCAAAACACTCATATAGACTTCTTCGTGCCCACGATATTCGTGGGCATGCATACGGCACTTGCAATCGTAGATCAAATATGAATTCCCACGAAGATCGTGGGAACTAACAAACGATTTTTCACTTTTGTATCTATGAATATCATAAAACTAACAAAAGTTATCCATTATTATATTTTCTTCTTGGAGCTATTTTAGAAACTCTAGCAGAGCTAATCCCATATCTTGTTGCAACATCCTTTGTCTTTTGACCACTTGCAATTTCTCCTCTAATTGCACTATTCCTCATACTTTTTACAGTCACTTCTAAACTTTCAATTCTTGACTCAAGTTGCTCGAATTGCTTATCTGTTTCTTCTTTATTTTCTGCTACTTTATTAGCAATAAGCTCCATTGTCTTAAATAGAGCCATCTCAACTGTTAATTCAACATTATTATCTTCCACATACAATCCTTTAGTCAATATTTATTACTAAAATTTAGTCAATATAACTAAACCCTATCTGGATTCTATCAAAAAAACATAATAAAAGTCAATTCTACACCGAATAATAATGTGCTTCCCGATGATGCACCACCAGCGCGCTCGTGCTCTGTTCGGGGGTGATGAGGAAGCTCTCGGTGAGCTCTATGCCGAACTCTTCGGGTCGTAGCAGATCGAAGAGGATGCGGCTCGGCTCCATGTCGGGGCAGGCAGGGTAGCCGAAGGAGTACCGGGCACCCTGGTAGCGGTTCATCCGCACATCGCGGAGGCTGTACCCCTCGTCCTCGCTCGCTATCCCCAGGTCGAGCCTGATCTGCTTGTGCACCACCTCGGCGAGGGCTTCGGCAAGCTCGACACCGAGACCGTGGAGCATATTGTACTTGAGGTATTCGCCCGCGTCGTAGAGCTCCTTCTCGTACTCGCTGAACCTCGCCCCAGCGCTGACGCACGAGAGGGCGATCACATCGTGGCGGTCGTGGGCGAAGTAGTCGCTGAGCGCACGGTGGGGCTTGCGTCTCTGGCGCGGGAACTCGAAGTGGTAGCAGGCTCGCTTCTCCGCCTCGGCGAACGGCTCGCGGCTGGCGTTCTCGTCGACATTCCACCCCTCGCTCTCATCGAAGAGGAGGAGTTCGTTGTCGTGGCTTCGGCACGGGTAGTAGCCGTAGATGATCGTCGGGTCGAAGAGGTCTTTCTCGACGATGAGCCGCTTGAGCTCGTCGAGCGCGGGGTAGACCCTGGTATCGAGGAGCTTCTGGTACTCCTCCTTGCCCATCCCCTTGCTGGTGTAGCCCCAGTGCATCTTGATGACGGTGCGCAGGTTGACCCACCCGAAGACCATATCGAAGTCGAGCTGCTCTTTGCGCAGTACCCTGCGCCCCCAGAACGGCGGCGTGGGGATCGGCTGGAGGCTCGGCATCTTGAGCTCCTCGAACGGCGGGATCACCGCCTCCTCTTTCTGCTCCGGCTTGTCGCGCTCTACCATATCGCCCACAAGCCTCGTATCGAGACCCACGCTCGGGTCGGCGTTGTACTTCTCGATCCGGCTCATCGCCACCACGCCGTCGAAGGCATCGCGGCAATAGAAGATCGGGCCGTTGTAGACCGGACGGCAGAAGTCGTCGACGAAGCTTCGCGTAAGCGCCGCGCCGCCGAGGAGCACCGGGGTATCGATCCCCTGCGCCGCCATCGCTTCGAGGTTATCTTTCATGACTGCTGTCGATTTGACCAGCAGACCGCTCATCCCTATCGCCTGTGCGCTGTGCTCTTTGTATGCATCGACATAGGTGTCGAGCTCGGTCTTGATCCCGACATTGACCACCTTGAATCCGTTGTTGGAGAGGATGATATCGACGAGGTTCTTTCCTACATCGTGGACATCCCCCTTGACCGTGCCGATCACGAGGGTGGTGTCGGTATCCTTCTCCTGCTTGGTGAGGTAGGGGTTGAGATGGTCGACCGTCGCCTTCATCGTCTCTGCCGACTGGAGGACGAACGGCAGCTGCATCTGCCCGCTCCCGAAGAGCTCTCCGACCACCTTCATCGCATCGATCAGTATCTCGTTGACGATACGGTCGGCCCCGAGCTCCTCTTTGGCCTCCATGACGAGAGGGAGCATCCGCTCCTTGTCCCCGTCGAGGAGGAGCCTGGCGATCTTCTCTTCGCTGCTCATCGCCTCGTAGGCTTCGTCAGCGCCGCTATCCTCGACCTTCTTGTCACTGAAGTGCTCGATGAACTTGAAGAGGGAGTTCTCGTCCGGGGTGAAGAGGAGCTCCTCGCACACCGCCCTGTCCTCTTCGCTCATCTTCGCCAGCGGAACGATATGCTTGACATTGATGATCACCGATGTGAGACCCGCCTCGATGCAGTGGTGGAGGAAGACCGAGTTGAGGAAGACCCTCGCGTTGGCGCTCAGACCGAAGGAGATATTCGAAAGTCCCAGCGTGCTCCCCACCTCTGGGTGTCTGCGGTGGAGCTCCCGTATCGCCCCTATCGTCTGGATCGCCGCATCGCGGTACTCGATATCCCCCGATCCTACCGTGAAGGTGAGCATATCGAAGATGAGATCGCTCGGATGAATACCGTGGCGGTTGACACAGAGGTCGTAGATGCGTTCGGCCACTTCGAGCTTCCGCCCGGTGCTCTTCGCCATCCCCGTCTCGTCGATCGTCAGACACACCAGCGCCGCGCCGTACTTTTTGGCAAGCGAGCATATCTCGTCGAGCTTCTCTTCACCGTCCTCGAGGTTGACCGAATTGATGATCGGCTTGCCGCCTATTGCTTTGAGGGCGGCCTCTATCGTCCCTACCTTGGTGGCGTCGGGCATGATGGGGATGGGGATCTTCTGGTTGTAGAGCTTCATCACCTCCGCCATATCGGCGCTGCCGTCCCGTCCTGCGAACTCGACATTGACATCGAGCACATGGGCGCCGTCGCGCACCTGCGCCTGCCCTACAGTCAGCGTCCCCTCGTAGTCGCCCGCGAGGATGATCTCACGGAACGCCTTCGATCCCGTGGCGTTGCTCCGCTCACCTATCAGCAGGGGTGCGGGCTTCTGGAAGAGCTCGACGGTGTTGAAGAGCGAGGCGATAGAGGGGGGCATCGAGCCCGTGGAGGCTTTGGGCTTCTTCCCTTCGAGGGCTTTCTTGAGCCCCAGGATATGCTGCGGGGTCGTACCGCAGCACCCGCCGAGGAAGCTCACCCCGTCATACTCCGCGAACTCCAGCTGCTTCGCCGCGAACTCCTCTGGCCCCATCGGGTAGTAGGTGTAGCCGCCACGGTTCTGCGGCAGACCTGCGTTGGAGTGGACGGAGAGGGGTTTGGAGCAGAGCTCGGAGAGACGCTTGATATGTTTCTTGACCTGGTCTGGACCCGTACCGCAGTTGAACCCCAGCGAGAAGATATCGAAGGGCTCCAGGATGGTCGCGATGGTCGGCGTATCGGTACCGATCAGCATCGAGCCGCTGAGCTCCATCGTCACCGAGACCATGATGGGGAGCTCCACGCCGCGCTCTTTGTTGGCATCCTGGCACCCGTGGATCGCCGCCTTGATCTGCAGCGGGTCCTGGCAGGTCTCGAGGAGGTAGACATCGCACCCGCCGTCGATGAGACCGAGCGCACACTTGACATACCCCTCATACATCTCATCATAGGCGATGTGTCCGAGCGAAGGGAGCTTCGTCCCCGGCCCGAGCGACCCGAGGACGAATCGCGGCGCATCAGGGGTGGCGTACTCGTCGGCGACCTTCCTGACGATCTGTGCCCCCTTGAGGCTCAGCTCATAGGCCCGCTCCCCGATCCCGTACTCGTCGAGCACCCACGGCATACACCCGAAGGTATTGGTCTTGATCATATCGGCGCCTGCGAGGGCGTAGCGGTTGTGTATCTTCTCTATCAGCTCAGGGGCAGTATCGTTGAGGAGCTCGTTGCACCCCTCTTGATTATTCCCATTGCCGTCTATCCATGCTTCGTCGGGTATCTCAAGGCTCTGTATCTGTGTCCCCATCGCCCCGTCGATGACGAGGAACCTTTCCTGTAATATCTTCTGAATGGTTTGGGCTATCGGCACACTGTTTCCTTTTTTGTACATGAATTCTATAGGTATCTCAAAAAACCATACGTGTTCCAAAAGTGAGTGCGACAAACCATGCGCCTGACCCTTGAAAAGGGCGCTTGCGTTCGCATGGTGCAGGAGTACTCGCTTTTGGAACTCTATTTTAGAGGTGCCCTTATGTCATATAATTGTATCAAACTCTTATGTCCAGACGGTTTAAAGCCCATAAGTTCATAGTTTTATCTAAAATGCCCTATAATAGTAGCCAAACTTAAACAAAGAGAAATAATGGCCAGAATTGTAAAAAATCTAATAACTTCAGAAGCTATTCATGTACCCGATCCACTTGATGAAGAGGTACTTTATGACGGTAAAGTGATGATCACCGAGACAGATACGGCCGGGATCATCACCTATGCCAACCGCAAGTTCATCGAACTCACAGGATACACCAAGGAGCAGACCGTAGGCTCCCCGCACAACATCAACCGCCACCCCGATATGCCAAAAGCCGCTTTCAAGGATATGTGGCATACCATCAAGGATGGAAACTACTGGGAGGGTATCGTCAAGAACCTCAATGCGGACGGCAGGTACTATGTCGTCACCGTCTGGGTCAAGCCAAAGTTCGACGAGAAGAACAATATCGTCGGCTATATCGCCGGCAGGAAGATCGCAGACCCACAGGCGGTCAAACTTGCGATGGACAAATACAAAAAAATGGTCGATGACGAAAAAAAGAGTTAAAAAGTGCATTTGATATTAATTAGTTTTAATATTTTCGCCGCTTTCAGCAGATATTTGTTTACTATCTGGTATAAATGTAGTCATCATAAATTCAACAGCCTGTATAGACTATCACATTTTAGGAGTGCACGGTGGGTAAAATAATAAAAAATCTCATAACCGGTAAAGAGATCATCAAACCTGATCCGATCGATGAGGAGATACCTTTTGACGGTGGCGTGATGATCACGGAGACCGATACGGCGGGGATCATCACCTATGCCAACCGCAAGTTCAGGGAGATGACCGGGTATACGAAAGAGGAGACCATCGGCTCTCCCCACAGTCTCAACCGCCACCCGGATATGCCGAAGGTCGCATTCGAAGGGATGTGGAACACGATCAAGCAGGGGAACTACTGGGAAGGGCTTGTCAAGAACATGGCCAAAAACGGCAGGTACTACCTGGTCATCGTTTCGGTCAAACCGAAATTCGACGACAAAGGAAATATCGTCGGCTATATCGCCAGCCGTAAGATACCCGACAAAGACGCTATGAACAGGGCGCTCAAGCAGTACGCAGCGCTCAGGGCTGCAGAAGACAACTAGTCTCCACTCTCCATTTCACACAAAAGGGAGTCTCAGAGACTCTCTTTTGCCTCGGTCAATGCTGCGATAAGCGCATCGATATTGTCCGCAGGGATATGAACCTTCCAATCCGGCTCACTGGCATTTTTCTGAAGCGATACTGCGATACTTGCTACGCTTGCACTTCCCGCACCGTATGGCTCCTCCAGAACCGCCACAGTGATCGTCCCTTCGTTCGTACCGCTCAATGCGATCTCTTCAACTATTTTCATCGTTTACTCCTTTGGATTATTTCGTTCAATTATATCACTACTTCTTATTTTATTATGCTGATTCCGGGAATATCTCATCGCTTTTTTGTTACTGATTGTTTCCTGTCAGCCCGTCGAGCGCTTTTTCTTCGACCTTCATCTGCTCTGCGTTCTTCTGGATAGCGGCTTTGGCCATATCGACATTCTCCACGCGTGTATCCATGTAGGTATTGACGGGATTCTGTACCCCTTCTGTTTTTTCCGGCGGGGTGGTTGCCGTATCGGTACTCTCGCCACAGCCGTTCACCATCAGAGCGGATACAGCCAAGATAGAGAGGAGTGTTGCTTTGAATGTCATAGATTTCATGATAGTCCTTTTCGTGGGGTAGGTTTGACTCGTATGGATATTGTACTCTTTATTCTCTGATGCGTACGGTATATGAATTGCGAAGTGATATGATGACCCGGCAGCGGCAGTCGCCGCCCGGGAATCAGGAAGATATTGCGGAGGGTTTATCTCTCGATAGCGACGACACCGCCGCGGACGATCTCGATAGGGTTGTAGCGTTGTGCCGCTTCGATATAGTGCCTGATCCTTACAGGCTCGTCAGCCACCATCGTGATGACCATATCGATCCCTACGTTGACGATACCGCCGTTGTAGGCACTGCTGAGCGCCTGGATATCGCTGAGGTTCGATTCGATAGGGAACTTCACCAGTACCATCTCTTTTTCGACCATCTCTTCGTGCTCGATGACCTTGAGGGTCGGGATGAGCTTGTTGAGCTGCTTGGTGATCTGCTCGATCACTTTCTGGTTGCCGTAGGTGACGATCGTGATATGCGAAAGCTCAGAGCCAGGGATAGGGGCTACGGTGAGCGAATCGATATTGTATCCTCTCCCGGCAAAGAGTCCCGAGACACGCGCGAGTACAGAGCTCTCATTCATTACGATAACTGAAATAACTCTTCTGACGATCTCCATCTCTACTCCTTGTGATCTAGTAACATATTATAAAGCGCCCCGCCTGCCGGTACCATCGGTAGAACGTTCTCGAGCCTGTTGACCGATACGTTGATGAAGCAGACCTTGTTCTGCTCGATCGCATCTTTCAGCGCCGCATCGAACTCCTCTTTGGTCGTGACATCATACCCCAGGCCGCCGCACGCTTCTGCCAGCGCCTTGAAGTTGGGCTGGAAGCTGAGATCGGTCTCGGAGTATCTCTTGTCATAGAAGAAGGTCTGCCACTGGCGTACCATCCCCAGGTAGTTGTTATTGAGGATGACGTTGATGACCGGTATCTGGTACTCTGCCGCCGTGACGAGCTCCTGGACGTTCATCAGGATCGAACCGTCGCCGGTGATATTGATGACCGTCTTCTCAGGGACTCCTCTCTTGGCGCCGATAGCTGCCGGGAAGCCGAATCCCATCGTCCCCAGACCGCCCGAGTTGATCCACTGGCGCGGTCTGTCGAACGGATAGTGCTGTGCCGCCCACATCTGGTGCTGCCCGACATCGGAAGTGATGATCGCCTGCTCGCCGACGAGCTGACCGATACGTTCGATGACCCACTGCGGCTTGATCACCTCATCGCTGTCCCTGAACGCCTGCGGGTGGAGATCATCGTAGCGCTTGAGCGTCGCTCTCCATGACGCATAGTTCTCAGGGTTGATGTCTTTGAGCTCTTCGAGGAGCTTTTTGACGACATTGGTGACATCCCCGACGATAGGGTAGTCTACATCTACGAGCTTGCCGATATTGGCAGGGTCGATATCGACATGGATGATATCGGCATAGCGGGCGAACTCGCTGAGCTTCCCGGTAACGCGGTCGTCAAACCTCGCACCGAGCGAGATGACGAGATCGGTCTCGCTCATCGCCATGTTCGAGGCATAGTTCCCGTGCATACCGAGCATGCCGAGAAGGAGCGGGTTCTCCGCACCCATGACACCTCTGGCCATCAGTGTCTCGACGGCCGGTATCTGTCCCAATGCGGCAAGCTCCCTGATGTACGTGTAGGCATCGCTGAGCACTGCACCGCCCCCTACATAGAGGAGAGGCTTTTTGGCTGCTTTGATCGCCTCTGCGGCTTTCTTGATCTGGCGGTCATTGCCCTTGCAGTTTGGCTTGTAGGTCGGGATGTTGACATCGCTTGGGTAGACGAACTCGCCGTACTCTGCCGTGATATCCTTGGGGACATCGACGAGGACAGGACCCGGTCTGCCGCTGCTGGCAATATGGAACGCCTCTTTGATGATCCTCGGAAGATCGGCAAGATCGCTTACGAGATAGTTGTGCTTGGTACAGGGTCGGCTGATCCCCACCGCATCGATCTCCTGGAATCCGTCGGTACCGATGAGCGAAAGGGGCACCTGCCCCGAGATGACGACCATAGGGATCGAATCCATATAAGCGGTCGCCAGTCCCGTCACCGCGTTGGTAAACCCGGGACCGCTCGTCACCATCGCTACACCGACCTCGCCGGTGGCTCTTGCATAGCCGTCGGCTGCATGGACGGCTGCCTGTTCATGTCTCGTGAGTATATGCTCAAAAGAGTTCTGTTTGTAAATCTCATCGTAGACGTTCATGATAGCACCGCCGGGGTAGCCAAAGACTGTCTTGACGCCCTCAGCGATCAATGCTTCACAAACCATTTGTGCACCATTCATCTGCATGGTTTACACTCCATTGTTTAAAATTTTCCCGATTATATCAAAAGATTATTAGAGCTATCTTTATTACCTGGCTTCCCTGAAAACTATAAGTGAAACACTCAGAGAGACGGGAGGATTTTCCACTGCATCTATGGTGTTCCAGAATGTTTGTCGCAGATACCAAAACGGTAACGATATGCTCATTCATATTATGAATTTTTATATGAATAATGTATAATTGGGGACCAACGATTTAATCACCAAAGGATCGACATGCAAACCATTCAGAAAGAAGCTCTTGAGGCCGCCCCGGTAGAAACCGGGACTGAAAATACGGCACTTGTAAGCATAGAGGTGCTGCCCGAAGAAGAGAACAAAGTCTCCAGTGCTTTGGCTGAACTCAACTTCAAAGACAGAACATCGGTGATCAGTTTCGGCGCATCGGCACAGGAGAAGCTCGACGAGATATCCAACCGCATGATCGAAGGGGTCAAGAACAAGGACCTGGGCAAAGCGAGCGAACCGCTCAATTCCCTGGTGGGAGCTATCCGGGGCTTCGACATTGAGTCGCTCGATCCCAACAAAGAGGTACCCTGGTACAAAAAGATATTCGGCGGCGCAGAACCGATCGCCAAGTTCATCCAGGGGTACGAAGAGGTGCGCGACCAGATCGATATCGCCGCAAACAACCTCGAAAAACAAAAGAGCCAGCTGATGAGCGATATCATTTCTCTCGACAAGCTCTACGAGGCCAATCTCGATTACTTCAGGGGTCTCGAGCTCTATATCGCCGCGGGCGAAGCGAAGCTCAGAGAGCTCGAAGCGGAGACTGTGCCCGAGTACGAGACCAAAGCCGCATCCCAGGAGATGCTGGCTATACAGGAGCTCAAAGAGCTTCGGGGCTTCATCCTCGACCTCGAGCGCCGCGTCCACGACCTCCAGCTCTCCCGGCAGGTCGCCATGCAGTCGCTCCCGAGCATCCGCCTCGTACAGGAGAACGACAAATCACTGGTCAACAAGATCAACTCGACCCTGGTCAATACCGTGCCGCTCTGGAGAAACCAGCTCGCCCAGGCGGTCACGATCTTCCGCTCTCACAAAGCGGCCGGAACCCTCAAGGATGCGACCGACCTTACCAACGAACTCCTCGAAAAGAACGCAGAGGGGCTCAGGGAGGCCAACAGCGAAGTCAGAAAACAGATGGAGAGAGGCGTGTACGATATCGAAAGCATCAAAAAAGCGAACCAGACCCTCATCGAGACCCTCAACGATTCGCTCAAGATCGCCGATGAAGGGAAGAAGGCAAGAGCAGCCGCCCTCATCGAGCTTGAGAAGACAGAGAGCGAGCTCAAGACCGCGCTGATGCAGGTCAAGTCACACAGCAACGAACTCCCCGCAGAAGCGACGGCAGGGAGCGAAACGATAGCGGAGATCGTAGAGTCTCCGGATGCACAACAGAAACAAAACTAGGAAAAGGAGTTTACAATGGGTTTATTTGACTGGGCAAAAGGGCAATTTATCGATGTCATCGACTGGACGGACGACAGCAACGATACGATGGTCTACAGGTTCAACCGCCAGGGCAACGAGATCAAGTACGGGGCGAAGCTCATCGTCAGGGCATCTCAGGTAGCCGTATTCGTCAACGAAGGGGTCGTAGCCGATATCCTCGAACCGGGCACCTACGAGCTCGAGACCAAGAACATCCCGATCCTCACCTCGCTCAAGCACTGGGACCACGGCTTCAACTCGCCGTTCAAGGCAGAGGTCTACTTCCTCAATACCAAACGTTTCATCGACCTCAAATGGGGCACGAAGAACCCGATCATGGTCAGGGACCCCGAATTCGCGATGGTGAGACTCAGAGCCTTCGGTACCTATGAGATACGGATCAAGGACCCCAAGACCTTCATGGTAGAGATCGTCGGTACCGACAGCCACTTCACCACCGATGAGATCGACAAGCAGCTGACCAACCTCATCGTCTCCAAGCTCGCCACGGTGCTCGGCAAAAGCGATGTCGCCGTCCTCGACATGGCAGGCAACTATGAGGTCTTCGGCGACTTCCTCACCCAGAAGATCGCGCCGTTCTTCGAGGAGTACGGTATCGAACTGACCAAGATGCTCATCGAGAACATCTCTCTGCCCGAAGAGGTCGAGAAGGCTATGGATACCCGATCCAGCCGTGCGATCAGCGGCAACCTCGACGAACACCTCAAGTACAAGGCGGCCGAGGCACTGGGGAACCAGAACGGCGGCATGGGTGAGATGGCAGGGATAGGTGCCGGGCTTGCGATGGGGCAGCAGATGGCCAATATGATGAACAATGCCTCCACCCACCAGAACACAGCGGCGACCCCTCCCCCACCACCTCCGCCGCCGCAGGAGAAGCTCTACCATGTAGCCGTGAACGGCGCAACGCAGGGGCCGTTCTCTACTGCCCAGCTCAAAGGGCAGATCGCAGGCGGCTCGATGACCAAAGAGACCCTCGTATGGTGCGAAGGGATGGCCGGATGGACAGCGGCAGGCGAAGCGCTCTCGAACCTCTTTGCCCAGACACCGCCGCCACTCCCCCCGCAGTAAAGGTTTCCCATGACCCCGAACGCAGTCTATTTCCCATGTCCGAGCTGCGGGGCATCCCAGCTCTACAGCCCCAATGAGGGGGCTTTGGAGTGCCCTTTCTGTCAAACCCAGAGCACGATCGAGAACGAAGGGGAGGTTCACTCTTTCGACTTCCAGCGAGCCCCCAGGAACGAAGACAACGAGAGCGTTGATCCATCTGTCAAAAAAGAGCTCTCATGCAAAAAATGCGGCGTAGGGATGAGCTTCGAAGCGTATCAGCTCTCTTCCCACTGTACCCACTGCGCTACCCCCATCGTCACCGAACCGATCAAGGCGATCGAACCCGACAGCATCATCCCGTTCTCCATAGGGCAGAAAAGAGCCTCGGAGCTCTTCCGCAACTGGGCAGGCTCGAGATGGTTCGCCCCCAGCGCATTTGCCAAATACCTCGATGAAGGGAAGAAGCTCGAGGGGTACTACTTCCCCCACTGGAACTACGACAGCGACACCACCACCTCCTACAGCGGTCAGCGTGGGGATTATTACTATGTCACCGTCACCAAAACGGTCGTGGAGAACGGCCAGAGCAGGGATGTACAGACCCAGGAACGGCGCACCGAGTGGTCGTATGCCAGCGGCACGGTAAGCGCGGACTTCAAAGATGTCGTCGTCACCGCCACCAAACTCTACAACAGGTCGCTCCTCGACAGCCTCGGCCCCTGGAGCACCGGCTCCCTCAAGCTGTTCAAAGAGGGGTATCTCAGCGGCTTCGAGTCCCAGGAGCACACCATCGATATCGACAGCTGTTTCGAGAATGCCAAGAACATCATGGGCTTCACGATCGATCAGAAGATCCGCGCCGATATCGGCGGGGATGAGCAGAGGATCGACGGCAAAGATACCCGTTACTACAATATCGCCTACAAATCGACCCTCTACCCCGTCTGGACCGCATCGTTCAAATGGAACGGCAAGCTCTACGAATACGCCATCAACGGCGCAACCGGCAAAGTGGTGGGGGAGAGACCCTACAGCTACTTCAAGATCGCCGCACTCGTCATCGGCATCATCCTCGCCATCGCAGCCATCAGCTACTTCAGCAACCAGCACTAAAAAGTTCTGTTGTTTGCGGGTCTGCCCCGCTGGCTGCTATCCATGCAGTAGAAATCTACCGTAGATTGCGTCTCGAAACCCGCTTTGTCATTCCCGTGAAAACGGGAATCTCTGTCGCTGTGTCGATGAAGCGTACGCCGTTTAACATGAAGGCGCACTGCAACTATAACAAACAATGCAATAATCACTTACATGGAAAGGTACGAATGAAACAACTGATGTTTTGGATTACGATGATTACTTTATTATCTGGTAGAGAATCGATTCCTGCAATCTGCAACACTTATGACAGCAAAATGTGCGAAGTAAAATCACATCAAATAAGAGAGCGAAAGGATATGCATCTTCAGGCATATTGTGAGAGCGGTGATCTGGAGAGTTGCAGACAAAAGGCTATTACATACATTGTCCAGGATACTCCAAAAACCGATTATCATGAAGCGATCGATATGCTTGAAGGACTTTGTGATAAAGGACATATCAAATCATGTCTCTCATTAGGACGACTCTATAGCCTTGAGTTTCAAACGATATTTCGAGACAGCAAAGGGTTCTCTATCAATAAAAAAGATAAGAAGTTGAGCAAAAAATATTTTGCCATAGCATGTAGGCATGATGCTTCTACCTGTGGACTCTTGTCGCAGTTTTATGAGGGAGAAGAGTCGATAGTGCTGAAGAAAAAAGCATGTGAAAACAATAAGAACGGTGCAGGATGCTATCATCTGGGTAAAGAGTATGTCTAGGGATTTTATCCCGTTGAAATCAAGAAAAATGGTATCGATCTACTGAAAAAAGCTTGTAGTGGCAAAGAGTACGAAGCATGTGATCTTCTAAGAGAGCTCTATAGAGAAGGGTATGTTGTGCAAAAGAGTATGAAAGAGTATAAAAAATATTCTGTTATCTCCTGTCTACACAATATACGCTATACCGATGCATGTGTTGAAAGTGATCTCTTTGATGAAAGAAAACAAAATCATCTCATTGCAAAGCGTATAATTTTTATAGAATACTAACGGGTTACCATGAAATACATTCTAACGATCTTTTCAATTTTTATACTTGGATGTACGAAGCCTGAAATAAAGCATAATAACAATGTCTCGGAGAAAATTGTATGGGAAGATCAAGATCCATTTCAACATGAGTATAGCTACCGAGCTTATAAATGGGTAGAAGGCGATGGTCTGGATGCAGCCAAGAAAAGATGTGCGCAGCTTACAAAATTTGGTTATACAAATTGGAGGTTACCAACCAGAACCGAAGTTCACAATTTACTTCAATATGAAACTATCGATTCCAAAACTTACTGTCGATATTACTGGACATCTGAAGAAACAGGACAAAACACTCAGGATGGATTGGCAATCGATATAGTAAGCGGTGAAGAGAAGTTTGGTTATCGTGGACATGCTGCCAATATGTGTGGTAGATGTGTGGTACCTCAAGTCACTCGATACTAGATATACCTATCCCAATGCAATAAACCGAACCCAATCTTCATTGTCTCAACTTATGATAGATATTGAATACCATGGTTTTTCAATTTGTCATAATTGCCTTGAAAAATCAAATTTAGATATTTTCTACTTTCAACACTGATATTTGCTTTATCGGCAAATACAAAAAAATAGCTACTTTCAAATACAGAAATCATATTTTGTAAAAAATTCTCCAAATCGATATTACCACTGGAAAGACTATCTTTATCGGGAATAGCGGTAAAAATATCCCTTGTGTCATCAAAATAATATTCGGCTCAAATATGTGGACTGAAGGAATAATTTTCACATTTTCTATGTCCTACAAATAAGTGCTTCTCAATGTCAAATCGATCACGATCCAGTAATTCCTTCAATGTAAGCGACTTCTAGATCATAGAGTCATCCATACTTTTTATTTGAAGCTAATGAAAACAGATTTTTGAAGAAACAGGAGTAATTCCTGTGAAGAGTTCGCAGCTCCCGGGAAGAGAGCTGCGGGAGAGGCAGGATTACTCCGCCTGCATACCGCCCGCAGATGCTGGGGCTGTATCCGGTTCAGGCTCAGGGGTCGCTGCTTTTTTGGCAGCTTCGACAGCCTTGGCGGCCTCAGCTTTGATCCTGTCGATCGTAGCGTTGGCTTTGTCCTCTGCGGCCCTGAGAGCGTTCGCAGCTTTCTCCTCAGCCTCTTTGAGCGATGCAGCCGCCTTCTCTTCGAGAGATTTCGTCGTATCGTCCAGCTTCGTCTTGAGGGTTGTTACCTCATCTTCGAGAGCTTTCTTCTGCGTTTCGAGCTCTTTTACTTTCCCTTCGAGGTCTGTTGAGCTCTGGCTTGCCGCGCTCTTTTCGCTCTTGAGCGTCTCGAGCTCTTCCTGGGTATCGAAAAGCTGTTCACCAAGCTCTTGCACCTTCTTGACATTGGCTCCGTGTTCATAGACCAGCTCGCCGCCCATTTTGCCCTGCTTCATGACAAGCGCCGTGAACCCGATCGCGAGAACCAGGAAAAGCACTCTCGTCTTCGTACCTACGAACGATATGAACTTGAAGATAAGGAGAAGAATCGATGAAAGGACAATATAAGCGCCGATGATCTTGTGGTCATGCAGGTCTGTCTGTCCTTCTTTACTGAGGTCTTCGACTACATTCGCACCGTCGACCGATCCAGTCGCATATGCGCCTATCGCTACGATCACGAGCAGAATGATCAGGAAGAACGAAAGCGCACTGACGGTCTTACCTCTCGGAGCTTCGCTGTCACTTGTCATCTTCGCAAAGACATTGAATATCTCAAGCAGTACGATGATCACCGGAAGTACGATGGCGAAGTGTACAAGCGGCGGGTGCAGCATGGTCGGGACTTCAACCGGTATCTGTTTGACAAGATTGCCTATGAGTTCGGTCAGCTCGGAAGTGATGGGTAGATTAGCTAGATTGATCGACGAAAAATCCACAGTTGTCTCCTTTTTGGCTTGAGGTACCTGCACTCGTGCAAGTGCCTCGGAATTAATAGAGAAAATTATATCATAGCATTTGTTAAGCTTACAAAATCAATTACATTTATCGAAACTTCGTCAAGATATGAGTATTTTTGTAGCTTTTTGATCGATAATATGGAGGTTCAGTCATGTTCGACAGTATCCAGAGTTTCTTTACCCCTTCGGACTCCTATCCCGTCCCTTCCGAATACAGGGACGATCCCGTAGCGCGCAGGACAGAATGGCACCCGCTCAAAAGCGGCGGCGCGAACTTCGTCACCCACCGGCTGGTACGCTCGGGGGACAAATACCTGTTCAAACCTACCGTCGGGGCGCTCCTCTTCTACTCCGTCTTCTTCCTGGCGGGAGTCGGGATGCTCTATTTTTTCGATTTTCCCACTGCACCGGGAGACTTTGCCCAGATGGACGAAGACGACTATGTGCTGCTGCTCATGGGAGTGATCTTTACATCGGGAGGGGGATATATGATGCGGACGGGGAGCAGGCCCATCGTCTTTGACAGGCGGAGGGGCTACTACTACCTCGGGACCGATTCGCCCGACGAATATCTCGACAAAAGTCAGCTCAAAGACTTCGTAAGGCTGGAGAAGATCCATGCCCTGCAGCTGGTCAGGGAGTATGTCCGTACAAAGAACAGCTCCTACTACAGCTATGAGCTCAATCTCGTCCTCAAGGACGGAGCGCGGATCAATATCGTAGATCACAACGGGGCGGACAAACTCCAGGAAGAGGCCCGGATACTCGCCGAATATCTGGGTGTGGCGCTATGGAGAGGGGATCAGTAGGTTTTGGCGTTCTTGAACTCGGCGACTTCGCTCTCCACCATCGAATCGATCATCCTCACATAGAGATCGGTAATGAGATTGGGGGAGAGCCCCTGTGCGATCGCCTGCTCCCTGACACGGGAGATGACATCACCGATACGGTCCTGGGCCTTGACCTCATCGATGGAGTTCTTGAAGTGGGCTATCTGCTTGATATAGGCATTTCTCCTGGCGATCAGCGTGACGATCTCCTCATCGAGCTTGTCGATCTCCTCTCTTGCCTCTTGCAAAGTAGTACATTGTTTGATCTCCATATCGGTTCCTTTGTATTGAGGGTATTTCTAGTCAAGACAAACTATACTATCAAAACCGTTAAAGCAAGTTTATATAGTTTTTGGCAGCAAAACCATAGGATGGATATGGTTACAATGCTGCCGTTTTGTAACCGGATGTAATGGTATTGTTATACTTTGTCACTACCATGCCGAGCGTAAACCACAACACAAAAGGATGACTATGAGAACGACATATATCGGCATGGGTGCCTCTATCGCTGTCATATCGATGATAGCGGTCGGCTGCGGAAGCTCCAATGGAAGCAGTGTATCAAACGTATCATCGGATGTATCATTTACAGGTATAGCCGTTCCCGAGGGGGACTCGCAAAAAGAGCTCCGTTCCACGACTGAAGTGAGCGTAGGCGGAGAGACACAGGCGATATCGTTCACAAAGCTCCTGGCTACGGGCGACAGCAACAACAACGAGATATTCGGCCTGGTCAAAGACCATCACGACACTCCCATCACTTTCGATGACGGCTCGCCCTATATATGCAACGGGACCAACTCAGGTGTGGGTTCAGGACTTGATCACAGCTCCATCCTTCAGAAGAACGGCAAACTCTATATGGTGTCGCAGTTCGAATGCCAGGTCGGCGCGATGTACAAGGTAGAGCTCGAGCAGGATGCAGCCACCGGCACGCTCAGCGTCAAGGAGAACTCGATGGAGTTCGTCTCGCAGAAAGAAGGGTTCGGCGGTTTCGTCCACTGTGCAGGTCAGACCACACCGTGGAACTCACACCTCGGCAGCGAGGAGTACGAGATCGATGCGAGAGCGGTAGAAAAGGATATCAATGCCTCGACGGGTCTCGTAGTCAGTGGCGCATGGGACGGCGAAGAGGTCTACTACAACGAAGTAGCGAAGTTCTGGGGCAACGACGCTACCAGGATGTCCCCGTACTATTACGGGTGGACACCTGAGGTAACGATCGACGCCAACGGCAACGCCCTCTATGCCAAGCATTATGCGATGGGGAGATTCTCACACGAGCTTTCATTCGTAATGCCGGATAAGAAGACTGTCTATATGAGCGATGACGGTACGAACGTGGGACTCTTCATGTTCAAAGCGGACAATGCGGAAGAGCTCGGTGCAGGGACCCTCTATGCCGCCAAGTGGACACAGACCAGCCAGGCGAACGGCGGCAGCGCGAACATCTCATGGATCAAGCTCGCCCATGCGACCGACAGCGAGATCAAAGCGATCCTTGACCCCGACGGTGATGTCGAGACGAACGACGCTCCGCTCTTCAGCGACCTCTTCGACAGTGCCGATGGGAACTCTACGACAGGCGAATGCCCGAGCGGATACACTGCGGTCAATGCAAGTGCCTATTTCGAATGTCTGAAGGTCAAAAGCGGTATGGAGCAAGCTGCCGCGCTCCTCGAGACCAGAAGATATGCGGCGCTTGTGGGAGCTACGACCGAGTTCAGAAAAGAAGAAGGGATCACTTACGACGCGGCCAACAATAAGCTCTATATCGCCATGAGCGAGGTAGCACGCGGCATGGAGGATCACAAGAAAAATGGCGAGGCCAACAGCAAGTACGATATCGGTGGCAACAACGACGTGAAGCTTGATTACAACCCATGCGGTGCCCTCTATGCCCTCGATGTCGACGGCAACTATACTGCTACGACGATGAGCGCCGTCCTCAACGGCAAAGCCATCGACGAAGACAGCGACGGCAACACCTGTGATCTCGAGAACATCTCCAACCCGGACAACCTCACCTTCCTCGAAGGGACCGATCTCCTCTTCATCGGCGAGGACAGCTCCATGCACAAGAACAATATGGTCTGGAGCTATAACGTCAAGACCCAAGAGCTCACAAGGCTCCTTACCACGCCGCTCGATGCCGAGACCACTTCGATATTCTGGCACAAGAATATCAACGGCTACTCCTATATGACCGCTGTCACCCAGCACCCGATGGAGAAGGTCGAAGGCGCCAGCAACGATGAGAAAGAGTCTTTCGTCGGCGTACTCGGTCCGATCACCGGGATCAAATAATCCCTCTGCAAAAGGGTCTCTCCCTTTTGCAGCATCCCCGAGCCCTCCATGCCTTACATCATACTGCTTCTGACCATACTCACCGCTATCCTGAGCCTCGTAAGCTGCGACACGACCGGATACAAGAACGCACAGACGGATTTCAAAGCCACTGTCGCCAGGAACAACCGCGCAGCCTACATCACCTCCCAGTGCTACACCAAAACGGTGGATGAGAACAGCACTGTTCACAACCCCTGTTATACCTGTCATACTGCATCCGCTCCACCCAATTATATCAACGACTATGCGCTCCAGGAGTCTTACGATATGGGCGAATACTCCAGGAGCAACCGCTTCGACAATCTCTTCAGGGACAGGAGCGATGCGGTCGCCGGGATCTCCGACGCGGCGATCCTCTCCTATATCAGGGAGGACAACTACAGGAAGGATGGGCTGATCACCCTCGCCGCCAGCCTCTCTTCCGTCCCGGATGCGTGGGATAGCAACGGCAACGGCAAATGGGACGGCTATCTCCCCGACTGCTATTTCGACTTCGATGCCGAAGGCTTTGACAGAAACCCCGACGGAGAGGATACCGGGTGGAGGGCGTTCGGCTACTACCCGTTCCCCGGGACCTTCTGGCCTGCCAACGGCAGCACCGACGATGTGCTGATCCGTCTGCCCGACCCGCTGAGGGAAGATGCGGGCGGCAATACATCGAGGTCGGTCTACAGGATCAATCTCGCCATCGTCGAATCGCTTATCAAGGAGTCTGATGTCATCCTCGAAGAGAGTGTCGACGAGACACAATACGGCGTCGACCTCGACCATGACGGTATCCTGGGGACTGCCGGCAAGATCGTTTTCGTATGGGAGAAGCCCGACTTCGATACTGCTACGGGCAAGCTTGGGAATTTTTCGATGAGCTATGTAGGGAGAGCGAAAGAGCTCCTTGAGAGCAACGAACTCCTCATCGCCCCTGGACTCTACCCGCAGGGGACGGAGTTCCTCCACACCGTACGCTATATCGATATCGACGAGACCAATACGACGATCAGGATGGCTCCCCGGATGAAAGAACTCCGCTATGCCAGGAAGGTCTCATGGAACAGCTACTCGCAGCTCCAGAACGCCGCTCTGAGCGAGATCAAGGAGAAGAACGGCTTCCCCGACCGCCTCCGCACCATCGTCGGTGATACCGAACACGGACTGCAGAACGGTCTGGGATGGGTCTTCCAGGGATTCATAGAGGATGGCAGCGGGGAGCTGCGCCCCCAGAACTACGAAGAGACGCTCTACTGCATCGGCTGCCACAGCGGTATCGGGGCGATCAGGGACGGCACATTCGTCTTTGCCAGGAAGTTCGGCACCGACCATTTCCGCAAAGGGTGGTACCACTGGAGCCAGAAGAATAACGGGCTGAAAGATATCGCAGAGCCCCTCACACCCGGCGGTGCCTACGAATACACCACCTACCTGCAGGCGAACGGTGCCGGCGATGAGTTCCGCGGCAACGAAGAGATCATGCAGAAGTTCTTCGATCAGGAGGGGAAGCTGCTCGAAAGCGAGGCAGAGAAGATACGCACCGATATCTCCTATCTCCTCTACCCCTCCGTCAAAAGAGCCCTCGAACTCAACAAAGCCTATAAGGTCATCGTCGATGAGCAGAGTTTCATCCACGGGAGGGATCCCCATGTCAAGCCGCTGGTCAATGTCCACACGGAGGTCACCCCCAAAGCCTCTACGATGATCAAAGCAGCAGTCTATTAGTTGCTGTCGAGGGAGACCAGCGTCACCCGGAAGATCACACCCTCGCCGGTATTGATCGGCTCTATCGTCCCACGGCAATGTTCTTCGATGATAGTCCGGCTCATATAGAGGCCGAGGCCCGTGCCGTTCTTATTGATCTTGGTACTGAAGTAGGGATCGAAGATCGAATCGATGATCTCCTCCCTGATACCACCTGCATTGTCCTCCACCTCGATCGTGAAGCTCCCCCCGCCACAATATGTCCTGATGATGATAAGTGGATTGGCGCTCTGCTGTTCGATCAGGGCGTCTTCGGCATTCTTGATGAGGTTGAGGAGCACCTGCATGATCTCGTTGGGGTAGGAGACGAACTGCTCGGTGCATTCGAACTCCCTGATCAGCCTGATACTGTGGTTCGCAAGGCTCGTACCGATGATATTGAGCGTGCTCTCTATGAGTGAATTGAAATCGGTCTCGTTCTTCGATCTTGTCGGTTTGAAGAAATTGCGGAAATCATTGATCGTGGTGCTGAGATGCTGGGAATAGTCCAGGATGTCGTTGCACTTTTTCTGGATGATCTCGTCGCTGATCTTCCCGAGCTCCGCCTTCATCTTGAGGGTGATGGCAGCCGACGAGATCGCCGCGAGGGGCTGCCGCCACTGATGCGCTATCATGGCGAGCATCTCCCCCATCTGGGCAAGACGCGACTGCTGCACGAGCTGATGGTCCTTGACCTTGTTCTTCTCCATCTCTGCCTGGAGCTCGCTGTTCTTCTCCTCGAGCTCCAGGGTCGTCTGGGTGATGAGGTTGGCGAGCGACTTGAGGATATTGTTCTGCCTGCTCGGCTCCAGGGAGACCCAGTCGGGGCAATGCTGCTTCTCTACAGGATATTCACTGAGACTGAGTATCGTCATCGTCTGGTTGAGCAGTCTGTAGTTGCGGTCGGGATTGGTATAGAACTCCCCATAGGTGAAGAACCCGCTCACCGGCGCTATGGTGTGGAGAGGCTTGAGCTCCATGGCGATATTCTGCCCCATCAGGGCCTTGCGCGCCATACATGAGTAGACGAAGATCGATTCGCTGCACGACACATCGCTCCTCCCGGCAAGCCTCTCGTGCTCTTTGAGTATGATCTCGACATTGCCGTAGCCGAAGGTCACCTCCTCACCCACCTCAAGGTTCCCCCCGAAGATCAGTGAGCCGTCCTCATCCATCCCTACGACGGCCCTGGTGATATTCTCGTTAACCTTGATGAGGGGGAAAGCGACGCTCGAGAGGGGCAGCTGTGCTATCGTGTCCCTGCCGAGGTATTTGGCGAAGATATCGACCGCGCTGATACCGTCGATCTCATAGACACGGTTCTCCACCGCCCTGGTGATCCTCATCTTCTTTCCGATACTGATCCATCCGTACTGGGCATGGGTACCGACGATCAGGTCGGGGTTGTAAAGGAGCGCTACGACCGCGCCGCGTGAGAGGACGATATCGCGGGTGAAGACAAAGGTCTGTTCGAAAGCAGAATTGTCCCCCGCCATCCCCCCTGCGACGACAAGTTCCCTGTCGTATTCGCCGAACCCCTTGAGGTAGTCGTCACCGTTGGTCGTGAGACCGTCGGTGAAGGTGATGGCGACAGCTGCTTTCTCCCCCTTTTCGAACTGCGAGATGAGCTTTCTGCTGAGGCTGTAGCTGTCATCGTCTTCATTGGGCTGGGAGTATATCCTGATGCGTGTCGCATCGAAGAGCATGAACGAAAGGACGCTCTCCACTTCAGTGACGCTGTCGCCGACGATCGCACCGTCGGTCGTGGTGCCGATGATCTCTATGTGGGGGATAATCCCGGTACATTCATCGATGATGGTACGGATCAGCGATTCGTCGGTACGTCCGATAAAGACCTGTAAGAGGATAGAGGAGCAGGCTGCAATATTGTGTTCGTTGATAAAAGCCTGGAGTTGCTCTTTGTTGCTGTAGGTATGATTGTAATTACGCATAAAAACTCTTTGGATAATTGTTTTTCGTATGATAGAGAGTTAATAGTTTATTTTAGCAAAACCGGGTCGAAAATAGTAAAAAAATGGGGAAATGTTCGAGAGAAATTAACAATACAGAAGTGCCTTTTCCCCTCCGACGAGGGGAAAGGGATATGAAGCGATTACTCTACTTCTGCGTCGATGACATCGTCATCATCCGCTTTTTTGCCGCCCTGCGCTGCACCCTGCTCTTTGGCATAGACCGCTTCGGCAAGCTTGTGGCTTTTCTCTGTGAGTGTCTTGATCTTCGATTCGATCTGCTCTTTGGACACATTGCTGTCCTTGAGCGTCGTTTCAAGGTCTTCGATCGCCGCTTCGATACCGGCTCTCTCGCTCGCATCGAAGTTCTCGCCGAGGTCGCTCATAGACTTTCTTGTCTGGTGGATGAGAGCGTCAGCCTGGTTCTTGAGCTCGACGACCGCTTTTCTCGCCTCGTCTTCTGCTTTGTGCGCTTCTGCGTCCTGTACCATTTTTTCGATCTCTGCATCGCTGAGTCCTGACGAACCTGTGATCTTGATCTCCTGCGATTTGCCTGTACCTTTGTCCTTGGCAGATACGGTGAGGATACCGTTGGCATCGATATCGAACGTTACTTCGATCTGAGGGACACCTCTCGGAGCCGCCGGGATGTCTCTGAGCTCGAACATACCGAGAGACTTGTTGTCCTTGGCGAACTCTCTCTCACCCTGGAGGACATGGATGCTCACCGCAGGCTGATTGTCTTCAGCGGTCGAGAACACCTGTGACTTCTTCGCAGGGATCGTCGTACCTTTTTCGATGACCTTCGTGGTCACGCCGCCGAGAGTCTCGATACCGAGGCTCAGAGGCGTAACGTCGAGGAGAAGGACATCTTTGACGTCACCGGCGAGGACACCGCCCTGGATCGCTGCACCGAGTGCGACGACCTCATCAGGGTTGACCGATTTGTTGAGCTCTTTGCCGAAGAACTTTCTGACCTCTTCCTGGACGAGAGGGACACGGGTAGAACCACCGACCATGACGACCTCTTTGATCTTGTCTTTGCCGACACCGGCATCCTTGAGTACCGCTGCGATCGTCTTGATCGTATCGGCTACAAGGTCAGAGATGAGCGACTCGAACTTCGCTCTTGTGATATTCTTGACAAGGTGTTTCGGTCCTGTCGCATCGGCAGTGATGAACGGGAGGTTGATCTCTGTCTCGTTTGCAGAAGAGAGCTCTTTTTTTGCCGATTCTGCTGCGTCTTTGAGTCTCTGGAGCGCCATAACGTCCTTCTTGATCTCGATACCTGTCTCGTTCTGGAACTCGCCTGCGATATAGTCGATCACTCTGTTGTCGAAGTCGTCACCGCCGAGGAACGCGTCGCCGCCGGTAGACATGACCTCTACGACACCGTCACCTGTCTCGAGAACCGTGACGTCGAAAGTACCGCCGCCGAGGTCATAGACCACGATCTCTTCCGCATGTTTCTTGTCAAGTCCGTATGAGAGGGCTGCCGAAGTAGGCTCATTGATGATACGAAGGACGTTCAGACCCGCGATCGTACCCGCTTCCTTGGTCGCTTTTCTCTGCGCATCGTTGAAGTACGCAGGGACGGTGATGACCGCGTCAGTGACGGTCTCACCGAGGTACGCTTCTGCATCCTCTTTGAGCTTCATGAGGATCTTTGCAGAGATCTCCTGCGGCGTGTATGTTTTGCCCGCTACTTCGATCGCACATGCGCCGCTTCTGTTGATGATGTGGTACGGGAGTCTGCTTTTTGCTTCGTTGGCTTTCTCTTCGTCGCACATGAGACCCATGATCCTCTTGATAGAGTAGATGGTCTTCTCAGGGTTGGTCACCGCCTGTCTCTTCGCAGAGTCCCCTACGAGCACTTCGCCCTTGTCGGTGAACGCTACGATAGAGGGGGTAGTGTTCTTCCCTTCTTTGTTGGCGATGATCGCTGCTTCACCGCTTGTATATACTGCCATAGCAGAGTTTGTTGTTCCTAAGTCGATTCCTAATACTTTTCCCATTTATTATCCTTTAGATTTTTCTTTATTTTTTTGTACTTACCATTGACGGTCTGAGCACTCTGTCTTTGATCATATAACCCTTCTGCATCACCTGGACGATATCACCGCTTTCGTGATCGTCACTGTCGACCTGCATGATCACCTGGTGGCAGTTGGGGTCAAACTGACCTTCGTTGCCGATCTCGGTGATCGAGTTCTTTTCAAGTATCTTTTTGAGCTGTCCGTAGGTGAGGTTGATCCCCTCTTTCATCTTTTCGATGATCTCGGACGAGCTCTCGTTGTCTGCCGATTCGATGGCGAGCAGCGCCTGATCGAAGGAGTCCATGACCGCCAGGATATCTTTGGAGAAACTTTCGTTCGCGTAACTTATAGCTGTATATTTATCTCTTTCCAAACGCTTTTTCGTGTTCTCAAAGTCTGCGTGAGCCCTGAGGTATTTATCCTTCCACTCTGCCGCTTCTTCCTGGGCTTGTGTGAGGGGATCAACCGTCTGAGCGTCGTTCTGCTCCTCTTGCTGAGTCACTTCCTGCTCTACGGATTGCTCTTCATCTTTCGTCTCACTCTTCAAAGCTTCTCCTTTTATTTGGTATAGATTTGCTGCATTTGTAAATGCTTAGGAGAATTATACAACATTGAGTCAAGTTTGTCAAGTTCATACATATTAAATATTGACTAAATATACTTTAGTGCATTTAACTAAAGTATAGTGACAAATACTTCACCTCTACTATGATAGCAAAATTTGTTCACAACTGCAATACGGATCGAAGAAAGTGTACCGGCTAAATCGGGAAGCATCATCCTGTGGCCACACAAACTAGCGGGAAAGATTTATAATGCCACTGATCCGACAGGAGCTCTGATCAAAATATTCTTTCTGTCCTTTGAAAATGTCATAGTTTATGTTAGTATAGACTTACCAAACGCTCTAAGTATGGAAATCATATATATCTTTCGGAGGTGGTTCGATGCGGCTGGTATTACTGTTCTTCCTGCTGTCGGTTTCTATCGTTTCCTATCATACCGCCAACAATACGGCACTGATAGTCTCCGCTGCCAGATCGCAGATAGGCAGGACACTGACATACAATCCCGAATATGTCAAACTCGACTATCCAAAAGGCGATATCAACAGCAGCAAAGGGGTCTGCACCGATGTGGTCGTCAGGGCGCTGAGAGCATTGAATATCGATTTGCAGGAGAAGATATACAAAGACAAACAGAAAAACCCGGAACGATACAAAGGGCTCTACTACACCGACAGGCTCGATCCCAATATCGATCACAGACGTGTCAGAAATATTCAGACCTACTTCGCCTCCAGGGGATACAGGGTCAGGGACAAGTTTCTCCCCGGTGATATAGTTGTGTGGGAGCTTGCGTCCAAACCACGACGGATCGATCACATAGGTATCTGTTCCGATCGTCTCAATGATAAAGCGGAACCCTACATCATCCATAATATCGGCAGGGGTGTACAGGAAGAGGATGTCCTGCGGCAATACCGTATCGTTGATCACTTTCGGCTTTTTTGATCCCTGTGACCGGCATCATATCGGTATATCGAAGAGAATCGTTTGGGGCATCCCGGAAAGCAGCAAAAAGTTTCTATAACGAAAAGTGTGATTTGATTGTAGTTTAAAAGAGATAGGGGTTGTGAATCGCCGCCCGGAGGCGGCAGGGGGAAGAAAGATTAGTTTCTGATACCAAGCGCTGCTTTGATCGTGTTGAATCTTGCGATATCTGTGTTTTTGAGGTATCTCATAAGTCTTCTTCTCTGACCTACGAGTTTGAGAAGACCAAGTCTTGAAGAGTGGTCTTTTTTGTTCGTTTTGAGGTGCTCTGTCAAGTAGATGATTCTCTCTGTGAGAAGCGCTACCTGTACTTCTGTTGAACCTGTGTCGTTTGTACCTCTACCGTATTTTGCTACGATTTCTTCTTTTTTCGCCTTATCCAAAGCCATGGTGACCTCCTGATCGGTATTTGTAAATTTATCGGACTTTCGTCACGATTTGGGAAGGGAATAATACCCAAACAAACTAAATATGTGATAAAAGTTCACATAATTCTTTCATAAATTTATTTCTATATTCTATAGACAAGTCTATTTTAAATAAATGAGAGTAAAATACTCCTAATTATAGTGCCGCAAAGGAATCAAAATGCTATTAACCCGAGCCAGTGAGTATGCACTTCTCTCTATAGATAAAATAAGAAAGTCCAATATCCCTATAGGTGCAGAGCAGTTGGCAAATGAACTCAATATACCCAAAAGCTTTTTGGCGAAGATCCTCCAGAACCTCGCCCGCAGCGAGATACTCGAATCCAAGAAAGGCGCCAACGGCGGCTTCGTCCTCGCGAAGGAACTCGGAGATATCACCATCTACGATGTCATCAACGCATCCGAGGGGAAACCCCCGGCGGTGTTCGACTGTACGCAGTACGCCGCTTCATGCCCCAACGGCGCTATCGGCAACTGCACGATCTCGCCGTTTTTGATGCGTTTCCAGGAGAAGGTCGATTCGTTCCTGCTCAATATCACACTCAAGGATATCCTCTAATGCGCCAGTACATCTACCACCTCTCCCATATCGACCTCGACGGCTACGGCTGCCAGTACCTCACGACGAAGCATTTCACCGATATCGAATGCTACAATGCCAACTACGGCCCCGAGGTGACCGCCCGCCTCGAGGAGATCATCGGGAGCGTCAGGCGCAACAAGCCCCTCTACCCCGCCGATACCGAGCACCTCATCCTCGTCACCGACCTCAACCTCACGACCAAGGAGGCCAACTGGCTCGAGAAGGAGGCGATGGGTATCGGCGCCAAGATCGAGCTCCTCGACCACCACATCACGGGCAAAAGCGCTTCGGAGAACTTCGCATGGTACCACCTCGACAGCACAAAATGCGCTACCCTGATCACCTATGACTGGCTCAGGAAGTACTACGGCTTCGACGCTGAAGGCAGATACGCGCGGATCGTCCAGACGATCAACGCAATCGATATCTGGCTCAGCGGCGACGAGCTCTTCGAGTTCGGCAAGGTATGCCTGGGGATGATCTCGGGAGCCAAGGAGATCAACCGCACCCTCTTCGACAGAGAGGACAGGGACTACAAGTTCTCCCTCATCGCCAAAGCTGAAGAGTTCGTCGATGCACAGGAGGGGAACATACTCCTCGACGACGCCCTCCACAGGGCCAAGAAAGCCTTCTTCTTCCAGGGGAAGAACGACACCAAGGACAACCTCGTCGCCTCCTATGTCACCATGCTCCTCTCAAGCAAGAAAGAGGAGCTCACGATCACCTACCGCGGCTACAAGGGGCTCCTCGGGTACAATGTCGGCAGCAGCTCGCTCATCGGCAATGCCTTCCTGATCGCCAACCCCGAATTCGACTTCTATATGGATGTCAACTACAGGGGCAACTTCTCCCTGCGCGGTCACGACAAGCTCGACCTCACCAGGATGGCGGCGGAGATCGGGAGCGGCGGCGGCCACTACAACGCCAGCGGCGGCAAGATCGACGGCTACAAAGATTCCTTCGTCTACGCCCAGGTACAGGAGTTCGTCCAGGGGTACATCGACCAGAAGACCCAGGCCTGACAGCTTCTCATGGATCACCCCATGTATGACCTCATCGTCATCGGCGGCGGCGCATGCGGCATCATGGGTGCCATCAGCGCTGCCCGTGAGGGGAAAAAGGTACTCCTCCTGGAAAAACTTTCCCATATCGCCGCCAAGCTCAAGGCGACAGGCGGCGGTCGCTGCAACCTCACCAATACCCTCCCCAACGAGAGCTTCATGGAGAAGTTCGGCCGCGACGGGAGGTTCATGCGCGATGTTCTGCAACGATTCGACCACCGCGCGCTGCGGGAGTTCATGGACTCCATCGGTGTCGCCACCCACGCCCCCGACGGGTTCCGCATCTTCCCCGTAGGGCATAGCTCGCAGACCATCATCGACGCACTGCGTGCAGAGATGGAGCGGCTCGGCATCACCGTCGTCACCGCCGCCCCCGTAACCGCTCTCTCCAAAGAAGAATATTTTACCGTCACGACCCCCAAAGGGGCATTCGAAGCGCACCATCTCCTTATCGCCACGGGCGGGATGGGGTACCCGCAGCTGGGCGCCGAGGGGGACGGCTACCGTCTCGCGGCGATGCTCGGCCACTCCGTCACCGAGCTCTTCCCAGCGATGATGCCCCTCTCCACCGAGGAGAAATGGGTAAGTGAATGCCGCGCCGATACCCTCCCCGGCGTCGAGCTCCGGGTCGATATCAAGAAATATCGGAAGCTCAAAGCGGTCGGCGACCTCATCTTCACCAAGGAGGGGATCAGGGGGCCGGTGGTGCTCGACTTCTCCCGCGAGATCACCCCGCTGCTCCACAGCATGGAGCGTGTACCGCTGCTGTCCAATCTCGTCAGGGGGCGCAACCGCGAAGAGCTCTACGGTCATATCAAAGCACAGCTCGCCAAAGAACCTGGCGCTAGCCTCTCCGATATCCTCGCCTCCCTCATCCCCGGCTCCCTCGCTACGGTGATCTGCGGGATGCTCGGTGCAGAACCGGCGCAGGGGTACTCGAAGCTCCCCGGTGTACTCAAAGAGCAGCTCATCGACCTGCTCATCACGATGCCCCTGACCATCACCGGACACGACGGCTTCGCCAAAGCGATGATCACCCGCGGCGGGATCAGTCTCAAGGAGATCGACCCCAAAAGCATGGAGAGCAGGCTCGTCGGCGGTCTCTACTTCTGCGGTGAAGTGGTCGATATCGACGGCCCGTGCGGCGGGTACAACCTCCAGTGGTCCTTTGCCAGCGGCTTCGTCGCGGGACAGCTGGGAAACCAAAAGCAATAAGGAGCGGCAATGGAAAAAAAGATCGATCTTGAGGCCTCATGGCTCGAAGCGCTCGGGGATGAGTTCGAAAAACCCTATATGAAGGAGCTCAAGAGCTTCCTCCTCAGCGAGCTTAAAAGCGGCAAGAAGATACTCCCCCAGGCGCCGTTCTGGTTCAATGCGCTCAACTCCACCCCGCTGGACAGGGTCAAAGTGGTGATCATCGGGCAGGACCCCTACCCCACCCCCGGCCATGCCCACGGGCTGTGCTTCTCGGTGATGCCCGATGTCAGGCCGCTCCCCAAGTCGCTGCTCAATATCAACCAGGAGCTCCTCAGTGACCTCGGCGTCGACAACTCCCATACAGGATACCTCCAGCCCTGGGCCGAACAGGGGGTGCTGCTGCTCAATGCCACCCTCACGGTGGAAGCGGGCAAGAGCAACTCCCACCAGAGCATGGGATGGGAGATGTTCACCGACCGTATCATCGAGGCCGTCAACGAAAAGTGCAAGCATGTCGTCTTCATCCTCTGGGGGAGCTACGCCCAGAAGAAAGGGGCGGCGATAGACCGCAGCCGCCATCTCGTCATCAGCAGCCCCCACCCCTCCCCGCTCTCAGCCTACCGGGGGTTTTTCGGCTCGCGCCCCTTCAGCAGGGCCAACGAATATCTCAGCTCACACGGGAAAGCTCCCATCAACTGGCAGCTCTAGCGACGCATGGAAACATCCCGCCGATATAGAGAAAATATATCACGAATATCAGTGAAATGTTACTGTGATAGTAGTATCATAAAAGCTATATCTCAATAACTAAGGATGGGAAATGCACAAAAGACTTCTGGGCATACTGCTCATATTGCTTTCACTGCTCACGTTTGCCGAAGCCGAGATCGCCACGCTCAACGAAGCGATCAACAAAGCGGGTAGACAAAGAATGCTGTCGCAAAGAATGATGAAAAGCTATTCGATGGTCGGGATGAATATGCTCTACGGCGATCCCAAAAAAGTACTCGATGAGTCCTCACAGCTCTTTGAAGAGACTCTGAACGACCTGATCAAATTCTCAGATGGCAAGGACAAAGCCTCATCCGATGCCCTTGCAGAGGTCAAAGCCCTCTGGGACCCGACCAAAGCGAAACTCCTCGCAGCACCGACCAAAGAGGAGGCAAGCGCTCTCTTTGATGAGGTCGAAAAGCTCCTCGCGGCCGCACACAAAGCGACGCTCGCCATCACCGCCACCTCGACCCACAGCGTAGGTGAGATCATCAATATCTCGGGACGTCAGAGAATGCTCTCGCAGCGACTCGGAAGCCTCTATATGCTCAAGGTATGGGGAGTAGCCAAAGACGACCAGAAGCTCATCGACGCTCTCACCCAGTTCCAGGACGCCCAGAAGAAGCTTGCAGCTTACGACAAGAACACAGACCTGATCAAACAGGGACTTGAGCAGGTCAAAAAAGATTTCATGTTCTTCGAAATGCTCGGTGCCTCGCAATCCAAAAAATTTATCCCCAGTCTCATAGCAAAGTCTTCCGACAAGATCACCGGGAAGATGAACGAAATCACCGCACTCTATGAAGATGTCAAATAAGGAGAGAGTTATGTTTCAAACCATTATCAAAACAGCCACGATCGGGACGCTCCTGGTCTCAAGTATGCTCTTCGCCGATGCGGCACCTGCCAAACACATCGTCGATGTTGCCGGCAAGCAAAGGATGCTCACACAGAGAATGGCAAAGGATTACTTCTACGCCGGGAGGGGTATCAACAAATCGAATGCCCTCAAACAGCTCAAAGAGAGCCTTATAGAGTTCAAAACGGCACAACAGACGCTCAACTCGGAGATCAAGGATGATGAGATACACAACCTCATAGCCTTCGTCGATATGAGCTTGCAGGAGTTCGAAGCCCTCTCCAATGAAGCCTACAGCGTGGAGAACGGTACGATCATGCTCGACCTCAGCGAATCGATGCTCGAAGGGAGCGACTATGTCGTCAAAGCACTGACCGAGTCCCAGCAGGCGAATGTGATCCTCGATATCTCAGGCAAGACAAGGATGCTTTCACAAAGGATCGCAAAGTACTATATCGCCTACCAGGCTGGGGTCAAAGATGACAACACGATCATCCAGATGAAAGAGACGGTCAAGGAGTTCGACGATATACTCAAACAGCTTCTGAGCTATGAGAAGAACACCCCGGAGATCACCGCAGAGCTCAAAGAGGTAGAGAAGATGTGGAAGATCGTCTACAAGTTCTATCTCAATATCGAAAAAGGCGGTCTCCCCAAGATCGTCTACTCCACTACGGACAACATCACTGCAAAAATGAATGAGATAGTGGGGATGTATGCCGCTACGCTCCAGGGGAAATAGATCATGAGGCTCTCCGGATATCTTTCGCTTTTGATCGTCGCGGGTTCACTCCTCCAGGCTGCTTCCATCCGTAGCCAGGTATCGCTCCTTGAGGCTTCGGAAAACATCAGGCTGGGGAGCCAGGAGGTGGTCAAGAACTATCTCTTCCTCTATCACAACCCCGGCAAAACCTATGTCAGGGAGCTTGTCAAGCAGGGGCTCGACGACCTCGATGCCCAGTTCCGCCTCATAGCCCGATCGACAAAAGACGAAGATTCCAAAGATATCCTTACCTTCCTCGACTACAGCAAAGGGAAGATGCTCGAAGTACTCAAAGACCCGTTCGAAAAAGAGAACCCAGCTTTGATGCTCGACTACAGCGAGGTGCTCCTCGAAGGTGCCGAGACGATCAGCCAGAACCTCAAGTACACCCCTTCCAAAGAAGAGGCAATGCTCATCAAGATGAAAGATATGGCGTACCTGATAGAACGGATGACCAAATACTATATGGCGATGATGATCGAACCTGACAACAGTGTCTACAACGAGATGCTCAGCGAGGCGATGACACAGATGGAGAGCGATATCGACAGTGCCGGTGAGGAATACCAATACAGTGGCGACAGGCTCAAAGATCTTGAAATGCTCAAGGCCAACTGGCTCGTGCTCAAGAGCTTCCTGGAGAACAAAATGGGGAACAATATGCCCAATATCATTTTGCTCGTCTCCAGCGAGGTCAAAAAAAGCGTCCATGTCCTCGAGACATTCCACAGTAAAAACCAATAGTCCGGAGTCGGTATGAAGAATAAAATCTTTGAAGCTGCGTTGCAGATACCTATCGCACTGATGGTCCTTATACTCTCGTACTACACCTATATGGGGTATGGCGAGATAAACAAAGCGACCGATATGCGCACCAACCTTGAACAGATGAAGGAACTCGAAGCACTCATCGGCAATCTTGACGATGAGTTCTATCTGGCAACACGCTATACCCTCGACAGTGACGGAGTATCCTGGTTCAGACAGCTTGAAGCGCAGCAAAAGAAGGTCGACCAGCTCCTGGGCGGGCTCATCGCAGTCTCCGAAGACCAGGAAGCCCTCTCCCAGCTCTATGACGACCTCAAGCTCGTGAGGGCAAGGATCAAGCTCAATACCATCGAATTCGACCAGTTCTTCTTCAACAAATATGTCAACACCTACACAAAGACCCTTATCGGTGAGATCGTGAAGCTCCAGGAAAAACTGAGCGTGGAAAAAGAGAGCAGTACCCTTTTCGTTTTTCTCCGTTCGATCGGTCTGGACAATATCCTCAACCTGAATGATCCGAGATCAAACAAGGATATCCTCAGGCTCTATGTAGATATTCTCCGACTCAACCATGTCGAGACGATCGAGAAGGGATTCATCGCCTCCAAGATCATCGCAGCGGAGCCTCTCATCGCAAAAGACTACCAGTACTGGGACACGCTCATAAGCAAGCAGTATATCCCGGCCATGGTCAATATCGACGATGAAAGGCTCGCCAAAAAGCTTGGCGGCTATGTATCGAAGTACCAGCAAAGTGCAGACCTCGAAAACAACCGAAGCAAGATCATCTTCAATTCTATGCAGGGTTTGGACGACAAGGCAGAGACAGAGAACTGGAGCAAGGTCAAAGACAAACGTATCGGAGAGCTGAAGCTGATACAGGCGGCCCTGAGCGGACAGGCTGAAGCGATCATCGCAGACAACATCAATCTTCTCGACAAACGTTTCTATATCCAGCTTGGGATACTCTTTCTGCTGATCCTCTCGATCTACATCCTCCATATGATCTTCAGCGCTGTCAGGGAAGATGCCCTGGGGTTCATCACCGCACTGAACAACATCAGTCTCAACCTGGACGAAGCACAGAGGGATGAGCTCAACGAGATCATCAAGCGAAAGGACAAGCTGAAAATCTATCAGTTCATGGCAGATACCATCGCCAGTGCCAACCGTACCAAGGACCTCTTCCTTGCGAATATGTCACACGAGATACGGACACCGCTGAACGGTATTCTTGGGTTTGCCCAGCTGTTGAAAAAGACAAAGCTCGACAGCGAGCAGGAGCAGTTCGTACAGATCATCAATACCAGCTCGGAAAACCTTCTGGTGATCGTCAACGACATCCTCGACCTGGCCAAGATACAGGAAAAGAACGTCGAGCTCGAAGAGATACTCTTCGATCCGTTCAAGACCTTTGAGACCTCCGTCGAGACCTACGGGGCGAAAGCCGGAGAGAAGAATATCAGCCTCAGGCTCTTCATCGATCCGGCCATCAGGACCAAGCTGTACGGCGATCCGACCAAGATCAACCAGGTCCTCACCAACCTTGTCAGCAATGCTATCAAGTTCACACCGCCGCAGGGCTCGATCGATATGGGTATCGAAGCTGTCCATATCGATGACGAGATATCGACCCTCTATTTCTATGTCAAAGACACCGGTATCGGGGTAGACAAAGAGAAGAAAAAGAATATCTTTACAGCATTTGCACAGGAAGATATCTCCACCAGCCGAAAGTTCGGCGGTACTGGTCTGGGTCTCACCATCTCCAAGCGTTTCATCCAGGCGATGGGCGGCAACCTCGATATCGAGAGCGAAAAAGGCCAGGGTTCTACTTTCTTCTTCACTATCTCACTCAGAAACGGTACGCCGCTGCAATTCGAACAGATCAATGCAAAGGTCGGCTACATAGCAGCACCTGATGCCAAATATGAGAAAATGCAGAACTATATGGGGCGCTATGTACTGGCTACCGGGGCAAGCTACCAGGAGTATGAGAGCCTAGACGCTCTCCATGCCCAGGAAGACGCAAAGAGACCTGATATCATTATCCTCGAGGATATCTCCGACCAGGAGATCGATAACTATCCCGTGTTGCCGAATATGAAAGTGATCCATATATCCCGACACTATACCAACAGATACAATATCGAAGGAAGCGACTCGGTCATCCTCAAGCCATTTAATTTCACAAAGCTCCAAAAGGCGCTCAAATATGCTATGCAGACAGAGGCTGAGAGCAGCCCGAAAGCCTCACCTGCAAAAGAGTTCATCGCTTTCAAAGACCTCCATATCCTCGTCGCCGAGGACAACCGCATCAACCAACGGCTTATCGAACACTCCCTCAGCAGCAAGGGTGTCGATATCGACCTGGCAAACAACGGTCAGGAGGCCTTCGAACTGCGTCAGAAGAACCGCTACGATATGATCCTGATGGACGTCCAGATGCCGGTCATGAGCGGTATTGAATCGACCCATGCGATACTCGCATACGAAGAGGAGAACAATCTACCCCATATACCTATCATCGCACTGACAGCCAACAACCTCAAAGGGGACAGGGAACGGATGCTTTCTGAAGGTATGGACAACTTCCTCGCCAAACCGCTCGAACTGCCTCTGCTGTTCGATATGATCAAAGAGTATTTCCCCGAGAAGGTCAGCAGTGAACACGAAAGCATGGATATCATACTCTATAAAGAGGATATCATCAGCGGTAAACTCTTTAGAGCTGTACTGGGCGATGAGGGATACAAGGTGGATATGGCACCGACCAAGGATGCCTATCTCAAAGCGATCAATAGTACAATATATTCATATTCCCTCGCGGACGCATCACTGTTCAGAGATGACGACAAGCTCCCATCGATACTGGAAAGAAAACATATCAAAAACATCATTTTCATTGACGGGCCACTGGACAGTGAGTTCAGGCTGACAAAAGAGAATGTCCACGGCTTCCTGCCGAACATCGTCGACAGACGGCTTTTTGAGTTCTACATTGCAAAAAAAGAACAGTAATTCATTGAGAGGAAATTCATGAAAACAAAACTCCTTATTGTGATAGCGACCGATAATGACGATTCAATCCTCAAGTTCCCGCTTCTCTACGGTGGGGTATCGCTCCCCAGAGGCTATTGGGAAGAGGTACATATAATGTTCTGGGGTGCATCCATCACAAGGGTAGTACACAATGAAACTATCAGGGACAAAGTGGTTTCGATGCAGAAGGACGGTGTAACATTCAGCTCCTGTATTGTATGCGCCGAAGAGTATAGCGCTGTCGAATCGCTCGAAAATATCGGTATAGCCTGCAATCATACAGGCGAGCTCCTCACAACAGCTCTCAAAGGTGACGAATGGTCGGTGATGACGATCTGATGATCACCCGCTAAAATGTATGCAGGAAGAAGAGATCGCTGTAACGGGCCGCTCTGTCATCAAACTCTTTATAGAGATCAAGGAACTTCTCTTTGAGTCTGGCTTGATCGCGATCCATTTTTTCAAGCAACTTTCTCCCTTTTTCCCCTTTTTGTAGCTGGTTCACCAGAATAGCGATATCTTCTCTTTGTACATCGATATCATGGATTTTTCCCAGTACAGTCTGGAGCTCCTTGAGTCTTTTGCTTAATTTAGCATAGAGCTTCCTGTCTGCCAGGAACTCAAGTATCTCAAGTGTATAACGGAGTTTCTTGAACAAGATACGCAGTTTATGGTATTTCCCGGTGATACTCTCTGTTTTCAATTTCCCGGCACGCTCTTTGATGTTAGTCAGCTGTATATCAAGGACCCTGTTTGCAGCAAATATCACCGGAGTAGCTGCATCAGGTCCGAATATGTCAGGATTGTCCTTTATTTGCAAAAGAGAAGATATCGTCCCCTCGATCGTCTGAGAATGCATAAATATCATTAGATCACTGCTGAGGCTTTGGTCTTTTTGCATGAATACATCCAAAAGTTCCCGGACCGCCTCCCTGAGTGAACCGGAAAGCTCTTTTTTCAGTTCATTGAAGGTAATAATAGCTACATCATTGTCACGCTTTGTATTGGTCGCCTGCATCATACCGGCAAGCTCAGCCATAAGATTCTTACGCTCTGTTTGCGAAAAGTAATCTTTGAAAATACTCAGCAGTGCACGGCACTTACGCATGTGCACACGAAAACGGTGCAATGCTTCGACATCATTCGGCTCACTTCCCATCTGTATCGATACGTTATATATCTCATGAGCCCAATCATATAGAGCACGTTGCAGCACATAACGAACCGGTGTGAAGTATTGTATCGGATTATCACCGTATGGCTCGATCACAATATGCTCAGTAGTACTCAGGGCATAATTGCTCAGCATACCTTCTTCACTCACATCACGATAACACAAAGTCAAAAACAGCTCCGGGAGTATGAAGTCGTGAGCACATTCAAACGAATCAAATTCTATCTCAAGATACACCAGTCCGCGTAGTGTTCCTGCAAATATATCGAGTTCATATGTATCACCAAGATAATCGAACGTATAACGAATCTTGTCGACAGGACGACCGACGATAAAAGTGAGATTCGCTTCAAACAGATTCCTGTCTATCTCCTCTTCGCGCTCTTCACGTATAATCCCCTCGCCACGCTTGACTGTACGGTAGTAATGATCACCTTTGTGACGATACCTGGTATAGGGTTCCTCAGGGCTCGATATATAGTATTGCTGGACACGTTCTTTCTTATATTCGATTTCCTGTTCTCCCAACAGCTTCTCTGCCATAAAAGGTACCATGAGATATTTGCGCTCTATTTCAATACTGCCCATATACACTCCTTTGCATACTGTATTGTATCATAGAGTAGTGTTAGAAGCTGCTTGATATAGGGCAGAAGGGTAAATATGAGATATTATGTAAGTGTATTAAAAGATAAATAAAAGATTGAATAAAGAAAAAAAATAATAAAAAAGCTAATAAGGGGAAAAAGGATAAGAAGTGAGTTAAATCTCAACGCGGCAGCGACCTACGTTCCCACCAGCGTAGCCGGCAGTATCATCGGCGATGGGAGGCTTGACTTCCAGGTTCGGAAA
>QKDN01000055.1 GCA_003252535.1 Campylobacterota bacterium | reverse complement strand
TATATCTACCGGCCTGACGGGAGCGGCGGGTATACCGAGACCAAGCTCACTGCCTCTGACGGCGCGGCGTATGACTATTTCGGAATCTCTGTCGCCATCAGCGGCGATACGATCGTGGTGGGGGCATATGGTGATGCTGACAAAGGGGCTTATAGTGGTTCGGTCTATATCTACAGGCCTGACGGGAGCGGTGGGTATAAAGAGACCAAGCTCGCTGCCTCTGACGGTGCGGTGAATGACTATTTCGGATATTCCATCAGTATCAGCGGCGATACGATCGTGGTGGGGGCATACGGTGATGATGACAAAGGGAGTGATAGCGGCTCGGTCTATGTCTACCGGCCTGATGGGAGTGGCGGGTATACCCAGACCAAGCTCACTGCCTCTGACAGTGCGGCGAGTGACTATTTCGGATACTCTGTCGCCATCAGCGGCGATACGATCGTGGTGGGTGCATACCTCGATGATGACAAAGGGAGCAATAGTGGCTCGGTCTATATCTACAGGCCTGACGGGAGTGGCGGGTATACCCAGACCAAGCTCACTGCCTCTGACGGCACGGCGGATGATCGATTCGGAAACTCTGTCGCCATCAACGGCGATACGATCGTGGTGGGGGCATACCAGGATGATGACAAAGGGAGCAGTAGCGGCTCGGTATATATCTACCGGCCTGACGGGAGCGGTGGGTATACCCAGACCAAGCTCACTGCCTCTGACGGTGCGGTGAATGACTATTTCGGATATTCCATCAGTATCAGCGGCGATACGATCGTGGTGGGGGCATACGCAGATGATGACAAAGGAACTGATGGCGGTTCAGCCTATATCTATCTGAGGGATTATTAAGCGTTCGGAGGGTTCCGACCTTGCGCTGCTCATGCTGCACCAGCTCTTCAACTGAAGAGCGGACAGATATTCTTTGTATATATCCGTATGCTGATGCGTTGTGGGGCACAACACCCTACGAATTTAGAAAAACTACCGCCGCTACAGCGATGGCGAAGCCGCCGTCGTGGCTGATCGAGAGAGACGAGTTCTCTATATCTACTTTGTGAAGTTTCTGAGCCTGTTCAGAGAGTTTGAAGTGGGGTGCGCCGCGCGGATTTTTGGTGATGGTGATGTCGTGGAAAGAGAGCTCGGAGCCAATGCCGCAGCCCAGAGCTTTGGCTATCGCCTCTTTGGCTGCCCAGAGTCCAGCGAGAGAAGCGGTGGAGGTGACGCGCTCGATCTCTTCGGGGAGAAGATAGCGCTCTTTGAATTTGTCGCCGAATTTGTCGACCGACCGCGCTATGCGGTCGATGACGGTGATATCGGTGCCTAGACGGATCAAAGGATTAGTTGGTGATCGTTACAGGCGTACCTGTAGATACCTTGGAGAAGATGACTTTGGAGACTTTGTACGGGAGTCTGATACAGCCGTTGCTGCCGGGGCTTCTTTTGATGAACTTACTGGCATGCATACCGATACCCGAGCTGGTAAGTCTCATCCAGTTCTGGAGCGAAGCGCCTTCGTATTTGCCGTTCCCTTTGAACTTTCTTCTGTCACCTTTGTAGACGAGTCTGCCGTTGCGGTAGAACTTACCGAAGATCGACGAACGCTTGTCTGCGATCTTCTCCTGGATACGGAATGTACCCTGTGGCGTTCTCATGTCCCTGACCGTTCTTGTGTTCGGCTCGACCTTGCATTTGGAACCTGTAGTGCATGGTGAACAGAGGGCGACTTTACCATTGACATAGAGTCTGATACGCTGTTCGGAGATGTCGATCTTGACTTTTGTGTTTCTGCCGTTTGCCTGGCTGAGGAGTTTTTTGTCCTCGAAGATGTTGTAGCTTGAGCGGAGGTTGGTCTTTTTGGCGAAGTCTGCATAGCATTTGTTCGATATGCTTGAACCGTTCGTCCTGGTCTCTTTTGCTTTGTTGAAATCAACTTTGACGAACTTGATATCCTTTTCGGCGACCTTGTCAAGCATCATCTTGGTCTTGTATCCTACATACCCTTCGGCAGGGGAGATATTGTATTGTTCCTGGAACTTGATGATAGCCTGTTTTGTATTGTTTCCCCATTTCCCGTCTGTTTTGAGATCAAGCTTGAGTTTTTTATCAGCATTGAGGGCAAGCTGGAGATTTTTGATCTGATCCTGGGCATTTGTACATTCCTGAGAATCAGTAGTTTCACATATATCGTTATAAAGAGCGAAGGAGTGAGCGGCGAAAGAGTGAGTGAGAGCGAAAACCGAGGCCAATAGAACATTTTTTATCTTCATTAAGACTCCATGATTATTTTTGATAAAAATATTTTATCGACATGGCGCTAAATCAAAAATAAAAGTTTGCTTATCATCTGCTTAATCTGGACAAATATTACGAATATTTTTTAATATAACTTGTAAAATGTCAAAGTTTATGCTATGGAAGACTCTACATCCACTCGACTACCTTCGAAACTTCGTCCGCTACAAAGCATTTGATCGGGGTCGCTTCGAGAGGTTTGGTAGGGATGATCGCTTTTTTGAATCCCTGGGTATGTATCTCCTTGAGCCTCTGTGCGAGTGCGCTCACTTCCCTGATCTCACCCGTGAGGCTCACCTCCCCGATGAATACCGTCTCGGTGCTCAGCTCCCTGTCGCGGTAGCTGCTGAGGATAGCGGCGATGATGGCGAGGTCGGCCGAAGGTTCTGTGATCCTGATGCCGCCGGAGACATTGATGAAGACATCGTAGGTGCCGAGGGGGAGTTCGAGCTTCCTCTCCAGCAGGGCGAGGAGCATCACGAGCCGGTTGTTGTCAAAGCCCGTCGAGCTCCGCTTGGGGTGGCCGTAGGACTCGCTCACCAGTGCCTGCACCTCGATGACGATGGGGCGGCTCCCCTCCATGATGACGGTCAGCGCCGAGCCTGACTGGAGCTTCTGTTTGTTGAAGAATCTCCCCGCCATGCTCTTGGCGTCGATGAGTCCCTCTTTGTTCATCTCGAAGATACCCACTTCGTTGGTGGAGCCGAAACGGTTCTTGAATCCCCGCAGGAGCCGAAGCTCGCTGTTACTGTCCCCCTCGAAGTAGAGGACGGTATCGACCATATGTTCGAGCACCCTTGGCCCTGCGATCGACCCCTCTTTGGTGATATGCCCGATGATGAAGATGGGGATGCCGTAGCTCTTGGCGATGCGCATCAGCTCGAAGGTGATCGTCCTCACCTGCGTCACCGACCCGGGAGCCGACGGGGTCTCCTCGGAGTAGAGGGTCTGGATGGAGTCGATGATGATGAGCTCGTATTTCTCCTTGAATATCTCTGCCTGGATCGATTCTAGGTTGATCTCGCTGAGGAGGTAGAGGTCGGGATGCGTAGCCCCGAGCCTGTCGGAGCGCATCTTGATCTGACCCGGAGACTCTTCGCCGGATACATAGAGGATCTTCCTGGTATCTTTGGCGAGGTTGCCGGCTACTTTGAGCAGCAGCGTCGACTTCCCGATACCGGGGCTGCCGCCGATGAGGATCAGCGATCCCGAGACGATCCCGCCGCCGAGAACGAGATCGAGCTCGCGGCTCCCCGAGCTGAACCTCGTGACATTCTCCTCCTCTATCTGTGTGATGGGTCTGGCCTTCTGCTCCGTACTCTTGGAGCCTGAGGGGGCTGTCTCCTGGATGAACTTGATCTGCTCGCTGCTGAGCTCCACCATGCTGTCCCATGCACCGCACCCGGTACATTTGCCCATCCATCTGGGAGACTGAAACCCGCATGACTGACATTCGAAGAGTACTTTTTTCTTGGCCATTACATCTATCCTCATATTTGATCGGTGTAACTATAGCATGAATTGGGAAATAGGTTGAAAAATATGGCAAAGTGTAATGTTCTTATAGATGTTTAGCTTTTTATGATTTGTCATTGATATAATAGTCAAGAGAAAGTAAAGATGTGGAGAGATGGATGGTAGGGAAACGAGAGAACCTTGTCGTCGGATATGATGTTACCCGTTACGATCTGTTGAGTCTGCAATTCGACAGATCGTCCATTGAGAAAGCATTCAACCGTGATTATCTCAATAACTATGCACTGCACAGGAGACTCTGTCACCTTTACTCGATCATTTTCTATGTTGGCTTTACTATTGTAGTGTATTTCAACTCCCCCGAATTGATCCCTCTCTATTTGTTTCTCAGTCTTGGGATCGTAGCACCTATGTTTTTATTGGGATTTATATTCTCATATTATGATTGGTATATGCGCTCTTTTCATCTGGCCGCAGCGTTTTATATTGTTCTGACCGGGAGCGGTATGATATTTATGGCAAGTATAAGTCCCGGGGGATTGCTTTGGCCGTATGTATTCGGGATAGTGCTGAGTTATATCTTTGGGTATACATTCATACGCACACGCTTTCTCTACGCTACCGCTGCTGCCTGGATCGTGTTTGTACTCTATGCAGTTGTGTTGTCCGATGTTTTGGAGACGAATCGGTCGTACTACATCACTACCCTGATACTCCTGGCGATTGTCAATATTCTCGGGATGCTGGTCTCCTATACGATAGAGCTCTCTGCCCGCAAGGAGTTTCTGCTCAGACTGATGCTCGCACAGGAAGGTTTCAAGCTTGCCAACGCAAACAAGGAACTGCTGAGACTCAATCAGAAACTTGAAGAGTTTTCATACAGTGACGCTTTGACCCTTCTTGCCAACAGAAGACATTTTGATGAGCGGCTCAAGAGCGATTTTTCACGGGCTGTACGGTATGGTGCAGTTCTGACACTGGTGATCATAGATATTGATTTTTTCAAAAGATATAACGATATATACGGTCATCAGGCCGGGGATATATGTCTTCAGAAAGTTGCAGAGGTATTTCGCAGTGTGTGCAAGCGCCCGACTGATTTTGTCGCACGGTACGGCGGAGAAGAATTCGCTCTTGTTTTCTATAATGACTCGGCACAAAATATAGAAAAACTGTGTCAGGAAATCCAGCAAAGATTGTCTGATGAAGCTCTGATACATCCCGATTCCCCGATAGGGAACTATGTGACACTGAGTATGGGGATAGCATCCATAGTGCCGGTAAGTACGAATACCGCCTACAAGCTCATCAACGCAGCCGACAGGGCGCTCTACCTGGCAAAATCGAACGGAAGAAATAGGATCGAAGTGTCTGCGGGCGGGATCATTTGATTTCCGAAGTTTACGAAGATATTTCTTTGTAAAATGATGAATATTGCCAGTCATCCATATTTTCTACAAGTTTATGTTTAGGGGCTAGACTAGTTTAGAGG
>QKDN01000016.1 GCA_003252535.1 Campylobacterota bacterium | reverse complement strand
GTGGCGTCTTCTCACAACTCAAAAAACTTATGAAATTACATCAGGGAATGAGTAAGAGTTTGAAGGTCAAATTAATAGATTATTATCTAGTAAACTATAACAAAAAAGAATAATGCAGCCTCACAGATTTTTCATTAGATCCCATTTTTCTACTTTTTGATTCGATTATACTACGAACTTGTCATTTTTGGCTAAACCGCAACTGATAACTTCAGGAGACTCCTCCTAATCCCTCCCATACAGCTCCGAAGCCTCCTGGATCACCAGAAAGGCATCGGGATCGTGTTCGTTGATGATCTCTTTGAGGAGCTGGAGTCTGGAAATATCGACGATGACGAGGATGAGCGTCCGGCTGTCCGTGCGATTGAGACTCACACCTTGCAGGATGGTACCGTGCTCACCCAGATGCTCCAGGATATGGGCCGCGAGTGCCTCGACATTGTTGGCCACGATACTGACCGCCTTTTGGGAGGGTTTCCCGGAGATGAGGAGGTCGATGATACGGGATGTCACATAGACGCCGATGATGCTGTAGAGCGACCGCTCGATATCGCCGTAGACGAAGATCGAGGCGAACATGATGAGCCCGTCGATGAAGAGGAGCACCTCGGAGGTCTTGTACCCGCTTTTCATCGCGATGATCTCGCCCACCACGGTCGTGCCTCCGGTGGAGGAGCGGCCGAGGATCACGAGCCCTACCCCGAGCCCCACGCCGATACCGCCGAATACCGAAGCGAGTATCGTCTCATCGGTGAGCGGCGATACACGCAGCACCTCTCTGAGGAGATCGGTAAATGCAGAGATGAGCGTGATGCTCAGCAGTGTCTTGGCCACATACCCCTTGCCAAAATAGAAGTATCCAATGGCGATCAGCGGGACAGCCACGAGGGCGATCCAGCTCCCCAGAGTCACCACGGGGAAAAGGGCGTAAAAGAGCTGGGCGATCCCCACCCCTCCGCCCGTGACCATCGTATTGGGTGCGAGAAAGGCGACCGTGGCATACGCGATGAAGAACGACCCGACCGTCACGGAGAAGATATTCCTGACCTCTCTCACAGGATACCCCGCAGCCTCTCCAGCCCCTCGGTGATGTTCTCTTTCGAGGAGTGGGTATAGTTGAATCGGATCTCGTTGCAGACACCATCGCCGAGATGGAACTCGCTGCCGGGGACATAGACCACCTTCTGCTCCAGCGCCCTGTAAACGAGCTCCTTCGTATCGGCACCGGGGAGCCGTCCGTAGATGAACATCCCGCCCTTTGGCTCCTCGAACTCGAATTCTGGGATGATCCTCCGCAGCTGCGCGGCGAAATACTCCATTTTGTCACGGTACGCGTGGCGCAGTTTTTCAAGGTGGTCGCGGTATCTTGCCCCGTCCTCCAGGTAGGCATTGAGGATATGCTGGGTGATGCCGCTGCTGTGGAGATCGATCGTCTCCTTGATCATCGTCAGCCGCGCGATCATCTTCTCGTTCGCCCTAACCCACCCGATACGGAGGCTCGGCGAGAGGGTCTTGGAGAACGAACCCAGATGGAGCGACTGGTCGGGGATGCTCCGGCTGATCGATGGGGCTTTCGAGCCGAAATAGAGCTCGCTGTAGGGGGCATCCTCGATGATATACCCACAGCACTTTTTGACGATAGCGGCGATGGATTCGCGTTTTTCCACGCTGTAGAGCGAGCCCTTCGGATTCTGGAAGTCGGGTATCAGATAGGCCAGCCCGGTACCCCCGAACGAATCCCTGAAACCGTCGATATCGATACCGTCATACTCCAGCGCGACACTCTCCATCCTGAGGTTGTTCATCTTGAAGATATTGACCGCACCGAGGTAGGAGGGCTTCTCTATCGTGATGGTACGGCCGGCGAAATACTTGGCGATGATATAGAGCGCCTGCTGGCTGCCGGTGGTGATCAGGATATTCTCCGCCTTCGTCTCGAACCCCTCTGCGTTGTAGAGGTCGGCGATCTTCTCCCGAAGCGGGCGAATGCCGTTGCTGACCGTATACTGGAAATGTTTCGGGTTGGTGACGATCTGCCTGGTCGCTTCGGCGAGATCATCGACGGGGAAGAGCGACTCGTCGGGCAATCCCCCTGCGAAGGATATCGTCTGTTCGTCTATCGCTTCGAGTATCTCCCGTATAAATGACCGCTTCATATTCCATCTCCTTTTTTGGACGTATTATAGAGGAAACGGGGATTTGATTCTTCACACTTTTTGTGAGAAAAAGTAACTATTATTGCTCAAAAATAGTAGAATTATTGCTATAATTTCCCTATGAAAAAAGAGACGATCGAAAAACACACCCGGATAGCCAACGATATCATGTACTATATCTACAAGTATATCGATACCGACATCAATCTCGACGAGCTCAGCCGCGATCTGGGTGTCAGCAAGTTCCATATGCATCGTATCTTCAAGGAGGAGTTCGGCGAGAACATCTACGCGTCGATCCAGTCGATCCGCCTCCAGAAGGCCTCGAGCCTCCTGCTCACCAACCCCCACTCGACCATCACCAGTATCGCAAAGATGTGCGGCTATAGCTCGCAGGGAGCCTTCATCCGGGTATTCAGGCAAAAGTTCGACATGACCCCAAAAGAGTGGCGCAAAGGGGGCTACAAGCAGTTCACCAACGCCATCCTCACACAGTCGAGCACCGCGGGGAAAGCGAGGGCAGAGTACTCCCACCTCGTCCCCAGGATCGTCAAAATGCCACCGCTCAAAGTCTACTACATACGCCACAAAGGGTACGGTCGGGGGATCAAGAGCACATGGCAGAAGCTCCAGACATGGATATTTTCCAATAACATCACCCATTACCGGCAGATCGGTATCCACCATGACAACCCCACCATCACGCCGCTGGACGCCTGCCGCTACAACGCCTGCGTCATGATCGAAGATGAGATCGCGGATGCCTCGCTCCCGACACTGATGATCCAGGAGGGGGTCTTCGCCCGGTTCGATTTCGACGGGGTCTACGGGGATATCCTCCACTTCATGAACTGGGTCTATTTCGAGTGGCTCCCCGGCAGCGGCTACGAGACCACCCCCAACCCCTCCTACGCCGTCTATGAGAAGAACCACTTCCTCGAAGAGGACGAACGGTTTATCGTCAGCTACTATATCCCGATCCGTTTATAGGTGCACTCAATCAGAATATATAACCTAAACTCGCTATAATAGCGCACTTTTGAGACATGAGGATGGACAGATGAATATCGACCAAAACGAACTTATCAACAAGGTCAAGACCAAGCAACGACTCACCCAGGCCGAGGGGGAAGCCCTCTACGATCTCGACCTTTTCACACTGGGAGAACTCGCCGATACGATCCGCAGGGAGAAGTACGGCCGCAAGAGCTATTTCAATATCAACCGTCACATCAACCCCACCAATATCTGCAAGGATATTTGCAAGTTCTGCGCCTACTCCGCCACGCGCAAGAACCCAAATCCCTATACCATGACCCACGAAGAGATACTGGAGATCGCCCGCAACTCCCACGCCAAGGGTGCAAAAGAGGTGCATATCGTCTCGGCACACAATGACAAGGCGGGGCTTGAGTGGTACATGGGTATCTTCGCCAAGATCAAGAAGGAGCTCCCCGACCTCCATGTCAAGGCGCTCACAGCAGCCGAAGTGGACTTCCTCGCGCGCGAATACGGCCTCAGCTACGACGAAGTGCTCGATATGATGATCGAGAGCGGCGTCGATTCTATGCCCGGAGGCGGTGCGGAGATATTCGACGAGGGTATCCGCGATATCATCTGCAAGGGGAAGGTCACCTCGCAGCAGTGGCTCGATATCCACCGCAAATGGCACCAGAGAGGGCGCATGAGCAACGCCACGATGCTTTTTGGCCATATCGAGAGCCGCGCCCACCGCATCGACCACATGATTCGCCTGCGTGATGTACAGGATGAGACGGGCGGGTTCAATGCCTTCATTCCCCTCGTCTACCAGCGCGACAACAACTACCTCAAGGTCGAGAACTACCCCACCGGGCAGGAGATACTCAAGACCTACGCCATCAGCCGTATCATCCTCGACAACATCCCCCATATCAAAGCCTACTGGGTCACCGCTTCGATCGGTCTCGCCCTCATCGCCCAGGAGTTCGGCGCCGACGACCTCGACGGCACGATAGAGAAAGAGTCGATCCAGTCGGCAGCAGGAGCGGCAAGCTCCCACGGTATGAACCTCGAAGAATTCGTAGGGCTCATCAGGAACAGCGGGTTCGAACCTGTCGAGAGGGATAGTCTTTATAATGAGTTGAAGGTGTATTAACCTTCAAAGAAGTATACCTGCAAGTTTTGCAGGTATGAAGTCGTTATTCAAAGAGTTGCGAATGAGAGCCAACTCTTGCAAGCGATATTGACTCACCGTCGTCCTTATAGATGACCAATATATCTCCACTCACATGAAACTCTCTATAACCTTGCCACTCACCTAACAATAAATGGTCTTTCGCTTCCGGAGGCAATCCCTCACCTTCTGCCAATTTTCCCAGATACACAATAAACTTTGTATAGTGCTTATCACTGAGTTTGAGTTTTTGTATATCCTTTTCAAACAGTTTAGTCTGCTTCAACATTTTCAAGATTGTTCCCTTATTGGAACTAAACTATACGCCTTTTCAAGTTACTTTTTAATTCATCAAGTGTTATCTCTTCTATATCTCTATTGTTCTCAATATCTTCTATTGCTTTGATGGTATCCTTATTAGGAATTTTCATTTCAAAAGGTAGTCCTTGGATCAATACCGATTGTGACAAAAACAGATTGATAGCATCACTGAGACTTATATGATAGTTGTTAAATAACTCCTGCGCTTTTATTTTTGTATCCTGATCCAAGTATACATTAGTTCTTATTTTTTTCTTTAAATTTTTCATAATTGATTCTTTATAATATTTATTTGATTCCAGATTTAACGCTTTCTAAATCCAAAATATTTTGATAGCATAATTATTCACTAATGTCTCATCAAGAATACCTTTACACTGAAATTTGTAGATGAATCTTTTCTATATTTAATTGAGATGAATTCAAAAATACATCCTAATTATACACAAACTTTGTGTTATATGTCAAGTCCTTAATAGACATATATCAAGATTACTAAATTGCATAGTATTACTTGACACTTTATAATTTATATGCTACACTTTCAGAAGTTCAACACAGGAGTCACCTATGGCGCTCAAGATGAAAGAGCTCACCGCTCTCACCGACACACCCAAATCGACGATCCTCTACTACATCAGGGAGGGGCTGCTCCCAGAGCCACTCAAGCCCAAACCCAATGTCCACCTCTACGATGAGAGCTCCATAGAGATCATCAAGCTCATCAAGTACCTCCAGAAGCACTTCAACACCTCGATCACCGAGCTGAAGAAGATCATCAACGAAGGGAAGTTCGACTTCTCCAAAGGCTTCGAGGCTATCCTCGAATCGCTCGATGCCATCATGGGAACCGGGACTCAGAGTGTCATGGAAAATGACGAAGCCGCCGCGTATTTCGGTATAGCAGAAGCGAAGATCGAGGAGTATATCTCGAAAGGTCTGCTCTTCCCCCGCGACGGGAAACTCAGCGGCAAGGAGCTCGAGATCATTGAGATACTCACGGAGCTCGAGAGGGTCGGGATCGGCGAGGAGATACTGCTCGCCTACACGGCACAGGCGAGGGAACTTGCCGGGCTCGAGGTGGAGACAGCCCGACGCTTCACCCGGGACAAGAACAGCGATACCGAGACGATCAAAGCGCTGCTCGACACCACCCTGATCCTCAAACCCTATCTTTACAATATGCATACCCTGCGCCGATACCAGGAACAAAAGGAGACCAAGTGAGAACGCTTTTTGCCATCAGGGGATTCCTCCCCTATATCATAATCCTGCTGATCAACGCCACGGTCGATATCGCCCACAAGATCACAATCCAGAATGTCCTCCTCAAGAGCTATTCGGGCGAGACCCTCGTGATCCTCTCGGCGGTGATCAACGCGCTGATCCTCCTCCCATTCATCCTCCTCTTCTCACCCTCGGGCTACCTCTCGGATAAGTATGCCAAGACCAGGGTCGTCCGGTATGCCGCTCTGAGCAGTATAGCCCTGGCGGTGATGATCCTCGTCAGCTACGCTCTGGGGTGGTTCTGGATCGCCTTCGGGATGACATTCCTGCTGGCGGTGCAGAGCGCCATCTACTCTCCCGCCAAGTACGGTCTCATCAAGGAGCTCGTCGGCGTCGAGCATCTGGGAAGCGCCAACGGTCTGGTGCAGGCGATCACCATCGTCGCCATCCTTGCGAGCTCCATCCTCTTCTCGGTGATCTTCGAGTCGATCTATGGCGGGGCGAAGAGCGCGGGCGAGATACTCCCCAACCTTACCCTCATCGGGTGGCTCCTGATCGCCCTGACCTCCCTCGAGAGCTACCTCGCATACAAGCTCCCGGTCTTCGAACCGGGCAGCAGTGCCGAACACTTCTCGATCCGTGACTACCTCCGTCTCTCCTACCTGCGGAAGAATGTCATGCTGCTCCGATCGAACCGTGATATCTGGCTGAGCATCTTTGCCCTGGGGATATTCTGGGGGATCGGGCAGATCGTGGTTGCCGCCTTCCCTGCCCACTACAAAGCGATCATGGGTGACGACAACGCCATTGTGATCCAGAGCATCCTCGCGGTGAGCGCCATCGGTGTCATGGTCGGCTCGCTGCTGGCCGGTCGTGCTTCGAGGGAGCATATCGAACATGGCATCATCCCGCTCGGTGCGACAGGACTGTTCGGCTCACTGCTGCTGTTTGGCTATACGACGCAGACAGAGACGATGTATGTCGCCAGCCTCCTTTTCGGGTTCTTCGGCGGTCTTTTCATCGTCCCGCTCAATGCCACGATACAATTCTTCGCCGCCCCTGCACAGCTGGGGACGATCCTTGCTGGCAACAACTTCATCCAGAACATCATCATGGTCCTCTTCCTGGTACTCTCTATCGTTCTGGTCGAGGTCGGGTTCGATACGGAGACGATATTCGGCTTCGCGGCTGCCATCACTCTGATCGGCTCGCTCTATGCCGCGAGGGAGTTGCCCAACCTTTTCGTACGCATCCTCCTCATCCCTATACTCCACACCCGCTACAAGCTCCGTATCAAAGGGCTCTCCAACCTCCCCCAGAGTGGCGGCGTGCTGCTGCTGGGCAACCACATCAGCTGGATCGACTGGCTGATCCTCCAGATCGCTTCGCCCCGGGCGATCAAGTTCGTCATGGAAAAAAGTATCTACAACAAATGGTACCTGCGGTGGTTCCTCCAGTACTTCAGGATCATCCCGATCTCAAGCGCATCGGGCAAAGATTCGATCACGAAGATACGCGAAAGACTGAACAACGGCGAGGTGGTCGCCCTCTTCCCCGAGGGACGTATCAGCTACAACGGCCAGCTCAACGAGTTCAAAAAAGGGTTCGAGATGGCGATGCGGGAGCTTGACCACCCTATCGTGCCGTTCTACCTCCACGGCCTGTGGGGTTCAACATTCTCCCGTGCCAACGACTACTACCAATCGATCACCGACAACGGCTCCAAGAGAGAGCTTGTCGTGGCGTTCGGCGAACCAATGAAGGGATCGAGCAGCAGCGAAGAGGTCAAGGAGGCGGTCGTCGAGCTCTCGAGAAGCGTCTGGGAAGAGGAGATAGACGCGCAGCGGCCACTCCAGTACTCATGGATACGCAGAGCACGGTCGCAGCTTTTCAGAAAAGCCATCGTCGATACAACGGGGGCAAATCTCAATAACCTCAAGCTCATCACCGGTGTCCTGATCTTCATCAAAAAGTTCAGAACCATCCTCGACAGTGAGAAGAATGCAGGGGTACTCCTCCCCTCCTCGGCGGCAGGCTCAATTGTCAACCTTGCCCTGCTGATCCTTGGCCGCCGCCCTGTCAACCTCAACTATACCCTCTCGAAAGAAGCCCTGCTGGGAGCTATCGAAAAAGCGGGTATACAGCGTGTCATCACCTCGCAGAAATTCCTTGACAAACTCGCTGCCAAAGGCTTCGATCTCAGGGATACACTTGAGGGGAGAACCATTGTCCTTGAAACCCTCTCGGGAGAGATCACAAAGGCGCAGAGGATCAAAGCCCTGCTCCAGTCCCTCCTGCTGCCGGCGTGGCTCCTCGAGAAGCTCTACTTCGAGAAGGTGACACTGGACGATACAGCGACGATACTCTTCAGCAGCGGCAGCGAAGGGACACCCAAAGGGATCGAGCTTACCCACAAGAACCTGATGGCGAATATCAGACAGGTATCCTCACTGCTCAATTTCCAGAACGACGACGTGATCCTCAACTCACTGCCGATCTTCCACTCGTTCGGACTCACGGTCACGACGCTCCTGCCGCTGTGCGAAGGGGTGACGATCGCTTCGGCTCCCGATCCGACCGATGCGGTCGCTATCGGCAGGCTCGCAGCGCGGGAGCGGGCGACGATCCTTTTCGGTACCTCGACCTTCTTCAGGCTTTATGAGCGCAACCGCAAGCTTCACCCGCTGATGTTCGAAAGCATCCGTATGGTCGTAGCGGGTGCAGAGAAGCTCAAACCGGAGGTGAGAAAAGCGTTCAGGGAGAAGTTCGGGCTCGATATCTACGAAGGGTACGGCGCTACGGAGACCTCCCCGGTGATCTCGGTCAATATGCCAAACCGTCTCGATCTCGACACCATGCAGCCGATTATCGGGAACAAAGAGGGGAGCGTGGGACAAGGGATACCCGGGACGATCATCAGGATCGTCGATCCTGAAACCCTCGCGCCGCTGCCACGTGGAGAGGACGGCCTCATCATCGTCGGCGGCTCGCAGGTGATGCAGGGGTATCTGGACGACAAAGAGCAAACCGACGAGGCGATCGTGGAGATCGAAGGTATCAGATACTACAGGACCGGGGACAAGGGGCATCTCGACGAGGATGGTTTCGTCTATATCGTCGACCGCTACAGCCGCTTCGCCAAGATCGGCGGGGAGATGATCAGCCTGGGCAGCGTCGAGGAGAAGCTCGCCGCGATACTGGGTGAAGGGGTGGAATTTGTCACCACAGCTGTCGAGGATGCCAGGAAGGGCGAGCAGGTCGTCCTGCTCTACAGGGGAGACATCACGACCGAGAAGATCACTGCGGTGATCAAAGAGAGTGATCTCCCCCCTATCATGCAGCCGGGTCGTATATATAATGTCGAGGAACTGCCAAAGCTCGGGAGCGGTAAAAACGATTACAAAAGGGCAAAAAAAATGGCGCTTGAACTGACAGGGAGCTGACGATCATACCGGAAGGGACTGGAATTCCATGCTTGTATCAAAAATAAGCATAATTTGCATATTCAATTACCTTTAAGTTAAAGTTATACAGGTAAAATAATAAATTATTTTTATACTTAAAGGAAAGCAAACATGAAGATGAAGATGCGACTCTTATTCGCTTCGCTGGCACTCCTGATACTCGCCGGGTGTCAGGGGACTCCGCAGATGCTCGGAGGAGACTGGAGCGAAAGCCAGAGAGTGGAATTTCAAAACATTCTCAAAGAAGACAAATACGCCTCGATCTGCGGACTCGAACCTATGTATGATGCATACCTCAAAGACCCGAAGGATGAAGTGCTGACACAGCTGATGATGGGCTACACCAAGAACCTCGCCAACAGCTGTATCAATGTCGCTGCTTTCAAGGCAAAATACGGGTCGAATCCGAAAAGCTTCTATGATGTAGATATCCAGAAGGTCAGTGACGAAGCGGTCAAGGCGGAGCTCAAATCGGGAAAATCGATCGAAGATATCTTCAAACCGTATATCCCGACCCACCCGCAATTCGCCAAACTTCTCAGCCATTACCATCAAATGAAAGGTTCAGGCGACAAAGCCAAGATCAACAAGCTCAAGCTCAATATCGAAAGAACCAAGCTCATGAGACTGAATCACTGGGACACCTATGTATTCGTCAATGTCCCCGAATTCAAGTTCAGACTTTTCGAGGGTACGAAACAGACCATGGAATTCCCGGTAGTGGTCGGTATGCAAAGCTGGCAGACGCCGATATTCTGCTCACAGATGAAATATATCGTCCTCAACCCCACATGGAATGTCCCTGACAATATCGCCAGGGATGAGCTGATCCCGATCATCGCCAGAGACCCGAGCTACCTCTCGAGAAACAACATGATCGTCCGCAGGGACTACAACCCCGACTCGACGCCGGTCGATCCCAAAAGCGTCGACTGGAAACAGTACATCGGCAAAGGGAACAAAGGGAAAGGTATCCCGTATAAGATCATCGAACGCTCTTCGAGCAGAAATGCCCTCGGTACGGTCAAGTTCATGTTCCCCAACAAGTTCTCGGTCTATATGCATGATACCCAGGCCAAGAAGCTCTTCGCAAAAAGCTTCAGAGCTTACAGCCACGGCTGTATCAGACTCTCGCAGCCGCAAAAGCTTCTCAACCTGGTCTCGAACAAATACACTTCGATCCCTTTCGACGCTGTCAACAAAAAGGCAAAATCGAAAAAGACCTGCTATGTCACACTCAAGACATACATCAATGTCCAGACGGCATACCTCACTGCCTATGTCGATGGCAGCGGCAAGCTGAACTTCTTCGACGATGTCTACAGTTTCGACAAACGCCAGACCATGAAGGGCTCTCTCTAAGAGCCCTTCGGTACCCCATTTCTCTCTTTACTTTTAACATTCTCTGATCTTTCGGTCAAAATCATTACGAACCCTTGACTTTTGATATTTTTTTGATATGATTATCAATAACAAATAATAATTATTTCAGATCATGCTTTTCAATGCGTACTTCCGTACAGACACCGTTACACAGATATATAAAAGGAGATATGGGATGGACAGGCATGTTCCCTGCAAGGTCGATGAGATCAGGGCTGAACTTTCAACCCTGCAGAAAAGACTGGAAGATTACCACTGCGACAAGATAGACCTTGTCGATGCGCTGCTTATCGCCAACAAGATCACGACGCTGACACAACTGCTGGACAAGATAGACAAGAAATGATCGGTACTGATCCCATACAGGTCAAACGGTGAACCTGATCGTAAAGACCGCCCCTTCGTCACCGTTGCTGAACTCAAGTATGCCGCCGATGTTCTGCTCTACGATCATCCTGGACATATAAAGCCCTATACCGACCCCTTTCCCCTCTTCTTTGGTCGTGAAATAGGGCTCGAATATCCTCCCTGCGACCTTTTCGTCAATCCCGCCGCCGTTGTCGCTGACAATGATACTTTTGTCTCCGAGCCTGATGTCGATATGTCCGTTGCGTATCTTTTTCTCGCCGATGGCATCTTTTGCGTTTGAGATCAGGTTGAGGATCACCTGCTGCAGCTCGCTTTTGAGACTGAAGATACTGAAATCCTCACCGGAGATCGTCAGCTGGATATTGTGGTTTGCCAGCTGTTCCTTCTGCATCGAGACGGTCGTTTCGATCGCCTCTCTGACACTAAAGCGGATCTTTTGTTTGTTGACCTTGAAAAAGTTCCTGAAATCATCTATCGTCTGGCTCATAAAGTCGATGATCGATATCTGTTTGTCGATAAACTCTCCGACGAACTTCTTGTCGATCAGGCCGTCATAGAAGTCATCTTCGAGATTCTGGATATTGATGCTCAGTGCATTGAGCGGCTGTCGCCACTGGTGGGCGATCGCACCGACCATCTCCCCCATCGATGCCAGCTTACTCTGTTCCTGGAGCAGCCGGTCCTTTTCCCTTCCTTTGAAAAGCTCCTCTTCGATACGTTTCTGGAGGTTCTGCGTAAGCTCCTCGAGGGCAGAGCGGGACTCCTTGAGAGAAAGCTCCTGGTCCTTGATCTGGGTGATATCGGTCGCATATCCGAGAAGATGTGTCGGTCTGCCTTTTTGGTCGTCGATCACCTGCGAGGTGCTCAGAAGCCATTTGTGTTTCCCGTCCCGGGTCACGATCCTGTACGATACCTGCTTGAATACATTGACATGGTCCTTGCTGATCTGCTCAAGAAGTCCCCTGAGATGCTCCACCTCCTCCTCGTGGACGATGGAGAAGAAGTCTATCTGCTTCGTCTCGAACTCCTCCCTGGTATATCCTGTGAGCATCCTGACGTTCGAGGAGACATACGAAACGCTCATTCTGGGATCAAGCCGCCATTTGAAGATCGTCGTATCCCCTTTGTCGAAAAGACTCAGAAGCTCATTCTGCTCCTTGGTCTGCCGCTCCAGTGACCTTTTGTAGACCGACAGCCTGAAGAGAAAGACCATGAACACACCCAGTGTCAGGATACTCGTCCACAAGATCGTAATATAATCTTTCAGCAGATGCAAAATGACCGGACTCTCGGCATAGGAGACAAGGTACGCCGCCGTTTTCCCTTTGGCATCAAGTATCGGGATGAAGGCTATCACCACGACTTTCTCTTTCACCCTGGTATAGACTGCGAACTTTTTCGAATGGAGCATATTCTCCCCGATCAGCGCCTTGTGCTCACCGATAATATGCTTTTCTACATAGGCGCGACGCTTGTGGTCGACAAAGAAAGTCGTATAGTAGTAATCGTTGTTCTCGATACTCGGCAGGTAGTTCAGCTCGACATCCATCCTCTCCCACTGTTTCGCCTCGAAGACCGATTTGTGGACCAGGAAATGGGAGTGTATCTTGTTGACCTTGATAAGCCCCTGCTGCAGGGATTCGGAAGAAAACGAGAGCTCATAGGCACCTACATACTTCCCCTCTTTCGTAAAGATAGGGAAAACATTCCTGAAACCATGTTCCGTCCTCCCCTGCTCGAAACCGGATATCGGCAGATGGGTCATGTTGGTGTATCGGAATGTATACCGCGTATTGCTCAGGTCATCGCCGTACCGGTCGGGTTTGTGGACACGCAGGAACGAGATATTGTCCGGGAAGAGAAACTGCACCTGCAGATACCCCCGCATCGTGAGCGATTCGTAGACCGGTAGCAGCGCTTCATAGAGCTGTTGTCTCAGTTCCGCCTGCTTCGCTATATCTGCCCCGTATGCGGCATCCATGATCCCCGGTATGATCTGGAAGCTGTCAAACTCCTTTTTGACCGAAGCGACATCCTGCTGTCTGTACATCTGTGTCATATCGTAGTTGAGCTGTAGTCTTTCAAGGCTTCTTTCGAGCTCTTTGTTGATCTGATCGTCGAGATTGCTGTTGTGAAAATAGCAGAAGAGTGAAGATATGAGCAGGAATGCCGCAAGGTAGAATACCAGCAACGTGCGATCTTCATACCTTCTCATCTATAACTCACCCTCCACCCGGTTCCTTCCGTTCTGTTTGGCCCTGTAGAGTGCATCGTCTGCACGGGATACCAGCATTTCGAGTGTTTCGCCGTACCTGTAGCGGCTCACGCCGAAGCTCATCGTCACCGCACCCGCCCGGGGATGGGAAAGACGGCTGATGGCCTTGCGCATCTCTTCGCACTTCTCAAGCGCATCCTCATAGTGCGTATCGACAAAGAGAAGGATGAACTCCTCTCCGCCCCACCTCACGAAGAGATCGCTCCCCCTGACGTGCTCCTCGATATACTGGGCGATCATCACCAGCACCTCATCACCGACGAGATGCCCGTACCTGTCGTTGAAACTTTTGAAAAGATCGATATCGAACATGGCAAGGGCCAAGGCGCCCCTCTCGCGGTCGATACGTGTCGACTCCATGTGGAAGATATCGAGCAGCTTGTAGCGGTTGTATACCCCTGTAAGCTCATCGAGATAGGCTTTTTTCCTTGTCTCTTCGCGTTTCTCCTCTATGCCGGTGATATCGGTAAGGTTGATCAGGAAACTGTTCGAGCTTACCGAAGAGACCGAGATATAATAAAAATAACATTTCCCGTCGTTATGCCTGATCCCGACGATCCTCTCGGACTCCTCAAGCCGATCGAGGTATTCTTTGAAATTGATCCCTTTGTAAAGCGCCTCAGCTATATCCTTGCGGCGGATATAGGAGGGCTCATCGGAAAATATATCTATGAACGTCTCGTACTTCCGGTTGAACTCTCCGATGTTCCCTATCTCCAGCGTCCGGAGCAAAGCCTGGTTGGCGAAAGATATGGTGGTCATGTTGGTGATCACGGTCAGACTGTCGCTCAGATCGACGATATTTTGCAGGATCTCCTGTTGTTCCCTGTGCTCTTTTTCGATCGCCAGGGCCTTGGCGATCTTTTGTACCAGGGTCACGAGCTGGCTTTTGCGTACCGGTTTGACGAGATACCCGTCCACCTGCAGATCGATCGCTTCGAGCAGATAGTCGCTTTCGGTATGGGCTGTCGTGAAGATGATCGGCACCTGGGGATTGTACTTTTTGATCTCCCGCGCCATCTCGAGTCCGTCCATCACAGGCATTCGGATATCGGTGATGACGATATCGGGGCGTTCTTTTATGTATATCTCCAGCCCCTCTTTGCCGTCGGAAGCAAGAAAAAGCTTCTGGGAGAGGCGAGTGAGCGTACGGTAGTACCCTTCCCGGATCTGCTCATTGTCCTCGACATAAAGGATCGAGAGCTCCTCCACATGAAAAAGGACGAAAACCTCCTGTTCTCTCTCAGCCATCAGATATAGCCCTCGAACTTCTTGAACCCTTTGATCTCATCTTTCAGAAGATCAACCTCTTTCATCTCATATCCCACACCTTTTTCGGCGAGGAAATCCGTTATCTTCTCATGGAGAAGTCGCTCTTCTATTTTCTCTGTGCTCAAAATGATGAATATATCCCCGAATATTCTGAACAGCTCGAATTTTCCTTCCATCCCGATAATACTCTTGGAAAATTCTTTGAGCAGCCTGTCCCCGCTGAGCCAGCCGTGTGTTTTGTTGAATTTGTTGAAATGCCTCAGGTAGATGATCCATGCATGGTTGTACCGGAATCCGTTCTGGAAGTTGCGGTCCAGGATATAGATCAGATAGTCCAGATTGTATGCGAATGTGATCTGATCCTTGTAGAAGTAGGAGAACCGCTCCTTTTCCGTATCGTTCTGGGGTGTCTGCGCCATGATATGCTCGAGCCTGACATCCTTGAGCGCTTCGATGGCATCCTGGACAAGGTATTTGTCGAACTCGTTGTCTCCCATCCCTTTGAAAAGATCCAGGGCCGCTTCGACACTGAGGTGTTTTTTGTATATACGGTCTGTCGTCATCGCATCGAAGGTATCAGCAATGGCAAGAATCTGGGAGAGCTTGGGTATCTCATCGCCTTTGAGATGCTGCGGGTAGCCTTTGCCGTCATAGCGTTCGTGGTGGTGGCGGATGATCTCGGCGACATTCCTGTAGATATCGATATCTTTGAGCATCTCATACCCCATGATGACATGCTGTTCGATAATCTTGCGCTCCGCCTCGCTCAGGAGACCGGGTTTGAGCAGGATGCTGTCAGGGGTCGATATCTTGCCGATATCATGGAGGATACAGGCTGTATAGAGTTCTGATATCGCCTCCTGTGAATACCCCTGTTCCCTTGCTATCATCGTGGCATATTTGGCTACCCTCTGGGTATGCCCCGCAGTAAAACGGTCGCGTTTTTCGATCATGGTCACGAGTGAATAGATGTTCTGTTCATAGTCCCTGATCTTATCCAGCAGTACATCCCTTGCTTTTTTGTATGCGAGATATATCATCAGGATACCGAACAGCCACAGGACAACTCCATAGAAGATATTGATCATCGTCCTCTTCCATGCATAGGCATAGTATTCGTTCATCGGGATGGAGATAGAGATACCTCCGCGCAGTTCACCCTCTTTGTACCCCTGGAACCCATGGCATTTCAGACATGCCTGTTCCACATAGAGCGGTTCGAGATACCTGTAGTACTCTTTACCATCGATGGTTCTCACGCCGTATGAAGGTTCTTTGTTGTTCTCAAGGTCTATCAGGGCTTCACGTTCCCACTGATCCGGTGCATTGACTGGGTTGAGCAGATTGAGGCTCGTGATCTTCTCCTTGATACCGAACACCTCTTCATACTGTCTGCTCATCTGACGTATCATATAAGCGGGATTGACCATGGTAAGTCCGGTACCGTCCGGATGCCTGATATCCCTGTAGGGCATATGCCCGAGGTAGGGATTGGGTTGGGTGAGATTGTTCTCCGGTACATAGACCCCGCCCCGTGAGGCGTTCCATTGGCGGAAAATGATATCTTTTTTCGTACTCATCCTGGCATCAAAGTATGCAGACTGCGCTGCGAACGCATAATTTTCCACAATGAGGTTGCCGATGATACCGATCACCAGGAGCGTCCATGTAAATACGATGAACCAGAAAACTTTGTTGATAAAACCTATTTTGAAATCCATGGATGCTGCCTTGATAGCTTATAAATAATATTTGAATATACCTAAGACATTGTAACAACAATTAGATTTATTTTTCGAAGAAAAAAAGGAAAAAGGGAAAAGAAGTTATGGAGCGGGCGAAGGGATTCGAACCCTCGACCCTAACCTTGGCAAGGTTATGCTCTACCCCTGAGCTACGCCCGCAACATAAGAGTGGTACCACAGGTCGGATTCGAACCGACACGCCAAAAGGCAGAAGATTTTGAGTCTACCAAGTCTACCAGTTCCATCACTGTGGCATTTGAGATGGGAATATTACTCGTTTCTAGCTTAAAACGAGTTAAATGATCCCACCCTTTGATAGTATATATAAGGAAATCAGTTGAGAGACTCTTTGAGCTGTTTGCCGACCCTGAATCTCACAGCCCTTTTGGCAGGAACCTGGACGACCTTGCCGCTGGTGGGTATCTTGGATTCTCTCGGTGCTCTTTGTACCGTAGAGAATGTTCCAAATCCCAAAAAGCTGACACTGTCGTCATTCTGAAGTGCATCGCTTATCGTATCGATCAGCGATTCGATGACTATATTCGTATCTTTTTGAGAAAGTCCGCTCTTTTGTGCAACCTTGGCTATGAGTTGGGCTTTTGTCATGTTCCATCCTTGATGACGAAAAAAATAGCAGATATATATCCACTTTGATATATTATATATATTAAATAAAAAAAGTTAGTTTAATATTGTCAAAAACTATCAAAAATAGTGTATACTTCTCTCCAAATCCCCAACCCTAACCAAAAAGTAATTCAATTGAAAATCAAATCTATACTTGTCAACAGTTTTGGTATCCTCGTTTCCCGTGTGACCGGTTTCCTGCGCGATGCGATGATGGCTTCGGCACTTGGCGCTTCGATCTACAGCGATATGTTCTTCGTCGCGTTCAAACTCCCCAATCTCTTCCGACGTATATTCGCCGAGGGGGCCTTCACCCAGGCATTCCTCCCCTCTTTTGTCTCATCCCGCCAGAAAGGGGTCTTCGCCACGGCAATCTTCCTCAGATTTATGGGGTATATCTTCGCACTGTCGCTCTTCGTAAGCTTCTTCCCCGACCTCCTGACAAAGATGATGGCGATAGGGTGGGATGAGAAGATGATCAGCGATGCCGCCCCGCTCACAGTGATCAACTTCTGGTATCTCGATTTCATCTTCATCGTGACCTTTCTCGGGACGATCCTCCAGTACAAGGAGCACTTTGCCACCACCGCCCTCTCGACCGCCTTGCTCAACCTGGCTATGATAGCAGCCCTCTGGATCACGATGCACGACGACCCCAAAACGGTCGCTTATGCCGTGAGCATCGGTGTGCTCGTCGGCGGCCTGCTGCAGGTCATCACCCATATCTATACGATCCAGAAAGCGAACCTCCATACGCTCTTTATCGGCGGATGGAAATATCGCAAAAAGAAAGATATCACCGAAGAGGAGAAAAAGTTCACCTCACTCTTCCTCCCTGCCATCTGGGGCAACTCCACCGCACAGGTCAATGCATTCATCGACACATGGCTCGCTTCGTTCCTCGCTGCCGGCTCGATCTCCTATCTCTTCTATGCCAACCGTCTCTTCCAGCTCCCGCTTGCGCTCTTTGCCATCGCTACGGCTACCGCCCTCTTCCCGGCTGTCTCCAAAGCGGTCAAGAACGGCAGGGAAGATGAAGCCTATGCCAACCTCTCCAAGGCCTTCTGGCTGCTCCTCTTCTCGCTCGGCTTCGCTACGGTCGGCGGTATATTCCTCGCTGAGCCCATCGTCTGGCTCCTCTTCGAGCGGGGCAACTTCACCCAAAGCGACACAGCGGTGACCATGATGGTACTGGCGATGTATATGGTAGGACTCCTCCCCTTCGGACTGGCCAAGCTCTTCTCCCTCTACCTCTACGCGACCAAGCGTCAGAAACAGGCCGCGAAGATCGCTACCTACTCCCTCGTAGCCAATATCATAGCATCATTGAGCCTGATGGGGCCGATGGGGGCAGCGGGTCTGGCACTGGCGGGGAGTATAGGGGGATGGGTACTTTTCATCTTTACTGTCAAAGAGGTCGGGATGGAGAGATTCTGGACGATCCTCCGCTCAAAATACCTGGTCTATTTCATAGTCTCCATTACCCTCTTTACATTGCTTTCGATATGGGTCAATGGATTGCTGATAGGATGGATACGATAGGGATATAGGGTTTGCCGAGATCCCCGCATTTGCAAGGATGATTATTAGCGTCATTCCCGTGAAAACGGGAATCCTCCTGTACCTCTTCATCTTTTATCGAACGAATATTACGGAGATTGGAGGGTAACTGCATGAGGAATAAATGTTCGATAAAATCGAACCTACGAATGAAGAAACATACCAATCATCCGTAGGGTGGGTTTCCCAACCCACCATTAGCTCCGATCGATAACAAATATACAACCGGATAATGAATGTCTGCGTTGTGATTGGTGGGCTGGCAAGCCCACCCTACGCATGTATAAATATTTCAGACCATCCGTAAAGTGGGAAAATCCCACCATTTGTTCAGCCTCTACAGAAATGATACAAATATTGAAGCAATTGGTGGATTTCATCCACCTAACATTAAGGGTTACTTGCCGAAAAGTTTCCCGATGAGCCCTTTCATATCAGATTCAAGTCTCTGCAGGTGGCTTTCAGCCCTGCTGACTCCGAGATCATGGGCCTGTTTGTAGAGCTCGAGCGCCTTTTTCTTGTCTTTCTTGATGCCGATGCCGTGCTCGTAGAACTGTGCCAGGTCACAGACCGCTTCGGGGTACTTCTCGCTGGCGAGGTAATTGATCTGGGTGAAGGCCTCGGGGAGGTCACGGTAAAGGATCTCCCCTTTGTAGAGCTCGCGGGCGAGGGTGAACTGTGCATAGAGCGACTCGGTCGTAGCGATAGTGAGGAGAAGGTGTGCTGCTTCACCAAGTTTCCCTTCGTCCTTCAGTATCTTGATATCATCGACAACCTTTTCGATATCAGCTTCGGTGTAGCCCCTGAGACTGATCATATAGAGGAGTCTCTCTTCGCTCTTGAAGCACTCCGAGGTCTCCTCGATCTGGCGGTACTGGTTGAGCATATTGCGGAGCTTCTGGTCGACATAGCTGATCGGAGGGTATTCGTACGGCTCGTTCTCTTTCGTAGCTGTTGTTTCGGAGGTCTTCTCTGCGACAGCTTCGAAAGTATCGCTGTTCTCCGATTCATCCTCCTCATCCTCGACAAAAAACTCGTCTTCTCTCTCATCGCCGATCATCATTTCGCTCTCTTCAGGCTCTTCCATCTCGACCTTTTTGTGTACTCCGAGCTCTTCGATATCGAAATCGATCGTATTGTCGTCTTCCTCCATCGCCCGGCTCTCTTCCTCTAGCCTCTGTGCTTCATCGGCAGCATTGGTCGGGATGGCAAGGTCATCGGCAGAATTGAAGAAGTCATAGGTGTTGCTCTCGTCGGCTTCAGACTCATCTATATCCTCATGGACAGCCGTAAATCTTCGCTTCTCGGCTGTATCGAGAAGGTTGCTCTTGTTGGGGATATACTCCCTGATGCTGTCGTAGCCTGCCATGATAGAGTCGGTCGATGGTATATCAAAGGTACGCTGCTTCTCTTTTTCGAGGGTACGGATCTCTTTTTCGATCGCCTCAGCTTCGTCTTTTGGGATCGGGTTGTAGGCCTCTGCCCTTGATTTGTCCCGGAAGAGTCCGAACTTGTTGATCAGTTCCTCTTCCTCGATATGCTGATACCTTTTGATCAGATTGCGCTCCTTGGCCTTCTTCTCCTCCGCCATCTTGGCTTTCATCCGTTCAAGCTTCTCTTCCATCAGGGATGCTTTCTCTTCGAGTGCAGCGAGATTCTCTTCGCTCGCCTCGTCGTCGTACGGTCCGTGGAGGTATCTGCTGATGAGATTGGACGCCTGGGCGTAGTTCTCGTCGTCAAGGACATTGAGGATATTTTGCAGGAGTTTGTCGTGTTTGTGAAGTCTTAATTTAGACCTTTGCAGACTGATCGTCTCCAAATCCGTAATTGAAATCGCAATCTTGATAATTTGCAGACGCTTACCGACTTGCCCAAATTGTGCCATTGCTCCACTCCGTATACTTTGATGGTCATTAGTATATCAAAATAATTATTATGGGTACCTCTAAAACCAGTTCAAAAAGCAAGTGCTCCTGCGCGATGCGAACGCAAGCGCCCATTTTATGGGTTTGGCGTATGGCTTGTCACGCTCGCTTTTGAGTATCGGAAAAATTTTGGAGATGCTTTGAGTTCAAAGTGAGGCGCTCAGCACCAGAAGTCTGCAGCTGTTCTCCAGGATCGATATTTTCTTCGCCATTTCGGTGAGGTTACGGTCATACGCATAGAGCCCATACCCTTTGATCAGGAGCAGGTGTGCATCGCTCTTCTGGAAAAACCTCGATATCTCGTATGGCGCCCTCTCGTACCAGTCATGGAAGCTCTTGGGATCGTACACCATTACTTCCCCGAGCGCCTGCTGCCCGAAGTAGTCCTGCGGAGAGACCTTGCTGTGCTTGAGCCCGTATGCAGTGGCGTACGGGGGCATACTGAAGCACACGCTCTTGGCGCTTGTGACGTTCTCATAGATATGCTTGTGTATCTCGACGTCAATCGATGCGCTCTTCCATCGGTAATCCCGTTTGTAACAGTCGAGCCGTACGATAGATGCCTCGTCGAGCTCGTTGAACATTGCTATTTTTTTATTGATGATAAAGCTGTTCGTATCAACCTTGGTAGAGATGGAGCCATGGTAGACACCGAAATAGTTCTTGTTGAAAAGAGACAGTGAGATCTGCTTCATCTCCCGTATATGGTACGAATCGATATCCACCTGTGAACCTTTTGATTTGAATTTTGGTATTATAGCATTTAAAATTTTTATCATCCCAAAGTGTGCTCTGTATCGGGATGGTTGACGAAAGGCTGCGCGTGCAATCTCCACACATTCCCGTATTACTTGAAGAGGTACTTGAGAGTTTCAAAGATTGTGACGAGGGGTACTTCGTCGACTGTACCCTCGGATATGCGGGACACAGCTATGCGGTCCTCGAAGCCCACCCACGGCTCAGGCATATCGGTATCGACAGGGACGACGAGGCGCTGGAGTTCTCGGGGAAAAGACTTGCACCCTTTGCGGAGAGGAGCACCCTGGTCAAGGGGACCTTCGCCGATGTCGTCCCTACCCTCTCGGAGTACCCCATCACTGCGCTGCTGGCCGATTTCGGCGTCTCCTCCCTGCAGCTTGACAAAGAGGATCGGGGATTCGGGTTCGAGAGCGACAGGCTCGATATGCGTATGGACAACAGCGCGCCCCTCGATGCCTACGAAGTGGTCAACCACTATTCCAGGGAGCGCCTGGAATATATCCTCGACAACTACGGCGAGATACGCTCCTACAAACGCCTCGCCGGGGCTATCATCGAAGCACGCTCCAAAGCTCCTGTCGAGAGCGCAAAGGAGCTGAGCCGGATCGCCGCACAGGTACTCCCCAAAGACGGCAAGAAACACCCCGCCACCCTCCTCTTCCAGGCTGTCCGTATCGAGGTCAACGGAGAGCTTGAGCAGATAGAAGCGCTTCTCGATGCCCTCGAAAAAATGCGTCCCAGAGGGGCCATGATAGCGCTCATCACCTTCCATTCGCTCGAGGACAGGCTGGTCAAGAACCGCTTCCGAGACTGGGCCAAAGCGTGCATCTGTCCCCCTGAAGCGATCCGCTGTACATGCGGCAAGAACCATGCCATAGGCAAAGTGATCGCCAAAAAACCCCTCACTGCGTCGCCAAAAGAGCTCAAGCGCAACCCGCGAAGCCGCAGCGCAAAACTGAGGGTCTTCAGGTTCGGCTCATGAACAAGAAGGACAAAAAGACCGAACCCAACGGCATCGGGTTCGGATTCTTTCTCAAGACTGTCTTTGTCGCCTCGGTCATCATTTTGCTTGCAGGGATCAAGATATATATCGCCAACCAGATATACTATGAAAGCAGGCGTGTGAACTACATCGAGCGCGAGGTAGTATCGCTTCGAGAGGAGAAGCTTCTCCTCGAAGCGCAGCTCGAGCAGCAGAAGTACAAGAACAGGATCAACGACACCACCTTCATCATCGACACTCCGCCTGATCCTGCGATCCTCAAGCAGGGAGGGAAAAATGATTAAAAGCTTCATCACCTTTTCGATCGACAGACCCATCATCAACCATATCCTCCTGGTCTTCATGCTGATGCTCTCGATCTTCTCCTACCAGAACATACCCAAAGAGATATTCCCCCCTGCCGAGCTCGACCAGATCACCGTCAGCGGCGCCTATGCGGGTGCGAGCGCCGATGTGCTCGACAAAATGGTCGTCAAGACGATAGAGGACGAGATCAAGAGCATCTCGGAGCTCGAGAACATCAAGACGACGATCCAGAACGGTTCGTTCATCCTCACCGCCGATATCAAACCCGGCAGCAACAACCAGCTCGTCCTCGGCGATGTCAAGGATATCATCTCCAATACCAGACGCGACCTCCCCGCAGACATGGACGAACCTACCGCGAAGATCACCGTGCACGATATCCCGCTGCTGCTGCTGGCGATCTCGGCAGACAAACCGACAGGAGAACTTCTCGATATCGCCGAAAAGCTCAAGACCAAGCTCAGCAGCTACAAAGACCTCAGCGGTATCACGATCCGGGGCGATGCCGACGACGAGATCGTCGTACGGATAGACGAACGGAAGCTCCAGGCCTACGAACTCTCCAAGAACGCTGTCTACAGCGCTATCGCGTCTCTGAGCTCCATCTTCCCCGTGGGTGCGATAGAGCAGCGCGGGGCGCACCTCTATATCTCCACCTATAACGGCGAGAAGAATATCAGAGCCTTTGAGGACACCCTCATCTCCATCGGCGAGAAGCGGGTGAGACTGGGCGATATCGCATCGGTCTCGTTCGAGCTCAGCGATGCTAAAGAACTCTCCCACTTCAACGGCAAGAAGAACATCTCGATCAATATCAACAAGACCAAAGAGGGGAACGCCATCGCGCTCAGCCGCCAGATCAAGAACATGCTCAAAGAGTTCGCCAAAGAGTATCCCGGGATCGATATCGAAGCCTACACCGACACCTCCATCTGGATCAAGAACCGTCTCAACCTCGTCTCCTCCAACATCCTCTTCGGGCTCCTGCTCGTCTTCATGGCACTCTTCCTGAGCGTCAATTTCCGTATCGGTATGGTCGTCGCCCTGGGGATTCCGACAAGCTTCATGATCACCCTCGTCGCCGCCGACCTGATCGACTACAGCCTCAATATGCTGACCCTCCTCGGCGCCCTCATCGCACTGGGGATGCTCGTCGACGAGGCGATCGTCGTGGCAGAGAATATCTTCCGCCATATGGAGATGGGCAAATCGCCGCGTGAAGCGGCCATAGACGGCGCATCCGAGATGTTCCCCGCCGTCCTCACCGCGACGATGACGACCGTCTTCGCCTTCCTCCCGCTGCTGATCATGACCGGGCAGATGGGGGTCTTCATGAAGATGCTCCCTGTGATGATCAGCGTTCTGCTGCTGAGCTCGCTCTTCGAGGCGTTCTTCTTCCTCCCGCTTCACTCCAAGGAGCTCTTTTCTATCGGGGATATCGAGGAGGAGACCCACCAGAGGAGCGAATTCTGGGACAGGACCGTGGGGCTCTACGACCGGATACTCCTCTACCTCATGGAGCGCAAGCGGCGCGCCCTGGCGATCCTCGTCTCTTTCATCCTCATTCTTACGGTAGGGATGTTCTCGGTCACGAAGTTCCAGCTCTTCCCGGAGTTCGACACCACGCAGATATTCATCAACGGCAAGGTCGATATCAACTCCAGGCTCGAAGATACCGAAGAGATCATCACCCAGATAGAAAAGGAGCTCCTCGGGTCACTCGAAGAGAGCGAGATGTCCTCGGTCACCTCGGTGATAGGGTTCAAGATGAACCCTGACCAAAGCTTCGAGACGGGCAAGAATCTCTTCCAGATATTCGTCAACCTCCACGAGAGGGCGCCGCAGAATATCTTTGACAAGTACATCAACCCTATCTTCTCTCTCGAGTACGACGACAGCGATATGATCCGGGAGCACAAGGCCCAGGAGCTCGCCGCCATCATCCAGAAGAGCATCATCGACAGGTATGAGGAGAAGAAACTCCCCGGAGGCGCCCCGATGTTCCAGGAGATCAACGTCTTCGTCCAGCAGACGGGGATCGTGGGGCATGAGATCGAGATCGGACTTATCAACGCAGATAAAAAAATACTGCAAACCCATCTCGATACACTCTCGGCAAAGCTCAGTAGTATCGACGGCGTCCACGATGTGGGGGACAATGCAAAAGAGGGGATAAGGGAGCTCAAGCTCCGTGTCAACGGCTACGGGCAGCAGCTTGGCTTCAGCGAGGGGTACATAGCCGCAGAGCTGCGCGGCCAGCTGCTGAAGGCCGAATATGCCAAGGCGTTCAATACCACGGGACTCGTGAGGGTGCGTATCGAGGAGAGCAGCAAGGATACGGACCTCGATATCGCCGCATTGCAGGTCACCACGCCCGACGGTATCAGAAGGGTGAGGCTCAGCGAGATATGCGACTTCATCTACGAAAAGAGCTATGTGAAGATATTCAAGGAGGACGGGGAGCGTGTCCGCTCGGTCTTCGCCAGCGTAGACAGCAAAAAAATACTCGCTACCGATGTCATGGAGCAGATACGCCCGCTCCTCGAATCTATCGAGAGCAACGGCACACGGGTCATCATCAAAGGTGAGGAGAAAGAGAACCAGAAGACCAAGAAGGAGATGTCACAGGCGGCGATGATCGCGATCTTCCTGATCTTCATCTCGCTGGTATGGATGTTCAACTCACTCATCATGCCCCTCATCATCGTCTCGACGATCCCCCTCTCGATCGTGGGCGCGCTCATCGGAGCCAAGCTCCTGGGGCTCAACCTCACGATGCCGGGCGTCATGGGGATCATAGGGCTGGCAGGGGTCGTCGTCAACGACGGGATCATCATGCTCGACTTTATCAAGGGGGCAAGGAACTACGGCGACCTCATCAAGAACGCCGGCGACCGCCTCCGCCCCATCATGCTAACCTCTATCACTACGATCCTGGGGCTCTTCACCCTGATGTTCTTCGCCAGCGGCCAGGCGCTCATCATCCAGCCGATGGCGATATCACTGGGATTCGGTATCGCATGGGCGACAGTCCTCAACCTCTACTACGTACCGCTGATGTATGCAGTGATCTACAAGGTAGGCGAAGAGGATCAGGATATTACGAGAAGAGAGGTGCTTTGGAGGAAGGTCGTCGGTCTTGTGGGACGGTTGAGGAGATAGTCGTAGGGTGGGCTTCCTAGCCCACCATCGGGGTATTTGAATATTTCTTTGTGGTGGATTGCGTACCCACACCTACTACCGGACAACCGTTCTATTATGGTGGGTAGTTGACTCCGGAACAGCAGCACAACTATTTTTTTTGGGTGGAGTAGTCATGATAAAAAAAACATTGGATTTCAAAGATATCGATTCACAAGGTGACCTGGGCATATATATCAGTACGGAATTGAAATTCTCTAGGATAACAGAAATAAGAAGTTGGGATGCCTATATCGATTTATTTGGTGAACTACTCTACAAAGAGGATCAGGACGGCTACAAAGAAGAGGATGGGTGGATGAGCTACCAGGAGTATGTTGACTTCATCACCAACGATAAAGCGATCGGACTGAAAAACGAGAACGGCATACGCGATGATCTGGAGTTGACATTTGTCAATTTCTATCCATTCTTTTGGAAGCATAGATTGCTGGCTATGAAATTTCTGGAATGCACTATTTTCGCGAAAGAAAGGTCGAAAACAGGAAGATTTTATGATCCAAAAGAGTGGTTGAATCTTGAAATTCATATTAATAGTTAATAGTCGTAGATTCCGTCATCCTCGGGCTTGACCCCAATGCCAATGAATTAGTGATAATCTACGGGTTCGTCATCCTCGCGAATGCGGGGATCTATCACTCCCACACCGTTTGAGATTCCCGTTTTCACGGGAATGACAAAGCACAGGCATTAAGACAGAATCTACGGATCACTGATATGAGCTTAATTCATTGGCATTGGGCTTGACCCGGGGATCTTTGACAGTCGTAGGTGGGAGAATCCCACCATTTGCTCCGGTCAATAGAACATATCAAAATTCATAATGATATTTGAAACAGATGGTGGATAGCATACACCCATGACTACGGCGTTGCCAAATAAGATTTTTTCAGTTAGAATAATAGAAAAGTGAGGAGGAAGCGATGTACGCAACTGAATTTCAGACGATTGTCAAAGACCCTTATATCCAAATACCTGAATATGAGAAATTCAAAAATCGTGAAGTAAGGATCATCATATTGGAGATGGCAACAGTACATGCTGAAGAGAGCATAAACGATGATTTCATCAGCAAAATGGTACATACCCCCAGACACATCGCACCTGAAACCGTTTTCTTATCAAGAGATGAAGCGAATGAGCGATAACAGTATCTTCGTAGATTCCAATATTTTTCTCTATGCATTCAGTGACAGAGATAACCGCAAGCAAACTCTTGCTGCCAAAATCCTCCTCGGAAATGCAAGCATCAGTACACAGGTTATCAACGAAGTCAGCAATAATATGCTCAAAAAAATGAACTTTACCAATAACGAAATCAAAGACTTCGTTACAAGCTGTTATGGACGCTACTCTATAGTCAACCTGAGTGAAGAGTTATTTGTTTTGGGCTGTGAATTGAGGGAAAAATATTACTTCTCATACTACGATTCTCTCATTGTTTCCGCAGCACTCGTAGCAAACGCGACTACTCTTTACAGTGAAGATATGCAGCACCAAATGAAGATCAATGATACATTGACAATAATAAACCCTTTTCTATAAAACTAGCAAGGACAGGAGAAAGCCCTACCCCTTGATAAGCTCCACTATCTTCTCCTCGGGTCTGCCGATGACCGCTTTGTCCCCTTTGATGACAATGGGGCGTTCGATGAGCCTGGGGTGAGCTGCCATCGCTTCGATGAGCTTTTCGTCATCCTGCTCGTTTTTCAGACCGAGTTCTTTGTAGATATCCTCTTTGGTACGCATGAGCTCACGCGGAGCGATGCCGAGCTTGGCCAATACCTCCCTTATTTCGTCTGCGGTGACACTTTCATCGAGGTACTTGAAGGTATCGTATTCTACCCCCTCGCTCTCGAGGAGTGCGACTCCGTTCCTTGATTTGCTGCATCTTGGGTTGTGCCATATTTTGATATCTGCCATATTGTTCTCCTAAAATAGATTTGACAGAAACCTATAGACTCAATGGCAAATCCTCCCGTTGGTCTGAGCATTTCGCTAATAGGCTTCCGTCAAATCTGTTCGTTGTTGAGCTCACCGGGTATCTCTTTGGTCGACTGTGCTCCGAGCTCCCTGAGGCGCAGCGCCTGGCGTACGAGGTTCCCCTTGCCGGTCGTGAGCTTGTTCTGGACGCCGAGGAAACTGTTCTGGAGTCCGTCGAGCTGTTTGGATACCTTGAGCATATCTTCGCCCAGCAGGACGAACTTGTCGACCATGCTCCCGGCGAGCCTTGCGATCTCTTTGGCGTTCTGGTGCTGCCTTTCGTTGCGCCAGACACTCTCCACTGCTCGCAGGGCGATCAGGAGGGTGGCGGGGGTGACGACGAGGACCTTCTTGCGCAGGGCATATTCGTAAAGGGCGGGCTCATGCTCGATAGCCAGCGAGAACGCCCCCTCGATGGGGACGAACATCAGGACGAAGTCGAGGGCGTTCGCTCCGCGGAGCCTGTCGTAGTTCTTTTCGGAAAGCCCATCGATATGCTTTTTGAGCGACGCGATGTGCTGCCTGAGGCTCATATTCCTGTGGGCTTCGTCGTCGCTGCTCATATAGTGCTCGTAGGCGACGAGCGAACTCTTGGAGTCGATGATCATATCGCGGTTCTCGGGGAGCTTCACGATCACATCGGGGCGGTAGGCGCGGCTCTCGTCATCCCTGTAGTGGACTTCGCGCTCATACTCGATCCCTTTGCGCAGACCCGATACCTCGAGCACCTTCTCAAGTACCATCTCGCCCCATACTCCCTGCCGTTTGCTCTCCCCTTTGAGTGCTTTGGTGAGGTTGACCGCTTCGACGCTCATCCGGGTATTGAGCTCTTTGAGGAGGGTGATCTCGTTCTGGAGGAGGATACGGTCGCGGCTCTCCTTCTCGTAGGTTTCGTTCACCTGCTTGCGGAACGATTCGATCTCCCTCCCCAGAGGAGAGAGGATGCTGCCGATCCCCTCTTTGGAGAAGTCGGCGAACTTCCGGCTGTTGGACTCGAGCACTCTGGAGGCGAGCCTCTCGAACTCGTTCTTGATCTCATCCTTGTTCTCGCGCATGAGCTCGAGGCGCTCGAGGGCGTGCTTCTCCTGCTCCATGAGTTTCATCTCGAGCGCTTCGTTCCTGGCATAGAGAAGGCTCTTCTCCCCGTGGAGCGCTTCGACCTTGTCGATATAGCTTTTGATCAGCTTTTTGGACTCCTCGTAATGGACGAGCTCCTGGGTGATCGAAGCGTTCTCGAGCTGCAGTTCGATGGACTGTGCGCTCAGCTCCGCGTTCTCCTTCTCTTTTTCGGCGATGAGTCCGTCTTTTCCGGAGAGTTCCCGTAGCAGGTGGTAGCCCCAGAAGAGTGATATTATCAGGAGCAGTCCCAGAAAAAAGGAGAGAAAGGTCACAAAGGTCTGGTAGGATGCCGCCGATTCAAACAATGAAGTTCCTAGTTCCTGATCTCGTCATAGGTCGCCGGATAGTTGCACTTGAGCTTCGATGCCGGGATCGCCTTGTCGCTGTAGATCAGGTCGGAGAAGATGATCAGTACCGTGTTGTCGAGGTCATCCTTATAGGCTACCCTCGCAAGCTCCCCTTTGGTGTTGACCTGAATGGTGTAGTATTTGTCCTGGAACTTCGCTACATAGACCCCTTTTCTGTGTGGTTTTGCCTTTTTGAGCACTGCTGTGAGGTCGAGCCCTTTGTCGATGACATAGGCCGATATCTGTTCGAGATCATGGTCTACCACGAGTATCTCCTCTCCATCGGTGCAGACATCTTTCTTGGTCGGGTAGGTATAGACCCACTTGAAACTCGCAGGATTGGAGAACTTGATCGTCCCTGCATAGGTGATCTGCTTTTTCTTCTCGTTGGTCACGGTCTGCTTGAACGCACCTGCAAAACTCACCGGGAGCTTGATCTCGTCACCCCAGAGGCCGAGTGAGAGGAGCATGACTATAATAATCTTTTTTGACATATCCGATAATCCTTTCCGTATAATCATTCGACTGCGATATCGCTCCCCGCTGTCGTATTGAACTCATCGATAGTCGGGAGGAAATCATCGCTGTCATCTTTTTCACCCGACTGTTTTTTGGGTCTGTTCTTGAGACGGATGAACCTGTAGATCGCCGAGACCTCTTCGTGCGTCAGGTAGTACTTGGGCATGACGGGGTGGTTGCGCGCTACGACCTTCTCCATCGTCTCGAGGGAAGCGCTCCTGATGTCGGTACCGTAGATCGTCCTCGTCTCGTTGCCGTCCCTGTAGCTGACGATCGACCGCCCTTCGCCGCGACCGCCGTGGCAGATGGCGCAGCTGATCCCCCGCGGGTTGTTGTAGAGCATCTGCCCATACTCGAATTCGGAGATGAAATCCCCTCTGGCAGCCACACCGACCAGCACAAACCACCATATTTTCCGCATACATCACTCCATCGCCGGGGCTGGGAAACATCGCCCTTAACTATTTACGATATAATACCAGAAAATTATTCAACCAACTATGCAGCAGCGTTGCATTCCCCGTCGATGAGGCTGCATTGAGAGGTTGATCTCAAAAGGAAGCTCCATGCAACTAATCGACGGTAAAGCTTTGGCCAACAGGATCCATGAGAAGGTAGGGAAAGAGGTAGACGAACTCAAGCAGGTCAGGAATATCGTCCCCGGACTCGCCGTGATCCTCGTAGGCGACGACCCTGCCAGCCATGCCTATGTCAAGATGAAAGCCAAAGCGTGCGAAAAGGTAGGCTTCTACTCCATCACCCACAGTATGCCCGATACCATCAGCCAGGACGAGATCATCGCCACCATCGAGATGATGAACAACAACCCCCGCATCGACGGTATCCTCGTACAGCTTCCCCTCCCCAGACACATCGATGCCAACAGGATACTCGAGGTGATCGACCCGCGCAAGGATGTCGACGGCTTCCACCCCTTCAATGTCGGCAAGCTCACGGCGGGTCTTGACGGGTTCGTCCCCTGTACACCGCTGGGTGTCATGCATATGCTCGAAGCTTACGGTATCGATCCCAAAGGGATGGACGTCTGCGTCGTAGGTGCCAGCAACATCGTCGGCAAACCGATGGCGAGCCTCCTGCTCAATGCCAATGCCACCGTCACTATCACCCATATCTTCACCAAAGACCTCAAAGCCCATACCAGCAAGGCCGACATGGTGATCGTCGGCGTCGGCGTGCCAGGGCTGATCAAAGAGGATATGGTCAAAGAGGGGGCGATAGTGATCGATATCGGTATCAACCGCCTCGAAAGCGGTGCACTCGTAGGGGATGTTGACTTCGCCAATGTCTCCAAAAAGTGCAGCTACATCACCCCGGTGCCGGGAGGCGTAGGCCCTATGACCATTGCCATGCTCCTCGACAATACCCTCAAGTCTGCCAAAAAGAGATAAATTATGAAAAACTTCTTTACAAAACTCTACCATTTCTCTGGGACATGGACAGGGACGGTGATCATCGTCCTCATGCTGATATTCTTCGTCGCACAGTCGTTCGTCATCCCCAGCGGATCGATGAAACGGACACTTCTCATCGGCGACTTCCTCTTCGCCAAGAAGTACAGCTACGGTATCCCCACCCCGCACCTCCCCTGGCTTGAGGTACCGGTCCTTCCTGATTTTGCGGGCAACGGCCATCTTATAGAGGGGCCCAAACCCCAGAGAGAAGATATCGTCATCTTTAGGTATCCCAAGAACACAAAAGTACACTATGTCAAACGATGCGTAGCCGTAGGTGGCGACGAGATCATCTACGCCGACAAAAAGCTGCTGATCCACTTCCACGAGGGGGACGAGTACATCCGCAAGAACTACGCTGCCGAGAAGATCGTAGGGCTCCGTGGCAAGCTCTGGGTGCTCAACCCATACAAGGACAAGTACCCCGGCATCCAGTATGTACCTGAGGGGCAGAACAATATTTTCGAATCACTGCTCAACTACTACATCTATGAAAAAGGGATCGATATGCAGCCCGTATTCGTCGAAGGACTTGATGCGCCGGTCTATACCATGGACAAGACGCGCCCTGTCAATGCCCTCTATAAGAAGGTCGAAGAGGATCATTTCTACATGATCGGCGACAACCGTGACAACTCCAACGACAGCCGTTTCTGGGGCTCTGTCCCCTACTCGCTGATCGTCGGCAAGCCGTGGGTGATCTATTTCAGTATCGAACACAGAAGCTATGACAAAATGCTCAACGGCGACGACCAGTTCGGTTCCGGACAGGATCACGCAGGTCTGAGACGTATCTGCGGCGATGTCCCCGTCGCATCGAAAGAGTGTGAGGCTCTCTGGTCAAAAGAGAGATACAAGGTTCGTTGGGGCCGCATAGGCAAGGTCATCAGCGATATGCAGTTCGAAGAACCGATTCAATAAGGAGAGTCAACAATGAAATTCTATATAGCTACCGATCACGCCGGATTCGTGATCAAAGATTTTGTCAAGGATTATGTCACCTCGAAAGGTCACGAGATCATCGATCTCGGTCCCCACACTGACGAGAGGGTAGACTATCCCGACTATGCGAAGAAATGCGCCGGTATGGTCGTCGAGGATAAAGGGAGCTTCGGCATCCTGATCTGCGGTACAGGGATTGGTATCTCGATAGCGGCCAACAAGGTAGCAGGTATCCGCGCTGCCCTCTGTCATGACGCCTACACGGCCGCGATGACAAGGGCACACAACGATGCCAATATCCTCTGCTTCGGCGAGAGAGTCGTCGGCAAGGGTGTCATCGAGAGCATGATCGACGCCTTCTGCGAGACAGAATTCGAAGGTGGAAGACACGCAGGACGTGTCGAGAAGATCGAGGGCTGTGCCTTCGGTGCCGATATCTAACAGGAGACGAACCATGAGCACACTATCCGAACACGAAAGAGAGATCATCCTCAGCTCCATCCGCGATATCCCCGACTTCCCGAAGCCGGGGATCCTTTTCAAGGATATCACGACGCTGCTGAACAACCCGAAAGCCTTCAAAACCCTGATGGACCATCTCCATACCCGCTACGGGAACTACGAGCTCGACTATATCGCCGGGATCGATGCGAGAGGGTTCGTATTCGGTGCGACACTGGCTGACAGGCTGGGGCTCGGCTTCGTCCCTGTCCGCAAAAAAGGAAAACTCCCCTACACCACTGTAGCGCAGAAATATTCGCTCGAATACGGCTACGACGAGGTGGAGATACATATCGATGCTTTCGGACATGAGGGGAAAAGAGAAGACGGCAAACGTTCGCGTGTACTCCTCATCGACGACCTCATCGCCACAGGCGGTACGGCTCAGGCGGCAGCAGAACTCATCAACAGGGTCGGGGCTGAGTGTGTCGAGTGCTGTTTCGTGATGGAACTCGGATTTTTAAACGGAAGAGAGAAGTTCTCCCAGAATGTCTACTCTGTGATAGAGATTTAGAGACATTGCTATTCCCAACTATATGGGGAATGGCAAATCACAATATAAACGGCAAACCACCAAAAATCGCAATTATCATACTACTCAATAACACAATCAAAAATGCATTCAGAAATCCAACTCTCTCATTATTATTGTCTCTTACGAGCAATGCAACAAAAGGTACTAATACACCACACATTATCAAAGTGAATATTATAGGATTATTCTGATGCAATATTTCTTTACCAAGTTTTAATGAAAATATAAAGGTGACAATCAATATAACAAAATATAAAGCAATCATTTCATAGTAACGGATAGTTTCTCTGAAATTGAGTGACAAAATCACATCTGTACCAATCGAAAATGCTAATGCACCAAAGAACATAATAATAAGAAATAATAGTGCATATATCATGCCCCCGCCACCGTCAATGCCCCAACCTACAGTCGTAAGTACAATCAATACCAAAACAGCTTTCATGCTACACCTTTTTATATACAGTATCAGCATGACAGAATAAAGTCAAAAACGAAAGTGATAGTATTTAGATACATATAATTTTTTTGCCAATGCTACGAAAGGAGGCAAAGATAAAATAAAAGAAGATATTAAAACGCAGAATGAAAGCGTATCCATCCGGGAGGATAGATACTCGGGAGAGAGGCTTACTCCTCTTCTACCGTTACGACTACCGGAGTGCTTTCCCAGATACCGTGCTTGGTGCAGTATGCCTGCGCTACAAGGTTCATCTTCTTGCCTTTTGCAAACACGTTGAAAGTTACGGTTGCATTGCCTTTGTGATCCTGACCGCCAAGCATACCCGCTACGAAATCAGCTCTAGCGATGAGTGTCTCACCGTTGTAAAGCGCCATGTTCGCGATATAGTGGTCGAAATCATCCGGGTGTGAATACTCTTCACCCATTTTGACAGTTACAGCAAACATCTTGCCTGCTTCTACTTTCTCTTCGCAGTGGATGAATGGAGAGTGTCTGTCGATGTAATCTTTTTTGGCTTCTCTCTCTACGGTATCGATATCTACGTATTTATTGATAGTTGGCATCATAAATCCTTTGTTTGAATTTTGGTTTGTACACATATTGTAGCATAAAAAAATCGCAATTAGGATAAAAATTATCTGATTTGAACAAAATTCTTTTTTTGTACGATTCAAGTGCCGACATCACAAGTGACCTATACCAAAAGTTGGTTATAATAGATTATCTTTCCTGCTGAAAAAATCTGAAATATATCAAGGAATCTTTATGACAAGCCCTGTAATCGCCCTCGTCACCTATCTTATCCACAAATATCTCGGAGAGTTCAAGCTCGCCAAACATCCACTCGACCTGATCGGCGATGTCTCTGAGTTCTATAATGAAAAGTTCTACAGGGACACCTGGCTGAGGGGGCTGATGCTGATCCTCTTCGTCACTGCCTTCGTCCTGGTGGTAGGCATATCGATCTACGAATACCTCTCTATCATGCACCCGTTCTTCAATATCCTTATCTCATCTCTCATCGCATCTCTTTTTCTCTCCTATGGATCAGTCTACACTGCACTCCGCTCACTCATCGACGGCGGGGACAAAAAAGCCGTCCTTTCTGATCTCACAGGTGAGGAAACGGGGCAGATGAGCGAGAGTGATCTCTACAAGACCGCTATCACCAAATACGCCCGTAGTATCAATACCGATCTCATCGCCCCACTCTTCTACCTCGCTCTCCTGGGACTCCCTGCACTGATGTTCTATATGAGCGTTGTATTGCTCCATGAGAACAACAAAAAAGGGAACGAATACACCAAAACAATCACCCTACTCTACAATACGGTGCAGTTCGTCCCCTCGCGTATCAGTGCGATGGTCGTGTCGATGCTTTTTGAGAAGAAAGGCTCTCTCACGAAGCTTGCATCACCCATCGAAGCGTTCTCCGCAGCCCTGGCTCTCAAGCTCGCTCCGGCACAGGAGGGCAAAGAGATCGCAGTCCCGAGCGACCTTGTCAAAGCGCTCTTTATCGAAGAGAAGCTTCAGAAGACCGTAGCGATCGCTTTGGCAGCAGGGGCATTCGTAGCGGCAGGAATGAGTTGGATAATGTAAGTTGCTCCGTTGTGGAAGAACTCTGAAGGGCTCTCATGAAAAAAGTTTTACCAATGGATAGATAATTGGACCCATCAACACCACAAATAGTCCTGCTTCCGGGAATGGATGGAACCGGGAAATTGTTTGCTCCACTCATCGGTCTATTCAGTGAAGGCTCACAAGTGAAAGTCATTGATTATCCGGTGGATAAAAACTTGGACTATACACAGCTTGAAGCCTATATCAGGTCCAGACTCCCCGTTCGGGAACCTTTTATTCTTGTTGCAGAATCTTTTTCAGGTTTTTTAGCTTATACAATAGCCTGTGATCCGCCAAAGAATCTTCGAAGTATAGTCTTCGTGGCAACATTTCTATCACCGCCGAATCGACTGATACACTATCTCATAAAGCTACCACTGAAATGGCTGTTCAGATTACCTGTTCCCGGAGTGTTGATCAGGCATTTTCTTCTGGGAACCGATGCAGATGATAACCTCATTGCACTTTTTCAAAAAGTATTGAGATACCTGCCAGGCGATTTGCTTGCCTCTCGTATTACTCTTATGTCACAACTCAGGATCAGGGATGTACAGATCATCAATCTCCCTTGTGCCTATATCTTTGCAACAGAAGACAAACTTATCTCACGGAATCATATCGATGAATTTCGGTCAAGCATACCCCATATCGAGATCATAGAGCTCCGGGCTCCTCACTTCATACTTCAATCAAAACCGTTGGAGTGCATCGAAGTAATCAAAAGGTATCTGGAACCTACTCGTTCCTGAGTACCGTGAGAGGATCGGTCTGTGCTGCTTTTTTGGCAGGATAGAGGGAAGAGATGAGGATGATGATCGTCGTACCGAGCAGGATCATCCCGAAGTCGGTCGGCAACAGCTCTACGGGGAGCTTGCTGGTACCGTAGACATCTTCGGGGAGAGAGATGATATCGAAGGTCTTGAGGGCCCATATCCCAATCGCGCCGAGTATCGTACCGGCCGCTATCCCGCCCGCACCGATGATGACACCGAGGCGGAAGAATATCGAGCGGATCTCTGCCTTGGTAGCCCCAAGGGTACGGAGTAGCGCTATCTCGCTCCGGCGGCTCATGACGGTCATCAGCAGCGATGAGATGATATTGAGCGATGCGACGAGGATGATCAGCAACAGTACAAGGAAGAGAGCCTTTTTCTCCATTTCCATCGCCGAGAAGAAGCTGCCGTTCTGCTGCCACCACCCCTCGATCAGGAGGGTCTCCGGGAGTATCTCCCTGATCTTCTTGATATCATCCATAGGGTTCTGGCTGTAGATATGCAGACCGTCATATATCCCTTTGGGACGTTTGAGGAGCGTCTCCAGAGCTTCATGACTGGTATAGATGATCGCCTTGTCGTAGGCCTGGAGCCCCGAGTCGAAGACGCCTCCGATCACGAAGCGCTTTTGCAGCGGCATTGTCGCGAAACCGATAGCATCCTGCTCCGAGAAGTAGAGGGTGACCTTGCTGTCCTTGTAGCTGTTCATCTCGGCTGCAAGTCCGTCGCCCACTATGGCAGTGTATTTGCCTTTGTCCTCGCCCTTGGCCCTGGCAAAGACGGGGTTGATGGCCGCCTCCCTGGCAAAGTCTATACCGTAGAGCATGCTCCCCTGTACGAACCCTTCGTTCTTAGTGATCACCTGCGTAGAGTAATAAGGGCTGAACTTGAGATCGGGGAACTTGCTTCCGAGTTCTTTGATGAAGTCGTCACTCAGCGATTCACGGTCTGTAGGGATGATCGTAAGGGGGTAGTTCATCACAAAGAGCTTCTCTTTGAACTCTTTCTGGGTACCGTTCATGATACCCATGGCGATCATGAGCACCATGACCCCCGCTGCGATGCCGAGGAAGGCAAGCAGCGCGGAGATGAAAATGAAAGGGTTGTCTTTATCGTATTTGAGGTAGTGGCCGATTATCCTGCGGATAAAAAGCCCGTCCTTGGCGGAAGAGTGTTTCGATGCCATCAGGCGAAGAGTCCTTTTTTCGGACCGCTCTGCCCGCAGCAGTTCTTGTACTTCTTGCCGCTGCCGCATGGGCAGGGGTCATTCCTCTTCGGTTTTTTCGTACCGGTGACAGGGGTGTTCCTGCTCAGGCTCTCCTGCTCCTGCGCACTGTTGGTAGTGGCATTGGCTACGCTGCTCTCAAGCTCGTTCTTGATCTCTTCGACCGCTTCCTGCTCTTCCTGCGGAGAACCGAAGTCGAACTGTACGATATGGAGCAGTTTGACCGCTTCGAACTTGATCCGTGCGATAAGCTCCTGGAAGAGCTTGTAGCTGTCCTGCTTGTACTCTGTGAGCGGGTCTTTCTGATTGTAGCCCCGCAGGCCGATACCTGTCTTGAGCACATCCATCTCGTAGAGGTGGTCTCTCCACTCCGGATCGAGAACCCTGAGGTAGAGAACGCTCTCGATCTCCTGTCTCTGGCGCGGGTCGAGCACCGACATCTTGAGCTCGTATGTCTTCTCGAGGGCATCCTGGACGATCTCGAATATCTCGTCGCTCTCCTTGTCCTCGAGTAGCGTTCCGGCTATTTCGACTCTCAGCTCCTCTTTGATGGTACCCGTAAGTTTGTCGAGGTTAAAGTCCTCTTTGGGTACGCCGTTCATGATATTGGCTTCGAAGAGCTGATGGTTGATATACTCTACCCTGTTCTCTTTGATCTTGGATGCGATATCGAACTGCGGATCAAGCAACTGGTTACGGAAGGTATAGATCGCCCTTCTCTGGTGGTTGGCGACGTCATCGTACTCGAGGATATGCTTTCTCGACTCATAGTGCATGTTCTCGACCTTCTTCTGGGCCTTCTCGACGCTCTTGGTGACGATCTTCGAATCGATGAACTCACCCTCTTCGACACCGAGTCTGTTCATGATGTTCCTGATCTTCTCACCGCCAAAGATACGCAGGAGGTTGTCATCGAGGCTCAGGTAGAACTGGCTCTCACCCGGATCACCCTGACGACCGCTACGGCCCCGCAGCTGGTTGTCGATCCTTCGGCTCTCGTGTCTTTCGGTACCGACGATGCAGAGACCGCCGAGTCCTCTCACCTCGTCGTTGATCTTGATATCGACCCCGCGCCCTGCCATATTGGTGGCGACCGTTACGGCGCCTTTCTGCCCTGCGTCCATGATGATCTGTGCTTCCTGCTCATGGTTTTTGGCATTGAGCATATTGTGGGGAATCTTCTCTTTTTTGAGCCTGGCCGAGATCATCTCACTCTTCTCTATCGAGGCAGTACCGATAAGGACAGGCTGCCCCAGCTGGTTGACCTCCCTGATCTTCTTGACGACCGCATCGAGCTTCTCACGCTCGGTATTGTAGATAAGGTCGTTCCTGTCTATCCTTGCTACCGGGACATTGGTAGGGATGGAGACGACATCGAGGCCGTATATCTGGGAGAACTCTGTCGCTTCGGTCTGTGCCGTACCGGTCATACCTGCAAGCTTGTCATAGAGTCTGAAGTAGTTCTGGTAGGTGATCTCTGCGAGGGTCTGTGACTCCTCCTTGATCTCTACCCCCTCTTTGGCCTCGAGCGCCTGGTGGAGCCCCTCGCTGTATCTTCGTCCTTCGGAGAGTCTTCCGGTGAACTCGTCTACGATGATGATCTCGTCATTCCTGACGATATAGTCGACATCTTTTTCGAAGAGGTAGTGCGCTTTGAGCGCCTGGTCGAGATGGTGGGCAAGGACGGCATTCTCGAGGCTGTAAAGGTTGTCCACTTCGAAGAGGTCCTGGGCCTTCTGGAGCCCCTGCTCGGTCATGATGATGACCCTGTTCTTCTCATCGACGACGAAGTCTCCGGTGGTGATATCCGGCTCTCCCGGTTTGGTATCTTCTTTCGTCCCTTTCTCCATCTGCAATGCGATGGCATTGGCTCTCGGGTAGTGGTTCATATCCCTCTGCGTCGGACCGGATATGATGAGCGGTGTTCTTGCTTCATCGATCAGGATCGAGTCGACCTCATCCACGATGGCAAAATGGTGTTCTCTCTGTACCTTCTCATCTGCCCTGACCTTCATATTGTCACGAAGGTAGTCGAAGCCGTACTCGTTATTGGTACCGTAGGTGATATCGGCATCGTATTCCGCCTTGCGTGTCGCATCCCTGTGGAGCTCGCCGGTGATGCATCCTACGCTGTAGCCAAGGAACTTGTAGAGCTCACCCATCTCGGTGGCATCCCTTTTGGCAAGATAGTCGTTGACCGTGACAACATGCACCCCTTTACCGCTCATAGCATTGAGGACGACAGCGAGGGTCGCTACCAGCGTTTTACCCTCACCCGTCTTCATCTCGGCGATATTACCGTCATGCAGTACCATACCGCCCACCAGCTGTACATCATAGTGGCGCATACCAAGCACCCTTTTCGCAGCTTCCCTGGTGATGGCAAAAGAGTCATTGAGCACATCATCGAGACTTTTCTCGCCGCTGTTGACCGCACTTCTCAGGGCAGCAAACGCTTCCTGGAGCTCGCTGTCGCTGAGCTTTTCGTACTCTGCTTCCAGTTTGTTGATGTTTTTGACTCTCTTGAGGTATTTTTTGACCAGCCTGTCATTGGCCGAACCAAAAATGGAAGTTATCATTTTTATCATGCAGTTCATATCCTAAAGTAGTATTGTGACGATCAAATCCGAAAATCATACAATAAAATTGTGGACTTATATTACCCAAATCTTGTATAGAAGTTGATTAGAGTGTTGTAAGAGTTTGAAAATTTATCCTCTCCCTCTCCCATGAAGAGGTCGGGGAAGAAGGATCAGACGACAGGCACTGCTGGGGGTACTTTGGCCGTGTCGTTGAGTTCAGGGGAAGGGGCGGCGGCAGGAATCCCCGATGAGCTTCCCCCTCCGCCGCACCCGGCAAGCAATACTGCAACAACTGCGATCAGTAATATTCTCATTGTTTTCTCCTATTTTACAATATCAAGCGTGACAGCTTCCGCACTGCAGAACGATGCCATATGGCTGCTGCCGCCAAAGTCATAGATGACCGATCTCGGATCGCATGAATAATCATTGTAGATGTTCACCTCACCCAGTTTACTGATGCTCAGACCGTTGATCTGGTAGAGAGGATAGTACATCTGACCGCCATACCATGTGGTATAGGGGACCGAAAAGAGCTGATCGCTCTGGCGATAGATGAATGCCTTGTGATCATACTCTGCCTGCGAATAATATGTATTGTCTCCGATGCTGATCTTTGAAGCCAGCTTGGGATTGGCAAAGTCGCTCACATCGAAGAGTTGGATCGATACCCCCTGCGTCACGCCGTTGCTGTCGGCATCCCTGCCTATTGTCAGCAGCCTGTTGCTGTCTATGGGGTGGATATATTCCGAGAAGCCATCCACCTTGAGCTCTCCTACTTTTTTGGGATTGGCCGGATCGCTCAGGTCAAGGGTATAGAGTGGATCGGTCTGCACGAAGGTCACTACATAACCCCTCTCGCCGATCAGTCTCACTGCCCGGATAGTCTCAAGCTCTTCGCCGAGTGAACCGAGATACCCTTTCAGATTGAGCGCAGAACCGTTGGACTCCAGTGTATAGAGGGCGTTAGCCGTCTTGCCCTGCCATGTATCACCCTCCGTCACAGCTATCCTGAGGATATCCTCGTATTCGCTGAGGCTGAACTGGTTGAGCCCCCTGCCGTTGACAAATCCCATCCCCTCGAATTGCAGCGGGTCGCCAAGTGCGAACTTATAGACAGCACTTCTCTCCTGGTAATTGTAGAAATCATAATAGATCGGATACTGTGTCGATACGACATAGAGCGCCTTGGTCGAAGCGTAGACAATGGAGCTGTCGCCGACGACCGAGATGCTTTTGAGATATTTGGCTGTACCCAGGTCAAAAGAAGCGATCGTCGTGATAGTCGGTGTCTGATTGAGCTTGTAGGGAGCATAGAACGTATCGTATGTGACCAGGTCACCGCTGTATCCCGTGGAGCTTATCTGGGGCACAAGGTATGTAGCCGTGACGGTAGGATGCTCATAGTCATAGGTATAATAGTACCCGTAATAACCCGTGTCATAAGTACAGTCGGCCTCTGTGACCGTAGAGGTTCCATCTGAACTCACCGTTGCCGTACCGGTACTACAGGTGCCGGGATACCCCTCGACATTCCCTTCCACTTCGAGCACGGGATACTCCACCTGTGCATAGGGATAGAAGGTACTCACGGTATAGAGCTTGCCATCAACGACCCTCGAACTGCTCAGAGATCCGTCGAATACAAAGCTCTCGATCTTGGAGGGATTGGCAGGATCGGCGACATCATAGATGTCGACGGCTACCTGCGTACCATAGCCTGTGTTGTTATAGAAACTTGAAAGGACGATCAGTTTGCCGGAATAGAGATAAAAAGCCCCGGGATAGTCATGATCAAGCTCTATCTGAGCGTAGAGAGACGTATCTCCGATCGCAAGCCTGGAAAGTTCTCTGATATCGACTGTGTGTGCTGCTTTGTTCAGATAATAAGTGTATACGGTATCGTTCATGAGGGCATCGGCTTCGAGTACTCCCTCTTCCTGAAGGTTGGTCGTGGTCGTATCGGTTGCTTCATTGCTGCCGGTATCACCACCACTCGTGTCATCTACTGTCGCTGTATTTGAAGTCTCACTTACTGCTATACCATCGGTGTAATAGTATGCGTAGTAAGGCATACTGTTATACTGGACCATGTTCTTGATATAGGCTTCCATTCTTACTTTGCTTGCGAAGGTCCTGAGCTCTGCACTCTCCTGCGATATATCGATGCTTTTGGCTTCGGATAGTTTGATCCAGATACCGTCACTGCTTCGTATCCCGCTGATAGCACCGAACCCGTTCACTTCACCGCCGTACACCTGCCAGGACTCTCCGTTGTATCTCCATGCGAGGGCATCCTTGAATATCTCCGGAGAGATCGTGGAGTTGACAGGTACGGAGATAAGGTTCCACCCTTTTTGAAGTTCCAGTTTATTCACCGGGGACGTGTGTGTTCCCACTGCTGCCGTGAGATACCACTCCTTGGTACTCTTGATCCACATCCCCTGCCAGCTTTTGATCGAACCTATCGTAGAATACGAAGCGGCGATCTTGGCCGCTATAGCTGCATCGGGCGAGTAACCGCTCCAGGACTGGGAAGCAGCGTTATAGACCCACACCTGCTCTACACTGCCATTGTTAAAAATACTCATATCCTCGATATCACGATCGAGTCCCACCAGCTGCCAACCACTTTTGACAATGATATCTCCCCACATCAGTGAGCTCAATACCAGCCACCACACCACAAACTTTTTCATGATCATCTCCAATCATCTGAAACATCAGGAAGGTATACACCTGCCACCACTTCTTACATTCCACTACATAATAATGATAGCATGATTTTGTAGATTTTTGTCAAATTTTTCGAAAGTTTCCTTGAGAATTATTACAGTACAATCATTCAAAAAAAGCGAGTCTCTCCATGTGCCTGATCATCACCTTTATCATGCTCTTTCTGGCTATACAGAATCTCTGGCTTGGTCATATCCTTGCAGGTGCAATACAACTGATCATCGCACTGCTCTTCCTGGGACTTCTCCTGCGCAATATAGCCATGACACGATGTGAAAGGGATGGTAAATGTGACAGTTTCTGTATGCTGCCCGACTGGGTGTTGAAAATATTCAGAAAATAATAAAGGATTTGAATCGAAGTGGAGAAAAAAGAAAGGCTAGTAGGAAAACTTGTAGCCTCTTCTTCGTACGGTATGGATCACCTGGAATCCCAGGATACTTTTGAGTCTTTTCCGTATCTGGTTGATAGCAACCTCCACGGTATTGTCACTGACATACTCCGGCTCTTCCCAGAGTGCGTTGATGATCTCGTCCTTTGAAAAGACCCTTTGCTTTCTCAGGGCAAGGTAGGCAAGGATATCGAATGTCTTGCCATTGAGCGAGACGATCTTCTGATCGTATTCGATCTTTTTGTTCGTGATATCGATGACCAGTTTGCCGATGTCCACTTTCGTACCGAAAAGCTGTCTCATGTTGGCAAGGACTCTTGCTGCGAGGAGATCGGGCTCATCGGTGTGATTATGGATCACATCGTCGACACCCAGTGAAAAATGGACTATCTGGCTTTTCGGATTCGAGGTCAGGATGATGATCTTGGTCTCGCTCTTTTTACGCTTCACCTCGTTGACATATCTTTCAAGGGAGAATTTGACACCCTCATCGACCACTATGACCAGCTCGTAGTGTCTGAAATCAGTAAAATTTGTCGCATCGTAAAGATTCTTGGCATTATCTACGATACAAATAAAATATTTTTTTAACTCTTCCGAGAGTTTTTTGACGTACTCGTCATCAAACCCTATCGTTAATATCCTCATCCGGCAAGCTCACTCTCATCTATGTCCGGCTCATTCCCGGACAAAATTTGGCGCCAAAATTCCATTTCGACTTTTGTAAGTAGTTTTATATCGAAAATATGCTTATTATAAAATAAAAGTAACTTTTAGGTTATTTTGGTATATTAATTCTTTTAGCTTCACAAAGTGCGGCCGAACTTGTCTCCCCGACCTTTTTTGTACCGGAAAAAAGATGATAATTATTTTCTCAAAAAAACTTTTTTATCACTTTTCCTTTTTAATCTTCTTTGCCTTGATATAGACCCTGATAGGTGCCGGGTATCCTTCGACGGTTTTGTTCTCGTCTTCACTGTCAAGGAAATCGGAGAGACTCTGGGTGTCGATCCACTCCGTTTTTCGCTGCTCTTCATGGTCGGTCTTCCTGATCTCCAGGAGCTCCACTTCGCTGAAGCCTACCCTCATGCACCAGTTCCTGAGCGCATTGAACGTGGGGATGAAATAGATATTGGGTATCTTGGAATATCTACCTGCCGGAGTGAGCGCTATCTCATCCTCCCCTTCAATCATAAAGGTATCAAGGATCAGCTCACCCCCGTCATTGAGCCCGTTGTAGAGGGATTTGAGTGTAGCTACCGGGTCGCTTCTGTGATAGAGTACCCCCAGGCAGAAAAGGAGATCGAATCTGTGCTCGTATGAGTCGACATGTTCTACACCCAGCAATTCGTAGACGATACCGCTTTGGATGTAGCGATCGAGGAACATGAACTGGGAGTATGTCAGTGCCGAGGGGTCGAATCCTACGAGCTTCTTCGGCTTTTGGGAGAGCATTCTGAAAAGGTAATAGCCGTTGTTGCAGCCGATATCTCCGACTATCTTTCCTTCGAGGTCGAAATGGGGTTCGAGGAGGTTGTACTTGATGAAGCTCTGCCACTCGCTGTCGATGAAAAGATCAGCGATCCTGAACGGCCCTTTTCTCCAGGGCTTGAGCATTTTTGCGACCGATTCGAACTGCTCTTTTTGCTCAGTACTCAAATGATCGAAACCGATCTCTACCGTATCTCCGAATATAATATGGGAAGGTTCTATCAGGGGGAGTGAAGCGATGGCCTCCTGCAATGGGGCTATATTCTTCCAGGAGAGCCATGTGCGGCGCTCCTGGCGTATCTGGGTAAGGTCTTCTCTGCCCACTATTTAACGCTTACGCTTTTGATCACTTGTTTGAAAAGTGGCATATCGTTCGCCCCGGTCGAGATGTTCTCGATCTTTTGAACGACTTTCTGCCCTTTGGTCACTTCACCGAAGATCGTATAGCCGCCGTTGAGGAACGGTGTCGGTACGGTCGTGATAAAGAACTGACTTCCGTTGGTGTTGGGGCCACGGTTAGCCATCGCAAGGAGGTAGGGTCTGTCGAAAACGACATTGGGGGCGAACTCATCCTCGAACTCTTTTTTCCAGATAGACTCTCCGCCCATTCCGGTACCTTCAGGGTCGCCGCCCTGGATCATAAAGCCTTTGATGACACGGTGGAATGTAATGCCGTTGTAGTAGCCGTTCTTCGCATGGGTGACAAAGTTCTCCACCGCCTTGGGAGCGATCTTCGGGAAGAGCTTCAGCTCGATATCACCCTGGTTGGTATGGAGCGTCACGACAGGATCGGCAGCATTGAGCTGAGCCGACAGGGCCAGTATTGAAATCAGTCCGAATATTCTCTTTAGCATAGTCCATCCTCACAGTGGTCAATTTCAAGCTCTTTGAGCAGTCTTTCGAAGAAGTCTCCCCCTTCACGGTGTACGTCGTCGTGGAATTCTACATAGATCGCCTGTAGATCGGGGCGGTCATTGGATATCTTGTCATAGATAAATGGTGTTTGCCCGGTCTCCTGCTTGACCTTGTCGATCGCGCAGAGGATATCCTTTTTCAGTTCGGGACAATCACCGAAGATCATGTTCAACCCTTCATATCGCTCTTCCATGCGTACATACGCCCTGATGTCTTTACATTTGCTCATCTGTTACTACCTTGCATAATTGATTGAACGAGATTCCCGGATGACATTCACTTTGATCTCACCCGGATATTGTACCCTATCTTTTATTTCGTTTGCTATGGTGAGACTGAGCAAAGCAGACTCGTTATCGCTGAGTTGATTCGCATTTACACACACGCGCACTTCACGGCCTGCATTGATCGCATAGGCACGGTCGACACCTTCATGGCTCAGCGCGATCGCTTCTATCTCCTTGACCCTCTTGGTGAAGCTCTCGAGCACTTCCCGTCTGGCCCCCGGTCTTGCGGCAGAGAGGACATCCGCCGAACAGACCGCAGCACTCTCCACGCTGCCCGGCTCTTCATGGCCATGATGGGCAAGGATGGCATTGATCACAGTCGGGTGCTCCCCGTACTTCTTGCAGAGCTCCACGCCAATATCGACATGGCTGCCGCCGTACTCCTGCGTAAGCGCCTTGCCGATGTCGTGGAGGAGACCCGCACGCATCGCCAGTTTCTCGTCGCCCCCCATCTCCGCTGCCATTACCGAAGCAAGCCTTGCGACCTCGAGGGTATGGGCAAGAGCGTTCTGACCGTAGCTGGCACGGTACTTGAGACGGCCGATGAGCTTGACCAGTTCGCTCTCCATCGGGAATATCCCGAGATCGATCAGGATGTTCTCCCCCTCTTCATAGGTCTTTTGCTCGAACTCCGCTTCGACCTTCTCGTGTATCTCTTCGATGCGGCCAGGGTGTATCCTGCCATCCTCGACCAGGAGCTCGATCACCCTTGTGGCGATCGCCCTGCGGTAGAGATTGAAAGAGCTGACAATGATCACACCAGGGGTTTCATCGATGATGATATCGACCCCGAGGAGCATTTCGAGGGTCTTGATATTGCGCCCCTCTTTCCCGATGATCCTCCCCTTGTGCTCATCGCTTGGGAGTGTGATGAGATTGATCAGCCGCTCGCCTGCGAAATCGCCGGCATAGCGCGTGGTCGCCTGGGCGAGGATATAGTTGGCCTTTTTCTCCCCTTCTTCCCTGGCCTGCTGCTCATACTTGCGCACTATTGCCGCGACAGAGGCTTTGCTCTTCTCTTCAACGAGCTCCAGTATCTTTGCCCGGGCTTCGCTCTGCGTCATCGATGCGACATTTTCGATCAGTCCGATCAGGTCGTCTATCCTCGCCTGCTTCTTCTCTTCCATTTTTTCAAGGGCACTGTTGATCTCCTGTGCCCTGTTCTGGAGCTTGAGGATGTTCGCCTCTTCTTTTTTAAGCATTTTGGATTCGTAGATCAGATCGCGGTTGCGCTGCTCCACGTCTTCAAACCGTTTCTGGTATTTGTTCTCCAGTACGAGCTCTTCCTCTTTTATCTTGAGCTTGGCTTCCTGGAGCATCCTCTGTGATTCATGCTCCAGGGCTTTGGCCTTGGCTTTGGCCTCAAGCTCGAGGTATGAGAATCTTTTGATACTGCTGCTGCGAAGCCACAGATAGCTCACCCCTGCACCTATGCATGCACTGCACAGGCCCACCGTTATTTCCGTCAACATATCTTCTCCTTGTTTCGCGAGAAGAGAATAGAGTATGGTCAATGAGACTTCCGGCATGATTACCCCCGGCGGCACTGACTGCCCCAGGGATATAGAAATCTATTGACGATAACACACTTCAATGTGCACCTGAATCGCCGCCTGCACTATTAAATTCTCACCTGCTTCTTTGCTCTGTTATTTCTCTTAAAGAGGCACTTTTCCGCACTTATGAAACCGTCTCCTGCCACATCGTAGTGATCACCCACATAATCGCGGGTACAGCAGCAGATACGGGAGACGAAAAGTATCTTCTCTATCGTTTTCTTCTTTTTTTCAAAAAACCTGTCGTACATCCCTTTGCCGAATCCGACCCGTTTCAGAGCCGCATCGATACCGACGACCGGGACAATGGAAAGGTCTATTTTTTTATCAATGGGTTTGTTTGAGTTTTTTGGCTCCCTGATCCCGAATTTACGCTTGATCAGAGGTAATCTATATTGTACCAACCTAAAACTTTCATCTTCCATAAAAGGAACATAGAGCCTTTTCCCCTCTCTACGGAGACGCTTGATGAGAGGCATGATATCCGCCTCGATCTTCATGGGCAGGTAGAGCATGATCACCTTCTGATCCTCTTTTTTGATCAGTTTATAGAGCCTGTCGGTGACGATCTTGTTCTGGATATATCTCCTGTTGTTTCCACCCTCTTTCATCCGTTCCAGGCATCTTCGCCGAAATACATCTTTCTCCATCTCTTCTTTCCTGCTATTCAAAGTACCGATTGGGTATAATCACCAATTTAACCTTAAAGAGATATTTAGACTTATACAAGGAACCACGTATGTTCAATTTTCTTAAAAAAGCTTTCGGCAAGACCACCGAAGCGATCCATGAGGTCACCCCCGAAAAAAAGAAAAAGATCACCAGAGAGGAATTCGAGGACATCCTCCTCGAAGCTGATGTCAACTACGACCTGATCGAAAGACTCCTTGAGTCGCTCCCCGATACGATCAACCGCCTCCAGGCGTTCAACTCCCTCATCAGTGTCTTCCAATACAAGGCAGACTTCAAGGAGAGCGATGCACTGCCTTATGTAGAGATGATCATCGGCGTCAACGGCGCGGGCAAGACCACCACCATCTCCAAGCTCGCAAGACGTTACAAAGAGACTTACGGCAGTGTTATCCTCGGTGCGGGCGATACCTTCAGGGCCGCAGCGATTGAGCAGCTCACCCGCTGGGCCGACAGGCTTGACGTACCGATTGTCAGCACCCGCCAGGGGCATGATCCCTCCGCTGTGGTCTACGATACCATCCTCTCAGCCAAAGCGAAAGGGATCAAGCGTGTCATCATCGATACAGCCGGGCGTCTCCACACCCAGGTCAACCTCGGTGAAGAGCTCAAAAAGATGGTGCGTACCGCCAACAAAGCATTCGAAGGTGCACCACACAGAAAACTCCTGATCCTCGACGGTACACAGGGGAGTTCATCGATCAACCAGGCCAAAGCCTTCAACGAGATGATCGGTATAGACGGCATCATCATCACCAAGCTCGACGGCACAGCCAAAGGCGGCTCCATCCTCACGATAGCCGATGAGATGAAACTCCCTATCCTCTATATCGGTACGGGTGAACAGCCCGATGACCTGATCAGCTTCAAAGCCAACGAGTTCGTCAATACGATCCTTGACGAGATATTCATCTAATTCTTCATATCTTTTTTTCATCAAAAAGCTTTTGCTTGTGGGGACTTCGGAAGCCGGAGGCTTCAGCCCCGAACCCACTACAAGGAAGCTAAAACTTTCAGCACTGCTTCATTGCTTTCACCTGTCGCAGATTTCGTGATATTTTGTATGGGGTATAGAGGGGTATGTGGGAAAAGTGTATGAAGCGGGATGTCCCCCGCTTCGAGAGAAAGGATTAATGATCTGAATGCATATAGTCGTCGATCGAGGTCTTGAGCTTGGTAAGCTCGGTCGTGTAGCTCTCGACATATTTGTGCAGCAGATGCTGGTTGTTGTAGATGAAGAGCTTGTGGATCTCGTCGACGAGCTTGAACATCTTGTACGCCCCGATCGCCGAGGTAAGCCCTTTCATATCGAGGCAGAGCATCTTGATCTGCTCTACCCTGTTCTCCCGTACAAGCTTCTCGAAAGACTCTGCGCTTTCGCCGTACGCTTCGAGGAACTCGTTGAGTACTTCCATATAGACCGCATCGTCACCGTTGGCATACTTGATACCGTCGTCGACGTCGAGACCGTAGTAGACCTTGACAGGTTTCTCGACCGGCGGCTGGATACGGCTGCTGTTCATCTTGATGTCAAGGAAGAGTTCGAAGACGCTGTAGAGTTTCCCCATATTGATAGGCTTGGAGAGGAAGGCGTTCATACCGCTGTTGTACATCTTCTGCACTTCGTTGTCAAGCACGAGGGCGGTGAATGCCACGATAGGAAGATGGTCGAATTCGCCTGTTTTCCTGATCTTATCGGTAGCGGTATACCCGTCCATGATAGGCATGTTGATGTCCATCAGTACCAGATCGAACTCCTGCTTCTCTACAGTGACGATATTGACCGCTTCGAGACCGTTGTTGGCGACAGTGATATCGATGCCGGATTTTCCGAGGATATTGATAAGTACCTTCTGATTGATAAGGTTGTCTTCGACCAGAAGCAGTCTCGAGCCATCGAAGTCGGCGAAAGACTCCCTGGTGACGTTCTCCGCTTCGACCAGCGGTTCTTTGTGGACGAAAGCCACTTCGTTCTTGAAGTCGCCGACGATAGGAAGGTTGAGCGGGATATCCGATCTGAAAAGCTCGGTTAGCGCTTCGAATATCCTCTCCTGACCAAAAGGCTTTTCAAGGCGCAGGTCAAAGACACCGGCAGGTATTTCAGCCGGTTCGTCCATCAGTGAACCCATCGAGATGATCTTCAGGCCGTGTTCTTTGTCAATACTCTCAAGATAGTCGACCGTTTTTTCAAGATACTTGATGGTATTCGGGGTGAAGAGCTTCTCATCGAGCACAACGATATCATACTCGGTAAATGCCGGCATAGTGCTCGTGAAGTCATCGATAGGCATTGCGTTGACATCATAGTCAAAGTAGACAAAGAGCTTGCGTACCGCAAGGGCAGTCGTATAGTGATTGTCGACGATAAGGACCTTTTTGGCTTTGGCTGTCTTGTCGCACAGTTCGTAATCCTTCCCTTTCGATCTCTCGATGCCCATCGGAAGCAGGAGCGTGAAGACGATACCACGCCCCTCCTGCGCTTTGACGTTCAGTGTCCCGCCCATGAGAGCAGCAAGTTCCTTGGCGACGAAGAGACCGAGACCTACATACTCTTTTGCCTCTTCATTGTAGTATGGCTCGAAGAGCTTTTCGAGTTTCTGCTTGGGAATGTTCATCCCTTTGTCGAAGAATGCGAACTCTATCAGCGGCGATCCGTCCTCATCCTTGACAAGGGATATCTCGAGCTTGACCTCGTATGCGTTGGTATGAAGCATAGAATATTCAAGAAGATTGTTAAGTATCTGTCCGAGGTGGAGCGAATCACCGATAAGGTATCGGGGAATATTGTGGTTGATATCGAAGATCACCTCGACCTTGCTCTCTTTGAAGTAGATGCCGAGCATACCGGCGAGTTCGTTGAGGACGTTGTTGATGTTGAATCTCTCGTTGATGATCTCGACCTTCTTTGAACGGATCTTCAGGAAGCTGATCAGGTCGTTGGTCATATCGAGCAAGGCGTTCTCGGCATTGATGGCCTTGGCCAGAACTTTCTCCAGCGATCTTTCGTTGGGCTCTTCGGTAACGCTGTTCCTGTTCTTGATAGCCTCTTTTGCAATATCATAAATGTTCTCACTCATATTGGTGATGAGTTCATTCTGAGTTCTTTGCATCTCCATCTGCTTTTTCTCTATCTCTTCATGCATCTTCTTCATACGCTTGATCTGGTACTGAGAATAAACAAGTATACCAACCCCTACGACAGCCAATACGATTATCGTCACGATCAGCGTAGTATTGTCACCCTCAGCCCCATACAGCGCCGATGCCAAAAAGAGTAAACCAAACCCAAAACGACTCTTCATAAAAATTCCCTCCAAATAAGCAATGATACTCCGACCCGCAAATCAGAACAGACCCAAAAAAAGGTCATCCTGCCCTACAGATCATTTCTATTTCATACCTTGTAGATTGTAACATAGATAACTTGAGACAACGAACACTTAAGTTTGATTTTCGATCATATTTTTGAGAAATATTTTAGAAATCAAATTCCGATTCTTTGGCTCTCCGGACGAACCCGTCATCATCTGCGAAATAGACAAAGCCCTGTTCATCGAACGTGATCCCCTCCTGGGCGAACTTTGAGAGTTCTATCCTCCTGACAATTTTTGATTTTTTCAGATCGTAGATGGCAAGGGTGTCTTTTTTGTCACTGACCATGTAGAGCCTGCCTTTCCTGTACACCAATCCTGCTACGTCGGGTATATCGTGTACGATGCTCCGGCGGTACACGAGTCTCTTCTGCTTCAGCTCCAGTTCGACGATAATATTGTTCTTTGACTTCTTGTTCTGTTTGGAGAGATAGATGGCCGAACCGTTCTTCGCGATCGCTTCGACACCGTGTTTCTTCTCGAAGAGGCTGAGCCCTTTTGGCAGCCCTTCGATGGAGAGGAACTCTGTTTTGCCGAAATCCCTGGAGACCCTGAGCACTCCACGATCCTCGACAGCCAGCAGGAAATCCTCACCGGTACACACGACACCTTCGAGATCGTATTTGCCTATCTTGACCTCTTTGAGTATCTCCCCCTCGCGGCTGATCTCGTAGAGTACTCCTTCGTCATTCGCGACCGCCAGCGTACCCGTGGAGACACAGTAGTCTATCCCGGACGCTTCGGGTACTACAGCGATCTTGTGCTCATTTTCCGCGCCGCATGATGAAAGGATCACAAGTACCGACAGCATGATGATATATCGCATCCCGACTCCCTGTTTTAGATATTTAGGCTATCATAACATAACCAAACCAATAAACGGAAGGCTATGAAAGAGGACAGAGACCATATACATGAGACAGAGAGTGAAAGTTCTTCTTTCATGAGAGCTTTCCGTCTCCTTGTGGATTACTTCAAAGTTGAATACAAACTTCGCAAATACGGTATCAAGCATACCATAGTGATATTCGGCAGCGCCAGGACGGTCGACTATGAGAGCGCGCTTGAAAATCTCCAGATCACACAGTCAGCTTATGAAGAGGACCCCAGCGGGGGGAACCTGTCCGAAGTGAAGAAGGCGCAGAAACTGCTCAAGCAAAGCTACTATTATGAAGAGGCGAGGAAGCTGGGGTCGATGATCGGCCGGAGCGGCAAAGGCCCCGGTGACTGTAGCACGACGCTGATGAGCGGAGGCGGGGGCGGCGTCATGGAAGCAGCCAACAGGGGTGCATACGAGGTAGGTGCCAAATCGATCGGGCTCAATATCAGGCTCCCCCATGAGCAGCGCCCCAATCCCTACATCACCCCGGAACTGCTTATCGAGGTACGTTACTTCGCGATACGCAAACTCCATTTCGTGATGCGTACCAGATCGTTCATTATCTTCCCGGGAGGCTTCGGTACCCTCGATGAGCTCTTTGAGATCATGGTACTGGTACAGACCGGCAGACACCCGAAGATCCCCATCGTACTGGTGGGCAAAGAGTTCTGGAGCAAACTGTTTGATTTCAGCATTTTATCCGAGGAAGGGATGATCGGCACACACGATACGAAGCTCATACGTATCGTCGAGAGTGCGGAAGAGGCGTATGAAGAGATCAGCCGCTACTACAGGCAGTGTGGCTATCCTTTGAACTGAAAGAGATACCCGATTACATCTCATCCTTGAAATGGTGGCTGTGGCACAGATACCTGTTGCTGTTTTCCGCTGCTTTGGCAAAAATGCTCAGCGGTGTATCTGTCTCCCTGGCTATCTGCATGATCAGCGGCAGCATCTCGGGATCGAACCCTATCAGCATCTCGTACTCCTCCCCGCTCAGCCCGATCTCATCAGGGACAGGGATCAGCTCTTCATAGCCCATATCGTTGTACTCGAGCATCTTGTTCGTATCGCAGAAGAGGCCGTCCGAGATATCCATACCGCAGCGCAGGTAATGACTCGAACGGTAGATAAAATCTTTTCTCAGTTTCGGGATGATAAAACGCGAATCCTCTTCTATTGGCTCACCGGCGAAAAGTCTCTCCAGGTCCCGCTTGCTCCCGCCCAGCACTCCGGTATATGCGAGCAGGTCACCTTCCCTGAGCCCTTTTCTCAGGAGAGGTTCACGGCTGAACGAGATGATCGTGATGGCAATGGTCAGCTTCTCTCCCCCTACCGTATCGCCGCCGACGATCTCACAGCCGTACTCCCGCGCACTCTCTTCGAGAGAAGCGATGAGCTCGTCGATCTCACTCTTCGCAATATCTTTCGGAAGCACGAGGGAGACGAGGGCGAACTGCGGTCTGGCGTTCATGGCGATCGCATCGGATATATTAACGATCATTGCCTTGCGTCCGATCTGTGCCATGCTCATCCACTCTCTTTTGAAGTGGATGTCCTCACAGAATATATCTGCGCTGTAGACACTCTCTCCTATTACTGCACCGTCATCCCCGATATGGGATGAACGGAGCGTGCTTATCAGGTATGACTCTTTATCCATCTATTGATCCTTCATAAACTCTGCAAAACAAATATATCATAATCTGAACCGATCGTGGCAGTCGGGAGGATATATCCGAAATAAATTGGCAAAATTGTAACACACTTTTTTATTATCTGATTACGAAGAGGGAGTTAAACCTACTAAAACTTAAGTGTGGTTATAATCAAGCCAAATTCAGTGTAAAGGACAGAGCAACCATGGATGTTCAAATCTATCAATACGATGCTGTTATTGTCGGAGCGGGTCTGGCAGGTTTAGCAGCTGCCAGAGAACTCACCGTCGCAGGCAAGAAAACGGCAGTCATCACCAAACTTCACCCGCTAAGAAGTCACTCGGGCGCAGCACAGGGAGGCATCAATGCTGCTCTCGGCGCCGACGACAGCGTAGAACTACACGAGTTCGACACTGTCAAGGGCAGCGACTATCTTGCAGACCAGGACTGTGTCGAGCTTATGTGTACAAGAGCGCCCGAGACGATCCGATGGGCTGAGAGAATGGGTGCAGTCTTCTCAAGAGACGAGAAAGGTGACATCGCGATCAGACCGTTCGGCGGACAGTCCAAGCCGAGAGCTTGCTACGCCAAGGACAGAACAGGTCTTACGCTTCTTCAGACTATTTATGAACAGGCACATAGAGAAGGTATCGAAGTGTTCGACGAATGGTACATGGCCGACCTTATCTATAAAGACGGCAAAGTATCGGGTGTGGTTGCCTATGATATCCGCACATCCAAACCTGCTATCTTCAACGCCAAAGTAACAATGTTCGCCACAGGCGGTTACGGCAGAGCCTACAAAATCAACTCCAACGCCCATGCCAACACAGGTGACGCCCTCTCTATCGTAGCGAGAAAAGGTCTTCCGCTCGAGGATATGGAGTTCGTCCAGTTCCACCCGAGCGGTCTCGGCGGATCGGGTATCCTCATCTCCGAAGCAGCGCGCGGCGAGGGTGGCAGACTCTACAACAGCGAGGGTGAGAGGTTTATGTCCAGGTACGCTCCCAACGCTATGGAGCTTGCTTCACGCGATGTTGTTAGCCGTGCGATCACTCAGGAGATCCTTGAGGGTCGCGGCGTAGGACCACACAAAGATGCGGTTCATATCGACCTTACCCACCTCGATCCTTCGATCATCACAACGAAGCTTCCCGAGCTCAGAGAGCTTGCGATGACCTTCCTCGGTCAGGATATGCTCAAAGAGCCTATCTCTATCGCCGCTACCGCACACTACTCTATGGGTGGTATCCCTGTCAATATCAACTGCCAGGTGAGAAAGAGTCCGACCGAACTGGTAGAAGGGTTCTTCGCAGCCGGTGAGTGCAGCTGTGTGAGCGTCCACGGTGCCAACAGACTCGGCGCCAACTCGGTACTCGAAGCGCTCTTCTTCGGCCGCCATGCGGGTGAGAGCATCCTCGAGGTGATCGATTCTATCGAGCTCAGACCTGCGACACAGGAAGACGCACAGACGATGCTTGCAGAGCTTGAGCATATCAAAACGAACAACGGCAACGAGAGAGTTCCGGCACTCAGAGAAGAGCTCCAGCAGAGCATGACCGACAATGCCGGCGTCTTCAGAACGGCATCATCGCTCATCAAACAGGGTGAGAAGATCAGAGAGCTTCTCGCACGATACAAGAACATCCGTATCGACGACAAGTCCAATACCTTCAACACAGAGCTCCAGGAAGCGATCGAGCTTGGGCACATGCTCGAGTATTCGCTCTTCATCGTCGAAGGCGCCCTTGCGCGTGAAGAGAGCCGCGGCGCTCACCACCGTGACGACTTCCCGACCAGAGACGACGAGAAGTTCCTCAAACATACCTATGCGTATATGGATGAGAACTACAACATGACCCACGAATATGCCGATGTTGTCCTTGGTAAGTTCGAAGTCAAAGAAAGAACATACTAAGGAGCCCCGTCATGAGTAGAAAAGAGACTCACAAAAAAGTAACCGTCAAGGCTTTTAGATTCAACGCTGAGACTGATTATCTTCCATACTACAAGCAGTACGAGCTCGAGGTAGGTGCTGACGATCTCGTCCTCGACCTGCTCAACCAGATCAAGTGGGAACACGACGGCTCCTTCTCATACCGCCGTTCATGCCGCCACGGTATCTGCGGCGCGTGCGGTATCAAGGTCAACGGCAAGCCGGTCCTAGCCTGTAAGCAGAACGCGATGGAACTCCTCGAACTCTTCAACAACGAGCTCGTATTCGAGCCTCAGAGCAAGAAGAGAGCGATGAAAGACATGATCATCGACAAAAAAGACTTCTGGGACAAACACGAAGCGGTCCAACCGTTCGTCGTCGCAGATATCGAAGAGCACCCTGAGCACGAGACTGCCATGTCTATCGCACAGGTCGAGAACATCCTCGATGCAGACTACTGTATCCAGTGCGGCAGCTGCCACTACGCCTGTCCTGCCCTCGAGGTCAACGAAGACTACCTCGGGCCTGCCGCCCTCACGGCTGCATACCGATTCACTGTCGATCCGAGAGATGAGGCAGGTATGGAGAGACTTGAGCTCACTGCACAGATGGGCAGCGGTGTCTGGGACTGTGTCAAGTGCTTCGAGTGTGCGCAGGCATGTCCGAAAGAGATCAACCCTATCGAGAAGATCACCAAGCTCCACAACCTCCAGTTCGAGCAGAAAGTGGCCAGAAGCAATGTAGCGACACGCCACGCGGAAGGTTTCGTCCACTCGATCAAAAAGCACGGTATCCTCGACGAGGGTCACCTCGTAGCCTACTCGGAGAGAGCGGCGGTAGTCAAGCACATCCCTGAAGCCCTCGCGATGTTCAAGAAAGGCAAGATCGTCATGCCGTGGAACATGCCAAAATCGAAAAACCTCGACGAGATCCAGAAACTCGTCGAAATTTCACAAACGAATAAACTGTAAGGAGAAGCGATGAGCCAATTGAAATATGCACTATATACAGGTTGTACAGCCAGAGAGTCTACGCCTGAACTTCTCTCATCTACTTTGGCAGTAGCCAAAAAACTCGGCATCGAGCTTGTCCTACTCGACGAGGCAAGCTGCTGCGGCGCGAGCCACCTCCAGGACTTCGACGAGTTCCTCGCGTATGTCCTCAATGCCAGGAACATCTGCTACGCAGAGAAACATGGCCTCACGATGGTGACGATCTGCAACACCTGCCAGATCAATACCGCGATGACCAAGCACAAGCTCGACCATGATGCAGAGCTCAGAGCGAGGGTCAATGAGAAGCTCGCAGAGGTAGGTCTCGAGTACAAGGGTACGAGCGAGGTCAAACACTTCCTCTACGCCCTCGTCGACGACTACGGCCTCGAAGCGATCAGCGACAAGGTCACTACGCCGCTGAGCAAATACAATATCGCTCCGTTCTACGGATGCCACAACATCCGCCCGAGCGAGCTCCAGAACGAGAGCAACGGCGGCGAGAACCCGTATGTCCCTACATCTCTCGACAGACTCATCGAAGCCCTCGAGGGTAACAGTGTAGACTACGAGAGCAAGAACAAGTGCTGCGGTTTCCATGTCGATCTCCAGGCTCCTGAGACATCGAACAGGCTCACGGGTACAGCGCTCGTGGACGCTATCGACAACAACGCCGATATGGTCGTCACGCCATGCCCTCTCTGCCACCTCAATATGGATGTCAAGCAGCACCACGCTGCCAAGACTATGGGAAGAGATGTAGAGCTTCCTATCCTCCACATGCCGCAGATGGTAGGACTCGCGCTCGGCTGCACCGAAGCAGAGCTCGGTCTCAAGCACCATGTGACAAAAGTAGCTCTTTAAGACCTGCTTTTACTTCACACCCTCCCTGTAGGGTGGGTTTCTCAACCTACCCTATATTCTCATCGCTGATCACTACAGCATGATCGCAAGGAGCTGACATATGTTCGAAAGTATCAAACATTTCGGTAGCTTTCTTATCAGGCTGACATTCCTCATTATTTTGATCATTGTCCTGTATTATATGAGTCCGTATATCTGGACCGAGATCCAGTTCATCTGGTCTGTTGTCATCTCTGTCTGCAAAGCGATATGGGATTTTGTTGTTCATTTGATCAAAATGTTCTCGTGATGGTTGCCTGTCTCGGCATATTCGCTTCTTTTTTTTCGTTACGAAGTCCAGCTTCGTAATGCAGATATTCAAACGAGTGAAACTTTTAGTTGAAAGGATCAAAAATTCTTCAACCAGAGATAAACTTTTTTCCATAGTGGAGCTTTTATACCTCTAAGATTACAACCTGACAATAGAGCATCTTCAAAAATAGCATTGTGTAAATCTGCCCCGCTAAAATCAACATCAACTAAAAATGTCCCATAGAAGCTTGTATTATCACAACAGGTACTTCTAAATGATGTATCTTCAATCCATATACCGGCAAAGAAAATATCTTTTAAATCCCTGCCACCAAAATCAAGATTTTTTATAATATGTCCATGAAAGGTTATCGGATGATGAATACACAAGAGCATTCTGTCTGCTTCTTCCTGTGTCAATGTACTGATGTGATCGATCTTCATTTTCAATATTTCAAATATTTTCCGGCATCTGAGAAAATCACCAGGAGAAACAGAACCAACCATATGAAACCCAATAGCTTTGATGTTGTACTGTATCCCTTTTTGAGCAAGAACCATTAAAAAACATAGGGCATAAGAACAATACCTGCCAACAATAGCGGACTTACCTTTCTTTCAACTACTTCAGGTTGATCCGTCATCAATCCGGTTTCATTCTCATTACTCTCCCCTATATCTGAGAGGTTTTTGGAATAGAACAAACCACTGCCGGGTACTCCTACGGTAGCTTTTGTACCTCTTTTCCCGATATTGAGTGTCATACCCCTGCCGCCGATCGATATACTGCTGATACCTCTGGCGGTAATGTTCAATTTAACTCCAGGAAATATGGTTATTCTTTTTCTATAACTGAATCCCACGATCTTTCCCCCTTTTGGACAAGCTATTTCGAATGATTATATCATGATAATTTCATTTTCGTAACAAGAGTTATTTTTTTCGTTTGTACGATATCATCACAATGCTTACGGGACTTACAGCCAATAATTCCATATCCATGCCCACACTATCATGAGCACGAGAAGATAAGGCAAGATGTGTTTGATTATATCAGATTTTTTACATGATCCGTAGGTCGGAGTCCCCCCGACTCCGACATTTATTTCGCACACAGTAATATTTCTGTTTGTGTAGTTCGTGTCGGGGTGAGGGCACCCCGACCTACGGCTCTTGGCAATGTTTAGAGTTATTGAGTGATTTGAAATATGGGGCTTGACTAGTTTAGAGGTTCATTCCTGAAGATTCTGAGTAGCAGTTTATACAAATCTTCACCTCTATTATTGAACCTGAACTCGCACTCTTTAAGATGTAAATTGAAGTTCTCTTTATCCATTCCGTGAAATTTCA